>NZ_AUDK01000011.1 GCF_000425425.1 Flavobacterium daejeonense DSM 17708
CCCCAATAGTTTCATCAATCTTAAAACGGTTTTATGATTGATAACGATTCCTTTGTTTTGAAGTTCATCGGTTATTCGTCTATAACCATAACGTCCTTTATGTCGTTGATAAATAGTTTTAATCAACTCTTTAATCTTTTTATATTTATCAGGTAATCGGCTTTGTTTTTGATGATAATAAAAACTACTTCGTGCCATATTTGTTAGATCTAGAAGCAATTCTAAATCAAATTTATGCCTTAACTCTATTATGGCTTGGGATTTCTCCTGGCTTGAATTAAGGCTTGTAACTTTTTTAGCAATTCATTCTCACAACGAAGTCTTTCGTTTTCTTTTAAAAGTTCTTCTTCTCTTGTTAAAGGTTTGTTTGGTTTGCTTTTTTTACGTTTATCACTCATAGAAATTGGTCTGCCTTTTTGTTTTGGTTCTAAGCCTTTTATTCCAAAGTTAGCAAAATCTTTTTTCCATTTTAAAACAATGGAAATATCAGGAATATTAAACCTAACACTAGCTCTTAATAATGAAAGAGATTCTTTTTCTATAGCTGTAACCACTTTTAATTTAAATTCAGAGGAATAACTTTGATTCATTCGTGGCAATAAACCTATTTCGCCATAAGTCTTGTAAAAACTGACCCATTTACGAATATTCCATCTCGGAATCTGCTTCAATTTTGAAACATATCCATCCGTATAATGTTTCTTTAAAACTAATTCTACGCATTCTAATTTAAATGCATAATCATACTTTACTTTTCTTTCCATAAAAAATGCCTCAAATAGTGTCTAACTTTTTGGGGCATGTTCATAATCAAAGATGGCTTTGGATGTTGTTTTACAACAACTTATTTTTTCATTTTAGCTTTGATAGCATTTTTTTCTGCTGTCATTTCTAAAGCTCCATACACTCCTGAAAGTGTTTTAGCTATATCCTGATTCTCCGGATCCAACTCGTATGCTTTTTTCAAATAAGGTAAAGTACTTCTAAACAGGTCTTCTCTTTTCTTTTTCAAAACATCGTAACGTTTCATTTCTTTATCAGAAGTACCTAATTTATTCATCTCTTCAATAAGTGGTTTTTCGTTTTGTAATTTCAAAACCGCTAAATTGATGTAAGCGTTGATATAATCGGGTTTTAATTCAATCGCTCTTTTATAATACTTCTCAGCTTCTTCATTACTGTTATTATTCGAAGCGATAACTCCTAAATTATAAACTAATCCTGCATCATTTGGATTTTTAGCCAAAACTTCGGTAATAATTTCTTTGTACTTATCAAAATCTTTGGTTTGCAAGTACAAATTTGCTTCAGTCAATTTTAAAGATGAATCATCCGGATTTGCTTTTACAGCATCAGCTACTGCTTTTTTAGCCTCAGCAATTTGTCCTTTATCAACCAAAATCAAAGCCATATTTTTGTAGATTTCACCTCTTTTTGAAGGGATCTCTTCAGTTCTTGGCTTTTCATGAGTTCCTAATTTAACCGCTCTGTCTCTTTCAGCAGCAGAAACAAAACCTACTTCCTGTCCGTTAACTTTACTTACCGCTAAATATTCAGTCCCTTTTCCTGAATAATTTAGTTTTTTTAGCTCCGAATACAATTCCATTGCTTTATCATAATCTTTAGCACTTACATAAGTAGAAGCCGCATAATAAAGATTGATTGTATCATTTCTATCTAGCAAATAAGCTTCGTATAATTTTTGAGCCCCTTCCATATTATTATTAGCCTTAGTTGCCTCTACTCCGCTATTAATCAACAAACCTTTGATTCGGGCAATTGAGGTAGCTGCCTGAGCAGAATACTTCGCTTTTCCGGAAGCTTTTTCGTTAGCAATCAATTCTTTATAAGTATCTGCCGCTAATTTCATATTAGCATCAGTATCTACTTTTTTCTCCACAAAATCCATATAGGCATTTCCTTTCAAGAAAAGAGCCTGTGCTTTTTCTTCTTCAGAAGCATTAGCTATTACCGGTTCAGCCGCTTTTAAAACAGCTAAAACTTCTTTCATATCACCTGCTTTCGCTGCTTTATCTGCCGCTCTTAATTCTTTTTTCTGTGCAAAAGTTGCCACAGATAATAATAAAGCCGATGATAACATTATAAACTTACTATTCATAATTGTTCCTTTTTAATATTTATAATTTTTATTTTGATTCTAAATTTATACTTCATCGTCGTCATCGGAATCATCAGCTTCATCATCAGGAGCCTCATCTTCCTCTTCGTCGTCTTCGTCTTCAGTTGAGCCGTCATCTTCTAAAACCTCTAAAACAGGTTTCACTCTTTCGATAGATTCCCCTTGAACCACATTACCTTCTTCATCTACAACCACTTCTTCCTCATCGTCTTTCATAACTTTAGCAACTGCCGCGATAGAATCGTTTCCTTTCAGGTTAATTAATTTAACCCCCTGAGTAGCACGTCCCATCACTCTTAAATCTTCAATTGCCATTCTGATCGTCAATCCGGATTTATTGATAATCATCAAATCATCAGCATCGGTAACCGCAGAAATCGAAATCAAACTTCCTGTTTTTTCGGTAATATTAAGTGTTTTAACACCTTTTCCTCCACGGTTTGTGATTCTGTAAACATCTACACCATCATCTTCAACTAATTTGGTACGTTTACCGTATCCATTTTCTGTAACTACCAAAATTTGAGAATCGCTTATCGCATCTTTATCCACAGTAACCATACCAATTACCTCATCCGATTCATCTTTTAAGCTAATTCCGCGTACTCCGGAAGCAGTTCTTCCCATCGGACGGGTTTTAGTTTCTTCAAAACGAACTAACTTACCAGATTTAACAGCGATGATAATTTGGCTTTCTCCGTTTGTTAATTCAGCACCTATTAATTCATCACCTTCTTTAATAGTAATTGCAGCAACTCCATTAGCTCTTGGTTTAGAATATTTCTCTAAAGAAGTTTTCTTAACCTGACCTTGCTTAGTCACCATTACTAAATTGTGGGTCTTAATATAATCCTGATCTTTTAAATCCTGAGTACAAATAAATGCTTTTACCTTATCGTCACTTTCGATGTTAATCAAATTCTGGATTGCTCTACCCTTAGCAGTTTTAGTTCCTTCCGGAATTTCATAAACACGCATCCAGAAACATTTTCCTTTTTGAGTAAAGAACATCATATATTGGTGATTCGTTGCCACAAACATGTGCTCTAAGAAATCCTGATCTCTGGTTCCGGCACTTTTTTGACCAACACCACCTCTGTTTTGCGTTTTGTACTCCGATAAATTCGTACGTTTAATGTATCCCGCATGAGAAATAGTAATTACCACATTTTCATCGGCAATCAAATCTTCGATACTTACATCTCCGCCTGAATATTCAATAGAAGAACGACGCTCATCACCGTATTTATCACGGATTTCGATTAATTCTTCTTTAATTAAATCGGTTCTTAAATTTACGTCGGCTAATAAAGCTTTCAGGTGATCAATTAACTTCATCAACTCTTCATACTCAGCTCGTAATTTATCCTGCTCCAGACCTGTTAACTGACGCAAACGCATCTCCACAATCGCACGAGCCTGAATATCGGTCAATTTAAATCTTTCGATTAATTTTTCACGGGCTTCTTCGGTATTTTTCGAACCTCTGATTAATGCAATTACTTCGTCAATATTATCCGAAGCAATAATCAAACCTTCTAAAATATGTGCTCTTTCTTCGGCTTTACGTAATTCAAATTGTGTTCGGCGAATTACCACATCGTGACGGTGCTCTACGAAATAATGAATCAAATCTTTCAGATTCAACATTTGCGGACGTCCTTTTACCAAAGCAATATTGTTTACACTGAAAGAAGATTGTAATTGTGTAAACTTAAATAAGGTATTCAAAACTACATTTGGCGTAGCATCACGTTTCAAAATATAAACGATACGCATACCATTTCTATCCGATTCGTCACGAATATTAACAATACCTTCAATCTTTTTCTCGTTAACTAAATCAGCAGTACGTTTAATCATATCTGCTTTGTTAACCTGATAAGGAATTTCAGTTACTACAATACACTCTCTTCCGTCAACTTCTTCAAAAACAACTTTAGCACGCATTACCACACGCCCTCTACCTGTTTTAAAAGCTTCACGAACTCCCTCATAACCATAGATTACACCTCCGGTTGGGAAATCAGGAGCTTTAATATGTGTCATTAACTCATCGATTTCAATTTCATTGTTATCGATATAAGCCAAGGTTCCGTTTACAACTTCAGTAAGGTTATGAGGTGGCATATTAGTTGCCATACCTACTGCAATTCCTGTAGCTCCATTTACTAATAAAGTAGGAACACGTGTAGGCATTACTTTTGGCTCATATAATGTATCATCAAAATTCAGCTGAAAATCAACAGTTTCTTTTTCGATATCAGCCAGGATTTCTTCTGAAATCTTTTTCATTCTGGCCTCGGTATAACGCATTGCAGCCGGACTATCACCGTCAACAGAACCAAAGTTACCCTGACCATCAACTAATAAATAACGCATACTCCACTCCTGCGCCATACGCACCATCGTGTCATATACCGAAGTATCTCCGTGAGGGTGATACTTTCCTAAAACTTCCCCAACAATTCTTGCTGATTTTTTATGAGCAGATCTTGAAGTTACTCCTAAATCATACATCCCATAAAGTACTCTTCGATGTACCGGCTTCAAACCATCTCTAACATCAGGAAGCGCTCTGGATACAATTACCGACATTGAATAATCAATGTAAGCTGATTTCATTTCATCTTCTATGTTAATAGGAATTAACTTTTCTCCTTCAGACATAAGTTGTTATATTAATTAATTATTTTCGTTTCAAAACGTGCCAATATACGGATTTTTGAAATTTTTAAAAGCTTTTCCTCGTACTAATTTCAAAGATTTATTAACAAACAAAGCTCCACTTTTGTTTACTATTTTAAAGAAAAAAACAAGCATTTTTCTCATTTTTTTCGTCAATTAGCTGACATAAGTACTTAGGTATGGTTTTTGTTTTTCAATTAACAATTCACTAAATTTACAATACTAGAAATAAATATTATGGATGACAATTTTTCACCAAGAGTAAAAGATGTTATTACCTACAGTAAAGAAGAAGCTTTACGACTAGGTCATGACTTCATTGGGACAGAACACTTGATGCTTGGTATCCTTAGAGATGGTAATGGTAAAGCAATACAGATATTAAACAACTTATCTATAGACCTGGATCATTTACGCAGAAAGGTAGAAATCCTAAGCCCTGCAATCCCCGGAATAGATAGTAATTTAGAAAAGAAAAACCTGCATTTGACCCGCCAGGCGGAGCGTGCTTTAAAAACAACCTTTCTGGAGGCTAAGGTTTTCCAAAGCCCTTCAGTAAGCACAGCACACCTGTTACTATGTATTTTAAGAAACGAAAATGACCCAACAACCAAGCTACTCAATAAACTAAAAATAGATTATGACGTAGCCAAAGAACAATATTTGAATATGACACCAAACGAAGAAGAATTCTTAGAAAACTTACCAAGAGCAACAGACTCTTATAATGACGATTTAGGACAAGATGACAGTCTCAAAGAAGGCAATTTCAACAACCCTGCTAATAAGTCCAATAAAAAATCTAAAACCCCTGTTTTAGACAATTTTGGTAGAGATTTGACCGAAATGGCCGAAGAAGGAAAACTGGATCCTGTGGTGGGACGCGAAAAAGAAATTGAACGCGTTTGCCAAATTTTGAGCCGTCGCAAAAAAAACAATCCTTTATTAATAGGAGAACCAGGAGTGGGTAAATCAGCTATTGCCGAAGGTTTAGCTTTGCGCATTATCCAAAAAAAAGTTTCCAGGATTCTTTTTAACAAGCGTGTAGTTACTTTAGATCTGGCAAGTTTAGTTGCCGGAACCAAATACCGAGGACAGTTTGAAGAACGCATGAAAGCCGTGATGAACGAATTAGAAAAAAATGACGACATCATTCTTTTCATTGACGAAATTCACACCATTGTAGGAGCAGGCGGAGCTACAGGCTCTTTAGACGCTTCTAATATGTTCAAACCTGCCTTAGCCAGAGGTGAAATCCAATGCATTGGAGCTACCACTTTGGACGAGTACAGACAATACATTGAAAAAGACGGCGCTTTAGAAAGACGTTTTCAAAAAATTATTGTGGAACCTACTTCTGTAGAAGAAACAATTACTATTTTGAACAATGTTAAAAACAAATATGAGGATCACCACAATGTAACCTATACACCCGAAGCAATTGAGGCCTGTGTTAAATTAACTAACCGATACATGTCGGAGCGTTTTTTACCAGACAAAGCTATTGATGCAATGGATGAGGCAGGTTCTCGCGTACACATTACCAACATTGAAGTTCCTAAGAAAATATTAGACTTAGAACGTCAATTGGAAGACATCAGAGAATTAAAAAATGCTGTTGTTAAGAAACAAAAATACGAGGAGGCCGCTAAACTACGTGATGACGAAAAACGTCTTGAAAAAGATTTAGCTATCGCTCAGGAACAATGGGAAGAAGATGCAAAAAGCAACCGAATTCAGGTAACTGAAGACAATGTTGCCGATGTCGTTTCGATGATGACCGGAATTCCGGTAAATCGTATTGCACAAACAGAAAGCAATAAATTAGCTAAATTACCGGAACTTATCGAAAGTAAAGTTATTGGTCAAAAAGAAGCCGTAATCAAAATTGCCCGTTCTATTCAAAGAAACCGTGCCGGATTAAAAGATCCTAATCGTCCAATTGGTTCGTTTATTTTCTTAGGTCAAACAGGAGTTGGTAAAACGCAATTAGCCAAAGTTTTAGCCAAAGAATTATTCGATTCTGAAGATGCTTTGGTTCGAATTGACATGAGTGAATACATGGAGAAATTTGCTATCTCTCGTTTAATTGGAGCACCTCCGGGATACGTAGGATACGAAGAAGGTGGACAATTGACTGAAAAAGTTCGCAGAAAACCGTATGCAGTTGTTCTTTTGGATGAAATCGAAAAAGCACATCCGGACGTATTTAATATGCTGTTACAAGTATTAGACGACGGATTCTTAACAGATAGTTTAGGTAGAAAAATCGACTTTAAAAACACCATTATCATTATGACTTCTAACGTAGGAGCCAGACAATTAAAAGATTTTGGTCAGGGAGTAGGTTTTGGAACCGCTGCTAAAGTAGCTCAGGCTGATGACAATTCAAAAAGCATCATTGAAAACGCTTTGAAGAAAACTTTTGCACCTGAATTCTTAAACCGAATTGACGATGTAATTGTATTCAACACTTTAGAAAAACACGATATTGATTTAATTATCGAAATTGAATTGAAAAAACTATACGCCCGAATCGCAGATTTAGGCTACATTTTAAAATTATCTGATAAAGCCAAAGCTTTCATCGCCGACAAAGGTTTCGACAAACAATTTGGAGCCAGACCTCTAAAAAGAGCGATCCAAAAATATGTTGAAGACGCTTTAGCCGAAGAAATCATTACTTCAAAAATTGCCGCCGGAGACGAAATTTTTATGGATATAGAAGACGGTTCACAAGAATTAAGTGTAAAAATTAACAAAGCAGGAGAAACAACTAATTTATAACAAACTGCTATCCTTTTTATTAATAAACCCGTTACGTTTTCATAACCTAACGGGTTTATTCTTTTAACACAATTTCCTTTCATTTCAATAACAAATAACTACTTTTGACGTTTATAAAAATTCCATCAATTCAATAAAAAGCAAAATGAATAAAGTAATAGTCGGTAGCGAAGAATGGTGTTCTTTTCCAGAATTAGACATTCCAATCATTAAAGCCAGAGTCGATTCAGGAGCTAAAACTTCTGCCTTGCATGCTATCAACATTGCTCCGTTCACCAAAAATGATTCTAACTGGGTTAAATTTGACATTAACCCAATACAAAACAATTCCAAAACCATTATCCATTGCGAAGCTCCGCTAATCGACAAAAGAGTCGTAAAAAGCTCCAGCGGATTTCGCGAACAGCGCTTTGTTATCCAAACCAATTTAAAAATTGGCGAATCGAGTTGGCCAATAGAAATGACTCTGACCAACAGAGACACGATGGGATTCCGAATGCTGCTAGGGCGCGAAGCCATGAGCGGAAGGATTCTGGTTGATCCGGAACAACAATTTTTGCTTGGACAACCTACTAACGACAATCTTAAAGAGATTTATAAAAATTCAGAAAAAGCCCCAAGCGGCTTGCGTATTGGTTTACTAGCCAGCAATCCTGAATTGTACAGCAACAAACGAATTATGGAGGCCGGCGAAATGCGCGGTCACGAAATGCATTTTCTAAACATCAAAGAATGCTATATCAAGCTTGACGCTAAAAAACCGGAAATCCATTATCGTGGCGGGAAAATTCTGAATCAATTTGACGCCATTATCCCCAGAATTCGTCCAAGCATAACTTTTTACGGCTGTTCCTTAACGCGTCAATTTGAAGCACTGAATGTCTTTTGCTTAAATTCATCAACCGCCATTACCCAATCCAGAGATAAACTTTTTTCCCTGCAATTATTACTACAAAGCGGAATCGGAATCCCAACCACCGGATTTGCCAATTCTCCGCTGGACACCGACGATTTGATAAAGATGGTAGGCGGTTCTCCGCTAATCATCAAATTACTGGAAGGAACTCAGGGAAAAGGAGTCGTTTTAGCCGAAACCAAAAAAGCCGCCGAAAGTGTTATCAACGCTTTTAAAAGTTTAAATGCCAACATTCTGGTTCAGGAATTCATCAAAGAGGCAAACGGAAAAGACATTCGCTGTTTTGTAATCGACGGAAAAGTCGTTGCTTCTATTCAGCGTGAAGCCATGCCGGGAGAATTCAGAGCCAATATTCATCTTGGCGGAACTGCTTCGGTAATTAAAGCTACTTCTGAAGAAAAGAAAATCGCTATTAAAGCCGCCAAAGCGATGGATTTAAAAGTAGCCGGTGTGGATATTATTCGCTCTTCAAAAGGCCCTTTGTTATTAGAAGTAAATTCCTCCCCGGGACTGGAAGGAATCGAAACAGCAACTCACAAAGATATTGCCGGAGAAATGATTAAAGCAATTGAAAAAAACTTTAAATTAGAATCTAATGCTAAGCCGAAAGAACTATAAAAGCAATTGAAAATAATGCTAAAACAAGTCCGAAGTAATTCAGCTTTGATAATTTTTCTTTAAAAACAATCACTCCTACCAAACTTCCCAACAAAATTACTCCCATATTCATCCCTGCAAAAACAGTGGATGGATGAGAGGAATATATTTGATGTGCTTTTAAATAAAACAATATATTCCCAAAGTTAAAGCAACCAACAAAGAAACCAAAAAGCAAATTTTTAGCTTCAAAACCAATTCCTAATCGCAGTTTTTCATACAACACCACTGCAAACATTAAAAACAACGCAATTCCAAAAATCAAAAATAACGAAGTAGTATAAGGAATCGCTGCAAAAGCCGCTACTTTTTTGAATAAAACATCAATTAAACCAAAGCCTAAAAAAACCAAAACCGGATATTTTAAAGCTCTGTTTTGATTATCGGATGTTTTATTCAAAACACAAAATAAAGCCGCAAAACCAATTCCGATTCCGATAAGCTTTACCAACACAAACTGTTCCCCAAAAAGCAACCAGGCTGCCAAAATAGACACAAACAAAGACAATCTTTGAGCCGCATCGGTTTTTACAATTCCAATATTTTTAATTGAAGCAATCAAAAACATAAAAACCACGGGCAACAAAATCCCTAAGCCGAGATAAAGAAAAATCGGAATTTGGGTATTTACTGCTTTTAAATCAGGAGAAAAAACAACAACACAAAGTAGTAACGCAAAAACATAATTAAACAACACAATCTGCTTCGCATTGGTTTCCTTATTTCGGGCAATTTTAAAAATCACACCTACCGAAACACTGCAAATCACGCTCAATATCAAACACAACATCAGACTAATTTTAGATAAAAAAACAAAAGCCATTCAGACGAATGGCTTTTAGATTTTATTTTACAGGAAAATTTTCAACAGATAATAACAAATAGCAGCTAAAAGTGCCGAGATAGGAATTGTTAAAATCCAGGCCCAGATTAAACTCACCGTTACTCCCCAGCGAACCGCCGAAACACGTTTAGTTAACCCAACACCAATAATAGAACCTGTAATGGTATGCGTAGTACTTACCGGAATTTTTAAGTGCTCAGTAAAATACAAAGTCAAAGCTCCGGCAGTTTCAGCCGCAACCCCTTCAAAAGAAGTTACTTTAGTAATCTTAGAACCCATTGTTTTTACAATTTTCCAACCACCACTTAAAGTTCCTGCTGCAATTGCTGAATAACAGGCTAACGGAATCCATTCCGGCATAATTCCCGGTGCATCTCCATCTGGTAAAGCCACCTGCAACCAGCTTGGCATATCTTCCAAAACAACGCCTTCTTTATTAATGTAAACAATTACTGCTGCAGCAATAATCCCCATTACTTTTTGAGAATCATTCCCTCCATGCCCTAAACTGAAAGCCGCAGAAGAAAGCAATTGCATTTTTTTAAGAATTGACTCCGATTGATTATAGTTTAAACTACTAAAAAACAAACAAAAAGTACTTACCGATAACACAATAAAACCAACCAAAAACCATTTGATATTATGAGGTTCTAAAGCCACACTCCAAAAATGAGATTCAAATCTTGGTTTTTCTATTTCAGTCTCTACCATGTGAGCAACAAACCAAACGGTTAAAACCATCAAAGCGGCTGTAAAAATCTTAGGATAAATACTTTTTCCTGCTGAATGTAATAACCAAATCGAAATTAAATAAGAAGCAATCGCTCCTACTAATGGCGCCAAAACAATAAAAACAATAATGATTATTACTCCTGTTGGCAATCCGCCTGGTTTTCCGGGATCGTACCAGTTTACAATATTATACCAATGTCTGGTAATAGTTACCCCGTCTTCAACCACTGTATAATCTGAAAAACCGTGCATATAAATAGCGTGAGCTACAGCTGCACCGGCAAATCCACCGATTAATGTATGAGAAGAACTCGATGGAATTCCTAACCACCAGGTTAATAAATTCCAGCAAATAGCCGCAATTACACCCGCTAAAATAACGACTAAATTAATATCAATCGTATGCGCTGTCTTTGCCACGGTATCTGCTACTCCAAAACCAAAAACCCAGTAAGCTAAAAAATTAAAAAAAGCAGCCCAAACCACTGCTTGAAACGGAGTCAGTACTTTTGTCGCAACAACTGTTGCAATAGCATTAGCCGCATCATGAAAACCATTTATGTAATCAAAAATAAGTGCTAAAACTATAATCGTAATAAGTAAAGCCATACCTTTTTATTTCAAAAGAATAATTTAAATTTTAAGAATGTTTAACCGAAATAGACTCTAAAACGCTGGCTACACTTTTACATTTATCCGTAGCTGATTCCAGAATAGACAATACTTCTTTATATTTAATAATGCTCTTAGCATCTGTTTCATTCTCAAAAATTTCAAAAACAGCTTTATTATAAACATTATCGGATTTGTTTTCCAATTTCGAAATCTTAGCACAAGCCGCTTTAATTTTATGAGCATTTTTAAAATCACGCAGTTCTTTTACCGCAATTTCAATATGCTGACAGGCATCTAAGTTAATTTCTGTTAGTTTTCTAATTGACTTTGTAATCTTATCTACCTGATACAAACGCATAATGCTGGAAGCACCATGTAAACGGTCAGCTACGTTATCAATAGAAGTAACTAAAGAGTGAATGTCCTCACGATCAAAAGGAGTAATAAAGTTTTTACTCAACTCTAAATTGGTTTGACGTGTAATATCTTCTCCCCTTTGTTCTAACTCATCAATTTTTTGGAAAAGCACTTCTCTTTCTTTTAAAGGAAGATTTACAGCTTCGTGCAAATTAGAAGCTAATTCAATCAAATTACTGGAAGCTTCTTCAAAAAGAGGAAAGAATTTTTTATCCTTTGGTACTAAAAATTGGAAAATACTGTTTATTGACATTTTTTAACTAATTTTTTTAGAAAGCAAAAATACTTTTTTTTATTTCATGTTAAAGATATTTTAAAAATTAATCATTCATTCCCTGCTTTTTTTGTCTCATACCGGTTCTTTCCCCCTCCCCGGATTCCGAGCAACCAAAATACAATTCTGACTTTTCACACCGGTCAAAACACATAAAAATCGCAAAAAGGCTCCAAACCCGGCTACAGAAAGTTTCACGCCGCTTTATTATTTTTTTTCAAAAAAGCATTTTTTTTCAAAAAAATTAAAAACAATTCGTTTCAATTAAAGAGCGTAAAGACATATATTTGCTTTTTTAAAAAATTATTCACAAAAACCTCATAAAGCTTTTGGTTTTTTATAAAAAACTGTATTTTTGGGAACTCTTATGAAAAACAACAGAACTACATATCAATCTTCGATTTCAACTCCAGTTGGGGTTGCCATTTCTGTTACCACTACTACTACCCCTTAGGGGTATTTATCTATTACATATAATCCTGAATTCATACATACTTTTTTATTAGAAGAAAGGTATTGGGTGTATATAAAATATTGCATTTTTAAAATAAAATAAACAAAATGAAAGTATTAAAATTTGGCGGAACTTCGGTTGCCAATGCAAAAAATATAAAATTAGTTCTGGATATCGTTCTGAACAAAGCCAAAAAAGACAAATTAGTAGTAGTCGTTTCAGCATTAAGCAAAGTAACCGATTTATTGCAATTAGCCGCTTCTAAAGCTGCCGCTAACGACGAAACTTATAAAGATATCGTTGCCGAAATTGAGAAAAAACACTTAGATGCTTTAAAAGAATTAATTCCGGTTAGCGAACAAAGCAGTTCTTTAAGTCACATTAAAAGAATCATCAACCACCTGGAAACTATTTTGGATGGTTGTTTCCTTTTAGGCGAATTATCAGCAAGAACCTCAGATACTATTTTAAGTTTTGGCGAATTACTTTCATCCTATATCATTGCCGAAGCCTTAAAACAAAACCTAAAAAACAGCAGCTACAAAGACAGCCGTGAGTTGATTAAAACTAACAACAATTACGGAAAAGCTGCCGTAAATTTTGAAGTAACTAACTTACTAACTACTGCATTTTTTAGTGCTAATGATTCTCAGGTAGTAATAATGCCGGGATTCATCGCTTGTTCGTTAGACGAAATCAACACCACTTTAGGTCGTGGTGGTTCCGATTATACTGCGGCGATTATTGCCGGAGCTTTAAATGCAGCTGAGTTGGAAATCTGGACTGATGTAAACGGAATGTTTACCGCTAATCCTAAAATTGTAAAACAAGCCCAACCGATTGCCTCTATTTCTTATCAGGAAGCAATGGAATTGTCACATTTTGGTGCCAAAGTTTTATATCCGCCAACAATCCAACCGGTTTTAAGAAAAAATATTCCAATTCACATCAAAAATACATTTGAACCGGATGCGGAAGGAACTTATATTTCAAGTGAATCTGTTTCAAACGGAACTCCGGTAAGAGGAATCAGTCATATTGATAATATTACTTTGATAACTCTTGAAGGTCCGGGAATGATTGGAGTTTCAGGATCATCCAAAAGACTTTTCGAGGTTTTATCTCAGGAAAGCATCAATGTTATTTTCATTACTCAGGCTTCATCTGAACATTCTATTTGTATCGGAATTTTAAATTCGGATGCAGAAGTAGCTGAAAACGCTATCAACAAAGCTTTTGAAATCGAAATTGCCCAAAACAAAATCGATCCATGCATTGTAGAAAAAAACCTTTGCATCATTGCCTTAGTAGGCGAAAACATGAAAAATCACCAGGGACTAAGCGGAAGAATGTTTAGTACTTTAGGTAAAAATAACGTAAACATCCGTGCGATTGCTCAGGGAGCTTCCGAAAGAAACATTTCGGCGGTAATTAACGATAGAGACGTTAAAAAAGCATTGAATACGTTGCACGAAAATTTCTTTGAGGAAAACACCAAACAATTAAACCTGTTTGTAATGGGTGTGGGTAACGTAGGTGAAAAATTCATCGAACAAATCCACCAACAAAAGAAATTCTTAAAAGAAAATCTAAAAATCAACGTTCGTGTAATTGCTTTGTCTAACTCCAGAAAAATGCATTTTGACGATGACGCAATTGATTTAGACAACTGGCAAAACACTTTAGAAAACGGTGAAACAGCCGATAAAGAATTGTTCGTTGAAAAAGTAGCTGCGCTTAACCTGCGTAACTCTATTTTTGTGGACATCACTGCCAATGCTGATGTTGCGGCTATTTATGACCGTTTCTTAAAAAGAAGTGTTGGTGTAGTAACCTGTAACAAAATTGCCTGTGCTTCGGCTTACGACAATTACAAAAAACTGAAAAAATTATCACGTCAATACAACGCCCCTTTCTTGTTTGAAACCAATGTAGGTGCGGGATTACCAATTATTGACACGGTGAAAAACCTAATCGCTTCGGGAGATAAAGTACACAAAATTCAAGCGGTTTTATCAGGAAGTCTGAACTTTATCTTTAACAATTTTGACGAAAACAATTCGTTCCACGATGTAGTCAAAGAAGCTGGTGTTCAGGGATTTACAGAGCCTGATCCAAAAATCGACTTAAGTGGAATTGACGTTGCCCGTAAAATCCTGATTTTAATTCGCGAAAGCGGTTACAAAATGGAAATTGAAGATATTGAAAACAAATCATTCTTACCGGCTGCCTGCATGGCAACAACTAACAACGAAGATTTTTTCAAATCTTTAATTGAATACAACAGTCACTTTGAAGGTATTTTGGCGGAAGCCAATCAAAAAGACAGCCGATTGAAATTTGTAGCCGAATTCGTTGACGGAAAAGCGAATGTTGGATTACAATTCATCCCAAAAGACCATCCTTTCTACAATTTGGAAGGAAAAGACAACATCGTTTTATTCTATACCGACCGTTACGTAGATCAGCCTTTATTAATCAAAGGTGCCGGTGCCGGTGCTGCGGTAACTGCATCTGGAATTTTTGCTGATGTAATCAGAATTGGAAATGTTTAAAAAAGAGTAACTAAGATGCTAAGTCGCAAAGTTTCAAAGTTTAAATATGAAACTATGCCGCTTTGGAACTTTGCCACTCAGAAACTATAAAAAAATGAATGAAGTAAAAGTATTTTGTCCGGCTACCATTGCCAATCTTTCCTGCGGATTTGACGTGCTGGGATTGTGTTTAGACAATGTGGGCGACGAAATGATTATTCGAAAAACGGCTGAAAAAGGCATTCGTATCACTAAAATCGAAGGCGCTAACTTGCCACTGGAAACAGAGAAAAACGTTGCCGGTGTTGCTTTATTAGCCATGTTAGAAGAAACGAACGCTGATTTCGGGTTCGAAATCGAAATATACAAACACATCAAGGCCGGAAGTGGAATTGGGAGTTCGGCAGCCAGTTCAGCCGGAGCGGTTTTTGGCGCCAATGAACTATTGGGTCAACCTTTTAGCCGAAAAGAATTGGTAAAATTTGCCATGCAGGGCGAAAAACTGGCTTCGGGAAATGCCCATGCCGATAACGTTGCCCCTGCCCTTTTAGGCGGTTTTACTTTGGTAAGAAGTTCGAATCCTTTGGATATTATCAAAATTGACAGTCCAAACGAATTGTACGCCACCGTAATTCATCCTCAAATTGAGTTGAAAACATCCGATGCGCGTTCGGTATTAAAACAAACCGTTTCGCTAAAAAGTGCCATCACACAATGGGGAAATGTAGGCGGATTAGTAGCGGGATTGTACACACAGGATTACGACTTAATCGGACGCTCTTTGCACGATGAAATCGTAGAACCATTGCGCAGCGTATTGATTCCGGGATTTGATTTAATCAAACAATCGGCTTACGAAAACGGCGCTTTAGGTTCGGGAATTTCAGGTTCAGGCCCTTCTATTTTTGCCTTGAGCAGAGGAAAGGAAACTGCCGAAAAAATCGCCAAAGGAATGTGTGCCGTTTACGACGAAATCAATTTACCTTATGAAATTCATGTGTGTAAAGTGAACGACACCGGAATGAAAGTAATTTAATAATTCAGTGAATGGTGAATAGTGAGTAGTAATTAGTATGGACTACTCACCATTCACTACTCACTAATCACTATAAAAATGAAATATTACAGTTTAAACCATAACGCACCAAAAGTTTCTTTTCAGGAAGCCGTAATTCAGGGATTAGCAAGCGATAAAGGATTGTATTTTCCGGAAAGCATCACGCCGCTTCCGCAATCTTTTTTTGATAACATCGAAAATTTAAGTCACGAGGAAATTGCCTTCGAAGCCATCCAACAATTTGTAGGCGACGAAATCCCAACAGCAACTTTAAAAGAAATCATTGCCGAAACATTATGCTTTGATTTCCCGGTTGTTCCGGTTGAAAACGGAATCTATTCTTTGGAATTATTCCACGGACCTACAATGGCGTTTAAGGACGTGGGCGCCCGCTTCATGTCGCGTTGTTTGGGGTATTTTAACAAAGATAAAAAAGACAACAAAAACACCGTATTAGTAGCGACTTCGGGAGATACCGGAGGAGCGGTTGCCAGTGGTTTCCTTGGTGTTCAGGGTGTGGATGTAGTGATTTTATATCCTTCCGGAAAAGTGAGCGACATTCAGGAAAGACAATTAACTACGCTGGGACAAAACATCAAAGCGCTGGAAGTAGATGGCGTTTTTGACGACTGTCAGGACATGGTGAAAAAAGCCTTCTTAGACGAAACTTTGGCACACAAAAACCTGACTTCGGCGAACTCGATTAACATTGCGCGCTGGCTGCCACAAATGTTTTATTTCTTCTTTGCTTACAAAGCTTTGAAATCCCAAAACAAAGAAATTGTGTTCTCCTGCCCAAGTGGAAACTTTGGAAATATCTGTGCCGGAATCATGGCTAAAAAACTGGGTTTACCGGTACAACATTTCGTTGCTTCTACTAATGTAAACGATACGGTTCCAAGATTCTTAGTAAACGGTGTGTATGACCCAAAACCGTCTATCGCTACCATTTCGAATGCGATGGACGTAGGAAATCCAAGTAACTTTATCCGTATTCAGGAACTTTACAACAACGATTTAGAGCAATTCCAAAAAGATTTTTCTTCCTATACCTATAACGACGAAGAAACTAAAGAAGCCATGAAGCGCATCTACAACACCGATGGTTACATTGCCGAGCCACACGGAGCGGTAGGTTACTTAGGATTGAAAAAAGAATTAGAGCGTTTCCCGGATTCTATTGGGGTTTTCTTAGAAACCGCTCACCCAATTAAGTTTTTGGATATTGTAGAAGCTGTATTAAACGTACAATTGGCAATTCCAACACAAATTGAAAGCGTACTGAACAAAGAAAAAGTAAGCACTAAAATTAAAACTTACGAAGAATTGAAAGCCTTTTTAGGATAAACGTTCAAAACATAAATATACCACAAACGGCTAAGGAGTACTCTTTAGCCGTTTTTTTTTCTCGAATTATTTTAGCAACCTAATAATTTGTAAACTATTATTTATATTTTAGCTGAAAATTAAAACCTTAATATTGAAAAAATGATTAAAAAGTATTTTCTTTTGTTTTTTATTGTATTTGAGATTTCTGTATTTGCTCAATCTTATAATGCTGAAGTTAATGGGAAAACTTTAATTATTAATGTAGATAATTTAAAAGCTGAAGAAATTCAATCTAAAATTTCAGCTTGGATAGCATTAAATTATAAATCTGCAAATGATGTGTTACAGCATAGTTCTCAAGATAAAATTATTGCAAAAGGAAGCTTTGTAATTGACTCAAACAAACCTTTTACTGATTTATTTAATGGAATTGTTTATTTACCAGCACACATTATTTTTGACCATACTCTAATTATTTCTATAAAAGATTACAAATGTAAAGTTGATATTTCCTTTCCGGAAAAAGTAAAGACGTTAAACTACTTGAATACAGATTGGTTTTTTAATATTAACGAATATACTTTATTGAATGAATTTACAATAGAAAATCAATATGAAATTGCTAAGAAAAATTTAAATGCACAAAACAATAACAATGAAAAAAAGGTAAATAGAAAGTTTGATAGTTTAAAAAGATATTTAGATGCTAATTTCATGCACGATAAAGAAGTCTCAACAGGAATGAATAATAAAATAAATGCACTTTTTATTAGTTTGCAAGATTACTTGAATAAAAAAAATCAGGAATGGTAATTCCTACCCGCATATAAACATTTAGAGATGACCGATAAACAAATAAAATACTTAGAAGATTTCAAAAAAAACAAGCTTGCTACTTGCGGAAAATCAACTGACTTTGAAATAGAAGAATTAGTGGCTGATTTAAAATCATTAAATATTATATCAGAACAAAAAAGTTCACGGACACTCAAAATAAATGATAAAATATCTTTTGACAAACTAATCGATTTAAAATCATTATCGGAGTTTGAAAAATGGCATTTTAACAAAGAAAAAAGCATAGTTTATAATATTAATGACTCTACAATTGGTCAAATAAATCAATCATCTAATTTTTCTAATACTCCCCAAACAAATAATATAACAGCAAATAATAAAGCGGACTTAAAAACAAAAACTATTGTAAAATTCTGGAAACTGATTTCGGAAAACAAATTGATTTCTACTATAATATTTGCCCTCATTATATATTTAATTAAATTGATTTGGGGAATTGATTTAAAATAAAACCGTTTGGTAAACTTATAAACGTGGATTTACAATCAGTGCCCACAGAGCGATACAAACACCTTACTGGCCCTCCCACTGGCGCTTGTTTTCAACGAGTGCCTACCTACTTCAATAAACAAATCAAAGCGTTTGTAACGCGGTTAAAAACACTATTATACCGCTTGCAAACGCTACATTTTTCCTTTATGATTAAACTAAAAACTCGCTGCAGGCAAGCACCCAATGTCATTAAGTGAAGGATACGTCTGTTCGAGTTGGCTTACAATTTGCGATAGAAAATCGTAAGCCAGTATCGAGAACTCTAGTTTAAACAAGACTTCTCGATACAATTTTAAATAATAAAGCTACCGCATTATTATTTAAAATCACTCGAAGTGACGACAAAAGCTTAACTTAATGACATTGGGCAAGCACCAGAGAATGATTGCAACCATCACTGAAACCAAAATCCCAAAAGTTAAAGTGAAATAGTTGATATATTATTGTCGAATTACTTAATGAGATCCTTCCTTCGTCAGGATGACAAGTTTATGCATACTATTTCCACAGATTATCTTGAAAAAAACAAACTAAAAAAAATATTTATTCTTACTTTTGCAGTCAGAAACAAAATACACTTTTTTTGAAGTCCTTTTTCAGCATAGTACTTTCTATTCTTTTGCTCCTGCCTTCTTTTGGTAGTTTTTTTGTCTATACCTCATTCAAATTGCATCAGGACGAAATTGCCAAAACCATTTGTGTGCAACGCAAATTAGTCAACAACAGCTGTAACGGGCGATGCGAACTGGAAAAAAGCCTTAAAAAATACAGCGACAACGAAAAAAGAATGCAAAACAACTTGGACAACAAAGTAGAGTTGGTTTACATTCAAAATAGTTTTATTGCTAAAAACTTTCAATTTCCGGAGACAAATTACTCCGAAAAATCCCTTTTTTACACCTTAGAAAAGAAAACGGCTTCGGTAGCACTGACTACTTTCAGACCGCCGTCCTTTTTGATATAAATTTTTAAAATCGTTTTTCAATTTTTCAATTGAAAACTTCCGCGGTTATCCTCCGGGGAAAACGAGCTTATTCTTAAATTTATATCCATTCTAAATGAAACATATTCTACTGGCTTTCCTTATGATTAGCCAATTTGCTGTTGCGCAACATAAAAAACAAGTTGACACCACAAGCACTCAGGAACTGGCAGAGATTTTTATAACTGCCAATCGTACCGCTACTTTACGAAAAAAAACTCCGGTTGCTATTAGCAAACTAAACGCAAAAACGATCAACGAAACCAAAGCCACAGCTGTTTACGAAATAGTAAACAAAACGCCTGGTGTGTTGATGGTGAATTTAGGCAACGAACAACACATGATGGCTATTCGTCAGCCCATGACTACCAATGCCTATTATTTGTATCTGGAAGACGGTTTACCTATACGTCCCATGGGAATTTTTAACCACAATGCTTTATTGGAAATCAACCAGTTTAATTTGCAAAGTATTGAAGTTGTTAAAGGACCTGTTTCTTCTTTATACGGACCGGAAGCGGTAGGTGGCGCCGTCAATTTTATTTCCTTAAAACCTGGTTTAAATCCTGAATTTAAATTTGGAATTCAGGCAGACAACTTTGGTTTTCGCAGAATTCAGGCTGCCGGCGGCGCTACGATTGGAAAAATCGGCTTTCACCTTGCCGGAATTTCGAGTTTACAAACCCATAGTTGGATGAAAAACTCCGATTATAATAAAGATAATTTAAACGCCCGCATGGATTACAACATCTCTCCTTCTACCCGATTAATCAGCAATACGATGTATGGCAAATATTATTCTCAAATGAGCGGAACGGTTAACGAAGACTCGTTTTACAACCGAACCTACAACAGCACTTCTGATTTTACCTATCGAAAATCAGATGCTTTGCGTACAAGATTAACTTTGGAACACGACTGGAAAGACAATTCAGCCAGTTTCCTGACGGCTTATTTCAGAGACAATAAATTAGGTCAAAATCCAACCTACCGAATCAAATGGAGCGCCACCAGCAATCCGACCACAGCAACGGGTGAAATCAATTCAAACAACTTTAAAAGCTACGGCCTTTTGGGACAACACACTCAAAAATTTGATCTTCTAAATGCTAAATTAGTAGCTGGTGCTTTATATGACTATTCGCCGGTAACATATTGGGCTTACCGTGTTGACTTAAAAGCAATATTAAATTCAGAAGCGGCAACTCCAACTGTTGATCACTACGAAATTCTTGCCGAAAGACCCGACATTCGTATCAGCGATTATACCGCGGATATTTACAATAAAGCGGCTTATGCACAGTTTAATTTCAACCCCATCGATGAAGTTGTGGTTACCTTAGGTGGTCGTTATGACAATATGAAAGTCACTTACAATAATGCAATCGACCTTTCTACCGGAACTAAAATCTATGACAAAGCGACTTTTAAAGCCGGAATGAATTACAATCCATTGGAAACAGCCGGTTTTTACGTAAACTATTCGCAAGGTTTTGCGCCTCCGGGAATCACTTCCATCTTTACTCCAAAATCAGGAACCGGCGGAACTACAGGAGTTGCAGCGGAGTTCTATTACAATCTAAAACCGGCAACTTTTGAAAATTATGAAGTGGGTGGATGGCTGAATTTGTTGGAAAACAAATTGAACCTAAACTATGCTTTTTACTACATGGAAGGAAAAAACGAATTATTAAGCGTAAAACTGGAAGACAATACAACTGATTATCGTTCGGCTGGTGAAACCCGTCATAAAGGAGTTGAATTTGGCGCAAATTACACTCCTTCAAAACAATTCAATTTTCGTTTAGGAGGAACTTATGCTCAACATACTTTTATCGATTTCTTAGTTTCTAACAAACCTTCTGATCCGGTACAAAACTTAAACGGAAAAGAAATGCCGGCTGCGCCAAGATGGTCCAGAAATTCAGAAATCAGTTATTACCCCAATTGGTTGCCTAAATTCAGAGCTGCAATCGAGTGGCAACATGTAGGCAGTTATTATCAAAATCAAATCAATACCGTTAAATATGCCGGATATGATTTATTCAATGCCCGTGTAGGCTACCAATGGAAAGCATTTGAATTTTACGGAAACATTATGAATCTTACCGATAAATTATATGCTTACAATGTTTCGCGAACCAATACTAGTGGTGCTGTACCAACTTATACTGCTGCTGCACCAAGAACATTCGTTTTTGGGATTCAATATCATTTTTCGCTGAAAAAATAAGTACAACAACATAAAATAAAACCATTAAGAGATTAGGTTTATTAAGCCCTAAAACTAAATTTCCTTAATTCCTTAATAGTAAAAAAATGCTACAATGAGCAAGAAAAACAACAAAAAGAAAGATTCTAAATTCGTTAAAAAAATCAAACAACACATGTACCGATGGCATCGTACCATTGGGATTATCACACTTATTCCGGTTATTTTCTGGACGCTTTCGGGCTTGATGCATCCGTTTATGGCGCATTTTTTCAAACCCGAAATAGCGCATGACAAACTGGAAACAACGCTTATTCATCCGGAGCCAATTTCGCTTTCTATTCAGGACGTTTTAGCAAAAAACGACATCAAACAATTCAAGAATTTCCGAATGGTGTCGTTTAACAACCACACTTTTTATCAGGTCAAAAATAACATCGGAGATTTATTGTATTTTGATGCTTCAAATGGAAAAGAATTAAAAAACGGAGACGCAATCTATGCCGAATGGCTTTCCCGCTATTTTCTGGACGATCAAAAAAGCAGCCTGAAAAAAAGCGAACTCATCACCGAATTTGACCATCAGTACAAATATGTCAATCGTTATTTGCCGGTTTATAAAATCACTCTGGATCGCCCGGATACGATGGAGGTTTATGTTGAAACCTCGTCAAGTAAATTAGCGACATTCAATCCTGCATCCCGACAATTCTTTATCTGGTTTTTCGATGTTTTCCACAACTGGTCGTTTCTTGATGCTATCAGCAACAACAGTATTCGTATCATTACGATGATTTTCTTGTTGTCCATCATTGGGCTTTCAGCCATTAGTGGCATCGTGATTTATGGCTTTTTGTGGAAACAATTTAAAAAATCCGACAGCGTAGAGTCGAAAAATGGCATCCGAAAATACCACCGCCAAATTGGAATCTGGGTTTCGGTATTCACGCTGACTTTTGCTTTTAGCGGAGCTTATCATGCCACCACCAAATGGGATCCTTATACCTTAGACCAAATGGTATACGAGCCTACTTTTAATGCCGGCGATATTCCTTTAGCCAATAACAAACTGAATCTGGACTGGAATCGTTTTCAAAATCAAAGTATCATCAGCTTCAACGACAGCATTTATTACCGTTGTGAGCTGGAGAAACAATCCAAAAGCAAATTCAAAAAGCCGAGATTCGACGGCAATTCGAAATGGAATAAAAAAGAGACACCAAATACAGAAGTTGTTTATATCAATGCGGCAACGAATAAAATCACACCAAATCTTGATTTACAATACGCTGAATTTTTAGCCTATTATTTTACCGATGGCGCGCCAAAAGCACCTTGTTGCGAGATGATGTCTCCGGAAATCCCGGAAGAATCGGAAGTTTCATTAGAAAATGTAAAATTGTTAGAGTCCAAAGTGATTACGAATTTTGAAAATCGGGAATATGGTTTTGTCAACAAGCGTTTACCGGTTATCAAACTGGCTTATGATACGCCCGAAAAAACAACTTATTTTATAGAAACAGTCACTTCCCGACTGGCTGCAAAAATTAACAATTCGGATATTGCAGAAGGCTATTCTTTTGCCATTTTGCACAAATATTTATTTATGGACTGGGCCGGGAAAAATATCCGCGACCTGACAATGGTTTTGGCGGCACTTTCTATCTTGGTCGTTAGTATTTTGGGATTGATTCTTTTTATCAAAAAGTAAAAAAAGTTATGAGTTGTGAGTTATGAGTTTGTCCAACAACTCACAACTCACAACTCATAACTTATCCTGATAATATCTTTCTTCAATTCCCTTTATATTTCGAATGGAATTGCGAGCCCAATCCAAACGCTTTTGCAAAATTTCATCCGGAGTTAGTTTCCAATCAATATCCGAACGTCTCAATCGGTTAGTTAAATCCTGAATGATAATCGCTGCCGAAACCGAAATATTCAAACTTTCGGTAAAACCCACCATCGGGATTTTCAGGAAAGCATCGGCGTTTTGCATCACTTCTTCCGAAAGTCCTTCTTTTTCTGTTCCAAAAAACAAAGCGCTGGGTTTCGTTATATCAAATTTTTCCAGGGTACAATCCTGTTCATGCGGAGTGGTCGCAATAATTTGGTAGCCCTGTTCTTTTAACGAATGGATACAGCCCGAAACCGAATCATGACGAATAATATCGACCCATTTTTGAGCACCCATAGCAATTTGTTTGTCTATTCGTTTTCCAAAACGCTGTTCGATAACATTCAATTCCTGAATACCAAAAACCTCGCAACTGCGCATTACCGCTGAAGTATTATGCAACTGATACACATCTTCTACGGCAACCGTAAAATGTTTGGTTCGGTTTTCTAAAACTTCTAAAAAACGTTCTTTGCGGTTATCCGTTAGTATAGTTTCTAAATAAGCGAGGTAATCTAAATCAATCATTAGGCTTTTATATTTTTTTTTGCAGCAAAAATAGTAAAAAGAAAAAAAGCCACGAATTCACTAATTCCTTTATGAAAATTAAACCGCAGATTAAATTTCACAAATCCATCCCGATTTCGATTTTTTATGAAACACAGATTGGAGAAATTAGAAAAATAATCGCAGATTATAATTATTTTATAAAATTTCTTAAATTTCTCCAATCTGTGTTCCTTTTAATTAAATCTAGTAAAATCTTCAATTTAAAAAAGCTATATTTAGCATCAGTATTATCCCAAAAATAAGTCCATGAAAAAAAAATTAGTCGTTCTTACCGGAGCAGGAATGAGTGCCGAAAGCGGTTTAAAAACTTTCAGAGACAGCAACGGACTCTGGGAAGGTCACGATGTCATGGAAGTAGCTTCGCCGGAAGGCTGGCAAAAAAATCCGGAATTGGTTTTGGAATTTTACAACCAAAGAAGACGCCAACTGAAAGAAGTACAACCTAATTTGGGACATCAGGAACTGGCGCAACTGCAAATTCATTTTGACGTACACATCATTACCCAAAATGTGGATGATTTACACGAACGCGCCGGAAGCAAAAAAGTTTTGCACCTGCATGGCGAACTCCTGAAAGTACGAAGTACTAAAAATCCAAAACACATCTTAGAATGGGAAGGCGATTTGAATTTAGGCGATGTAGATTCTTTTAAAAATCAGTTACGCCCGCATATTGTTTGGTTTGGAGAATCGGTGCCTGCTTTCGACGAAGCTTTAAATATTACTGAAACCGCCGATTATTTTGCCGTTATCGGGACTTCCTTACAGGTCTATCCTGCCGCAGGACTATTGGCTTTTGTTCCACCAACCACTCCGGTTTTTTATATTGATCCAAATCCTATTTCAATACCGGACTTAAGAAATCCTTTGGAAACAATTCCGATGACGGCAACAAAAGGGGTTTCTGTCCTAAAAAACCATTTATTAGCTCAATTTCAATAAAAAGAAGAAAAAACATTAGTAAACTGTAAAAAACTTGCAACTTCTAACGGCTAACTTCTAACTTCTCATTATATTTGTGCCTTTCAAAAAAATAAGCCCGATTTCACAAATGCTTTCGGATTAAATATCAACTTTTATTAGCATAAAAAAGACAATGACGACTTTAAACGAATTGAATGCAATTTCTCCAATTGACGGAAGATATAGAAATAAAACGCTTTCTTTAGCGCCATTTTTCTCTGAAGAAGCCTTAATTAAATACCGTGTATTGGTAGAAATTGAATATTTTATCGCTTTGTGCGAAGTGCCTTTGCCGCAATTAAAAAATGTAAACCCAACTGTTTTTGAAAGTTTACGTAACATCTACAAAAACTTCTCTACCGAAGATGCACTTTGGATCAAAGAGACAGAGAAAGTAACCAATCACGATGTTAAAGCTGTTGAATATTTTATTAAAGATGCCTTTGAAAAATTAGGTTTGTCGGAATACAAAGAATTCATCCACTTCGGATTGACTTCCCAGGACATCAATAATACGGCTATTCCGCTTTCTACCAAAGAAGCTTTTGAAAAAGTGTATATGCCTTCTTTAATTAATTTGATTGCCAAATTAAAAGAATTAGCTATTGAGTGGGCAGCCGTACCAATGCTTGCCCGCACCCACGGACAACCGGCCTCTCCTACCCGTTTAGGAAAAGAAATTACTGTTTTTGTAGAACGTATCGAAGAGCAAATGCGTTTGTTATTCAACGTTCCTTTTGCAGCTAAATTTGGTGGTGCAACAGGAAATTACAATGCGCACCACGTGGCTTACCCACAAATCGACTGGAAACAATTCGGAACTAAATTTGTTGAGGAAAATTTAGGATTACACCATTCATTCCCTACCACACAAATTGAGCACTACGATCATTTTGCTGCTTTTTTTGATACTCTAAAAAGAATTAACAACATCATCATCGACTTAGACCGCGATATCTGGACGTATGTTTCGATGGAATATTTCAAACAAAAAATCAAAGCGGGAGAAATTGGTTCCTCAGCGATGCCTCATAAAGTAAACCCGATTGATTTTGAAAATTCAGAAGGAAACTTAGGAATTGCCAACGCAATTTTCGAACACCTTTCTGCCAAATTACCAATTTCAAGACTACAACGTGACTTAACAGATAGTACGGTTTTGAGAAATATTGGAGTTCCAATGGGACACACCATCATCGCTTTTGAAGCTACTTTGAAAGGATTGAACAAATTATTATTAAACGAAGCTAAATTCCACGAGGATTTAGAAAGCAACTGGGCGGTTGTAGCTGAAGCCATTCAAACTATTTTACGTCGTGAGGCTTATCCAAATCCTTACGAGGCTTTAAAAGGTTTAACCAGAACTAACGAAGCGATTACCAAAAATTCTATTCATGAATTTATCGGAACTCTGGAAGTTTCTGAGGCTATCAAAGCGGAGTTGTTACAAATTACGCCAAGTAACTTTTTAGGAATTTAACAAATTCAAACTATAAATTTTTAAAAAGTCCCGATTCCATCGGGACTTTTTTTATAAATACCCTATTAATAACAGACAATATTGTACATCCAAACTGCTTTTGTTATATTTAGCAAAATTGGTTAAAAAAGAAAGAAAAAATATGAGTACCGTAGCTGCCGTTGCCGAAACCACCACACATTTAAAACCCTTAATCAGCGATTTAGGACTTATCCTGATGACTGCCGGGATTGCTGTGTTGCTGTTTAAAAAAATAAAACAGCCGTTGGTTTTAGGCTATTTAATTGCAGGTTTCTTAGCAGGAAATCATTTTGATTTTTTCCCTTCGGTCAAAGACGTTCACAGTGTAGAAATTTGGGCCGAAATAGGCGTTATCGTTTTGCTTTTCAGTCTGGGACTTGAATTTAGTTTTAAGAAACTGATGAAAGTAGGCGGAACAGCCTCAATAACCGCGATTACTCAAATTATAACCATGGTGCTGATAGGTTATCTGGCAGGACAATGGATGGGCTGGAAAGAAATGGACAGTATTTTTCTGGGTGTGATACTTTCTATCTCCTCCACCACTATTATTTTAAAAACTTTTGACGAATTAAAAGTAAAAGCCGAACAATTTGCCGGAATTGTTATTGGTTCGCTCATTGTTCAGGACATTGTAGCCATTTTAATGATGGTCTTGCTGTCCACGGTAGCAGTAAGTCAGCAATTTTCAGGCAGTGAATTATTACTTTCTGTATTAAAATTAGGCTTTTTCCTGATTGCCTGGTTTGTGGGTGGCATCTTTTTTATTCCAACATTATTAAAGAAAACCAAACACTTACTAACCGATGAAATGATGCTGATTATTTCACTGGCTTTGTGTTTAATGATGGTAATATTGGCTTCAAATGTTGGTTTTTCACCTGCTTTAGGAGCTTTTATCATGGGTTCTATCATTGCGGAAACTACTCATGCCGAACACATTGAACATTTAGTAAAACCGGTAAAAGATTTATTTGGAGCGGTATTTTTTGTATCGGTCGGAATGTTGATTAATCCGCATACGCTTTATGAATATGCACTTCCGGTAGTTATTTTAACCTTCGTTACCATTTTTGGACAATCCATCAGTTCTACTATAGGAGCGTTGATTTCGGGACAACCTTTAAAACAATCCATCCAAACAGGGATGAGTTTGTCGCAAATTGGGGAATTCTCCTTCATTATTGCTACACTGGGTATGTCGATGAATGTAACCAGTAATTTCCTGTATCCGGTAGTAGTGGCGGTTTCGGCAGTTACCACTTTTACAACGCCTTTTATGGTTAAGATGGCAGTTCCTTTTTCGGTTTATCTGGAAAAAAAATTACCCCGAAAATGGACCCGAAGAATTGCTCTTTACAGTGCCAATGCTCAGGCGATTCGCTCGGTAAGTACCTGGCAAATCGTAATCAGAGCGCATTTGCTGCAAATTATTTTACATACCATTATTATTACTTCGGTGATTTTGATGTCGTCTAAATTTGTATTGCCTTTGGTCGAAAATTCAAAATTTGGAAACACCATTGCCGCATTGATTACGATAATTATTATTTCCCCTTTTTTATGGGCACTTTCGTTGCGAAGAGTTGCCGTAAAAGAAGTGAATCAGCTATTTGAAGAGCGAAAATACCGAGGTCCTATCCTGATGCTTTTCTTCTTCAGAATGGGATTAGCGGTATTCTACATCGGATTTTTATTGAATATCTTTTTCTCTCCGGTCATTGCATTTTTTGCTTTGGTTGTCGCAATTGTAATCTATTTGCTATTTCCTAAAAAATTACACGAGCAATATCATAAAATTGAAAGTCATTTCCTGACCAACCTCAACGACAGAGAAGAAAAAAAGATCGACCGCCGTTATGCTTATTTAAGTTCCTGGGACGGTCACATGACTACTTTTGAAATTTCAAAAGAATCCAATTTGGTTGGAAAAACCCTGCGCGAAATCAAAATGAGGGAATTAGTTGGTGTTAATATTGCTTATATAAAACGCGGCGATATTGTGATTCAGATTCCAAACAAAATGGAGCGCTTGTTTCCTGGAGATGAAATTTGCGTGATTGGTTCTGATGCTCAGGTCAAAGAATTTTCTAACTTTTTAACCCAACATGAGGTTGAAGTTCCGGAAACAGTAACTCCCGACGAAATTGTTTTACGTCAGATTGAATTAACCAATGAAGATTTTATTGGAAAAAGTGTTGGTCAATCCAAATTAAGAGAACGTACGAAAGGGCTTTTGGTAGGTGTCGAACGAAAAGGGAATCGAATCTTAAATCCGGAATCGAATATTATTTTGGAAAAAAATGATTTATTATGGCTCGTTGGCAGCAAAAAATTAATGTCCGAATTATTTAAAGAATAGCTTTTAAAAAAGCTGTTTTTTCTCAATCTTTTACGATGCCTGAACTTATTAGCAGTTTGGGCATTTTTATTTTTAAAACCAACCCGTTGGATGAAATTACTAAAACGTCAGTTCGAGTGTTTTTTGTGTAGTGAAACGGAACAAAAAATGTCCCGATAGCTATCGGGACGAGAACCTTTTTTAATGAAATTTTTCTTGTTCCCGATACGATTTTCTTCCCGAGGCTTCGGGAGAAAATCACTCGAACTGACGAAAAATTATAATCAAAAATTAATTTCACCCAACGGGTTTAAAACCATTTATTTTTTTTAAAATACTTTCAAAAAATAAATATGCGGCTATTCTTTTTCTATAGAATTTTAAGTAAATTTATAGTACCAAGACAACACAAAATCAACTCTTTTTACTAAAATTTCCTTTTGAAATTACTGTAAGAGTTCAAAATTAATGGTAATTGAAAATCATTTTTTTATGGCATTTATAGATTATTACAAAGTATTGGAAGTAGATAAAAAAGCTACCGAAGCCGAAATCAAAAAGGCTTACCGGAAATTGGCCCGAAAATACCATCCGGACATTAGCCCGAACGACAAAGAAGCCGAAAAAAGATTCAAAGAAATCAATGAGGCCAACGAGGTATTAGGAAATGCCGAAAAAAGAAAAAAATACGACGCTTACGGCGAACACTGGCAACATGCCGCCGAATTTGAAAAAGCTAATCAAAATCAACGTTATTACGGTTCCGGCGGTACTCAGGAAGAATTTAATAATTATGGTCGGGACGGAAACGACGATTATTCGGATTTTTTTGAATCATTGTTTGGAAACGCAGGTCGAAGAAGCCGCTCAACACATCAATTTAAAGGCCCTGATTACACCTCTGAATTACAATTGAATTTAGAAGAAGCTTATTCGACGCATAAAAAAACAATTACCGTAAACGGGAAAAATATTCGTTTTACCATTCCTGCCGGAATTGAAAACGGTCAGACGATTAAAATTGCCGGTCATGGCGGCGATGGCAGAAACGGTGGTCCCAAAGGGGATTTGTACATTACTTTTATCATTAACAATCATCCGGATTTTAAAAGAGACAAAGATAATTTGTATGCTACGGTTTCTCTGGATTTGTACAAAGCAGTTTTAGGCGGCGAAATTACCGTGAACACTTTTGACGGAAAAGCCAAGCTAAAAGTAGCTCCGGGAACTCAAAACGGAACTAAAGTAAAACTCAAAGGAAAAGGATTTCCCGTCTATAAAAAAGAAGGCTATTTTGGCGATTTATATATTACATTTCAAATTAAAATTCCCACCCATCTCTCTGCTAAAGAAATGGAACTATTTAACGAACTATCAAAATTAAGAGCATCATGAATACCGAAAATTTTATCCCTATTAGCACTTTATGCCAGCATTATAAACTGGAAATAAGTTTTTTTAATCATCTTGATGAAAACGGTTTAATAGATATTTTGCTTGTGGACAATACCCAGTATGTTCACAAAGAATCAATTTATGAAATTGAGAAAATAGTTCGCATGCATAAAGATTTGGATGTAAATATTGAGGGCATTGATGTAGTGCTAAACTTACTTCAAAAAATTGACAGCTTACAAACTGAGTTACTACGAGTTAGAAACAGATTGTTGCTCTATGAAAACTAATTTTCAAGCAAAATCTCGCTTTAACAAAACCAAAATTTAACTTAAAACCAAAACTCAAAGTATATTAAATTATATTTTTTTCATATTTTAACCTCAAATTAAAGTATCTTACCTAACAAAATACTACTATAATTGGTATTTTAGATAGGATTTCGATATAAAATAAAAAATATGACAATTATAATTTCTCTTTGTATTTTATTACTCGTTGCTTATTTATTTGATTTAACAGCTTCAAAAACTAAAATTCCTTCGGTAATATTACTTTTACTTTTGGGCTGGTTTGTCAAAGAAATCACCAACTTTTTCTATATAAAACTTCCCGATTTAAGTTCGACCTTACCAATTTTAGGAACTATTGGATTGATTTTGATTGTACTGGAAGGTTCGCTGGAATTAGAATTGAATAAATCCAAAGTCCATTTGATAAAAAAATCTTCTTTAGGGGCTTTTATTCCTTTGATTGCGATGGCCTTTTGTCTGGCCTGGCTGTTTTATTATTACAGCGAATACGACTTCAAAACCTGCCTGAGTAATGCTATCCCTTTTTGTGTAATTAGTAGCGCGATTGCCATTCCCAGTGTTCGAAACCTTCGTCAAAACTATAAGGAATTTGTGATTTACGAGAGCAGTTTATCGGATATTTTCGGCGTTATTTGCTTCAATTTTGTGGCATTCAACACCAGTTTCGGAATGAATACTTTTGGTTATTTCTGCCTGGAAATCCTGATTATTATTATTATTTCTTTTGTGGCCACCATTTTATTATCCTTTCTTTTAAATAAAATTGATCATCATATTAAGTTTGTTCCCATCATTTTACTGATTATTTTAATTTATGAAATTTCTAAAATTTTCCATCTTCCGGCTCTGGTTTTCATCCTGATTTTTGGGCTTTCTATCGGGAATTTAGATGAATTAAAAAATTTCAAATGGATTCAGAAATTCAGACCTGATTTATTAAACAACGAGGTTCATAAATTTAAAGAACTAATTACCGAAGCTACTTTTTTAGTAAGAGCCTTATTCTTTTTACTGTTTGGTTATCTTATTAAAACTTCCGAAATCATCAATCCGGACACGGTTCCCTGGGCATTGGCAATTGTGGGAATCATTCTGGCAATCCGTTTTTTACAGCTTAAAATTTCGGGATTACCTCAATTTCCTTTATTATTTGTAGCTCCGAGAGGATTAATTACTATTCTTCTATTTTTATCCATTGCCACTGAAAATCAGATAGAATTAGTTAATAATTCGCTTATTATTCAGGTCATTTTATTAACCGCTATCATTATGATGCTGGGCATTATGTTTACCACTGTTAAAAGGAAAAAAGCCATTGAAGAAACCCGAAAAGCACTGCATAGCCATCAGGAAAAAGAAACCAACCTATATTAAAATAATGCGAAACCTTAAAATAAGATCCTCTCTTTTTGGGCATTTTTTATTAATCTGCCTTAATTATTATATGGTATTTCTCTCCTCTTATTAAAAAAAATACAGTAACAAAACCTACAAAACAATCATTTTTTCATTTTTAATCAAAATTTTACATTACAATATTTGTATATACAAATAAAAAAGCATTATATTTGTACCAACAAACAAAAACGGTATTGAAATGAAAATTGAAGATGAAATAAAAAGTACGGTTGTCTTAGATCTTCCTAAAAAAATAATTCTCAATATCATGTACACCCAACATATTTTGAGTGAAAAGTTTAATGAGATCTTAAAACCTTATGACTTATCCGGGGAACAATACAATGTTTTGCGCATTCTTAGAGGGCAAAAAGGAAATCCGGCCAATATGTGTGTCATTCAGGAGCGAATGGTTGCCAAAACCAGCAACACTACCCGACTGGTTGACAAACTTTTGCTAAAAGAATTAGTAACCCGAAATGTCTGTCCGGAAAACCGGAGAAAAATAGAAGTATTAATCACGCAAAAAGGACTGGATGTTTTAGCGGATTTAGATCCAAAAGTTAACGATCATGAAAAAGCAACAACCGCGAAGTTAGACACTACCGAATTAGAACAATTAAATCATTTATTAGAAAAATTTAGAAATCAATAAATAAAATCATGAGCACATTTATAGAAAATCAAAACTGGAGATATGCAACAAAGAAATTTGATGCTACCAAAAAAATCTCAAAAGAAGATTTAAAAACATTAAAAGAAGCTATCCGCTTGAGTTCTTCTTCTTACGGATTACAACCTTACAAAGTAATTATTGTTGAAAATCCTGAATTAAGAGCTAAAATTCAACCCGCAGCCTGGGGACAATCGCAAATTGTAGAGGCTTCTCACCTGATTATTTTTGCCAATGAAACTCAGGTGGAAGAAAAAACGATTGACAGTTATATTGCCAACATTAGTGAAACCCGAAACATTCCCGTTGAATCTTTAGCTGGTTATGGCGATTTTATGAAATCTAAGCTTATAAACCTTCCGGAAGCAAGCAAACAAATCTGGACTTCAAAACAAACTTATCTGGCTTTAGGTAATTTATTAAATGCCGCTGCCGAATTAAAAATTGACGTAACACCAATGGAAGGTTTTGTACCGGAGCAGGTAAACGAAATATTAGGTTTAGACAAATTAGGACTTAATACTTCTTTAATTGCAACCTTGGGATACCGTCATGAAGAAGACGCAACCCAACACTATAAAAAAGTTAGAAAATCAGAAAAAGAATTATTTATCACACTATAATCATTAATTAAAATCAAATTTAAATCAACATGAAAAATTTAAAATCACTTGCAATCGCTTTATTCTTAGCTGCCGGAGTTTCAGTAAACGCGCAAACTAAAAAAATTGATGTAAAAGCTTCTACAATCAACTGGGTTGGAAAAAAAGTAACCGGACAACACTCTGGAACGGTAAACTTCAAAGACGGAGCTGTAGTGCTTAAAGGAACAAAATTAGTTGGAGGAACTTTTACAGTTGATATGACTTCCTTAACAGCTACTGATTTGACAGGAGAATACCAACAAAAATTAAACGGACACTTAAAAGCTGACGATTTCTTTGGAACAGATAAATTCCCAACTTCAACATTGGTAATTAAAAAAATTGGGGCAAAAGCGAAAAACGTATATGCTGTAACTGCCGATTTAACAATCAAAGGAATTACAAAACCAGTTAGTTTTGACCTTGCTGTAAATGGAAACACGGCAACTACAACCTTTAAAGTAGACAGAACTAAATATGACATCAAATACAACTCCGCGAGCATTTTCAGTACTATCGGAGACAAAGCTATTGATGACGAATTTGAATTGGCTGTAGCTTTGAAATTCTAATTTTCATTTTACCCTGTATATAAAAAAGGAGACTGTTTTACCGAGACAGTCTCCTTTTTGTTTTCAAAAAACAAAAAAATAACAACCACTTAACCTTTATACAATCTTAAGAAAACATCCTCAAAAACACAGTTTATAATTTTGCAAATGCCTGTTTTATTAGAGAAAATCAAGCCCCATAACTATCTAATATAAAATCATGAAAAAGAAAATTACACTGGCTGTTTTAGGATTATGCTTTAGTTTAACAACCATAGCACAAAACATCAGAGGAATTAGCAGCCCTCCTCATTCATTCAACAACTGGACTAATTTCAAACCGGCGTCGGCAGAATACAATACCGCCACACACATTTTATCGGGAATAATCGATAAAGACATGACTTTATCCAACAAAAACACTTATTTGTTAGTTGGAGTTGTTTACGTAAAAAATGCCTCGCTTACTATTGAACCCGGCACTGTTATCAGAGGCGACGAAAAAACATGTGGTACCTTAGTCATTACCCGCGGTGCTAAAATACTGGCCGAAGGTCTGGAAACTAATCCTATTATTTTTACATCCAACAAAGACGGATACAGCCGAAAACCGGGAAACTGGGGTGGAATTATCCTGTTAGGCAATGCTCCCATTAATACTATTAGCGGCATGAGTTTTCTGGATTTTAATTTAAATCCCGCCATGTGTCAGTATGGAGGTTCAAATCCCGAAGACAATTCCGGAATTTTAAAATACGTCCACATTGAATATTCGGGAAGAAAACTCAATGAATTAAAAGAACTAAATGGTTTATCGATGGCGGGAATCGGTAACAAAACCATCCTGAGTCACATCCAAATTAGTTATTCTAACGATGATTCTTTCGAATGCTATGGTGGCAATGTCAATCTGGACAACCTGATTTCATATCGTTGTACCGATGATGATTTTGATTTTACTCAGGGAGCTCAGGGCAATATTTCTAACAGTATTGCCATTCGCTATCCTTACAGCTCCGACTTTTCGGGTTCCAGAAGTTTTGAAATCGACTCTTATGACAAAGCTGAAAATGCCGATTTTAATAAAAAAATGACCCAAATTACAGCTAACAACATCACCTTAATTAACATGGAAAATAACGAACAGGGCTTAGTTCGAGAATCCATTTTTATAAAAAAAGACAGTCAATTAAATTTAACCAATAGTGTTATTTCCGGATTTGCTCCCTTTATTTTGATGGATAAAAATATCGAACCTTATACCGCTAATTTATCCAAAATTTCATTTTCCAATGTTTTAATTAATAATTGCAAAGGAAGTTTTGAAAGCGAAGAACCTAATTACAACAGCGAATTAAATAATTGGTACTCAAAAAATGCTACGGTAGAATTTAGCCAACTAACCAACACTGAATTATTCATAGATTCAGGTTCCAAAAGCAGACCTGATTTTAGAATTCAGCCAAATAACAGCTTTGCAAATAACGATTAATGTATTTCGAAAATTAAAATTGCATTTTTTACTTTCAACTATTTGCAAATTAAAATTACATTCCTATATTTGCGATATGGAAAGAATTACAAATAATACTTGGTGGTGGAATAATTTACGTCAGTAGTCGTGAACTAAGCTCCTATGGTATTATCCCAATAAATATAAAAGGCTTGTCATCACGACAGGCCTTTTTTTTATGCCAAACAAAAAACAACAACATATAATTTTTAAAATTTAATACAATTGAAATCTTTTAAACTCAATACAAAATACAAACAAATACTGGCTGACACGATTACTCCTGTTAGCGTGTATTTTAAGATAAGAGACAAATTTCCAAATAGTCTTTTACTGGAAAGTAGCGATTATCACGGAAACGACAATAGTTTCTCCTATATCTGCTGCAATCCGATTGCTTCGATAAAAATTGAAAACGAAACCATTTTCAAGCAGTTTCCTGACGGAACTTCCGAAACTACTGCTATCGATGCACAAACTAATATTCCTGAGGTAATTCAGCAGTTTTCAGGTCAGTTTCAATCAGAAAAGAATAATTTCAAATTCATCAATAACGGTTTATTTGGTTATATTTCTTATGATGCCGTTCGTTATTTTGAAAAAGTAACTATCGCTAAAAAAGAAAACAGCAATACGATTCCGGATGTGTATTATGCCATTTACCAAAACATTATTGCTATCAACCATTTTAAAAATGAGGCTTATATTTTTTGCCACAGCGTTGACGACCACAACAACATTGATGAAATTGAGCAATTAATGCAATCCCGAAACATTCCTTCGTATAAATTCACCAAAGAAGGCGAAGGTTTCTCTAACCTGACTGACGAAGAATTCAAACACAATGTAGCTTTAGCAAAAAAACACTGTTTCCGTGGTGATGTATTTCAATTAGTACTTTCCCGACGTTTTACCCAAGGATTCAAAGGAGATGAATTCAATGTTTACAGAGCTTTAAGAAGTATCAACCCATCGCCTTACCTATTCTTCTTTGATTATGGTGATTTCAAAATATTTGGTTCTTCGCCGGAAGCTCAAATTATTGTAAAAAACCGTAAAGCCGAAATTCACCCAATTGCCGGAACGTTCAAAAGAACCGGAGATGACGAAAAGGATGCTGTTCTTGCCAAACAACTATCAGAAGACAAAAAAGAAAACAGCGAACACGTAATGCTGGTTGATTTGGCCCGAAATGACCTGAGCCGTCATGGACACAATGTAAACGTGGAAAGATACAGAGAAGTACAGTTTTTCTCTCACGTAATTCATTTGGTTTCTAAAGTTACCGGACATTTGCATGACGATGCCACAACCATGCAGGTAGTTGCCGATACTTTTCCGGCGGGAACTTTAAGTGGTGCACCAAAACACAGAGCGATGCAGTTAATTGAAGATTATGAAAAAACAAACCGTAATTTTTATGGAGGCGCTATCGGTTTTATGGATTTTGAAGGCAATTTTAACCATGCCATTATGATACGAACTTTCCTAAGCAAAAATCATCAATTGCACTCTCAGGCAGGAGCCGGAATCGTTGCCAGTTCTGATGAAGAAAGTGAAATGCAGGAAGTTTACAACAAATTGAGAGCTTTAAACACCGCTTTAGATTTGGCAGAAACAATATAAAAAGTATTCAGTTTACAGAAATAAAATAACGTGAGATTGCTTCGTGCCTCGCAATGACATAAAAAGATGAAAAAAATATTAGTTATAGATAATTATGATAGTTTCACATACAATCTGGTGCATTATCTGGAAGATTTAAATTGTGAAGTTACGGTATATAGAAATGATGAATTTGAATTGGAAGAAGTAGCCAAATTCGACAAAATTCTCCTATCTCCGGGGCCTGGAATTCCGGACGAAGCAGGCTTATTAAAACCAGTTATTGCAAAATACGGTCCTACCAAAAGCATATTTGGAGTTTGTTTAGGTCAACAGGCTATTGGAGAAGTTTATGGCGGAACACTTTCAAATTTGGACAAAGTCTACCACGGAGTGGCCACAAACGTAAAAACCGTTGTGGACGACGAAGTTTTATTTCAGGGATTAGAAAAAGAATTTGAAGTAGGCCGTTACCATTCCTGGGTGGTAGATGCTACTTTACCAGAAGATTTAGAAGCCACTTCTTTTGACGAAAATGGTCAGGTGATGTCTTTGCGTCACAAAACCTATGATGTTCGTGGTGTGCAATTTCACCCGGAAAGCGTACTGACTCCAAACGGTAAAAAAATGTTGGAAAACTGGGTGAATAGCTAATTTTTAGTATTCAGTTAAAAAACTTTGGGACTTTGTGCCTTTGCGGCTAAAAAACTTAACAATGAAAAACATATTAAATAGATTAATCAATAACGAATTGCTTTCCCGTGAGGAGGCTAAAAACGTCTTGGTTAACATCTCAAACGGAAGCTACAATCCAAGCCAGACTGCAGCTTTTTTAACCGTTTACATGATGCGAAGCATTAGTATTGAAGAACTTTCCGGTTTTAGAGAAGCCCTTCAGGAATTGTGCGTTCGCATCGATTTATCCGATTACAATACTATCGATTTAGTAGGAACCGGAGGTGATGGCAAAGACACTTTTAACATCTCAACGCTGGCTTCATTTTTAACAGCCGGAGCCGGAGTAAAAGTAACCAAGCACGGAAATTACGGAGTTTCGTCTATCACGGGTTCGAGTAATGTAATGGAAAGTTTAGGAATCAAATTCAGCAATGATGCCGGTTTCCTAAAAAAATGTGTAGAAGAAGCGGGAATTTGTATCCTGCACGCTCCTCTATTTCATCCGGCGATGAAAAACGTCGGCCCAATCCGAAAAGAATTGGGTGTAAGAACTATTTTCAATATTTTGGGACCAATGATTAATCCGTCGTTTCCTAAAAATCAATTATTAGGAGTTTTCAACTTGGAATTGGCCAGAATGTATGGTTATTTGTATCAAAATACCGATAGCAATTTTACCATTGTACATGCCTTAGACGGCTATGACGAAGTATCTTTGACTGGTGCTACAAAAGTTATTACACACAGCACTGAAGGTATGCTAAACCCGGAAGATTTTGGTGTTCAAAAGATAAAGCAAAGTGAAATTGAAGGCGGAAAAACCGTGGAAGAATCGGCGCAAATGTTCCTGAATATCATTTCCGGAAAAGGAACCGAAGCCCAAAACAATGTGGTTTGTGCCAATGCAGGTCTGGCCATCGCTACCGTAACCGGATGCACGCCATTAGAAGGATTTGAACAGGCTAAGGAAAGTTTATTCTCAGGAAAAGGATTAGCTGCCTTGAAAAAATTACAGGAATTAAGTCTTTAAATTAAAAAAATGAACATACTCGATAGAATCATCGTTGACAAAAAACAAGAAGTTTTTCTTAAGAAATCCATAATTCCGGTTTCACAATTGGAAGCTTCGGTTTTCTTTTGCAAAAAAACAATTTCTTTAAGTAATAATTTAAAAAACAGCAACTCGGGAATTATTGCTGAACACAAACGTCGCTCACCTTCTAAAGCCGAAATCAACTATGGTTTTACGGTGGAAGAAGTGGTGAAAGGTTATGAAAGTGCCGGTGCCTGTGGAATTTCTGTTTTGACTGACGGGAAATATTTTGGTGGTTCTTTGGACGATTTATTATTAGCCAGAGCATCGGTAAATATTCCGCTTTTGCGAAAAGAATTCATCGTTGATGAATACCAAATATTAGAAGCCAAAGCACACGGAGCCGATTTGATTTTGCTGATTGCAGCGGTTTTAACCCGCGAAGAGATCAAATCCTTATCGGAATTTGCGCAAAGTTTAGGATTAGAAGTTTTATTAGAAGTTCACAATCAGGAAGAATTGGAAAAATCCATTATGCCAAGTTTGAACATGATTGGCGTAAACAACAGAAATCTTAAAACATTCGAAGTAAGTTTAGATTTCAGCAAGCAATTGGCCGATTTAATCCCAAATGAATTTGTAAAAGTTTCTGAAAGCGGCATCAGTTCCATTGAAGCGATCAACGAATTAAAGCCTTATGGATACAAAGGTTTCCTAATTGGTGAAAACTTTATGAAAACTGACAATGCCGGAAAAGCAGCAAAGGAATTTATTGATAAGTTAGAAGTTAGAAGTTAGAAGATGGAAGTTACAAACTATCAATTAAAAGAAAGCATAGAGCTTTGTGAGCTTTGCGAAAACTTAGTGCTCTTTGTGGTTAAAAAATTATAGATTATGAAACTAAAAGTCTGTGGCATGAAATATCCCGACAATATGCTCGAAGTAGGCGCACTCCTACCCGATTATATGGGATTTATATTTTGGGAAAAATCAGCCCGATATTTTGATGGTATTATGCCTGATTTACCCAATTCAATTAAAAAAACAGGTGTTTTTGTCAATGAAACTGTCGAGAATATTATCGAAAAAGTACAAAAATACAATTTGCAGGCGGTACAATTACATGGACATGAATCTGTAGAATTTTGTTTAAATTTGAAAACGCAATTAGCAGCAGATATTGAGATCATAAAAGTATTTTCGGTAGCCGATGATTTTGATTTCTCCGTTTTAGAACCGTTTGAAAAAGCCTGCGATTATTTTCTTTTTGATACCAAAGGAAAATTACCCGGAGGAAACGGAACTACCTTTGACTGGAAAGTATTAGAAAATTATCCGTCAACAAAACCATTTTTCCTCAGTGGCGGAATTGGTTTAGATGAAATGGAAGCCGTTAATGAAATACTAAAAACCAATTTACCCGTTTTTGCCATTGATGTAAACAGTAAATTTGAAATAGAACCAGGATTAAAAAATACCGAAGCACTACAACAGTGCATCGCAATAAAAAACAGTTAAAATGTCATACAACGTTGATGAAAAAGGCTATTATGGCCAGTTTGGAGGAGCTTACATTCCGGAAATGTTATATCCAAATGTGGAGGAATTACGCCAGCAATATTTAAAAATCATGGCCGAACCGGAATTTAAAGCCGAATTTGACCAATTGTTAAAAGATTATGTCGGTCGTCCAAGTCCGTTGTATTTTGCCAAAAGATTATCTGAAAAATACAATACTAAAATCTATCTGAAAAGAGAGGATTTAAATCATACCGGCGCGCACAAAATCAACAATACCATCGGACAAATTTTGGTGGCTAAAAAACTAGGCAAAAAACGCATTATTGCTGAAACCGGTGCCGGACAGCACGGTGTGGCAACCGCTACCGTTTGCGCTTTAATGGGCTTGGAATGCATTGTATATATGGGAGAAATTGACATCAAGCGTCAGGCGCCAAACGTTGCCCGAATGAAAATGCTGGGAGCCGAAGTTCGCGCTGCTCTTTCCGGTTCAAGAACATTAAAAGATGCTACTAACGAAGCCATTCGCGACTGGATTAACAATCCGGTAGATACGCATTATATCATTGGTTCAGCCATTGGGCCACATCCTTATCCGGATATGGTAACGCGTTTTCAAAGCGTAATTTCCGAAGAAATAAAATGGCAGTTAAAAGAAAAAGAAGGACGTGAAAATCCGGATTATGTGGTAGCCTGTATTGGCGGAGGAAGTAATGCCGCAGGAACTTTTTACCACTTTTTACACGAACCGGAAGTAGGAATCGTAGCGGTGGAAGCCGCCGGAAAAGGCGTTAATTCCGGACACAGTGCCGCCACCAGCAAATTAGGGAAAGTGGGAATCATCCACGGTTGTAAAACCCTGTTGATGCAAACTCCTGACGGACAAATCACGGAACCTTATTCCATTTCAGCTGGTTTGGATTATCCGGGAGTCGGACCAATGCACGCTCATTTAGCAGAAACCGGACGTGCTGAATTTTTCTCAGTTACCGATGACGCAGCGATGAAAGCCGGATTAGATCTTTGTAAACTGGAAGGAATTATTCCGGCCATCGAATCTTCTCATGCTTTGGCAGTATTAAACGATAAGAAATTCAAACCCAAAGATGTTGTGGTAATTTGTCTTTCCGGTCGTGGCGATAAGGATTTAAACACCTATATCGATTATTTCAAATACTAACAGCTATCTAAAAACGGGAATGGTTTTTAGACCATTGCCAATATAAAAAATAAGAAAGTTCAATTTTCAAAACAGCAAAAATGGAAAAGTTATTCGCTTACGGAACTTTAAAAGATAAAGACATTCAGGAAAATATTTTTGGGCGCTCTTTATCCGGAACTCCCGACAGATTAATCGGATTTGTCATTAACTATATCGAAATTGAAGAAGAATTCGGATTAGAGAAATACCCAATTATCACAGCTACCAACAATCCTGACGATATTGTAAACGGTTTAGTTTATGATATTACCGAAGAAGACGTTCATCTTGCCGATACCTACGAAGGTTTGCATTACAAGCGCATCGAAGTAACCTTAGAATCCCTGCAAACGGCCTGGGCTTACATTGTTACCAATTAAAATAGAAAACTAAAATAGTTACTCAATATATCATTCCGAGGAACAAAAGATACAAGCGATAGCGAACTAGTGAATCAATCACATCAAGTGATTTAGATAGTGAGATTCCTTCGTTCCTCGGAATGACTTTTCAGGTGTTTAAAAAAGATACAATGAACAGAATCGAACAAAAATTACAGGAAGATAAAAAAATACTTTCCATCTACTTTTCGGCGGGATTTCCTAATCTGAATGACACGGCGTCTATAATTCAGGAACTCGAAAAAAATGGTGTGGACTTAATTGAAATTGGATTGCCATTTAGTGATCCCCTTGCAGACGGACCAACCATTCAGGCAAGTTCCACTGCGGCTTTACAAAACGGAATGACCACTCAGATTTTATTTGACCAATTAAAAGACATCCGTAAAACCGTTTCTATTCCGTTAATCATCATGGGATATTTCAATCCTATGTTGCAATATGGTGTAGAAGCTTTTTGTCAAAAATGTGCCGAAATCGGGATTGACGGCTTAATCATTCCGGATTTACCAGTTGCGGTTTATGCTGAAGAATACAAAGCTATTTTTGACAAATACGGTTTAATCAACATCTTTTTGATTACACCACAAACTTCTGACGAGCGCATTCGTTTTATTGACAGCGTTTCCAGCGGATTTATCTATATGGTAAGCTCGGCGAGTGTTACCGGATCTTCAGCCGGTTTTGGAAATGTACAGGAAGATTATTTCAAACGCATTGCCAATTTGAATTTAAAAAACCCACAAATTGTAGGCTTCGGAATCAACAATGCCGAAACTTTCAATCAGGCTACGCAATACGCTAAAGGCGCCATTATTGGTAGTGCTTTTATCAAACATTTATCTGAAAACGGAACCGGAAAAATAGCCGATTTTGTGAAAAGCATTCGATAGTTTTTACTCCATATAAATTTATTTACCGCAGATTCGCAGATTAAAAAATTTGTGAATTTGCGTTTTTTTTTGTTTTTGAATACTAGCTGTTTCAAAATTCGAAAAATTATTTTTATATATTTGAATTGAAAAATTATGTGGCGTTTGTCCCATATATCTACCCAAAATTGGATGGCTTTGTGTGATTTTGTCACACATATAAACGAGTTGGCGGTCATTATAGAACACCACTCACAACAAACAAAATTTTATACTAAAAATTGGAATCAAAAGAAATCGAAGCTAAAGGAACTAATACTAAAGAGATTGAATGGCAAGGTCCATTTTCATGGTTAGGATATGAAAATCAAAATGGTATTAACAAACTTCCTGATATTGAAGGAGTTTACCTCTGGACATTTAAATATAAAGACGGTTATTTAATTTATTGTGCAGGAATAACAAAATCTACTCGAACAAGATTTAGACAACATACACTAGAATACAAAAGTGGTAACTATACAGTATTTAATGTTAATGAAGCTAAAGAAGGCAAACGAGTAGAAATTTGGCACGGATGGTCATATGCAAGGGCTCATCGTGAAGAGTTCAACGAACGAAAGGAAGAAATTTTAAATGCAGTAGAAGAACAATTAAAGTCGTTCAGAATTTTTGTTGTAAAAGTTCCAGACAAAAGAGAAAGAGCTCGATTTGAAGCAGCCATTATGAACTATATTTATGGTTCAACTGAAATTTGGGCAGAATTAGCAGACAGAGGAATGGCATTAAGTAAAAGATGGAAAGAAGAACCACCAATTTTGATAAAAAACATAAGCACCGTTAAATTTTACGGACTTCTAAACACATTAGAAATATAAAAAACAACGAACCTCCCTGCTCTCCGAAGTCTCCTGACTTCGAAGCAACACAATTATATTACTGATACACAAACAAAATAAAACCCGCAAACAGCTAAAACCTTTCCTTCAACATAATTTTCAAACTATTTCAAAAATGCTTAGGTTTGTAATCCGTTTTATTTAACACTATAAATATTTCAAAATTGGAAGCTGCCTTTACTGCCATTACTATTGCGCATACAAAACTTTGCCCCTCCTTGACAGAGGCTGAATTAGATTTTTTAAAAACGGGACTTACTATTTCGAAGTTCAAACCCAAACAATTTTATTTAGAAGCCAATACCGTTCAAAAAGCCATCGGATTTGTGTTCAGCGGTTTAGTGCGCTCCTATTATGTAGATGAAAATGGCAACGAAAAAACCGTCAATTTTATTTCGGAAAATAAATATGCTACGCATTACACTTCTTTTGTAAAGCAGACACCCAGCAAATATCATTTTCAATGTATCGAGCCAACAATTATGGTGAATCTTCCTTACGAACACATTCAGGAAGGCTATAAAAAATTTCCAAATGTAGAACGCTACGGCCGATTGATTGCTGAGGCAATTTTGCACATGCAACAAAAAAGAATTGAAAGTTTTTTGTTCGAAAATGCCGAAACCAGATACCTGAATTTCGTCAAAGAAAACCCCGAATTATTCAATCGGGTTTCTATTTCCGACTTATCTTCTTACTTAGGAATTGAACGTCAATCGCTCACCAGAATCAGAAAAAAAATAGCACAAAATACATTTTGACACTTTTGTGTCAACACAAACATGAGGTCTGGTTATAATTTGCAGAATTATTTTTTATTGTTAATACCCTCATGAAAATTAAGCGTAAAAATATATTCACCTCTATTGGTAAAATTGCCGTTTACATCAAAGAAAAACCATTAAATGAAACTCCGGTAATTTTTCTTCACGGCCTTTATTTTGACCATAAACTCTGGAAGCATTACATCTATTCCATAACCGACCGAACCGTTATTGCTGTTGATATGCCTTTGCACGGAAAAAGTCAGGAAGACATTAAAAATGGTTGGAATTTGGAGGATTGCGCCCAAATGCTCGTGGATATTTTAAACAACTTAGAAATCCCAAAAGCAATTGCTGTGGGACATTCCTGGGGAAGTATGAGCATTTTAAGAGCCGCAAGCCTGTATCCGGATCGCTTTGCGGCTATCGGGCTTTGTAATATGCCTTTTCAGGCTGCATCTGCAAAACAAAAAATACTACAACACCTGCAACATTCCCTGCTTTTATTCCGAAATTTTTATAGCAAACAGGCTGCTAAAGTTTTGTTTGCCAAAAATTCTCTGCAAAAAAATCCTTTATTATTCTACCACTTAAAAAGACCGATGGCTCTTTTGTCTAACCAACAAATCAGAGAAATCGATCAAACCGTTATTCTCGACCCAACGGATGCTTCCGATTTAATTCAGAATTTAAAAGTAAAGGCTTATGCCATCAACGGCAAAGATGATTTTGTACCTGCTTCTATCTTTCTGGAAACGATTATCGTCAATGGCGGTCATGTTAGTCCGTTAGAAAGTCCGGATGAAGTTTCTAATTTGATTTCCAAACTAATCAAATACGGTACGCTAGAATTGATTCCGGCATAAAACGGAACGCAAAATAGCCGGATTACCGCTTTTTATTGTATTTTCGAAAAAAAAAAAATTCGAAGCAAATGATTCCCAATCTGTTTTTAGATAAAAAAATTATCCTCTTGCTTTTGATTTTATTTTTCTCCCAATGCAGCAGCATTTCTACTAACAATGCGCATTTACAAACTGTAATTCCCGCAGAAAAACTCCGCAAGGACGTAGCATTTACCCATAAAAAACTGCAAAAACTCCATCCAAAACTGGATTATTACATCAGCAAAGAACAATTGGATTTTAAATTTGACAGTTTAAAATCCAACCTCAACAATTCTTTAACTCCGCTTGAATTTTATAAAAAAATTAGTCCGTTGGTGGCAGCCGTCAAACAGGGACACAGCTACGTTTTGCCTCCCGAAAAAGAATACAGCAAGAAGGAAACGAAAGCCTTACTTAAAAAAGGCATTGGTCCGTTTTCCCAATTCGATTTTACTTTTTACGAAGACAAATTGTATGTGGTAAAAAACAAATCCTCTAACCCAACAATTCTGCCTGGAACCGAAGTGCTTTCGGTGAACGGTATCGAGCCGCAAAACCTTATCAACGAATACAACCGTTATTTTAGTTCAGACGGCTTTAATACTACTTTTAAAGAAGAAATCGCCTCCAAACGATTTGTTGCTTATTTTACAATTGAAAACGGCATTAAAGACAGCCTGAATTATGTTTTTAAAATCCATGACAGCATCCAAAACATTACAATTAAACGCTTTAAAAAAGACAGCTTAGAACAAAAAGCTAAAAAAGCAGTCCAAAAAATTTCTGTTGCTGACCAAAATAAAATCAAAGCTTTAAAAAAGAAAAAACGCATCAACGGTTTTGACAAAACTTCCAAAACTTTCATTCGGGAGCTGCGTTTTCTATCGAATGACAGCAGCGTTGCTTATTTAAAAATCAGCGGTTTTAAAGAAGGGGGTTTTCGAAAATTCTACAAAGACTGTTTTGCCGAACTTCAAAAAAGAAATACTCAAACGCTGATTGTGGATTTACGAAACAACGGCGGCGGCCGATTGAATGAAGTTATCAAACTCTACTCCTTCCTCTCCGACTCAACTTTTGTTTTTCTGCAAAAATCGGAAGTGGTTTCCAAAGGCAGTTTGTTTGAAGGTGCTTATTTTAACAAAGGTTCTTTTCCGGTAAAAATTGCCAAATCTCTTTTGGTCCCTTTTGTTTACAGCTATTTGTTACTGACGGTTCACAAAGACAAAGACGGTAAAAATTATTTTGCCACCGAAACCAAACCCCATCCAATAGCTAAAAATGCCTTTGGCGGAAAATTATTTGTGCTGATAAACGGCGGTAGTTTTTCGGCATCGAGTATTCTTTCTTCCAATTTAAAAGGTTCTCAAAGAGCCACCTTTGTGGGTACAGAAACGGGTGGCGATTATAACGGAACCGTAGCCGGTTTTATGCCCGTTATTCAAATGCCTCATTCGAAATTAAAAGTCCGAATGGGCATTATGAATTTTGCTCCCTTTTATCAAACTCCCGTCAAAGGACATGGAATTTTCCCGGATATAAGCATTCACCCCACTCTGGAAGATAAAATTCAGGGAAAAGATCCTGAACTGGATTGGATTTTAAAACACCCCTGATTTACTCCGAAAGCCCTTATTTTTTTAATCAAAAAATCCAATCTATCCTTATTTTAACAGGCTGTTTTTCTCTATTGTTTTAAAAATCACTAACTTAGTAGTACCAATTTTAAACATACAGCAATATGAACAGTGTAAAAGAATTAAATAAATGGGCAAATACGCACACTTATTTCACTTTAGATTTACTACGAATTGCACTTGGCGTGTTTTTATTCGTAAAAGGAGTTAAATTCATCACCAATATTCAGTATTTGGTCGAGTTGATTTCTCCTATTGACCAAATTGGAGGAGGAATGTTCCTCGTTCATTACATTACACCCGCCCACATGATTGGCGGAATAATGATTGCTTTCGGATTGCTCACCCGCTGGGCTATTATTGCACAATTGCCTATTTTATTTGGTGCCGTTTTAGTGAATTTTATGGGCGAAATGCACTCTGAAAATTTATTTTTAGCCTTAGGAACTTTGGCTGTTTGTTTATTTTTTATGGTTTATGGAAGCGGAAAACATTCTGCTGACTATTATTTTAAAATGTATCAATAAATAATAATTCCTAAAACCGCTTAAACACAAAGCCCAAATTAATTAAGTTTCTATTCTGTTTATTTTATAAAACTAAAGCTCGATATTCTATCGGGCTTTTTGTTTTTTATAGAATAAAATATTCTTTCTACGTATTTCCAACTCTTTTTGAATCTCAAACAATCAAAAAGCCTAAGTAAAACACCCCTAAATAATTAGTTTTCAAAAAGTTACTTAGTGCGAATAAGTGATTTTTAAAACACTAAAAATCAATAACTTATAGGCGTAAATTGTTTTTACACCTGTTTTTTATTGTGATATAAAACAAAAGTTTCTGGTTTAAAAAACTAGTTTTTGTTGCGCAAGACGTTATACATAAGTAAAATTACGTAAGTATGTTTGCAATGTAATAATTAACAAAAACAAATTTTTAAATCAACTTATTATGAAACTATTCAAAACACTTTCTTTATCAGTACTTGGCCTAATAGGTACTGCTGCTATGGCTCAGGAATTTAGTTCTGACATCCAATTAAGACCAAGATACGAATACACTAATGGTTTTGGAACTTTATTAACCCCTACAACAGCGCATACTTCATTCGTGGGTCAACGTTCAAGAATCAATTTGAACTATGCTGATACCAAATTAAAAGTAAAAGTAGCTTTGCAAAATGTACGTACCTGGGGAAATGTAAGTACTTTAGGAAATACATCTACTGACAAAAACGGATTTGCATTATACGAAGGTTGGGCTCAATACAATTTCACTGACAAATGGGGTACTAAAGTAGGACGTCAAATGATTTCTTATGACAATCAAAGAATCTTCGGAGGATTAGATTGGGCAAATCAAGGGAGAAGCTTTGATGCCGCTTTAATCAAATACAAAGGTGAAAAAAGCCAGTTGGATTTAGGATTTGCCTTAAATGCAGATTCAGAAGGAAAAGTTGCCCCATCTACACCTTATGCTACTGATTTTAAAGACATGCAATATGCCTGGTACCACACCAGTATAAAAAAACTAAACATTAGCTTTTTAGCTTTAAACTTAGGTAAAGAATACCAAAAAACGGTTTCTGAAATTGAAACCAATTATTCCCAAACTTTAGGAACTTACGTTAATTATACAGGCAAAAAATTAAGCTTAGACTTTAGTTTCTACGGACAAACCGGAAAAATTGGAGCCAATCAGGTTTCGGCTTACGAAGCAGCAGCTAACTTAGGTTATACTTTTACACCAAAATTCAAAGCAACTGTAGGATATGAATTCTTATCCGGAAAAGATCAAAGTTCCACTTCTTCAGTAGTAAAATCATTCAACCCGGTTTTTGGAACTAACCACGCTTTCAACGGTTTCATGGATTATTTCTACGTAGGAAATCATGCTAATTCTGTGGGATTGCAAGATCTTACATTAAAATTAGATTTCCCTATCAAAAAAGTAAACCTTTCTGTTGCTCCTCATTTATTCTATACGGCTAACGAATTAGCTGCAACCAGCGATAAATACTTAGGAACAGAGGTTGACTTAACAGCGGTTTACAAAGCAAGTAAAGACATCACCTTAATTGCAGGATACTCTCAAATGTTTGCTTCAGATGCCATGGTAGCCTTAAAAGGCGGAACGGGTTTGAAAGACACTACAAACAACTGGGCTTACTTAATGGTAAACATCAACCCACAAATTTTCTCAATAAAAAAATAATTAAACCAATAATCAAAGAAACATTCTCATGAAAAAAATAGCATTACGATTATCGATGATAGCATTAACAGCTTTAAGTGTTGTTAGCTGTAAAAAAGAAGCTAAAAAAGAAATGGAAGCCGGAGCTGAAACTGCAAGCGCTTCTAAAACTGAAAAATTAGCATTAGAGAAACCTCAGGTAACTTTAGGTTTCATCAAACTAACCGATATGGCTCCTCTTGCCATTGCCAAAGAAAAAGGATTCTTTGAAGACGAAGGTTTATTTGTAACTCTGGAAGCACAATCTAACTGGAAAAACGTTTTAGACCGTGTAATTGACGAACAAATTGACGGTTCGCACATGTTGGCAGGTCAACCTATTGCTGCAGCAGTTGGTTTTGGTAGACAAGCCAAATTAGTTACTACCTTCTCTATGGATTTGAATGGAAACGGAATCACAGTTTCTAACGATGTTTGGTCAAAAATGAAACCGGGAATTCCTTTGAAAGACGGAAAACCTGTTCACCCAATCAGTGCCAGTGCTTTGTTACCAGTAATCAAAGAATACAAAACTGCTAACAAGCCTTTCAAAATGGGGATGGTATTCCCTGTATCTACTCACAACTACCAATTAAGATATTGGTTAGCTGCCGGAGGAATCAACCCTGGACAATATACTAAAGACAACGTACAAGGAAACATCAACTCAGATGTATTACTATCAGTAACGCCTCCTCCACAAATGCCGGCTACTCTTGAAGCAGGAACAATCAACGGATACTGTGTAGGTGAACCTTGGAACCAACAAGCAGTTGCTAAAGGGATTGGAGTTCCGGTAATTACTTCAAGTGATATCTGGAAAAATCACCCGGAAAAAGTATTCGTAATGACAGAAGCTTTTGTAAAGAAAAATCCAAATACGGCTATTGCTATCACTAAAGCCTTAATCAGAGCCGGAAAATGGTTAGATGATCCAAAAAACAGAGCGGAAGCTGTTAAAATCTTATCAAGTCCTGCTTATGTAGGTGCTGATGAAAATGTGTTAAAAAACTCAATGACAGGAACTTTTGAATATGAAAAAGGAGACAAACGTGAGGAACCAGACTTTAACGTATTCTTCAAATACAATGCGACTTATCCATTCTACTCAGACGGTATCTGGTACATGACTCAAATGAGACGTTGGGGACAAATCACAGAAGCGCAATCTGCTGAATGGTATGCTTCAAAAATCAAAGAAGTTTACAAACCGGAAATTTGGACAAAAGCTGCTGAATTATTGGTTAAAGAAGGAAACTTAGACCTGGCTGACATCCCAAAAACAGATGGTTATAAAGCTCCAACAAACGAATTTATTGACGGTATTACTTACGACGGTAAAAAACCATTGGAATACTTGAAAAGCCTAAAAATTGGTAACAAAAACTAAATAAAAGTTCATAATGTGGGGGCTGTTTCCAGGACAGTCTCTGCATTATTTAAAAAACAAAACAGTTTGAGTTTTAAAAATAGTGAAACTCCATTTATATTCTGACTTAAAAAGTTTAAAAAGGATTTTACGAAATCATACTTTTTTAAACGCTTTTAAACCAACATTATTAAATACAAGCATTATGAAAACAATGACAATAAAAACGGTGAAATTTATAGGATTAGGTTACTTAGAACCCCTTATCCGATTGATTGCAGGTGAAGAAGTGAAAAAAAATGCAAAGGAGGCATTCAAAAAAATCATGATTCCTTTACTTTCTGTATTCTTTTTTATTCTCTTATGGCAATCATTTTCAGATTATTTAAATAATGTGGAATCAGAAATGAAAATTGAAAAAGCGTTGCAGGACCAGGGACCGGAAGCGGCTAAAAAATTAGAAGAATGTATTGCTTCGGGAGACATTAGCTGTCGACCAAATTCTTTACCTTCTCCTTTAATGGTAGTAGGCGCTTTAGGAAAATTATGGGATGATCACTTGTTATTATCTTCCAAAAAAGCAGATTTTATTCAACAATATGCTGCTGTAAACGAAGAACGCTTGGCTAAAGGAGAAACCGAAATTAAATACACCGGAAGACCTTCTTTTGTAGATCAGATTTTTACCAGTTTAAAAACCGTTTTTGCCGGATTTTTATTGTCTATCATCATTGCTATCCCAATGGGAATTTTGTTAGGATTAAGTGAAACTTTGAGAACATCGTTCAACTGGATTGTACAAATTTTCAAACCGGTATCTCCGGTAGTTTGGTTATTGTTAGTTTCGATGATTGTAAAAACTATTTTAGCCAATGTCGATGTAGAAAAATCATTTGTAATTTCTTTTATCAGTGTGGGATTGTGTTCGATGTGGGCTACTTTGGTAAATACGAGTGCAGGAGTTTCCTCAGTAGATAAAGATTACATCAACGTTGCTAAAGTATTGCAACTTGGTAATTACCAAAAAATCTTCAAAATTATTTTACCTTCTTCGTTCCCAATGATTTTCACAGGATTACGAATTACGCTTTCTGTAGCCTGGATGGTATTAATTGCTATTGAATTATTGGCACAAAGCCCTGGATTAGGTTCTTTTGTTTGGGAAGAATTTCAAAATGGTTCCAGTGATTCCAATTCGAAAATTATTGTAGCCATGTTTGTGATTGGGTTAATCGGATTCATGCTGGATCGCATCATGATGATTTTCCAAAAATTACTAACCTTCAATAATTAAAAAGAAGTTACTAAGAAACTAAGCTGCTAAGCAACTTAGAACCTATGAACCTAAAAACTAAAAGAAATGGCTTATTTAGAACTAAAAAATGTTTGTAAATCATACGGAGAAGGAAAAAACAAAACAGAAGTCTTAAGAAATATCAATTTAAGAATTGAAGAAGGAGAATTTGTAGCCATCGTTGGATTTACAGGAAGCGGAAAAACCACGCTTATTAATTTGATTTCCGGCTTAATCGAACCCGATTCCGGTCAGGTGCTTTTCAAAGGAAAACCTATTCAGGGAACCAGTCACGAACGTGGAATTATTTTTCAAAATTATTCCTTATTGCCCTGGCTAACGGTTTACGAAAATGTAGCAATGGCTGTAAAAACGGTTTTCCCGAATTGGAAACCAAAAGAAGTAGAAGAACATGTGAATAGTTTTATTGCCAAAGTAAATCTTTCGCATGCTTCACATAAAAAACCAAAAGAACTTTCAGGAGGAATGCGCCAGCGTGTGGCGGTAGCCAGAACTTTGGCTATGAAACCGGAGTTAATTTTAATGGACGAGCCATTAGGAGCTTTGGATGCTTTGACCAGAGGAAATTTGCAGGAAGAAATTTTAAACATTTGGAGTGAAGACAAGCGTACTGCTTTATTAATTACCAATGACGTTGACGAAAGTGTTTTTATGGCCGACAAGGTAATTCCGCTTCGTCCGGGACCAAAAGCTACTTTAGGCCCTGAATTTGAAATTAAAATTGACCGTCCCAGAGACAAGACAGCTTTGAATCATAATGATAATTTCAAAAAACTACGAAATGCCATTATCGAATATTTAATGGAAATAGGCGCTGAAAGAACCGCCGGACAGGAAGTTAGCACTTACGAATTACCGGATTTAGTTCCGTTACAATTCAGTTAAAAGTACTCATTTTAAAGAAAAAACATCATGACAGAAACGATAGTAAATACACAAACAGTCCCACACGATCCGGCAGGTTTTGAAAAATACATGTTGGAATTAAACAATCTAACAAAGGTCTATCCTACTCCAACCGGTGATTTTGTGGTATTGGAAAACCTGAATTTAAAAATAAAAGAAGGCGAATTTATTTCCATCATTGGACATTCTGGATGTGGAAAAACCACTCTGCTTTCTATGATTGCCGGTTTAAATCCCATTTCCGGAGGACAAATTGTGTTGAACGGCTCACCTATTTCTGGTCCCGGACCCGACAGAGGAATTATTTTCCAGTCGCCAAGTTTATTGCCTTGGATGACTGCACTTGAAAATGTGGCTTTAGGAGTAGATAAAGTTTTCGCTTATGCGACCAAAAAACAACGCATTGATATTTGTAAATATTACCTAAGCAAAGTAGGATTGGATGGTGCTTTTGACAAAAAAGCCAAAGACCTTTCACAGGGAATGAAACAAAGGGTGGGAATTGCCCGAGCTTTGGCACTAAAACCACAAATTCTTTTATTGGACGAACCTTTTGGAATGTTAGACTCTTTAACCCGTGGCGAATTGCAGGACGTACTTTTAGAAGTTTTAAATAAAGAAAAAACAACCGGAATCATGATTACGCACGATGTGGACGAATCCATTTTCCTTGCCGACCGTGTCATTATGATGACTTCAGGACCGAAAGCGCAAATTGGCGATATCTTAGACATCAATTACGAAAGACCCCGAAACCGTAAAGCCATCTTGGAACATCCTACTTATTACGACAACAGAGAACACCTGATTAATTTTCTGGAACATTAATTCCACCTCGATAATGCCCCGGAATCTTACTCTAATTATTTTTACTCTAAAAAATCGAAGCCTAAAAACTTCGATTTTTTTTATGTCCTTTCCATAAGAAATGAGTATTCTTGCAGGAATGAAAAACTTTTTTTAGAAAAAAAGATAACACAGAATATTATTAGCCACAGATTGGAAAGATTCTCACAGATTAATCTATTTCAATCCTTTTAATCTGTGGCAATTATTAAAAGATTTAGCTAAAAAGAAAAAACATAATTTTTTTTCAATGAATATCGAAGACTTAGTAGGCAAATTCCAAATTACAGGCAGCAATCAGGATGCCGAAGACCATACTTACAAAGGAACCCTCACTTTGCGACTCGACCGCAACAAAAGAATCAAAGCCCAATGGTTCATCAATAACGAACAGGTTCAAACCGGCAGCGGCTTTTTCAGAGATAATATTCTGGTGATCAATTTCAAATATTTGGGTGAAAACGACATTTTTTTCAAAGGTGTGGTGGTCTATCGCTGTATTTCGAAAGATGTATTAGACGGTTTCTGGTCAGAAAAACATGGCAATCCACTATTTTTAGGAACGGAACGTGCTTTTAGAATGACTGAAGTCTTGCAATAATTTTTACATGTAAGAAATATTTTTATTTTTGTATTGCATAGTAAAAAAATCACACACAACCTTTTAAACAAAAAAAATCGTCTGTCCATCTATATACGAAAGTTTGTTTGGGCTATATATTAAGTTATACGAAAGTCTCACAATAGTGCAAAAAGTATGAAAATAAATGTAATCATATTAATCCTCTTATTTCAAATAATTTCACAAAGTGAAGTTATCGGAAAATACAAAAGATTTGGAGATGATATCACGCTCAATTCTGACTATACTTATGAATATAATTATTATTTCGACACTTATTCAGGATGGTCAAAAGGAAATTGGAAAATGAAAAATGACACCATTTATCTATATCCAATTCTAATATATGATACATTAAGAATTCCTGGAAAAAAAGATTCATTAATATTATCGTCCACTAAAAAGCCAAATCTCATTGTCTCGAAGAATTTAAACGAAATATACTGGCCAGAATCCTCAGGCGAACAAACTGGAAATATTTTCAAGAAACTATTTTACAAGAAAGGGAAGTTATTTCAAATAGATAAGAATGGAAAATTGAAAATCAAAAAAGAAAGAAAACCTTATTACAGAGTAGAAGAGTATTACAACCCTTGGTTTGAGAAAAAATAATAACCTTCGCACAAAAGCGGTAGCTGTTGGACAACCCCAATTTTGGATTGATTTTTTTTAAAATGATACCATTTCAACCTCTTTTAAAGCGATTTCAAAGGGAGTTTGTATCTACACAAATTAGTTTTAACAGAAAAACAATCGTATTTTTAATCCCAACCTGTGCCTACTAGCCAAACATTAGTTACATAAAAAAACATTATGAGAAAAACATCACTTTTCATTGCTACAAGTTTAGATGGCTACATTGCAAAGCCGAATGATGATCTTAGTTTTTTGAAACTCGTCGAAAAGGAAGGCGAAGATTATGGTTATAAAGAATTTACAGATACAATTGACACTTTGATTATTGGCAGAAAAACCTATAATTATGTCCTTAAAGAAATTGGTTCCTCTCATTACGACAATGGACAAAGAGAGGTATATGTTATCACAAGAACCTCAAGACCAAGTGTTGGCAGAACAACTTTTTACAGAGGTAAACTGACCGATTTAGTAAAACAACTAAAATCTGAAAATGGGAAAAACATATATTGTGATGGCGGTGCAGAAGTAATTAATGAACTATTAAAAAATGATTTGATTGATGAATTTATTATCTCTGTCATTCCTGTTTTATTAGGAAATGGGACAAGATTATTTAAAGATGGACGTCCTGAACAATTACTCGAATTTGTAAAAGCAAAAACATTTGATACGGGATTAACACAATTGCATTACAAACGAAAAAAATAAAAAACACCCCCTCTATTGCTAGCGCAAGCGCAATGTTATGAAGTTAAGCTTTTTGTCGTCACTTCGAGTGATTTTAAATAATAATGCGGGAGCTTTATTATTTAAAATTGTATCGAGAAGTCTTGTTTAAACTAGAGTTCTCGATACTGGCTTACGATTTTCTATCGCAAATTGTAAGCCAATAACAGGACTAAAAATGAGTTGTAAATCTATTTTAGGATTAAGTATAAATATGTAAACTTTTTTTAGGACGAGACACAAAAAGCAAAAATCGCTAAAAAAAAAAATAAAAAAATGAAACACCTCATCAAATTGAGTTACTTACTCTTATTAGCAATCAGCACTAAAGGATTCGCACAACAAACTACCGTTGTTCCAAAAGTAATTGTAACCGAAACCGAAAAAACACTTCAATCGCAATGGCAGGGCAAAAAGGTCGCATTTTTGGGAGATTCCATGACCGATAAACGCCGTGTTGGGACAACTTATGTGTACTGGGAATACCTGAATGAATTGTTAGGAATAGAATCATTTGTGTACGGCATCAGCGGTAATCAATGGAATCATATTTACAAACAAGCCGAAAAACTAAAAGCCGAAAAAGGAACAGATCTGGATGCCATCATCATTTTTGCCGGAACCAATGATTACATGCACGGCACTCCTATTGGTGACTTTTTTACTGAAACAACAAAACAAACCAACTTTAACGGCAAAGAAGTAAGTCGTAAATACCGCACACCCATTTTCAATGATACTACCTTTTGCGGAAGAATTAACAAGGCGATGGCTTATTTGAAAAACAATTTTCCGCAGCAGCAAATTGTTATCATGACTCCTATTCACAGGGGGTATGCAAAATTTAATGACAAAAATGTGCAACCGGACGAAAACTTTTGCAACGAACAGGGTTTGTACATCGATAGTTATATAGAGGTTCTAAAACAGGCGGCTTCCTATTGGGCTGTTCCACTAATTGATTTGTATTCAACTAGTGGCTTGTTCCCTATGTCGGAATCGCATTTGCAATATTTTCATAATAAAGATACAGACAGACTGCATCCTAACGCTTTGGGAGATTATCGTTTGGCTAAAACCATTCAGTACCAATTACTAGCTTTGCCTTCCGGTTTTGTACAAAAATAAAATCTGAAAAAAGTGGTTGTCCTAATAACAATCACTTTTTTATTCCTATTTTTGAGTAAAAGTAGAACTTAGAAAAATTGGCTTGCAACAAAATAGCATTTCTAAGTTTTTAAAAGACAATAAAAATGGGACACTATAAAGCCAATTCGATTAATTCTCACAATTTTAATCTGACCTCAGACGACCAACAAATTGGAGCGTTAGTTTACTCCAAATGGTATTCCTTCAACGCAGACATTTTACTCGCGGATGGTTCAAAATACGAACTAAAATCGAAAGATCTTTGGGATTCAAAAATAGAACTGAAAGACAGTAGTCAAAATATTTTACTGGAGTTTAAAATGGGTTGGAAAGGCATTCTTATCAAAAGTTTTTTTGATACAAAAGAAACAACTTATTTACTCAAACTTAAAGGTTTGTTCAGTAATAAATTCACCTTGATTGACGCCGAAAAAACCGAGTTACTGGTGGCTGAAACCGATTTTAAATGGAGTAAATTCAGTTATGATTATCATATCGAAACAACAGCGGTTTTTGAACAATTGGACAGCAGAGAACTATTTTTACTAACCCTGTTACATTGTGTCAATTACTACATGAACAGCATTGCAACCGGCGGTTAATTTAAATTTGCTTATCTTTAAAACCAACTTTAAAAAGCAGCATCATGGGAAAAATAATTTCGTTTATGCATATCTCACTCGACGGTTTTGTAGCCGGACCAAACGGAGAAATGGACTGGATTAAAATAAATGAAGAAATTTTTGATTTTGTAGGCAAACGCATCAGCACCGGAAATACTGCTTTGTACGGTCGAAAAACCTACGAAATGATGGAAAGCTACTGGCCTACCGCCGCCGACAAACCCAATGCCAGCAAACACGACAGAGAACATTCTAAATGGTACAGCAAAGTACATAAAGTGGTTTTATCCCAAAGCTTAAAAAATGTAAAGCTGGTCAACACCACCATTATCAGCGAGCGTCTTTCCGAAGAAATTAATGCTGTAAAACAACAAACTCTTAACGATATTTTACTTTTTGGCAGCCCAACTGCTACTCATGCACTGATACAGCAAAACTTAATTGACGGTTACTGGCTTTTTGTAAATCCGGTTATTCTGGGAAAAGGAATTCCGTTGTTTAAAGATGTTCAAGAAAAAACTGCGCTTCAACTCATCGGCAGCCACAGTTTTGACTGTGGTGTTATAGAGCTGAATTATTTGGTAAACAAAAAAGAGTAAGCACCTCCTTTTTAAAATTTCTGTTCAAGAACGTTCTCTTTGAAATTTCTAATCTTTTTTGAAATCAAAGAGCGCTAAAGTCATTTTATTTCCGCATATTAGTGCTAACCAATCTGACTTTTGTAAATTAACAACTATGTGGTGGCAATATCTACTCGTTTTTTTAGGAGCTTTTCTGTTTGATGTTGTTCCGTTTCCGTTTCCGCCTGCTTTTACCATAATGGTAACTCTAAAAATACTTTTTGACTTAGATACCTGGTGGGTTATTATTCTGGGAGTATTGGGCTCTATTGCGGGACGCTACACCCTTACTTTGTACATTCCGTTACTGGCCGACAAAATATTCAAACCTCAAAAAAACAAAGAAGTACAGTTTTTAGGCGAAAAAATAAGTGAAGAAGGTTGGAAAAGCCAAATGGTAATTCTGACTTATTCACTGATGCCCCTGCCTACTACACCATTATTTTTAGCTGCCGGAATGGCTCGACTAAAACCCATTCAAATTATTCCGGCTTTTTTTGTTGGCAAATTTATCAGTGACGCAATTGCTGTACATTTGGGCGATTTTGCCTCAGAAGGCATCGACGACATCCTAAATGAAGCTCTTTCCTGGAATTCCATTCTCAGTTTAGTACTTAGTTTATTATTCATTGCAGCCTTACTTTTCATCGATTGGTTTGCCCTGATTGAAAAAAAACAATTCAGGCTGAATTTTAAAATTTGGAAATAAACCCAAACAAAAAATCCCAACAACAGCAATAAAAAACGGCGCAAACTCCGTGGAGACCTGCGCCGTTTTCTATCCCAAAACATTCGGAATAACAATTTTTATTGGGCTTTTAAGATGACAGTTAAATCACTAAAACAACTTGTAGATGCGATGAATTGGGATAACCACGCCTTGTTTTAAAACAACATTTTTATCGGTTACCGCCCACACGGTGGTGTTTACAATTTTTTTCGATTCGTTGTCTTCAAAGAAAATTTTAATTTTAGAATGCTCCAAATTACCTAATGACAAAGCCCGGTTAATTTCGCTTATTCGGGTTTTTACCTCGCTGTCATCATCAAGCACATCTGTAGCAGGAAATTTTAGAGAAGCAATATCTTCTTTCTCTATGATTGTGAATTCTTCTGTCATGATCGAAATTTTTAATTAATACTAATGGCTATCGCAACGACAGAAAGGGTTTTACCGCTATCCTTTCAGCAATAACCTACTATAAAATTAAAAACAATCTTTTGATGTAAATGCCAATTTTTTATTAATTTTTCAATACAAATTAGAATTTGATGCAAATAAAAAAAACGATTCTACACTTGGTAAAACCGTCTTTTTTCATCTAAAAACTATTTAAAACTAAAATCACTCAATGACAATCAGGATTAGCCTGTACAAATAAACTCATCGTGGAAGGAGACACATAAGGAATCCCCAAACCTAATCCTCTGAGAATAAACAACAACCCGATAACCGCCACCACATAAGGGATGGTTTTTTGAATTTTATTTCGGGTAGCCAAATTTAAAAACGAATTAATATAGACCACGCTGCTCATTAAAGGAACGGTACCCAATCCAAACAAAATCATATACAAAACCCCTAAACCACTACTTTGCATCGCAATAGCGCCAAACAAAGCCACATAAACCATTCCGCAGGGCAAAAATCCGTTTAGCAAACCAATCGTAAAAAGAGATTGATAACTTTTCTTCTTAAACTGATTTCCTAAAACCTGTTTTAACTTAGAAATTCCTCTGAAAATTGGTTTTGAAAAATTATAATTAGCAAATGTTCTTTCGGGAATTACGATGGCTGCAATCATTAAAATTCCAATAATAACAGACAATTTTTGTTGCATTCCCGCCATAAAAAAACCTTTACCTAACAATCCGAAAATAAAACCGATACCGGCATAAGCCGCAATCCGCCCCAAGTGATAGGTAATAATCTGCGTTACTTTCTTAGCCGGATTATTTCGATCCACAGGCAGCATCATCGCTATAGGACCACACATCCCAATGCAATGAAAACTACTTAGTAATCCAAATATCAAAGCGGTGTAAAGCATTCTTTTTTAATTATAAATTGTTAATTATGAATTATAAATTTTCTACTTGTTCCTCCATAAAACTCATAACACATAACCCACAACTTTTTACTGAATATAAATCGGTTCCTTAGTCAGGTATTTTTTCCCGGCATATTGCCATTCCATATTAATGTCCCATTGACCGCCTACCAATTTTGATTTAGGTATGAGCAAAGTTGGATTAGATAACGAAATCGGAGTGTCGAAATCTAATTTTTTGTTAGACGGTCGGTAAAGGGACACTATTCCTGTAATTTGGTTCGGTGCAAACTCCTGCGGAAATTCAATAGTAATTCCCGCATCGGTTTTGGTTATGATTGGTTTTTGTTTCAAATCCTGAGCATTTTGAACACGCTCCATTTCTTCCTGAAAGCGGGCATCATGCTTGTAATATTCTTCCACAACCAATTCGTTGTCATACTTTGAATTGGATTGTACTTTTATTACAAAATATAATATAAAGCTCATAAACAACGCTATGGCTATTAGTAATCCTGTTCCCCAATTGATTCTTTTCATCGTCCTATATTTTTTAAAGTAAACCTTTCTCTTTCTTTATCAATCAAAACTTCTCGGGCTTAAAAAACTCGTACTGGTGGTTTCTATTTTTTGATCGCCGTTATATACTTCTACTTTTAATTTCGTTATATCGCTTTCCAGCAAATATTTATTGATTTCAATAAATAAAGTTCCGCTGCTCATCCCTTGTTTAGGTACTTTTAAACTTTGTTTTCCTACTACTTTCAGATTTCCTTTGATGTTTTTCAGTTTGAAATGAATATCATTAAAATCATCGTTGGTTTTATTGATAATTTTATAAGTAAACACATTGCTGATATTTTCTCCTTTATGCTGATACAACTGTCCCGGTAATCGCAAAATAAGCGCCTCGACATCGGTGCGTAAAAACAACAGCCCTACTAACATTCCAACCAAAATGACTAAAACAGCGGTGTAGCCTTTCATTCGGGTGGTGAATTTAAACGGTGCTTTTTTCTCAATTTCATCTTCCGAAGCATAACGAATCAAACCTTTAGGCAAGCCCACGCTTTCCATAATACTGTCGCATTCGTCAATACAGGCCGTACAGTTTACACATTCTAACTGCGTTCCGTTTCGAATATCAATTCCGGTAGGACACACATTCACACACTGATGGCAGTCGATACAATCGCCTTTTCCGGTTAAAACACGGTCTTCTTTTTTATTGAATTTGGCACGTCCGGCTTCTTTTTCGCCTCGAACAAAATCATACGTTACATTAATAGATTTATTGTCTAATAATACGCCCTGCAATCTTCCGTAAGGACAGGCTATGATACAAACCTGTTCCCGAAACCAAACAAAAATAAAATAGAAGATTCCGGTAAAAATGGCCAACGAAATCAGCGTTTTCAAATGATTTAACGGATTATCTTCAATCATCGCAATCAAAGTATCACTTCCTATCAAATACGCCAGAAAAATATTGGCTATCCCAAAAGAAATCAACAGGAATACCGTCCATTTCAAGGCTTTCTTTCTGATTTTTTCGGCATTCCATTCCTGTTTTGCCAATCGCATCTGAGCACCTCTGTCACCTTCTATCCAATATTCAATTCGTCTGAAAACCATTTCCAGAAAAATAGTTTGCGGACAAATCCAGCCACAAAATATACGCCCGAAAATAACCGTAAACAAAATCACAAACACCACTCCGATGATCATAAAGAGCACAAAAAGATAGAAATCCTGCGGCCAGAATGGAAATCCGAAGATGTTAAAACGACGCTCCAGAATATTGAACATCATAAACTGATTGCCATTTACTTTTATAAAAGGATTAGCAACCAGAATTAACAACAAAACATAACTCAGTGCCTTTCGGTAATTATAAAATTTTCCGGATGGTTTTTTAGGATAAACAAATTTCCTTTTTCCTTCATTGTCAATTGTTCCAATGCTGTCCCGAAAGCTTTCGTGACTAAATGTTTCGTCGGCTAATTTTGACATTTTATTTGTGATTTTTAATCTAAAACAATAGATTGTTTTTACCATTAAGGAATTATGTATTAGAATTCCATGAGCCAAATCTTCATAATTCCCTAATGGCTTAAAATTTTTATTTTGCTGCAGCTTCCTCAACCCAAATTTCACCGTCCGGCGCTTTTGGATCTTTAGGATTACTGCCTTTTAAAGATATAATATAGCTGGCTACTTTTTGAATTTCTTTTGGTTTCAAAGTTCCTTTCCAGGAAATCATTCCTTTTCCGTCACGCCCCCCGTTAGTAATGGTGTGGAAAATATTCTTGATTCCGCCCCCCAAAATCCAGTTGTCATCGGTTAAGTTAGGACCAATTTGCCCTCCCGCATCAGCACGGTGACAGGCGGCACAATTGGTTTCAAAAGTTGTTTTTCCAATTGCTAAATCGGCCGGATCCGTTAGTTGGGTAACCGTTTTTTCGTCCATTAAATCAGGTGCATTTTTCATGTATTCCGCCACTTCAATTTTGGCCTGAGCCAATTCTTTTTTCAATTCCATTTCCTGATTATCGGCTCCCAGCATTTCGTAACGCACTAAATAAATAGCAGCAAAAACGATACAGGCATAGAAAGAATACACCCACCATGGTGGCAAATTATTATCTAATTCTTTGATTCCGTCGTAATCATGATTCATCAACAGGCTGGCTTCATTTTCGATAGGAACCGTGCGGGTAAGCTTGTTCATCAGGTTTTTAAACCATGCTGATTCTTTTAATGGCAATTGTTCTTCGGCTGCTAATCGGGCTTTTTCTTCTTCCGGCAACAATTGGTACACAATATTGTCAGCCGCTTTAATTACCATTTCGATAGCAATTAGCAACAACAATACCACCAATAAAATGACGTCAACCATTGGGTATTTGATAAAAGCCGCCCGGTCTCCGGAGTCAATAAAATATTCGATAGCACCAAAAATGAGGAAGAAAATCACCGGTACTCTTACATATGCTGGAATTATTTTTTTCATTTTGTTTATTTTGAAATTATACTACAAACTGTCTTTCAACGGAATCTGACTCATCTCTTTGATTTTATCTTTTTTATAGGTAAAAACCCAAAGTGCTAATCCCATGAAGAAGAAAAAGAAAATCAATAAGGATACTATTGGATAAATCGCAACTCCCGCGATGGTTTCCATGTTGTGTTTTATTTGTTCAAACATTTTTTTGAGTTTTTGAGTATCAAAGTTGCATAGTTCCAAAGTTATCCCAACTTTTAGGCTTTGTCACTTTGAATCTATGCCACTTTGATACTTCTTTTTACTAGTTCGTTTTCACCTTAATATCAGTTCCTAATCTTTGGATGTAAGCAATCAGGGCTACAATTTCTCTGTTTTTCATTGGAACAAATTCCTCTCCTCTCGCCGCTGCTTTCTTTTTGCTTTCATCATAACTTTTAACAAAATCAGGATCAGCATGCAAACTGTTTTCAATTTCCTGAGATTGAGCGTCTATGGCTTTTTGTGCATTTGCAATATCTGAATCTGTATAAGGAACTCCTAAATTTCGCATCACTTCCATTTTTCCTTCGATATCTGAAATATCCAACGCTTTATTGTCAAACAACCATTTGTATCCCGGCATGATAGAACCGGCAGATGTACTTTGAGGAGACCACATGTGGTTAAAATGCCAGTTGTCGTTGTATTTCCCTCCTACTCTTAATAAGTCCGGTCCGGTACGTTTAGATCCCCAAAGGAATGGATGATCGTACACAAATTCTCCCGCTTTAGACTGAGGTCCGTAACGCTCTACCTCACTTCTAAACGGACGAACCATTTGAGAGTGACAGCTTACACAACCTTCACGGATATACAAATCACGACCTTCTAATTCCAATGGTGTATAAGGTTTTACACTGCTAATAGTTGGAATATTCGATTTTACCATAATCGTTGGTACAATTTGAATAATACCTCCAATTAAAATAGCTACTGTTGCCAAAATGGTCAATTGAATAGGTTTTCTTTCTAACCAAGGATGGAATTTTTCACCGGCTAATCGGGCGCTGCTTATTCTTTGTAAAGCAGGAGCTTCAGCTAATTCGTCTTCTACAACATTATTCGCTTTTACCGTTTGATAAATGTTATACACTAGAATAAGCATTCCGGTAACATATAAAGTTCCTCCCACGGCTCTCATCCAGTACATTGGAATAATTTGAGTTACGGTTTCTAAGAAGTTACCATAAGTCAGCGTTCCGTCAGGATTAAATTGTTTCCACATGGACGCCTGTAAAAATCCGGCAACATACAATGGCAGTGTATAAAGAATGATTCCTAAGGTTCCTAACCAAAAATGCACATTGGCTAATTTCAAAGAGTACAACGGTCCTTTAGTCATTCGCGGAATCAACCAATAAATGATACCAAAAGCCATAAATCCGTTCCATGCTAAGGCTCCCACGTGTACGTGAGCAATAATCCAATCGGTAAAGTGCGCAATAGCATTTACATTTTTAAGAGACAACATCGGTCCTTCAAAAGTTGCCATTCCATAACCGGTAATTGCCACTACAAAAAATTTCAATACCGGCTCTACACGTACTTTATCCCAGGCACCACGAAGAGTTAACAATCCGTTAATCATACCTCCCCAAGACGGCGCAATCAACATTACTGAGAAAACAACTCCTAAATTCTGCGCCCAGTTAGGCAAAGCAGAATACAATAAATGGTGTGGTCCCGCCCAGATGTATAAGAAAATTAAAGACCAAAAGTGTACAATAGACAAGCGATAAGAATATACCGGACGATTAGCCGCTTTAGGAATATAATAATACATTAAACCTAAGAACGGAGTAGTCAGGAAAAAAGCTACCGCATTGTGTCCGTACCACCATTGTACCAAAGCATCCTGAACCCCTGCGTAAACAGAGTAACTTTTCATGGCAGAAACCGGCAAAGCCAAACTGTTAAAAATATGCAACACAGCTACCGTAACAAAAGTGGCTAAATAAAACCAAATCGCTACATACAAATGACGCTCTCTTCTTTTTAAGATAGTTCCAATCATGTTGATTCCGAAAACTACCCAAATCAGCGCTATTGCAATATCGATAGGCCATTCTAATTCGGCGTATTCTTTTGAAGTAGTGTAACCTAGCGGAAGGCTTATCGCGGCAGCCACAATAATCAATTGCCAGCCCCAGAAATTAAGATTACTCAAAAAGTCGCTGTACATTCTGGCTTTTAACAAACGTTGCAAGGAATAATACACTCCCGCAAACATTGCATTCCCAACAAAGGCAAAAATTACAGCATTGGTATGCAAAGGTCTTAAACGACCAAAACTCAACCAGGAAAAACCATCAGTCAGGTTTGGGAATAAAAATAAGATAGCTAATAAAAGTCCGACCGTCATCCCGACTACTCCAAAAACTATAGTAGCGTAAATGAACTTTTTAACAATTTTGTTGTCATAATAAAACTGCTGCATTTCCATATATTAAAATTAAAATGATTTAAAAATTATTGCTTTACTCTTTTTCAGAACTCGTTGTTGTATTCTGATTGACGGACTTTGCCTTCTGATTTCTGCTTTGCGTCCTGGCTGTTTCGTCGTCAAAAAGCATCCTGACCGATGGCGTATAATCGTCATCATACTGACCGCTTTTAACTGCCATAAAAAAGGCTATTAAAAATGCTATAGCCACGAAAATGCTAATGGTGATTAATAAATAAATGACACTCATACCTTAAATTTGTGTTAACAAAATTACTTTAGACCTTTTACAGAAAATATGACATTTATCATACAAGCTATTTTTATTTTACCGCAATCCCGATAGCTATCGGAACACAAAGATTATTCGCAAAGTTTTTCCACCTCATAACTCATAACTTCCAGCTTCCTCGCATAGTAATTACTCATCAACGTTACAAAACTCACAATAGTAATCGTACTCAGAGGCATCAAAATCGCGGCTATTAAAGGATTCAAATGGCCTGTTATTGCAAAGCTCAACCCTACCACATTATACAACAGAGACAAACCAAAACTCATCTTGATTACTTTCATGGCTTTCTTAGAAAGTTTTAAGAAATAATGCAATTTTTGAAATTGTCCCGCTTCCAGAATAGCATCGCAGGCGGGAGAAAAAACATTCACATTTTCAGAAATCGAAACGCCCACATCACTTTGTGCCAAAGCTCCGGCATCATTCAGTCCGTCACCAACCATCATTACATTTTTGCCCGAATCCTGTAATTTTTTGATAAATTCCAGTTTTTGTTCCGGTTTTTGATTGAAAACTAATTCGGTTCCGGCTGGCAAAAGCTTTTTCAAAGCCGTTTTTTCACCTTCATTATCGCCTGATAAAACTTTGATTTGGTATTTTTTATGCAAACTTTTAAACAAAAGCTTTAATCCTTCCCGATATTGATTTTTAAAAATATATTTCCCAAAATAAACGTCGTCAATTTGGATATGTACCGAAGTTTGCAAACTCTGCTGTTCTTCCGGCATTCCGGCAAAAGCAGCCGAACCAATTTTTACCAAACTTCCCACTACCCGCGCCTGTATTCCTTTTCCGGTAATTTCTTCAAATTCGCTAATGGTTATTTTTCCAATTTCAGGCAATAAATCATACAACATCCTGCTCAGCGGATGATTAGAACCGCGCAACACCGATTTGATTCGAACCAAATTAGCTTCCGTAAAAGGCTTCCCTTCATAAAAAATATTTGATGCTGCATTAGAAGTAATCGTTCCTGTTTTATCAAAAACCAGCGTATCTACTTTTGCCAATTGTTCGATAACCAATGCATTTTTAAGATAGAATTTTTGCTTGCCTGCAATTCGCAGAATATTTCCCAAAGTAAACGGAGCTGTCAAGGCCAATGCACAAGGACAGGCCACAATTAAAATCGCAGTAAATACATTGAAAGCTTTATTGGTATCAATAAAAATCCAATAACCAAAAGCCGCGAAAGCAATCAGCAGCAAAACCACCGTAAAATAACGACTGATGGCATCGGTAATACTCTTGTGTTTTTGTGTTACTTTTTTCTGAAAAACAGCATTGCTCCACAATTGGGTTAAATAACTTTGAGAAACCGAAAACAGCACTTCCATTTCAATTACTTTGCCTAGTTGTTTTCCTCCGGCAAAAATTTTATCCCCGGATTTTTTGTTTATCGGAATGGCTTCTCCGGTAACAAAACTGTAATCGATAGCGGTATTGTCACTCATTAAAATCCCATCCACCGGAATTAATTCCTGATTTCGAATCAATAATCGATCGCCTTTTTGAATATCATAAACCGGAACGCTTTCTTCAGAACTGTCGACATTAATTCGGGTAACGGCAACCGGAAAATAGGATTTAAAATCCCTTTCAAAACTCAAGAAACTATAGGTTTTAATTTGGAACATTTTCCCTAAAAGCATGAAGAAAATCAAACCGGTCAAACTGTCAAAAAAACCAGAACCATAATCAAAAATAATGTCAACTACACTTCGGATAAACATCACGATAATCCCTAAAGCAATAGGCACATCGATGTTTAACATTTTAGATCGAATACTTTTGTAAGCCGAAACATAATAACCGCTTCCGGAGTACAAAAAAGAAGGCAGCGACAGGGCAAAAATCAGCCAGCGGAAAAACGGTTTGTAATTGTCCAGCCAAAATTCTTTTACCTCAAAATATTCTGGAAACGAAAGCAGCATGATATTTCCAAAACAAAAGAAAGCGACTCCTAATTTATAGGTCAGACTTCTGTCGGTTTTGGTTTGTGGTGTTTCGTAATTCTCTAAACTGATATAAGGTTCGTAACCAATAGATCCTAGCAAATACACAATAGTACTTAGCGAAACTTCGGCGGGATTGTAAATAATACGTACTTTTTTCTCCGGAAAATTAACCTGAGAACTGCTTATTCCTTTTTGAAGACGCTGTAAATTTTCCAGAATCCAAATACAAGAACTACAATGTATATGAGGAATGCTAAGTGAAACAATAGCGGTTGTAGCCTCCTGAAATTCCAATAATTTCGAAACGATGTTTTCATTTTCTAAAAAATCATATTTTCCTTTTATGTCCTGCGGACTTGCTCCTGGTGATTTTTCAAAATCGTAATAACAACTCAAATCGTTCAGACTAAAAATTTCGTAAACCGTTTTACAACCGGCACAACAAAATGTTTTCGCGTCAAAAACAATTTCAGCTTCTTTTACAATATCTAAACCACAATGGAAACAATTTTGTGTATCCATAACTTTACTCATTTTACCTAATGCAAAATTCTTAAAGGAACAGCTTATAAAATATGATATATATCATATAAATGACTAATTTTGCAAATAATCAAATCATCCATTCAAAATGAGCAAATGCGAACAATGTATCGTTAGAGAATTCAGCTCCCTGAAAGCGCTAAACAAAGAGGAATTAGTAAAACTTGCCGAATGCAAGACCTCACGCTTAGTAAAAAAAGGAGAAGTGATCTTTGAAGAAGGCGAAAATGTCAATGGCATTTTTTGCATAAAAGACGGTGTTTGCAAATTGACCAAACTGAGTCCGAATGGGAAAGATCATATCGTAAAACTGGTAACCAAAGGAGAACTTTTAGGACAACGTTCGATGATAAGTGAAGAACCTGTCAACCTGAGTGCTGTAGCGCTTGAGGATATGCAGGTATGCTTTATCCCGAAAAGCGAAATCATGGGATTCTTTGACAAAAACAATCAGTTTTCTATGAATGTAATGAGAACCATTTGTGGTGACCTGAAAGATGCCGACAGCCAAATGGTAAACATGGCTCAAAAAACCGTAAAACAACGTCTGGCCGAAACCCTGCTCTATCTTCAGGATACCTTTGGCAAAAATGAAGACGGCAGCTTAAAAATTCAACTCACCCGTGACGAACTCGCCAGCATGATTGGTACCGCTACCGAAAGCTGTATTCGTTTATTATCTGATTTTAATAAATTAGGTTTAATCGAATTGAAAGCTAAAAAAATCACTCTTAAAAATATTCCTCAGCTTAAAAAGATGGTTTAAGGTTTTCTTCAATTACAAATAGACTAATAATATTAGTAGATTTGTAACTCAATTTCTAAAATAAATTATTGATATATAATTTATTTTCTTTCTTTAGTCTTTTTTAATTTAAAACTAGTAGGTATAAAATTATCCATAAGAGGTAGTATTAAGCTTTCACTAAAAAACAGTAATTCTTTTCCTTCTCTCGACTCGAATGCTGAATGATTAAAACTATATTTTTTCATTCCATAATTACAATATAATTTTTCAATAAATTCATGGTCATCATATGACACAATCCATTTTGAATTTTCAAATTTTTTTATTTTATCACTCAACAATATATGATTTAAATCATTGTAATGGTTCATGTATAATGATTCTGCCTTTAAATAATATGGTGGATCAAAATAAAAAATAGTATTCGGAATTTCTAAGTTTTCTACTTTATCAATAAGTTCAATAGCGTCTAAATTGTAGAGAGAAATATAGTTTGAATAAGTTGAAATTAATTTTATTCTTGAAACAATTTCATCTTTATTAAAACGACAATCCATTTTATAGTTCCCTTTTTGCCCACCACTGGCGCTCGATTACATCGAGTGCCTACTTACATAAATAGATAAATCGTAGCGTTTGCAACGCGGTTCACTAAAAAATAATTCTTAAAAAAATATATCAATGCCATTGTAAAAACTTCATTCACAATTAGAAACTTCAAAATAAAGTAATAGCCTTGTACTTACAAAAAAAATATAGTTATGGATGTTTCAGTTATAGCAATAGGAAACTCAAAAGGAATAAGATTATCAAAAACTTTACTTGAAAAATACAATATCACAGATAAAGTGGAGCTTATTTTAGAAAAAGGTTATATCATTTTAAAACCAAAATCAAAACCCAGAACTGGTTGGGATAAATCATTTAAAAAAATGCATGAAAATAGCGATGATAAATTGCTGATTGATGATGTATTTGAAGACGAAAATCTTGAAGAATGGATTTAAAGCAATATCAAATCGTTCTGGTAAATCTCGATCCAACAATTGGAAGCAAAATGAAGAAAACGCGTCCAAGCGTTATAATTTCGCCAAACGAAATGAATAAGTATTTGCAGACAATTGTCATCGCACCTATGACCAGTAGTTCCAAAACTTATCCAACCAGGGTTGAAATCAATCCCGAGAAGAAAAAAGGCTGGATAGTTTTAGATCAAATCAGAACGATTGACAGGCAAAGAATAATTAAAATACTGGGAAATTTGACTGAAAAAGAAATCACAAAAGTCAAAGAAACTTTAAGAGAAACATTTGTTAACTGACAACACCTTGAAACAGCTCGCTCCTATGGAGCTTTCTTTACATCGATTCTTTTTTTCTACAAACATTTCACTCTTAACGGAGTTAGTCAAAGTCCCATCGGGACTTTCTGTTTATAGAAATAGAGGGTTTTTCGGGTTTTTAGCTCCGTAGGAGCGACCTGTTATTCTCAATTATTCGATAACAATCCATCAACAAAACCTGATTATTTTTTCGAATAATAAAATGGATTCTTAAAATTTAGCTCACTCTATCAAAAATTAACTTTTATTTTCTTTTTCTTTCGTTTATTTTCTTTTATATTTGTTTTTCACTAACACAAAAAAACAATACATAAAAAATGTTACCGAATCAACGAAGAGAAAAAATACTCGATTTATTAAAAGAAGACGGTTTTGCTAAGGTTATCGATTTAGCGCGTTTATTCAAAGTTACTGAAGTTACCATCCGTCAGGACCTTGAAAAATTAGAAAGTGAGGGGCTAATTTTAAAAGAACACGGAGGAGCAAGCATCAAAAACGTTGAAGATCAGGTAAGAAGCTTTTCGCTTCAGCGTCAGGAAAATTTAGAACAAAAATCGGCAATCGCTCAAAAATGTCTGGAATTTATTGAAAACGGAGACACCATCATTCTGGATTCCGGTTCGACAACCACTGAAATTGCAAAAAAACTTAAAGGAAACAAGCAATTAACAGTAATTACCAATGCGTTAAACATTGCTTTACTGTTAGGTACCGACCCTGACATTGAAGTGATTATGACAGGAGGCGAATTCAAACCGCCTACATTATCCTTAACCGGTCAAAAAGCCGCCGACTTCTTCAAAGGCTTAAATGTGCAAAAATTATTTTTGGCTACAGCGGGAATATCACTTAAATCAGGACTTACCTACCCAAGTATCAGCGATTTAGTAGTAAAAAAAGCCATGATTGAAGCAGCCGAGGTCACTTATTTGGTAGCCGACAGCACTAAAATTGGCAAAAGTGCTTTAGCCAGTTTGGGTGCCTTATCCCTAATTGATTACATCATTACCGATGGTAACATCGAAGAAAAACACAAAGAAGTATTCAGAGACAATGAAATAGAAGTCATTGTTTCCTGATTGAAATAAAAACAAAAAAATTAAAAAATAAAACTAAAGAATTCATAAAAATGGCAACATCAACATTAGGAGTAATTATAGGAAACAGAGATTTTTTCCCGGACAGTTTAGTAGAAAAAGCGAGAATTGAAATCATTGAAGTGTTTGAAAAATTAAACATCAAACCTATTTTATTAGACAGCAACGCTACCAAACTGGGCGGTGTCGAAACCTATAAAGAAGCACAAAAATGCGCGGATTTATTCAAAAAACACCAGGAAGAAATTATGGGAGTACTGGTGTTGCTTCCTAATTTCGGAGACGAAAAAGGTGTTGCCGACACTTTGAAATTAGCCAATTTAAATGTTCCGGTTTTAATTCAGGCCTATCCGGATGAATTGACTAAAATGAACGTAGTCAACCGTCGTGATTCCTGGTGTGGAAAAATTTCGGTTTGCAACAACTTATACCAGTACGGTATCAAATACTCATTGACAAGCCAGCATGTCATGAGCCCTTCTGACCCAATTTTCCAAAAAGACTTATTGGATTTCACTGCCGTTTGTCGTGTGGTAAAAGGGATGCGTAATGTTCGCATCGGTGCAATCGGCGCCAGACCGGGTGCTTTTAACACCGTTCGTTATTCTGAAAAAATATTACAAAGACACGGTATCAGCGTAACCACTTTCGACTTATCTGAAATCTTAGGAAAAGCCAATAAATTAACCGCTGAGGACGCCAAAGTAAAAGCACATTTAGAATCCATCAATGCCTACGTGGCTCAGGGCAAAACTCCAAACGAGGCGATGATTCAAATTGCCAAACTGGATGTGGTTTTAAAAGAATACATGGAAGAATACGCCCTTGATGCTACTGCTATCCAATGTTGGACTTCTTTACAGCAAAATTACGGTTGTAACGTATGTACCAGCATGAGTATCATGAGCGAAAACATGTTGCCAAGTGCCTGCGAAGTGGACGTAACAGGAACTTTGAGTATGTATGCGATGCAATTGGCTTCGGGGTCGCCAAGTGCTTTGGTGGACTGGAACAACAACTACGCCAACGATCCTGAAAAATGTGTGCTTTTCCACTGTGGCAACTGGGCAAAATCTTTCTTGCCGGATATTCAATTGAGTAATGCACCAATTTTAGGAACTTCTGTTGGGGTTGAAAACACTTATGGGGCTTTGGACGGAAGAACGCCAGCCATGCCATTAACTTATGGCCGCATCAGTACCGATGACCCAAAAGGAATTATCAAAGTGTACATTGGCGAAGGCGAATTGACCAACGACGAACTCAATACTTTTGGTAACCGAGCCGTAGCTCAAATTCCTGATTTACAAGGATTAATGCAATACGTTTGCAAAAACGGTTTCGAACACCACGTAGTAATGAATGCTTCCAAAACAGCTGCCATTCTGGAAGAAGCACTAGGAAACTACATGGGTTGGGAAGTTTACAAACACTAAAAACAATCAACATGCATATAGCTGAATTACAACGAAAATCCCTTGAGAACAGAAAAAAAGTGCTCAAATACATCTATAATGCGAAAGCGGGTCATACAGGAGGAAGTTTGTCTATTTTAGATATTCTGAATGTATTGTACAACGATGTGATGAATGTTTCTCCGGAAAATTTTCACTCGAACGACAGAGACCGATTCATACAAAGTAAAGGTCATAGCGTCGAAGCTTTGTATGTGGTTTTGGCCGACAAAGGATTCTTTCCTGAGAAAGATTTATTGACATTGTGCCAATATAACTCTCCTTACATTGGGCATCCTACCAAATCCATCCCGGGAATTGAACAAAACACCGGCGGATTAGGACATGGTTTGCCTATTTGTGCCGGAACAGCATTAGCTGCCAAAAAAGACAATTCTCCGGTAAAAGTTTTCACCATTTTAGGGGATGGTGAAATGGCAGAAGGTTCCAATTGGGAAGCGATGATGTTTGCAGCTCATTACAATCTGGATAACCTTTGCGCGATTTTAGATTACAACAAACTCCAAATTACCGCAGCCAATGAAGATGTATTAGGTTTAGAACCTATCGATAAAAAACTGGAATCCTTTGGCTGGGCCGTAAAACATGTAGACGGACATAATATTGAAAAACTCTCTCAAACCCTGAAAGGACTGCCATTGGAAAAAGGAAAACCAAGCTTTATCATAGCGCATACCACCAAAGGAAAAGGAATCAGCTATATGGAAAATGTCCTGAAATGGCACCACGGCGTACCTTCGGAAGAGCAATACCAACTGGCTATGGATGAATTAGACAAGCAATTACAAGAACTTGAAACTAAGGAATAATGGAAGAAACAAAAACAACTGCAACAGCTAATTTAGAAGTTTTTTCAGAAGTACTTCAAAATTTAGCTGCCAGCGATAAAGATATAATGGTCGTAACTAGCGATTCTCGTGGCTCGGGAAAACTAGTGCCTTTTGGTCAAAAATATCCGGAACAAATTGTAGAAGTGGGTATTGCCGAGCAAAATCTGGTAGGTGTTGCCACCGGATTAGCCAGCATGGGCAAAAAGGCCTTTGCGGTCTCCCCTGCCTGCTTCCTGACCGCCAGAGCTTTGGAACAAATAAAAAACGACGTCGCTTATTCAGACAATCCGGTAAAATTAATAGGAATCAGTGCCGGAGTGAGCTACGGAGCTTTGGGAACTACCCACCACAGTTTGCACGATTATGCGGTTTTGAGAGCTATAAATAACATCACTGTTGTGGCTCCTGCCGATAATTTTGAAACCGCCGAAGCCATTAAAGCAGCCGCCGAAATGAAAAGTCCGGTTTACCTGCGTTTCGGTAAAAAAACCATGCCGGTAAACCTAAGTTCCAATACGACAGATTTCAAAATCGGGAAAGGACGCGTTATTCAGGAAGGAACTGATTTAACTTTTGTGGCTACCGGAGAAGCCGTTTTACCTTGTGTAGAAGCTGCTAAATTATTGAAAAAAGAACACAATATTTCCTGTAAAATTGTGAGTATTCATACAATAAAACCATTAGATAACGAACTTTTATTAGCTTCAGCAGCCAACGGAAAACCAATTATTACCGTTGAAGAACATTCCATTTACGGCGGTTTAGGCGAAGCTGTGGCTTCTTTATTGTTCCAAAATGGTTTTAGCAATAAATTTAAAATTGTAGGCTTACCGGACGACCACACGGTTTCGGGTTCACAAATTGAAATATTCAACCATTATGGTATCTCAGCTGAAGGATTAAAAAACACCGCGTTAAACATAATAAAACGTGATTAAAATTAGTAAAAACGTCAGTTCGAGTATTTTTTGTGTAGTGCAACGGAACAAAAAATGTCCCGATAGCTATCGGGACGAGAACCGTTTTTAATGACATTTTTCTTGTTCTCGATACTATTTTCTTCCCTACGCTTTCCTTCGGAAAAAAATCACTCGAACTGACAAAAATGATCATCAAAAACAAATTGCTACAAAAGTATAAACCAATATTAACCAACCAAGACCATTGAAAACCAATAAAAAGTTAGCTATGAAAATAAAACAGCTTTCGCTGCTCCTCCTGACTTTGATTTTAGTGTTTGGCTGTTCTTCAAAAGACAAAAACGAAAAACCTAAAATAGCAGTTGTAGTATCTACTCTCAACAATCCCTGGTTTGTAATGCTGGCCGAATCGGCAGCAAAAAATGCTGAAAAATTAGGCTATGAAGCCAAAATATTTGATTCGCAAAACAATCCGGCGGTAGAATCAGACAATTTTGAAAATTTGATTTCCTCAGGTTACGATGCCATTTTATTGAACCCAACCGATTCTGACGGTTCTATTTCGAATGTTCTGAAAGCCAAAACGGCCGGAATCCCGGTTTTTTGTATGGATCGTGAAATCAATGCCGATGATGCGGCTACCAGCCAAATTCTTTCGGACAATTATTCTGGCTGTGTTTCTATCGGAATTGAGTTTGTGAAAGAATTGAAAGAAAAAGGAAATTATGTGGAAATACTAGGCTTAGTGGGCGACAACAACACCTGGGCACGTTCGGGCGGATTTCATTCAGTGGTGGATAAATTCCCAAATTTGAAAATGGTAGCACAACAAAGTGGCAATTTCGACCGTAACAAAGCCATGGAAGTATTAGAAACTATCATGCAGGCTAATCCGGACATTGATGCCGTTTTTTGTGGCAACGATGCCATGGCTATGGGCGCTTTCCAGGCCTTACAGGCAGCCGGAAAAGCGTATAAAGTTAAAATTTTCGGTTTTGACGGAGCCAGCGATGTCATTGAAAAAATCCGTGAAAAGAAAATTGTAGCTACCGGCATGCAATTCCCGAAAGTAATGGCCGAAACAGCAGCACAATATGCCGATGAATACTTTAAAGGAAGACGCATTTTTCCGCAAAGAGTTCCGGTTGAAGTTGAGTTGGTCAACGCGTCAAACATTAAAGACTATTAAGCATGAAAAAAAAGTATGTAATTCTTTTAGTTCTTTTACTGCTGGCAGTTTTGGGCTATAATTCGGTTTATTTCAAAAAATTAAGCGATGTTAAAAACGCTAACAAAGAAGATTTTAATTTCAAGGCTTACGCCGATTCCATTTATTACAAAGGCATTTTAAAAAGCAAAAAAAATATTGCCCTGACGGATTTAATAGCCATGGTACAAAGCAATCCGGAAACAGCTTTCAAAAAATACGGAAACCGTTTGGGAATAGGAAATTCAGCTTATTTTATGATTCAGAGTACCGGAAAAATCATCGACATCAAAGACGGATTGTACACCATTGCTGATGCAAAAAACGGCGTGATTTATATTGATACCAAATACATTTTCGGAAACGCCATCCGTGATGCTTCCGGTTTGGTAAAACTAACCGATTTTAAAACCAATGCGCAGTTTAACAAAGTTTCCGAATCCATAAATGATATCATCCGAAACGAGGTCATCCCGAATGAAATCAAAAAAGTAGGCATTGGCGACAGTGTTTCCTTTTCGGGAGCCATCAAACTGAGCAAAAAACAAAGTTTATTCAAAGACATTACCGTAATTCCATCTCAAATAAAACGTCAGTAAGTTGTTAGAAGCAGTTAATATATCCAAAGAATTCCCGGGCGTAAAAGTGCTGAATCAGGTAAATTTTAAATTTTACCCGGCTCAGGTGAACGCTATTTTAGGAGAAAACGGTGCGGGTAAATCGACGCTGTTAAAAATCCTTACCGGCGAATATACCGAATACGAAGGCGAAATTAAATTAGACGGAGAAACCGTTCGCTTTTCAAATATCAAAGAAGCACAAAATGCCGGAATTGCTATTATTCATCAGGAATTAAACCTGATTCCGGAATTGAATGTAACCCAAAACTTATTTTTAGGAAGAGAAATCAAAACCGCTTTCGGACTTTTGGATACCCCAAAAATGGAAGCCGAAGCCCAAATTATTTTCGATAAAATACAATTGCACGTCAGCCCGAAAACCTTGGTACAAAAACTAAAAGTGGGCGAACAGCAATTGGTAGAAATTGCCAAAGCGTTATTGTCCAATGCCGAAATAATTTTGATGGACGAACCTACCTCGGCCCTGAGTGATAAGGAAATTGACAATTTACACCGCATCATCGCCCAGTTAAAAACCGAAAATAAAACCATCGTGTATATTTCCCATAAAATGGACGAATTGTTCCGCATTGCCGAACGTTACACCGTTTTAAGAGACGGAAATACCATCGATGCCGGCGAAATGAAAGCCACTACCGAACAGGATTTGATTCGGAAAATGGTAGGTCGTGAAGTGCTTATCGAAAAGAAAACTTCCGAAAACCATTTTGAAGATGCTATTTTAAAAGTAAATAACCTCAACCTCATCAATCCGAATAATAAAAGTCGAAAATTACTTCAGGACATTTCTTTTGAATTAAAAAAAGGAGAAATTCTGGGGATTTTTGGTCTGATGGGCGCCGGAAGAACGGAACTCTTGGAAACTATTTTTGGGATGCATCCTGCCAACAGCGAATTTGATATCGAAATTAATGGCTGCCAAAGCATTCATAAAAAACCAAAAAGCGCTATCGAAAACGGACTGGCTTTTGTAACCGAAGACCGCAAAACCGAAGGTTTGGTTTTAGGAATGGATATTTCGTCCAATATCAGCCTGACGAATTTAAAGGCTTTAGGACTTTTGAACAATACAAAAGATAAGGCTTCCGCCAAAGATTATATTGAAAAACTACGCATTAAAACACCTTCCGAAACGCAATTGTGCCAAAACCTGAGCGGCGGAAACCAGCAAAAAGTAGTTTTGGCAAAATGGCTCGCAACCAATCCGCAAATTTTAATGATGGATGAGCCAACACGCGGTATTGATATTAATGCCAAAAACGAAATTTACAATCTGATAAAAGAGCTCGCAGCCAACCAAATGAGTATTCTTTTAGTTTCCTCTGAAATTCCCGAAATCCTCGCGCTTTCGGATCGGATTTTAGTCATGGCCGAAGGAAAAATCAAAGCTTCCTATTTAGCCGCAGAAGCCAACGAAGACAAATTATTAAAATCAGCCTTACCTGAATAATTATGAACATAGCTATTAACCACCCGATTATCAAAAAATCGCAATCATTGATTGCCTTATTTCTCCTGTGTTTATTCATTAGTCTGCTTTCAGACAAATTCATGACCAGCACCAATCTTTGGAATGTCTTGCGACAAATTTCTGTGAATGTGTGCATTTCGGTCGGAATGACTTTAGTGGTTTTGATGGCCGGAATTGACTTATCCGTAGGTTCGGTTTTAGGACTTTCGGCAGCCGTTTGTGCCGGTTTATTAAAAAGCGGACTTTCCTTTGAATCCTTAGATTTATTTGTAGGATTTACGGTTTTAGGCGCTATTTTGGCCGCCATGCTTATCGGTATGCTGCTGGGTTTATTCAATGGCTGGGTCATTACCAAATTTGCCATTCCGCCCTTTGTCGCAACCTTGGCAATGCTTACCATTGCCCGCGGTTTGACCATGTTATATACCGAAGGAATTCCGATTTCAAACTTAGGTCCAAAATTCGAATTTATCGGTTCAGGCTGGATTTTAGGCATTCCTGTTCCGGTTTGGATTTCGCTGATTATAGTTTTAATTGTGGTCTTTCTAACCAATAAAACCGCTTTCGGACGCTATATTTATGCTATTGGTGGAAATGAAAAAGCCGCTTTTTTATCGGGAATTAATATCAATAAAATCAAACTGGCAGTTTACGGAATTGCCGGAATGATGGCAGCTGTTGGCGGAGTTTTGGTTACTTCCAGATTAAACTCGGCCCAACCTAATGCCGGTATGAGTTACGAACTGGATTCTATCGCAGCGGTAGTTATCGGAGGGACTTCCCTTTCCGGCGGTGTAGGAACCGTTACCGGAACTGTTATTGGTGCCATCATCATCGGAGTCCTGAACAACGGATTGGTTTTACTGGATGTTTCGCCTTTTTGGCAACAGGTTGTAAAAGGTATCGTAATTTTATTAGCGGTGATTATTGATAAAATGAATCAGAAAAATAAGTAAATCTAAAAAACAACCTAAGTTTAAAATAATAGAACAAATAACACACCCCTAACCCCTCTCAAGAGGGGAACCGCTCAGGTTTTCAAGTCACAACTCCCTCCTTGAGGAGGGTTAGGGAGGTGTAATAATTTACCATTAAGAAATTAAGAAGTATTAAACCTAAATTTTCTTAATTTCTTAATGGTTTTAAAAAAAGCTTCTTGTCAAATTATACAAATGAAAAAATATATACTTGCCATAGACCAGGGCACGAGCAGTACCAAAACCATACTTTTTGACGAATCAGGTCAGGCTGCTGCCAAAGGCTGCGTGGACTTAAAAACCAATTATTTTGACAATGGTTTTGTGGAGCAAAATCCGGAAGACATTTATCAAAACGTACTGGATTCGGTAACCGCATGTTTAAAGGATTTCACCCAAAAAGGCTTTGACATTCAGGATATTGTTTCCTGCGGTATCAGCAATCAGAGAGAAACTTTTGTGCTTTGGGACGAAAACGGAAAACCGCTGGCTCCAGCTGTGGTTTGGGCCTGCAAACGTTCGATTGGCGTTTGTAATGAGTTGATAGCAAAAGGACAAAACGATTGGATCAAAGCCAAAACAGGTTTGTTGTTAGACCCTTATTTTTCCGGAACCAAATTACTTTGGCTACTGGAAAATGACGCCGATTTAAAGCAAAAAGTAAGCAATAGCGAAGTGTATTTTGGAACTGTTGATTGTTGGATTTTGTACAAATTGACGCATGGAGCCCAATTCAAAACCGACTATACCAATGCATCAAGAACCTTACTGTTTAATATTCATAGTTTAGAATGGGACAGCGAAATCCTGGAAAAATGGGGATTATCTAATTTGAATTTGCCCTTGGCCTGCCCTTCTTCGCATCATTTTGCGACCATCGACTGGGGCTCTATTTTAAATTTAAAAGAATTTTTCTCCATCCCGATGACGGCCTTAATTGGCGATTCGCATGCGGCGACTTTTGGGGAAGGTTGTTTTGAAAAAGGAACTGCCAAAGTCACTTTAGGAACCGGAAGTTCGATTATGATGAACATTGGCAACAAAGCCGTTTTATCCAATTCCGGAATGTTGACCACGATTTGCTGGAGTACCAAAGACCGTGTAGATTATGCTTTGGAAGGCGCTATTGTTTCCTGTGGTTCTACGATTGAATGGCTAAAAAACGAATTGCAATTGTTCTCTTCTCCTTCTGAAACCGAGGCTATGGCAACAGCAATTGCTGACAATGCCGGCGTGTATCTGATTCCTGCCTTTAGCGGATTAGGCGCACCACACTGGCAAATGAGCCGAAAAGCCTCTATTGAAGGCATGACTTTTGGCACTACTAAAAATCATATCGTGAGAGCTGCTCTGGAAAGTATTCCGTACCAAATTAAGGATGTGGTGCAGGCCATGGAACAAGACATGCAGGCGGCTTTAAAATCCATTTCAGTCAATGGAGGTATGACCAAAAACGAATTTGTGATTCACTTTCTGGCTGATTTGCTGGGTATTCCATTGAACAAACAACGCAATCCTGATGTTTCTGCCTTAGGAGCTGCTTATCTATCGGGATTAAAAAGTGGTGTTTATGAGAGTATCTCCCAACTTGCTACAATTAACAAAGCACAGACAGAGCAGGTTTTAGCCAACACAACTAATGATTTACCAACTAATGGTTATCAGGGTTGGAAAGAAAAGATTGCCAGATTGTAGTTCCGAAATCTCGGGACATAAAATAAATAGTATCAATTTACAGCCGCTTTAAAAGCGGCTGTTTTTGTGTATGTAAGAAATATTCTTATTTTTGTATTGCGCTATTTAGTGTTGACGATTTTTACGTTGGCTTCATGCAACAACAAAACAGAAAATACAGCTAAAATATGACAGCAAGAAGCAACAGTTTGACTTTTAAAAATGGATATTCTGAAGTGAATGGTCTGAAAATGTATTATGAAATCCACGGACAGGGAAAGCCTATTGTTTTAATTCACGGTGGTGGTTCAACAATTCTGACCAATTTTGAGAAAATCATTCCGCTACTTGCTAAAAACAGACAAGTAATTGCTGTTGAACTTCAGGCTCACGGACGTACAAATGACCGAAATGCGGACCTATCATTTGAACAGGACGCAGACGATGTTGCCAAATTTCTTAAAAATTTAAACATTGCTAAAGCAGACTTTTTGGGCTTTAGCAATGGTGGGACAACTACATTACAAATCGCTATTCGCCACCCTGAAGCAGTTAACAAAATAATTTTAGCTTCAGCACTTGCCAAGCGAAACGGAGTTCCTGAATGGTTTTGGGAATTTATGGAAAATGCCAAATTGGAAAACATGCCCGAACTTTTAAAAGTGGGCTACAAAAAAGTAGCCGCAGATGCCAATGGTTTACAAGTTATGCACGACAGAGATGCCAAGAGAATGCTAAACTTCAAAGACATTCCGGACGAGCAAATTAAATCTATTAAAGCACCTACTTTAATCATTATTGGCGACAAAGACATTATCACTCCGGAACACGCTATTGAATTGCACAGACAAATTGAAAACGCTGAATTAGCAATAATTCCGGGTGGACACGGACAATATATTGGAGAAATTACAACAATAACAGCTGATTTTAAGGAAAGTGAGCTTGTAATTCCAATGATTGAAAAATTCCTAAATAAATAATACTTAAAAATACGAACAGAAAAAGGGCGAACTGCTAATCAACAACTTAATCAACTAAAAAACAGCTCCGTATCGTTTTTTTCATTAATTTACTACTTGTATTCAAGTCCTTATTTTTTTTGGGAAATTCGGAAAATAAATACATCAGAGTAGCCGAAAACTGCATATTGAAAGAGTAGGCATTAATTATTTAGGTCATGAAAAAAATGCTACTTTCGCTATCGATGGTGTTTTTCATTCTAAATTCATTTGGTCAAACACCAACTACTCCACTTTCAAAAGATTATTATTTAGAAAAAAGTAAAAAACAAAAAAAGACAGCCTGGATGATACTGGGAAGCGGTTTAGGATTAGCTGCTATTGGCGGTCTTGTCCAATTAAGCAATTCAAACCAAACGTCTTATGGTTCAGGATTCGATTTTGATTTTACCGGAGCCTATATTGCTATTGGAGGAGGTGTTGTGTCTCTGGCAAGTATTCCTTGCTTTGTGAATGCTTCAAAAAACAAAAAATTAGCTGTAGCCATAAGCATTGACAATCAAAATATACTTTTTCCTCAAGGCTATGATGTAGCTTTTAAAAAACAAGCTTCACTTAGTTTAAAAATAGATTTTTAACACTTAATGGCTATCGTTTACAAAGCGGTACATGAAAAACAATACTCCCACTGGCGCTCGTTTGCAACGAGTGTCTACTTACAATAAAAGACAAATCGTAGCATTTGTAATGCGGTACACTAAAAAATCTTGTAACCTATATTAAATCTGACAGGTTTATAAAACCTGTCAGATTTGGTTTCTGACACCTTTGTGAGAAAATCATAACGATACATTTTTTACTTTCCCTATAACCTCATGTCATTAAATTTAAGGAATTTAATTATTTTATTTTCACGCAGATTTATGCAGATTTGCGCAGAAAATGATAAAAAAATCTGCCAAATCTGCGTGCGATTTTTTCCCTCTCTGGCGCTCGTTTGCAACGAGTGCCAACTTACATTAAAAAACAAATCGTAGCATTTGTAATGCGGTAAACTAAAAAATCTTGATGAGATGCTTCCTTCGTCAGCATGACAAGATTGTGAGAAAGTATTAATCTTGAAAATTTCACTTATAAAAAGTCAAATCAATAGCATTAAGACTAAAAACTTCATATTCATATTCATTTTCACGCAGATTCATAGAGATTTACGCAGATTTACGCAGAAAATAAAAAAAAATCTGCCGAATCTGCGTGCCATCATTTTTTTATGGTTCAATAAAAACTTCCTTCGTCAGCAGGACAAGTTTGCGGTTAAATCCAATCAATGATTCAGTATTTCCGGAAAATTCAGCCGAACTGATGCTTTAAAGTTTCTTTTAAATCGGCAAACCAAGTATATTTACATCAATTAAAAAAAGGAAAAACATGCACATCAAAACACTAATCCTGATTATCATTAATAGTTTAATCGCATTGGTCATTGGATTATTGTCTTTTTCGTCTTATCAGCAGTTTTCGGATGTGTTGAACGATCGTATTTTGCTGCAATTGAATTCGATTAAAACACTCAAACAAAACCAGATTGAACATTTATTAAAATCAGAATGGGAACGATTCGAAGCTTCGGATTGGCACAACCAAAATATTGACACTTCCCTATTAAAACTTCCGGACAGCATTAAAAACAGTACCGGAATTTACGATTTGACTCCTTACCATAAAGCTAAAAAAACAACCATTGCTTTTATCTCCCATTCGAAAAGGGGTACAATAATTAAAATTTTAGATTACAACAAAATCAGAAATATACTTCTGGAACGCACCGGTATGGGCGACAGTGGTGAATCTTATCTGGTGGGCGAAGATTTCCGGATGCGTTCGCAATCCCGTTTTTATCCCAATAAAATTCCTTACACCATAACTGTAAAAACGAAAGGGGTGAACAATGCATTTAAAGGAATAAACGGCAGAGGTGTTTTTAAAGATTACAGGGGAATTGATGTGTATAGCGTGTACAGCCTCATCAAAATTCGGAATTTAAAATTGGTTATCCTTTCTGAAATGGATGTCGATGAAGTTACAATTCCGTTACAAGAGTTGAAGGAAAGACTTCTTTTTTTAACGCTTGCCATATTTTTACTGGCGGTGATGCTTTCTCTTTTTTTGATACGAATTATTACCAATCCTATTAAGAATATGCAAAAAAGCCTCCGAATTATGGCGGAAGGTGACTATAATCAAACCAATCAATTTATCAAAAATTCCAGCGAAATCAAAGAAATGTTTGATGCGTTAGACAATTTGAAAGCTTCTTTGCAAGGCGCGGTAAAATTCTCGGATGACATTGGTAAAATGAATTTAAATACCGATTTTAAACCTAAAAGTCCGAATGATTTATTGGGAAAAAGCCTTTTGACAATGAGAGACAAGCTCATTGAGTTTAGAAATAAGGAAGAAAATACCCGAATACAATCCAAACGAATGTTAGTAAACGGTTTAGAAAATGAAAGACGCCGCCTGGCGCGCGAGCTTCATGATGGTGTGGGTCCGTATTTAACTTCTTTGAAACACTACATTGAAAACAGAGTGGAAAATGAAGTTAAAAAAACAGAAATGAAAAAAATAGTAGATGCTACTATTTCTGAAATCAGACTGATGTCCAATGCCTTGATGCCGGCTTCTATAGACGATTTTGGAATTGGTGTTACCCTGACAAATTTTATCGAAAGTCTGAAAAAATCGACAACGGTAATTATTGAATATGAAGATTTAACCCGTCAGGAAGGTTCTAATATTACCAACCAACAGGCGATTAATCTTTTTAGAATTTGCCAGGAATTAATTAATAATTCTTTAAAACATGCTAAAGCAAAAAACATTCGAATTACCCTTTCAGAATTTGACGAATTTATCTCTCTGTTTTATTTTGATGATGGAATTGGGTTTGATATCAATACCGTTAAATTAGGTTTAGGAATTATTAACATCAGAGAACGTGTAGAAATTTGCAATGGTACCATTATCATCAATGCAAATTCAGGAAACAGCAGTTTTGAAATTGAATTACCTATAGAATTATGACAGAAATTAAACTAATAATAGCCGATGATCATGAGCTTTTTAGAAACGGACTCGCTGAGCTGCTAAGAAAACATGACGACATCCAAATCGTGAAAAGTGTTGGGGATGGTGTGGAATTTATGGAGCTTGTAAAGAGTCAATTTGATGCTGATATTGTATTACTGGACATCACCATGCCCAATAGGGATGGTTTTGAAGTTTTAAAACAGTTAAAAACCTTAAATTCCAACATAAAACCTATTGTAATTTCCATGCACGATGATGGAAATTATATTGCTAAATGTGCAAAAATGGGCGCTTACGGCTACCTGCTAAAAAATACCGATGAAGCTGAATTAATCTTAGCAATCAGAAGTATTCATAAGGGGAAAAAATATTTTAGTGCTGAAATTTCAGAAAAAATGATCAACTTTATGTCGGAACAAAGCATCAGTGAGAATATTTTGTCCAATAAAGAAACCGAAGTTTTAGGCTTAATTGCCAAGGGCTTAACCACAAAAGAAATTGCCACAAAATTATTTGTGAGTTCCCGTACCATAGAAACCCATCGCGCTAATATTTTGAAAAAGTTAGAGGTAAAAAACACCGCCGAACTCATTAAAAAAGCAGCAAAAATGAATTTAATTTAATCTATTAAAAATACACTCTTGGGTAAAATTGTTTTCCAACATTAAATTTTCGTCAGTTCGAGTAATCCCGTTTTTGGACGGGATTGTATCGAGAACAAGAAAATTTAGTGTCGAAAACGGTTCTCGTCCCGATAACTATCGGGACATTTTTTGTTCCGTCCCGAAGTGTCGGGATTATACAAAAAACAATCGAACTGACGTTTTTAATAATTTCATCTAATCGCAACAAAACAACAATATCCGTATAAATACGGATGCGAATTGAGTAAATTCACATAACCCTAAAAGCCTGTTACTGAATGTAATTTTGTATAAAACAATAAAAAAGTAATAGTCATGAAAAAAATAGCATTAATTTTAGGATTCTTAGTAATTTCCTTAAGCGCCTTTGCACAAGAAAAAAATAATGTAAAACAAAATGATTTAAAAGGTCCGGCTTTTAAAAATTTTAAATCCTGGATGCACAAAGCCGTGCCAACAAAAGTATATTCAGAAAGTAATAAAGTAGCTCTTCAGGGACCTGCATACAAAAACCAAAAGCCAGGAAAAATCACTTCTAAAGAAAATTTGGTTCTGGTGCAAACTACAGGTTCTGAAAGACAACAATTAACAGGACCGGCTTACAAAAATCATGGCCCTTGGAACAACACTTCAAAACAAGAAATGGTTGCTTTGGAAACAGTTGGTGATGAAAAATAAAAGTTAACTGAATCAGTATAAGAAACGAAAGAGGCTGTTCGAAAATTACTTTTCTGACAGCCTCATTTTTTTATCTCAACTGACTACTCTTGGTACAAATCAAATAGTTCTTCTTTATCTTTCACAGTAATATTACTGCGTTTTTCTTTTCCGTTATTATCTAAATAAACAAATTGGTACGTATTATTTTTTGTTACTTTAAACTTTAGAAACTTATTTAAATCGTCTATAGGCGAAGGAGAAAACCCAAAATCCAATTCTTTTCCTTCTTGAACTATAGCAACTTTTTCAGAAATCCGTTGTAATTTTTTATTCGATTTGTAAAGTTGTAAACTAATCCAAACCTCATCGGGTTTTAGATTTTCTAAGACTTTCTCTTTTTCATATAAATCAATGTAACGTTGCGTCACATTTTCGGCATGAATAGCTGTAGAAAGTGTATCCCATTCTAATCTAAAATAAGTTTCTTTCGGTTTATAAGAAGAAGCATAAATCCAGTGTCTTGGATTGGAAATATCAGCTCTTCCAGCATCGGCTAAAAACCAACTTTTATTCAAATCCTCCGGATAATATTCAGTAAAATACCATTGCCCATTCACCCATACTTCTACCCAGCTATGATTTCCTTTCATATTGGTCCACATAGGAGTACCCGCCATTCTAGCAGGAATTCCAACTGACCTGAACGCATCCACCAATAAAAAAGAAAGTCCGGTACAGGTAGCCATTTTTTCCTTTATAGATTGAAACGGACTGATATTTACAATGCTGCGATTCACATTATAATCAACCGATAAAACATTTCTGATGTTAGCAGTAACCGCTTTAATCGCTTCCCTAACGTTTTTACTATCTTTAACTAATGGCGAAAACTTTAAATAAAAATCATTTCTCCAGTTATCTCTGTTTTCATCAAAACAATAATATGGTAACACTTCATTTAAAAAAATAGAATCCGGTAATTTAGCACACCATGAAAATTCTTTTTTAACCTTATACGCACCATCAAGCTGATCTTTTATATAAGGAATGGATAAAGATTTTAAATCCCGTTCCGGCATATACGCAATAAGAAAAGAAGCTGCTTCATAATGATGCATCGGCACGGTATTTAAAAGATACTGCAAAGAATCCTTTCTGTCTCCGGATTTCTCTAAAGCAGTATGTAATAAAGCTTCGTATTTAGGTAAAAAAACGCGATTTTTAATTTGGCTGAACGCCAAAAAAGGAATAATGGTAAAGACGAGAACGAGGCAACTAATTTTTTTCATGTGTGTAAAAAAATATTTAGATATAAAAAATTAAATCTACTTTATATCTGATTATAGGATTTACGGACTATTGTTAGCTTTAAAAATTGAATTTTGAAAACTAAAATTAGCAAAAAACAATAGAATGATTAAAGAGAAATTTAAAAAAATGCTATATTTAACAGACACCAACCCCGCATTTAAGTGGTGATAGCGATGTAACATAATCAAGCTGTCTTAGGGAATTAGTAATTATTCACAGCTTAATTTTTTTTAGTAAAAAAATCAATATTCTTTAACGTGGAATCTTTAAATAATGTCCCTTTTATAAAATTAGGCTTTCATCAAAAGTACAAAAGTCTTTTTGAAAAATCAGGAATAAATTCATCCGAAAAAACTCAATATAAAATTTTGATTGGTTGATTTACTTAACATTTCAGTGAAAAAAATCTAAATTCTGCTTTCTACAGTTTTTTAGCTTCTTCCCAAAAAACATCCATCTCCGCCAAAGTCATATCAGAGAGTGATTTTCCTAATTCGCCAGCTTTGCTTTCCAAATACTGAAAGCGTTTAATGAATTTTTTATTGGTTCGTTCTAAGGCGTCTTCCGGATTAACCTTTAAAAAACGGGCATAATTAATCATGGAGAACAAAACATCGCCAAATTCGGCCTCTATTTCATCCTGATTTCCCGACTTAACTTCTACCTGAAGTTCTTCTAATTCTTCCTGAACCTTATCCCAAACCTGATGCGGTTCTTCCCAGTCAAAACCTACGCCTTTTACCTTATCCTGAATGCGACTAGCTTTAACCAAGGCCGGTAAACTACGGGGAACGCCTTCCAAAACGGATTTTTTTCCTTCTTTTAGTTTGAGTTTTTCCCAGTTTTGTTTGACTTCTTCTTCATCTTTTACTTCTACATCACCATAAATATGCGGATGACGGTGAATCAATTTTTCACAAATCTCATTACAAACATCGGCAATATCAAAATCCTTGGTTTCGCTGCCTATTTTGGCGTAAAAAACAATATGCAGCAACAAATCGCCTAATTCTTTTTTAACTTCATTTAAATCATTATCCAAAATGGCATCTCCTAATTCGTAGGTTTCTTCAATAGTAAGATGCCGGAGCGTTTGCAAAGTTTGCTTTTTATCCCAGGGACATTTTTCACGCAAATCGTCCATAATATCTAATAATTGTTCAAAAGCCTGCAATTGATTTTGTCTTGTATTCATAAGAAGAAGTTTGTGTAAAAATAAGAAATCCTGTGTTCTAAGCGCTTTAGAACACAGGATTTTATAACATTTCAGCAAAAATTATTCTGCTACTTTTTTAGATTTTTTTGGTTTTTCTGCCGGAGCTTCTGCTTCTGCAGTAACTGCTTCCACTACTTCTTTGGCTACAGCTTCTTCAGTTGTTACCAAACCTTTAGCTTGTAAAGTGTTGTACCAGTTTAAAATTTTCCTGATATCCGAAGCATATACTCTTTCTTCGTCATAATTTGGCAAAATTTCTTTAAAATAAGCTGCCTGAGCCGCTACATCTTCTTTGTGGGAAATAGCCGGACCGTTGTTTTCTTTTTCAGCAATGCTGTTCATTACTTCTTTTAACGGTTTTTCACCTTCATAAGTATATACTGAAATTTCAGACAACAAACTTACATTACTTCTCAAGTTTACCGTGATTTTTTTTCCGTCAACCAATGATTCTGCGACAAAACCGGTGCGTGTTTGCACTTTTAAAACATATAAACCCGGTTTTCCTGAAATCGCTAATATTTTTTCTAAATTCATGTTATATAATTATTATTTAAGAATTCTTATAATTGTTTGGCTATTGCTCAAAAACGATACCAAAAAGACTTTTAAAAAGAATGATTATCTGCTTTTTTTTCCAAAAAAACGCATTCTGTAATCCTGAAAAGTTTTGCCTTCCATGATATTTTTTAGTTTCCCTTTGATAAGACGTTTCTTTAACGAAGAAATTTTATCGGTAAACAAAATTCCTTCAATATGATCATATTCGTGCTGAATAACACGCGCTACTAAACCATCGAAAACTTCGGTTTTCATCACAAAATCTTCTTCGCAGTATTCGATAGTTACTCTTTCTTTACGATATACATCCTCACGAACATCAGGGATGCTTAAACAACCTTCGTTAAAAGCCCAGTCTTCCCCTTCTTCCTTGATAATTTTTGCATTAATAAAAGTACGTTTAAAACCTTTCAATTGTTTTTGCTCATCAGCTTCTAAATCTTCATCGTCACTAAAAGGTGTTGCGTCTATAACAAATAAACGTATGGCCAGTCCTATCTGCGGCGCTGCCAGTCCTACTCCGGATGCATTATACATCGTTTCATACATATTGGCTATTGTTTCTTTCAAATTAGGATATTCAGCTGTAATTTCCGTTCCTACTTTTCTCAAAACCGGATCACCGTATCCTACAATTGGTAAAATCATTGTTGTTGTATTAAATATTAGTAGCTTTTTAAAGCTTTAAATCCTAAATTTAGGATTGCCAAAAATAGTAAAATTTAAACAATGCTTAAAAGGGATTAACAATAAATAGTGTTTTTAAAATTTAATCCTAAAAACAAAGGTATTTATCCCATTGATAAATGCGACAATTCATACCTTTGTGTATAATCCCTAAGATTTATGATTTCAAAAATTCAGAAATTCATTTCCGGCACCAATTTCAGTAATGCTTTGAAAGTCACCATTGCCGCCGTTTTTCCCGTATTATTATTTTCCTATTTTGATCATTTTCAAATTGGTTTTACCATCGCTTTAGGTGCTTTTTTTACTTTTCCGAGTGATATTCCCAGCAATCTGAAACATAAAATCAACGGATTATTAGTGACTTCATTTATCATTGCCGGGGTTAATCTGATTATCAATTTGTGTTATCCTTATGCGTGGATTTTTTATCCGGTACTCATTACGCTTATTTTTTGTGTTTCGATGATTCTGGTGTACGGACAACGGGCTACGATGGTTTCTTTTTCGGCTTTATTGTCGCTTTCACTGGCTTTTGCACATTTAAATTCAGGTTGGGAAATGCTTCACTACGCCGGACTTTTATTAGCCGGAGGATTATTTTATACCATTATTTCGCTGCTTTTTTTCTTTATAAAACCCAATCATTATGTCGAATTGCAAATGGCCGAGTGCATCCGACTTACGGCTAAATACCTGAAACTACGTGGTGATTTATGGGAACTTAATTCGAACCGAAAAGCAATTACTAAAAAACAATTGCATCTTCAGGTAGAACTGAATATTTTACACGAAAATATTAGGGAAATTCTAATTACCAACCGAACCAAATCAGGTTCTTCAGGACAAAACCGAAAATTTTTACTCAGTTTTATTTCTTTGGTCGAAATATTAGAACTGGCTATCGCTACTTCTTTTGACCATAATAAATTACATCAAAAATTTGACAGCTATCCTAAAGCACTGGAAACCTATCAAAATCTGGCTTACAGCTTAGCTAAAAGCTTAAAATTATTGTCGCAAAGCATCGAAAAACACGAAGCTTACACCTCCGAACACAATCTGATTGAAGATTTACACCAGTTTGAAGAAACAATAACTTCTTACAAAAAAAACTTGAAGACCAAATCTTCTTCGGAAGAAGTATTAATGCTCATTACCATGCTGCATTATGCTGAAAAACAGGTAGAAAAAATTATCACTTTAGAACGTGCTTACACAGATAACATTAATTCGAAAGATTTAATCAAAGGACGCGACAAAGACATTGAAAAATTCATAAAACCCCAATATTATCCGCTGAGTACTTTTGTAGAAAACCTCAGCTTTTCCTCAACTGTTTTCAGGCATTCGCTGCGAATAACCGTTACCATTTTATTAGGATACATGATTGGAAAAATCCTTCCATTAGAAAACGTTTACTGGATTATCCTGACCATTGTAGTGATTATGAGACAGGGATTTGGGCAAACGAATGAACGTACGTATCACCGTATTTTTGGGACTTTACTGGGTGGTGTTATTGCTTTTGGAATACTTTCGGTTATTCACGATTCTTATGTAATTAGTACGCTGGCGATAATTGCCATGCTCTTAGGATTTTCTTTCAATCCCAGCAATTATAAAATTGGCGCCACCTTTATCACTATTTATGTGGTTTTAATTTATGGTGTCCTGGCTCCTGATAACGGCAATGTGATTGAATACCGCATTTTAGATACGATTGTGGGCGCTTCTCTGTGTTTGCTCGCTAATTATTTTTTATGGCCGTCCTGGGAATTTTTAAGCCTTCCGGTTTACATTGAAAGTGCAATTGAAGCCAACAGAAATTATCTAAGAGAAATTTCGATTATCTATAATAAAAAAACAGAAGTTTCTACCGAATACCGACTGGCCCGAAAACAGGCTTTTATTGAAATTGGAAATTTAATGGCTTCTTTTCAGCGTATGCTTCAGGAACCTAAATCCAAACAAAACAAACTGCCTCAGGTTTACAAATTAGTGGTACTAAATCATTCTTTATTGTCTTCGCTGGCTTCTTTAGGAACTTATATTCAGTCGCACAAAACAACCGAAGCTTCTAAAGCCTTCAATGTGGTGGTGGATAAAGTACTGGGAAATTTAGAATTTGCTATGAATTTACTCAGTAATCCTGATTCCGCTCCAACGCAGTCCAATGAAGAACTGGATCAACGACTAACAGAGTTGAAAAATATTCGTTCCAAAGAATTAAAACAAATCAAATTGATTGACAAAGAAGCGTATCAAATCAAAATGCAGGAAGCCCAATTGGTTATTGAACAATTGATTTGGATGACCAATTTATCCGAAAACATTGTAAAAACTACCGAATTACTGATGTCTGAAAAAAAAGAATCCCATTAGCCATGACTAACGGGATTCCTCATAAAGTGGTATTGCTATTATTTTAATTTCAAAACGGTAGCGGTATTTTCTCTAACTGCTTTAAGCAATTCCGGATTTTCATTTAATTTTTGTCCGTAAGAAGGAATCATTTCTTTAAACTTAGCCTGCCATTCCGGAGTTTTGATTTCATTTTTATAACATCTGCTAATTACATCAATCATAATTGAAACTGCTGTAGAAGCCCCTGGCGAAGCCCCAAGTAATACCGATAAAGTTCCATCGGCAGAAGTAATCACCTCTGTTCCAAACTCTAACTTTCCTCCTTCTTTTTCGTCTTTCTTAATTACCTGAACACGTTGTCCGGCACGCTCTAAAACCCAGTCTTTAGATTTTGCCCCCGGGACATAGTCTCTCAAAGCTTTAATTCTGTCAGCCGGAGATTGACGCACCTGCTCAATTAAATATTTAGTCAACGGAATATTTTTGTATCCGGCAATTAGCATCGGCATAATATTGTCCAACTGAATCGACTTTGGTAAATCAGAGTATTTTCCGTTTTTCAGAAAACGGGTTGAGAATCCTGCAAAAGGCCCAAACAATAATTGTTTCTCACCATTTATCATACGCGAATCAATATGCGGAACCGACATAGGTGGCGCACCCACACTAGCTTTTCCGTACACTTTTGATTCATGTTGCGCAATCACATCCGGATTAGTACATTTCAACCATTGTCCGCTTACCGGGAAACCGCCAAAACCTTTTCCTTCCGGAATATCTGCTTTCTCTAACAATGGCAACGAACCTCCTCCGGCTCCGATGAAAACAAATTTAGGATAGGCTTTTCGAATAGAACCATCATTTAAATTTTTGATTTTTATCCTCCATGTTTTATTTTCTTTTTGTCTTAGTTTTTTAACTTCATGACCAAAATACATATTCACACCTTCCATTTGAGTCAGATACTGAAACATATTTCGGGTCAATTCACCAAAATTCACATCTGTACCAATAGCCATAGACGTTCCGGCTACTTTTTCAGATTCTTTTCGGCCTTCCATAACCAATGGCATCCATGATTTCAATTCGGCAAAATCAGTACTGAACTGCATTTCCTCAAAAAGCGGATTGGCTTGCAAAGCTTTGAATCGTTTGGTTAAAAATTCTACATTTTTATCCCCCCAAACAAAACTGATATGTGGAATTCTTTTGATAAAATTCTCCGGAGATTTTACAATTCCTTTTTGAGCTAAATAGGCCCAAAACTGACGGGAAACCTCAAAAGATTCAGCAATACTAATGGCTTTTTTAGGATCGATACTTCCATCACTTCCTTCCGGAGTATAATTTAATTCACAAAAAGCGGAGTGTCCTGTTCCGGCGTTATTCCAGGCATCTGAACTTTCGGCTGCAGCATTGTCTAATCTTTCGTAAATATCAATAGTTAAATCGGGTTGTAATTCTTTCAGGATAATTCCTAAAGTAGCACTCATAATTCCTGCTCCGATAAGAACCACATCACAATGGGAACGTATAGTTGTATCTGACATAATATTGTTTTTATAGGCGGCAAAGATACTTTAATATTCTTGTAATTAAAAGAGCCTTTCTAAGGGAAAAAGTTACATTTATCACTAAGTTTTGCGGTTTTAACAAAGAATTATTAAAACATTTTGCGGGATAAGTAATCCTGCAACATGATTGTAGCCGAAATTTCGTCAATAAGGGCTTTATTTTGACGTTGCTTTTTATTCAAACCACTGTCAATCATGGTTTGGAAGGCCATTTTAGAAGTAAATCGCTCATCTACCCGCTCTATTTTCATCTCCGGAAAATGGTTGGTAAAATGCGTTACAAATCCCTTAATAATGGAAGCACTTTGCGAAGGTTCGCCGTTCATTTGTTTCGGTTCGCCAATGAGTACCAATTCTACTTTTTCTTTCGAAAAATAATCCTTTAAAAAAGCAATTGCGGTATGACTGGGAATAGTAGTTAGTCCCGAAGCTATAATTTGTAATTCATCGGTAACTGCAATTCCTGTACGTTTTTGTCCGTAATCAATACAAAGTATTCTTGGCATTTATAAAGAGTTTTTATATTTTATGAAACCGAATACGGAAATAACTTCTTGTTCCGTATCTATATAATAGACAACAGTATAACCTTTAAAAACATAATCTCTTATGTTTTCATCATCATAATATCTGGATTTCTTAAAATTAAAAGGATTTTCTAAATTTTTCTTTATGTTTTTAATTAAATCAGCCTTAAATTTTCTTGCTGCGATAGGTTTGTCTTTCGAAATATACCTAATCTGACTATCTAAATCCAATCTAAAATCTTCAGTAATTTCAATTTTCATATTCTGAAATTGTCTTTTCCAGATACGCATCTAACTCTTCCAAAGTACAACTTTCAGCCGTTCCGTTTTTTATCTTCTCCAAAGCAGCATCCAGTTTTTTCTTATTTGCATCGAAATCCGGATCTTCCTGAACAATTTTTAATTCTTCAGAAGAAAAAACACTTAACAATTTTAATATTTTTTCTTTGATTTCTGATTTAAATTCTAATCTAATCGCTTCCATAATCCAAACAATTTAATATACAAATATATAACATTTTCAATACTTTTCTCTTTTTAGCTTTTAGTTAAAAAGCCTATATTTGCCAAAAAATTTTAAATCATGAACAATTTACAAACAATTATAGAACAAGCCTGGGAAAACAGAGCTTTGTTGCAGGAAGAAACAACAACTAACGCGATTAGAGAGGTTATCGAATTATTAGACTCAGGAAAACTGCGTGTTGCTGAGCCAAAAGGCGATTCATGGCAGGTAAACGAATGGGTTAAGAAAGCCGTAGTAATGTACTTCCCTATTCAAAAAATGGAAACTTGGGAAGCCGGAATTTTCGAATTCCACGATAAAATGGAATTGAAAAAAGATTATGCTGCCAAAGGAGTACGTGTAGTTCCGGGTGCTTCTGCACGTTACGGTTCATTTATTTCAAGCGGTGTAATCATGATGCCAAGTTATGTAAATATTGGTGCTTATGTTGATGCCGGAACAATGGTAGATACCTGGGCAACTGTAGGTAGTTGTGCTCAAATTGGTAAAGACGTTCACTTAAGTGGTGGTGTTGGAATTGGTGGTGTATTAGAGCCATTACAAGCTGCTCCGGTAATCATTGAAGACGGCGCTTTTATCGGTTCCCGTTGTATTGTAGTAGAAGGAGTTCACGTAGGTAAAGAAGCTGTTCTTGGTGCTAACGTATGTTTGACTGCTTCAACAAAAATTATCGACATTACAGGTGAGGAACCCGTTGAAATGAAAGGTTTTGTTCCTGCCCGTTCAGTAGTGATTCCGGGAAGTTATACTAAAAAATTCGCCGCCGGTGAATACCAGGTTCCTTGTGCCTTGATTATTGGTACACGTAAACCTTCTACCGACTTGAAAACATCTCTAAACAATGCGTTGAGAGAATATGATGTAGCGGTATAATATGTTTATTGAGTAAAAAAAGAACTTGTTGTTTCCACAACAAGTTCTTTTTTTACTCAATAAACACCTCTGTTTAATTTTTTACCAAACCGTTTATAGCAATGAACTGTTTTTTTTGAATCTTCCCATACATGATTCTCTCATTCTCACTTTGATCAGTCCAATTTTCCTTATGATGCAAATGATACTGAACAGCAAAGTTTCTTAATGAAAATAATTCAAAACCCATTCCTTTAAATCGCCAAGTAAGATCTATATCTTCTCCAATAGCAGGCAAAACATAATCTTCATCAAAACCATTTATCGTTTCTAATGCCGATTTATAACATGAAAAATTACAGCCTTTAAGTTGTTTCATACTTCTTAATTTAGGAATAAATCCAAATACTGAACGAGGCGATATATATATCCCTTCCTCACAAAACTTTGCACCATCTTTTTTTATCAACCTAAACTCAGGTAAAATACGCTTACAAAAATCAGCTATGTTTTTTGAAAGCCTTAATTCATTCGAATATTTTGATCCTAATTTAATCCTTTTCCCTGCCAAAACCCTGTCTTTTTGCGCAAAAAAAACATGATTCTCAATAAATTCAGGATGGAGTACACAATCTCCATCTATAAAAATTATATATTCACAATCAGTATACTTTATGGCATTATTTAAAGCAATATTTTTACGCCAACCTACATCGTCTTGTGTTAAATGAGTTAAATCTAAATTCCCCTTATAATTACTCACAAAGTCTTTCATTTCACTTGAATTACCATCTTCGGAGATAATAACCTCTATATCCTTATAAGTTTGTTGTTCAACAGAATATAAAACCACCTCTAAATCCCGAGTATTTTTATATACAGATATTATTAATGCTACTTTTTTCATCTTCCTTAACTTTAATCAAAAATTAGAATCAATTCCTATCGGCGTTCGTACAACTTTATTTTTACGTGTATTTTCCCGAATAGCATAATTCTTCTTCCAGGTCTCTTCATTTACATATCCTCTTTTATGGTCTAAATGTACACAAATAGCGCTGTAACGAATTTGTTTGGATTTCAATCCGTAGTTAAATAATCTCTCTCCTAACTCACGGTCTTGCCCTCCATATTGCATTTCCTGATTAAAGCCGTTTATAGCCACAAGATCTTTTTTCCATCCGGATGCGTTATGCCCATTCCAGGTAGCTTTTGTCGGTGTTATCCAATTTAGAAAAACTGCTAAACTCCCTTTTGCTGTGAACTTTATATTTTTAAAACTCCTTTTTAGTCCATTTTCTTTTAACCAATTAATATCAAAGCAACGTTGTTCTTGAATGTCTTCTTTCGAAATTAATTGTGAAATATCCATTGGTAATTTAAAATAACCACCTGATAAAAAACCCCCTTCTTCCCGATAATTCAAATGCACTTCAACAAAATCTTTACGAGGAATACAATCCCCGTCAGTAAAAATCAAATATTCAGAATTAGAAGCTACAATTGCCTTATTTAAAATTTGTGATTTCTGAAAACCATTGTCTTCGTGCCAAACATGAACAATTGGAATTGTTATTTCTTTACGTAATTTATCTAGCAATTCTTTTGTAGCTGAACCCGAACCATCATCAGCGATAATAATCTCAAAATCCTTTTCTGTTTGAACACTAAAACCTATAAGCACTTTCTCTAACCATGCTTCGGCATTATAGGTACTCATTATTACTGATGCTTTCATTCTATTTTTTTATTGGGACAAATGTAAGTATATTTTTGCTTTTTAAAATAAAATCGGGAAACGAAAATAACTTTAAACTTTCCAGAATTTCAACTTTTTCTTTATTCTTTTCTTTCTTTCAAATCCTGCTCTAAAACGACAGACTTCTTTCCATATTGTATCAAGAATTTCCTGTGGACTTTTAGACTTATAACATTTAGCATATTCATCACTCATAATGGCAATCATTTCTTTTTTTGGAGTAAGACGGCTTAAATTTTTCATTCGCTGTTCAAAATTCATTGAAGCATGAAAATTCATTCTATTCAAATCGACTAAATAAAATTGATACTGACCATTTTCTCCCTTGTTTATCAAAGTATTCCCAGGCGAATGATCTAAAAACTCAATTCCTTTTTCATGTAAATTAAAAGTAAATCGTGTAAACTGACGCAAAATATTCTCGTGATCCGGATAATCGGGATTATGAATTAATTCCCTGTACGTTAAATCCACTTCCAAATGTTCACTTACATAATAACTATCTTTCAATCCTAACCAATTGGCATTTTCAAAATAAGCTATAGGTTGTGGCGTTCCGATACCGTTTTCCAACAAACGCACCGCATATTCATAAGACCTTCTGGCTTTGGATTTCCTAAAATATTTGTAAACAACACTATTAATAAGATGTGGAACTTTAAAGGATTTGATATTTACTTTTATATCTTCTAATTCAAAAAGCTTAATCGTATTACGCTTTCCGTCTCCAAAAAGCTGTCCGGAAGTTTTAAATTTTTCAACCATTTGCAACAAATTGGACGCAAATTTTTGAAAATGAGAATCAATTTTTACAATCATTCCTAATTTAATTTAGAGTGCAAAGATAGCTATTACAACAAAGTATTCCTATTGAAAAAACCAAGTAAAACAACACCCTTGCCCTTTTTAAAAAATGTGTTTTCTAAAACAATGGATTACTTTTTCAAAATTATTATTCGTTTCTTTGCATACATTTTTTGATATCCAATTCTAACACATAAAAATGGAAAATCTAAACGAAGAGGTTCACAAAGCCTTTGAAATCATCAAAGAAGGCGGCATCATCCTTTATCCTACTGATACGGTTTGGGGAATTGGCTGTGACGCCACCAATCCGGAAGCTATAAAAAAAATATACGCCTTAAAACAGCGCGAGGAAACCAAAAGCATGATCGTTTTGATGAATGGCGAACGAATGATGTACAACGTTTTTAAAGATATTCCGGAAGTTGCCTGGCAAATTATCGATTTATCTGAGAAACCAACCACTTTAATTTTAGACAATCCGAGAAATATAGCTCCGAATATTATTGCTGAAGATAAAACACTGGGCGTTCGAATTGTAAAAGAGCCTTTTTGCTATAAATTATTGGAACGAATGAAAAAACCTCTGGTTTCTACTTCTGCTAATATTTCCGGTGAGCCCACTCCAAAAAGTTTTAAAGAAATCAGTCCCGAAATTATAAAAGGCGTGGACTATGTTGTAAATTTGCAGCGCGATAAAATTTGCCAGAATCCATCAACCATTATTAAGTTGACTAATGATTGCCAAGTGAAAGTGATTCGAAAATAGTTTTTTTTTTACCGCAGATTCGTAGATTTAATTTAAAAAAATGGAAGAATATTTATCCGCAGATGAAACTTATAAAATTATCGGAATTTTATTTGAAGTACATAAAAATCTAGGAAAGGGCTTTGCTGAAATCGTTTATAAAGACGCATTAGAATTTGAATTTAAAGAAAACAACATTCCGTTTGAAAAAGAAAAAGAATACGCAGTACAATACAAAAACACTGTTTTAAATCACAAATTTTATGCTGATTTTGCCCTTTACGGCTCTATCATTTTAGAAATTAAAACTGTAGACTGCTTCAACAATAGTCATTATAACCAATGCTTAAATTATTTAAAAGTTTCTGAAAATGAATTAGCTTTATTAGTGAATTTTAATTCAGTTTCCCTAGAATACAAACGAATTGTTCGCACAAAAAAGTAAAATAATCTGCGAATCTGCGGTAATTAACTATGAACTACAAAGAATCCTTACATCATCCGATTTTCAAAATAATCTCTCAGGCTTCAAAAGAATTGAATGTTGACAGCTACGTCATTGGCGGTTTTGTAAGAGATTTAATTTTAGGTCGTGATTTTAAAAAAGACATCGACATTGTTGCAGTTGGAAGCGGAATCGAATTAGCCTTAAAAGTTTCTGATTTACTTCCCAAAAAACCAAAAGTTCAGGTTTTTAAAAATTACGGCACAGCCATGTTGCGTTTTGAAGACACGGAAATCGAGTTTGTAGGTGCCCGAAGAGAATCCTATACAAGAGACAGTCGCAATCCTATTGTGGAAAACGGAACTTTGGAAGACGACCAAAACCGACGTGATTTCACTATTAACGCGCTAGCATTGTCGCTGAACGAATCTAATTTTGGAGATTTATTAGATCCTTTTGACGGACTTAAGGATATGGAACGCAAAATCCTAAAAACGCCTTTGGATCCTGATATAACCTATTCAGATGACCCTTTGCGCATGATGCGTGCCATTCGTTTTGCCACACAGCTGAATTTTGAAATTGAAGAAAATTCACTGCAGTCAATTACAAAAAATGCAGAGCGCATCAAAATCATTTCCGGAGAACGTATTGTAGATGAGCTGAACAAAATTCTGGCTACAGACAAACCTTCAATTGGTTTTTTGCTTTTATACAAAACGGAACTTTTAAACCTTTTATTACCGGAATTAACCGCGTTGAATCAGGTGGAAGAAATCGAAGGACAAACTCATAAAAACAATTTTTACCACACACTAGAGGTAGTGGATAACATTTGCCCAAACACCGACGATGTTTGGTTGCGTTGGGCAGCTTTATTGCACGATATTGGTAAAGCTCCAACCAAAAAATTCAACAAAAAACAAGGCTGGACCTTTCACGGACACGAGTTTTTAGGCGGAAAAATGGTTAAAAAAATTTTTGAACGTTTGCACATGCCTTTGAATCAAAAAATGAAATTTGTTCAAAAAATGGTCGTAATGAGTTCCAGACCTATCGTGCTTTCGCAAGATATTGTGACCGATTCGGCAGTGCGTCGTTTGGTTTTTGATGCCGGCGAAGATGTAGAAAATCTGATGACACTTTGCGAAGCTGACATTACCACAAAAAATCCGGCGAAATTCAAAAAATACCATAAAAACTTTGAAATCGTTCGTAAAAAAATCGTCGAAGTAGAAGAAAAAGACTCTATCCGAAACTTTCAACCACCTATTTCCGGCGAGGAAATCATGGAAATCTTTGATTTAAAACCTTCCAGAGAAATTGGTATTTTGAAAGAAGCGGTTAAAGAAGCTATTTTGGAAGGTGAAATTCCAAACGAATATGAAGCTGCTTATCAATTTGTATTAAAACGCGCTGAAAAGATGGGACTGCAAAAAGTCACTAAGTAACAAAGTCGCTAAGTAACAAATTTTCAAAGTGTTCCATAAAGTCGCATACAAGATTGTATATAAATTTATAATTGAAAATGAAAACATTTAGAGATTTACAAGTTTGGCAAAAAGCAATGGTATTAGTTACCAAATGCTATTCGATTACTTCAAACTTCCCTAAAGAAGAACTTTTCAGCTTAACCTCTCAGATTAGAAGAAGTTCTATTTCAATTCCAAGTAATATTGCAGAAGGCTTTGGCAGAGACACAAACAAAGATTATCTTAGATTCTTAACCATTTCACTTGGATCCTTATTTGAATTCCAAACACAAATTGAAATAGCTTACAATTTAAAATACATTGATGAAGAAAATTTCAATTTACTATATAATGACAGTAGAGAAGTTGAAAGAATGCTAAGTCCTTTTATTCGAAAAATAAAAGAAACTTTGTAACTCTGAAACTTTGAAACTTTGAAACCCTAAAAAAGAAAATGAAAAAAGAAAACAAAGCCGTAATTATCTGGTTATTTTCAGGTTGTTTATTAATATTTTTAATGGTTATTGTTGGTGGCATCACCAGATTGACTAATTCCGGATTGTCCATGACCGATTGGCATTTAGGCAAAGATACCTTCCCTCCTCTCACTGAAGCTAAATGGCAGGAAGCTTTTGAACATTACAAACAATTTCCGGAATACCAAAAAATCAATCAATTCAAAGACGGTGGTTTTTCTATTTCAGACTATAAACAAATCTATTTCTGGGAATGGTTCCACCGATTTATCGCCCGTATTTTAGGAATTGTTTTCATCATCCCTTTTGTATGGTTTTTAATTAAAAAGAGACTGGACAAACCAACCATCAAAAAATCTATTATTCTTTTAGGAATGGGAGCTTTACAGGGTTTTTTTGGCTGGTTTATGGTAAAAAGCGGATTAATAAACGATCCTGATGTGAGTCATTTCAGATTGGCACTTCATCTTACTTTCGCCTTTATCACCTTTGCCTACACACTTTGGGTAGCTTTAGATTTAATTTATCCGGTAAAGAGAAATGTTGAAAAATCACTTCGCAATATCGCCAGATACGCTTTATTCTTCTTGTTATTACAAATTATCTACGGTGGATTTGTTGCCGGTTTAAACGCAGGCTTAATCCACAATCACTGGCCTTTAATGAGTGACGGACGATTTATTCACGACAGTGTTTTTCTGGAACAGGACAATTTACTTTTGAGTTTTACTGAAGGGAAAAGCGGCGTGCAGTTTATCCACCGAACTTTAGCTTATGTAGTTGTTGGAATAATGCTTTATTTATACTTCAAAAGCCGAAAATTCAATTTAGACTTTAACCAGAAAAAAGGAATTCAAACGTTGGTATTTCTTGTTTTTGTACAATTTGCACTAGGAGTTTTTACTTTACTTTACGGAGTTCCGTTATGGCTGGGTTTAATTCACCAAATCAACGCATTTTTCCTGCTTTCGGCTATGACTTACAGCCTCCACCGATTGTCTAAATAAGATTGTTATTTTTTATTTTCACGCAGATTTTGCAGATTTGAGCAGAAAACAATGAACAAATCGGCATAATCTGCCTGCTGTTTTTTATTTAACTTAATGACATATTATACTTTAATTTATTACTATTTCACAAACTGTCTTATCCCGCAATCAGCTTAAATACGATTTTTTTACCTATATTTATAATAGACTATATCGCATTTTTCTTATTCATTTGTAAAAAATGGCCAAACTTGCTACAAAAGACAAATTTCTTGATTTCTCAGATTACGGAAGAACTGCAGGAACCCAAATTGCCCAAACACTAAAAAACACGCGTTTTACACCTATTCATGTAAGCTTGCTTTTTGGAGTTTCGGGCTTAATTGCCATATACTGTATTCTCAGCAATCACCAGTATTGGGCTTGTTTTTTTCTAATTTTAAAATCAATAATCGATGCAGCCGATGGCGAATTGGCCCGAATCAGAAAAACGCCTTCTTACACCGGAAGATATCTGGATAGTTTATTGGATATGCTTCTTAACTTTTTAATTTTAACCGCTATCTGTTTCGTTTCCGACAGTTCCTTTCAGGCCACACTTCTGGCTTTCTTTTGCATCGAATTACAGGGAACTTTATACAATTATTATTATGTTATTTTGCGCTCCAAATGCAAAGGAGCCGACAAAACAAGCCAAATTTTCGAAAACAAAATACCGAAAGCCTTTGCCGGAGAAAGCCAAAAATGGGTTGGAATCCTATTCAAATCTTACCAAATGAGCTATGGAGTTTTTGACAAAATCATTCAAAAATTAGACTATTCAGCTGCGGCTTTATCCAACTTCCCCCATTGGTTTATGACCTTAGTTTCCCTTTACGGATTAGGATTTCAACTACTCTTAATCGGATTAATGCTGGCTATGGGATGGACAGAACACATCATTCCTTTTTTCATCGCTTACTCACTCCTAATCCCTGTTTTAATTATCATTAGGAAAAACTGTATCAAACAAAAAGAGTAGGCTCTTCACCTACTCTTCTTCTGCTATTTTTCAAAAAGTTAGTTTTTAACTTTAATACTGCAACCAATAGCCTTAGTCACTTCCGGAGAAGGTGCTTTTCCGCTTTCCAGGGCAGCAATCGCATTTTCAAGATATTTCTCTTTCACCTCAGCCGCACTATCCACATTATCATCAATCGCTCCGATGTATTTTACCACACGATTTTTATCTAATAAAAACACATGAGGCGTTTTAGTCGCTCCGTATTGTGGAAAAATTTTTTGCCCTTCGTCAAATAAATAAGGAAAAACAAATCCTTTTTCTTTAGCTCTTTTTTGCATTAATTCATAACTATCATCAGGTTGCACGGACGGATCATTTGGATTAATTGCTAATAAAACATAGCCTTTAGACTTATATTTTTTAGCCAAATCATTAATACGATCCTCGTATTTTTTAGCAAAAGGACAATGATTACAGGTAAACACAACAATAAAACCTTTTGCGCCCTTATAATCTGACATACTGTACATTTTCCCATCAACCGATTTTAGCTTAAAATCAGTAGCGGTATCACCAATTTTATAGCCAGAAGGAGCTATAACCGTAAAAGCTGATACCAATAGCACAGCAACAAACAATAACAAAACCGATAATTTTTTCATAATAAAAACTGTTAATTAATAATTGAATTCACATATTGATTTAACTCATTGTAGTCAGAAAACATCTTTTCTACAAAAAAATTTTTCCCGTTTTTAAGAATTAAAGTAGCCGGAATGGAGCCCGACCAATCTTCATCTACAGCAGGAAGCCATGTATTATAATCCTTATCCGTAAGCAAAACCACCTCCGATTGTATCTGTTCTTTTTTCAAAAAAGGCAATAATGCTGTCTCATATTGTGTCTTAAAATCCAAACTTACGAGCACTACTTTTAGCTTTTTATTTTCGGAATTTAACTGTTCGAAATAGGGTAATTCTTTCACGCAGGGAGCACACCAGGTAGCCCAAAAATTGACTACATAAGTGGTGTTTTCATCTCCCAAAACGGCTTTTTCTAAATCAGAATAGGAATCAAAAACAGCTACTTTTTGCGCCTGAATTTGTACCGAAAAAAGAAATGCCGCTACTGCTAAAACATAATATTTCATATTCGTTTTTTTAAATTATAGACCAAACGAATTTACAATCTTTTAATTGTTTTCCGAACTTCATTAACAAAAAATTATTGCTCAACAATATCAAAACAACATTCTTTATTTCCATTTTTTCTTACTTCAAAAAGGAACATTTTATCAAAAAAACAGTCTGAAAAAACAGCTAATTTTCACCTCAAAAAAGAACCTTTTTCACAGATATATTTCTGATATTTTTCAACTCCGAAAAACACTTCAAAAAAAGCTAAAAAAACACCTCGAAATCACCCAAAAAAAACAAGTTTCCAACCCCGAAAAAACACCCCTAAAAATCGAAATTTCAAAAAGAAAAAACAACCTCTAAAAAAACAACCCATAAATAAGTTAAAAAACCAACAAGCAAAAAATCATTTTTAGATAATCCGAATTTCCCAAAAACCACAAATCCGGCAAGACTAAATTCCGCCTGAAAAACATCAAAAAAAAAACAATTACTGGTTTAAAAATAAAAACTATTTTCACAACACATAACTGATAAAAGTTAATTTTATTTTTTTTAATTTTTTTCGAACTATAAGCTTCTTTATATTATCAAAAAATACAAATACGACCTCAAAAACTTTTAAAAAATCACCATAGAAATAATCTATACTAATATATTAAAAAATTAAATACCAGATTTTTATATATAATTAATTAAACTAAAAAATTAACATTGTTGTTTTTAAGCCAAAAACAACAAAAACACGTATTGAAAACCCAAACCAGTTAAAACACTAAAACATAATTAAAAATTTAAAGTGATTAATCTAAACAATTACTTTAAGTAAACAACAATCAAAAAAATCCTTTAGATACAAACACAAAAAAGACAACAATCTGCCCCAAAAAAACAATCCCCTTTCTTAATTTCATTTTAACAACTCACAAACAAGAAGAACTATTTTTCCAGGCAATTATTAAAACTACTTCTTCTCCGAAACAGTCCTTTTACATTTTTAACCTATCTTTACAAGCAACAAAAAAACACCTAAAAACCAGCTTAAAAAAACACTTATTTCAGACTCTTTTTCAACACTAAAAAAGACCTCTTTTTTGACCCGAAAAAAACACCAAAAATAACCTCTAAAAAAGCAACCCAAAAAACATGAAAACTGAGAAAGAAAAAATGATTAACAAAGACTATTATTTAGCCGGAGACCCTACCTTGATAAAAGACCGTCGAAGAGCTAAAAATTTACTCCACCGACTCAATGTAACTGAATACCGACTAACTAAAAAAGCGAAAGAAATTTTAAAAGAACTCATCCCAAACGCCGGAAACAATTTATACATCGAACCACCTTTTCATTGCGATTACGGTTATAATATTTTTTGCGGAGACAACATCTATTTCAATGTCAACTGCGTGGTTCTTGATTGCGCAAAAGTCACTATTGGTTCGAATGTATTTTTTGGTCCGGCAACACAACTTTACACCGCCACTCACCCGCTCGATGCCGAACTCAGAAAGACACTTGAAAATGCCCTACCCATAACTATCGGAGACGATTGTTGGATTGGTGGCAATTCGGTCATTTGTCCCGGAGTAACCATCGGAAAAGGAAGCGTCATTGGCGCCGGTTCGGTTGTCACCAAAAACATCCCCGACAACTCACTCGCCGTTGGCAATCCCGCCAAAGTAATTCGAAAACTGAATCAATAACCAACTACTATCAAAATGCTGTCTCTAAAAAACATCCATCATATTGCTATCATCTGTTCTGATTACGAAAAATCCAAACAGTTTTACACCGAAATCCTCGGACTGAAAATAATCCGGGAAGTTTATCGCGAAAACCGAAAATCATACAAACTCGATTTAGCCATCAACGAACATTACTGCATCGAATTATTTTCTTTCCCAAACCCACCTGAAAGACCCTCTAATCCGGAAGCCTGCGGATTGCGTCATTTAGCTTTTGCCGTTGAAAATTTAGATAAGAATGTTTCTTTTTTGAATTCAAAAAACATTATTGCAGAGCCAATTCGAATTGATGAATTCACTCGAAAACGTTTTACTTTCATTACCGACCCTGATTTATTACCTATAGAACTTTACGAACTTTAATTTCTTAATTTATTTCTAAACCCCAAAAAACCAGATTAACAAACCCTCTCATTATAAAATCTCATTAGTAATCTAAATCAAAAACAGATATTTGACTTTTTTCTATAGTTAAAAAAAACTTGTTTTTTGCTGCGAAAACGCAGGTTTTTTGTTTTTTTATATAATTTTGCCATTCATTAAAGATTTCAAGTAATGAAAACTACTGCACAAATTAAAAAAAACTACCACCTTATTAAATTTAAAAAACTAGTAATCGTCTCTCTTTTAATTGGTTTTCTTTCTGCTTTTTTAGGAATTAGTCTAAAAAAAATTACCGAATATTATGAAGAGATTTTCTTTCATCAGGCAAGCGTAAACCCCTTTTTCTATATTCTTTTTCCGGTTTTTGGCTTATCGGTAATTTATTTTCTGCGAGAATATCTTTTTAAGAAAAAAGAAAACAAAGGCATCAAAGAAGTTTTTGAAAGCACTAATTCAAAAACCAAAAACCTTCCTTCTTACAAGATCCCATCGCATACGATTAATGGATTACTAACTGTAATTTTTGGCGGTTCTACCGGAATCGAAGTTTCAACAGTGGTGGCTACAGCTACTATTGGTTCGGTAGCGCACCAAAAAGAAAATATTTTCCGTCAGTACAAAACCGAATTAATTTGTGCAGGTGTAGCAGCCGGAATCACTGCTTTATTCAGCAGTCCCATCGCCGGAATCTTATTTGCTATAGAAGTTATTTCAAGAAAAATTACCCGTGCCTTTATCATTTCAAATTTAATTGCCGTTTCTATTTCTTTTGGGTTGTTAACGCTCTTAAAAGAAGAACCTCTTTTTGCCGTTAAGATTGCAAACTGGCATTTAAGAGCGATTCCATATTTTATTTTACTGGGAATTTTAGCGGGAATAAATTCGGTTTATTTAACGAAATGCGTGTTGTTCTTCAAAGCACAATTTGCCAAAATTGAAACGCATTATTACAAAATCATCTTTGGTTCCGTTGTATTAAGCATTTCTCTTTTTATTTTTCCGCAGCTTTACGGCGAAGGTTATCATGCCATCAAAACAATTACTTCAACCCATAACGAAATTCCTTTAACACTTACATTAGCCTTCAGCTTTTTAGGAATATTGTTTTTAAAACCGGTTGTTACTTCCGTTACACTGGCTTCCGGTGGCGACGGTGGCGTTTTTGCTCCCAGCCTTTTTATTGGGGCTTTTTTGGGACTTTTAGTTGCTTCGGTACTCAATACTTTTTTTGATACCCAAATTATCCCAATGAATTTTATGGTTATCGGAATGGCTGCTGTTTTAAGTGCGAGTATTCATGCTCCGTTTACCGCAATTTTTTTAGTTTGTGGTCTGACCAATAATTACACCTTATTTTTCCCAATTCTGGCAGCCTGTTTCATTTCAAAATATACAGCCAAAATGATTTACCCTAATACGGTTTACACCTTTGCTCCCAGCATTTAAATTTTAAAATCATGCCAACACACAAAATCAAACGCGGTTACCGCAAAACCCGTTACATCCTTTACAAAGAAACTTTAATTGATTACAAAGAACAATTTTGGTCCTTTTTAGGTTCCTTTGTTGGCATCGGACTGATTGCCTATTTCCAAAGCCAGCAATTCTCACATCAGGATGTGGTATATTTAATAGGTTCTTTTGGCGCTTCGAGCGTTTTGGTATATGGAATCATCGAAAGTCCGTTTTCCCAACCCCGAAATTTGGTTGGAGGACACTTAATTTCAGCTTTTATCGGAGTGACAGTTCATCAATTATTTCCGGATACTATATTTATTACTGCGCCTCTGGCTGTTTCCTTATCGATTGTGATGATGCAAATAACCAAAACCCTGCATCCGCCAGGAGGAGCTACGGCTTTGATTGCTATCATTGGAACACAAAAAATTAAAGCTTTAGGCTATTGGTATGTTCTATCGCCGGTTTTAACCGGAGTGCTTATCCTGCTATTTACCGCCTTAATTTTTAACAACATGACTTCAAGCCGAAGATACCCGGCGCACAGCACCTATCACAAACGCTATTTAAGAAGTATCAAACGGCTGATAAAAGGCAACTAATTCACAACCAAACCCTCGCTGTTTTTTTGATAAAATTTCACAAATCGCATTGGGATTAAAAAGGATTAAATGTACCTTTGGCTTTTATAAAAATGACGATTATGGTTTATAAATTTAGAGTAATCTTAGACGCAGAAGAAGATATTTTCAGAGATATCGCCATCTTGGAAGACGATACATTAGAAGATTTACACAACGCTATCTTTAATTCTTTTGGATTTGATGGTATGGAGGTTGCTTCTTTTTACACTTGTGATGACACCTGGAATCAGGAAGATGAAATTTCACTTTTTGACACCGGCGATGTTCCCGGAGAACAACGCATCATGAGCGATTATAAACTTTCGGATATTCTTGACGAAGAAAACACTAAAATTATCTATGTATATGATTTTATCAATATGTGGACTTTCTTAGTAGAACTTGCAGCAATTGAAGATCAAACTGCCGGAGCCACTTATCCGGAAACTTTATTTGCTCATGGCGAAATGCCTGATGAAGCTTTGGAGAAAAACTTTGAAGCAGACAATGCAGATGATTTTTATGACGAATTTGAAGACGGCTTAGACGATGACGACATGGATATGTTTGAAGGAGACGACAGCTACGAAGATTACGGATTTGAAGAAAATTGGAATTAGTTTTTTAGTTCCTAAGGTTCTAAGTCACTGAGTTGTTAAGTTTTTCTTATTTTTAATAAAATTTAAATTTAAAGAAAGATGAGTACATTTAGAGACCTTTTGATTTGGCAAAAATCAATGACCTTAATCACACAAATTTACCAATCAACAAATCAATTTCCAAAAGAAGAAATTTTTGGCTTAACTTCACAGATTAGGAGAAGTGCCATTTCTATCCCAAGTAATATTGCCGAAGGCTTTGGACGGGAAAGCAAACAGGACTTCTTACGATTTTTAAATATTTCCATTGGTTCTTTATTTGAATTACAAACACAATTGGAGATTGCAAAGAATATTAACTATTTAAACGAAAACGAATTCAATAATATATTTGAGGACAGTCGAGAGATCGAACGTATGTTAGTTTCTTTCATTAAAAAATTAAAAGAACGAAACTAACATACACAAAACCTCAGAAACTTAGAACCTCAGCCACTTCAAAAAATGATCAACCTATTCAACGCACACATTGAGACCCTTTCTATCCACCGGGTAGGAAATAAAAGCCGAAATGAAGCTATCTTTTTATCGGAGCAGCCTTTTAACCTTCAGGACGAAATTGTTCCGCTTATCAAAGAATTTTTCCTGAAACCATTTCGTGAAAAAGAAGAAAACTATTATCAGTTTGCTCACGAAGTCGATTTGGATTATAATGACATGTACAAATACACTTCTGAGATTTTTAACAATCCGGGGAGTTTACATGAAACTTCCAAAAAAATCACCAAACATCTTTTTGAACAATCCAATCATCCGCACATCAAAAACGGAGAAGTTTATGTAACTTATTTAACTAACGTAAACATCGATAATACGCCTGTAGATGCTATCGGAATCTTTAAAAGCGAATTGCAAACAGATTTCCTGCAATTTGAAGAAAAAGAATCTAATCTGGAGATGATTTTACTACAGGGAATCAATTTGAATAAATTAGACAAAGGCTGTTTGATTTTTAATCATAAAAAAGAAGAAGGTTACAAAATCCTGACAGTGGACAGCAACCGTTATGATGCCCGCTACTGGCTAGAGCATTTCTTATCGGTAGATGCTTTTGAAGACGAAAACTTCATCACTAAAAAGTATTTGAAATTTTGTCAAAATTTTGCCAAAGACGTAGTTTTCCCTGCCGAAGACAAAAAAGAAGAAGTAATGTTCATGAACCGTTCGGTGAATTATTTTGCCAAAAATGATGAATTTGAAGAAACAGAGTTCTTAAACGAAGTTTTGGATAATCCGGACTTGATTCCTGAATTTAAAAACTACAAAGTTGACAAAGGCGAAAAATACAGCATTGAGGATGTCACTTCATTCCCAATTGCAAATGCCGCCGTAAGTGATGCCCGAAAATCAATTAAAAACGTTATCAATCTGGATACTAACATTCAGATTAAGATGGATTTTATTAATCCGGAAAGTGCTGAAAAATTTGTAGAAAAAGGCTGGGACGAAGAAAAACAAATGTATTATTACCTGGTTTATTTCAATAAAGAGCAAAAATCCTAGTTAGTTTACAATTCACTACTTAATTCATCTCCAATTGCTTAGGCAGTTGGAGATTTTTTTTTAAAATCATTTAATAGAAAATAAGTTTATACTTATGAAATTATCAAAAAAGCGTACTTAGTCGATTTTTTAAGTATTTTTATCTATAATTTTCTATTTTTATCACTCCCAAACAAAATTAACCTACTTTTTATTATGAATTTAACAGATTTCAAAGCACTGATTACTGGTAAAAAGATTGTATGTTCCATTTTTGGTCATAAAATGATTACCTCCAGAAACATTACTAATCACTTAAAAGAATATAAATGTACGGTATGTCAAATGGAGTTAACAAATGACGAAGAAGGCGATATTACCTATTTAACTCCCGAATTGAAAGAAGTGAACGAAGCCTTAATCTCTTTTTATCAAAAAAAGATTTTAGTAAAACAACACTAAAATCTCTTTTTTCTATTTCAAATAAAAACAGTCCTAACAGGATAATTCACTATTTTTGTAAGCTAAACAAAAATCAAGATGAATCATCGTTTATTTGAAGAGAGTCCTTTCAAAACCCTTATTTCTTTTCATAAACTCATTGAGACACTGGAAGAAATTGCCTTATCAGATGTTGATTACCGCTCTAATTACGCTAAATCGTTACTAAAAGAAACCGAACATATTCCCGAATTTAGAACCGGGATCGAAGATTTAGCTATAATTACGGACAACAAAAAACTTATTAAAAATTTACTTGCCGATTTATTCCCGACGGCATTGACTAATAATGAAATTAAGGCGGTTACTATTCCGTTTCAGAATATAACCTTCAATTACACCAAAAGATTTAAAAAAATCATTAAAAACGCCGGAAATTTCGACTTGACCATCCGTGATTTTAATCAGGATCAGTTTTATGTTCTCAGCTGTATTTTGATTTTGAATGCTTATTACAAACAAAATTTTGATTATAACAAACCTTTATTTTATGATATTCCCGATGCCAATGATGTAATCTATCATTATCGAATTCTTTACAACGCCGATTTTATAGAAATATATCCCTTAGCCGAAGCTCCTGATTTGAGTTCGGAAGACATAGACGAACTCATGGATAACTTTGGAAATGTGGCGCTGTGGAAAGAAAAATTCCCTTTGGAAAGCTGGGTTTTAAAAGGTTTTGGAATCATCAGCCTTTTTGATGCTACTAAAGAAAGTGCTATTTCCAACCTAAAAAGTAATCTTTTAAGAAGTAAAAAAGATCCTGAAGAAAACGATAATACTTTAGAAAACATTTTCAGATCTTTTTTCAAAATTCCTGATTTAAGAATCGGAATCAGTTTGTATAACGATGAAGAAAAAACATTTACCAAATTGCCTTTTGAAAAAGCAAAAATGGGAAGTTTTATACTTCAAAACAAAACCGAAGTAGCCTGTTGCAATGCCTTTTTAGGCTGTTCTTTGAACAAACTTTTAGAAACGCAGGAGCTTTTTACCATTTCTAATGTGGAGGCTTTTGCCCAAATTCCGGGAAATGAAAATTTTGCTCAAATATTATTAGAACAAAATATTAAAAGTTGCATCTTTACTCCTATTGCCAAAGAAGGTAAATTACTGGGCGTTATCGAGCTGGTTTCGGGCACTGCCCGACAATTAAACAGTATTAATGCAAACAATCTCAATTTAATACTTCCTAATATTGTCAACACTTTAGAGCGCTACAACACCGATTTACAAAATCAAATTGAAGCGGTTATTCAAAGAGAATATACGGCTATTCATTCCAGCGTTTACTGGAAATTCAAAGCCGAAGCACAAAAATATTTGCAAACTAACGCTTCCAATACAAACTACAATTTTAAAGAAATTGTTTTCAAAGAAGTCTATCCGCTTTACGGACAAATTGATATTAATAAATCTTCCGAACACCGCAACAACACAGTAAAAGAAGATTTAAAAAATCAGTTAGAAAGCATTTTAAGAATTTTTGAAAAATCAAAAAGTATTCGCAAAATTCCTTTGTTAGAACAACAAAAATTTGAAATACATTCTTTTTTAGGCGAATTAACAAAAGAATTAAAGGCCGATACCGAACAACAAATTCAAAATTATATTGATAAAGAAATTCATCCTTTATTGAACAATTCAATTATTGACGCCGAAGATCAAAATTTGATTGCAAGCTATTTTGAAAATCTGGATGTTAAAACCGGACTGTTTTATCAGGCCCGAAAACAATTTGACGAAGCGATGGCTATCGTCAATAAAAAAATGGCCGATGTTTTAGATCAGGAACAAAACGAAGCGCAAAGTATTTTTCCACATTATTACGAACGCTTTAAAACCGACGGTGTAGAACACAATTTATATATTGGTGCCAGCATTACTCCTGCGCAATCCTTTAATATAATGTATTTAAACAACCTGAGATTGTGGCAATTGCAAACTTTATGCAAGATGGAACTGGAACACCATCGCTTAAAAAAAGTTTTGCCGTATAATTTGGAAGTCAGCTCATTGATATTAGTTTTCAGTTCGCCAATTTCCATCCGCTTTCGAATGGACGAAAAGCGTTTTGATGTTGATGGCACTTACAATGCCCGCTATGAAGTAGTTAAAAAACGTATTGACAAAGCCCATATTAAAGGAACCAACGAAAGAATTACGCAAAAAGAGAAAATTACGATTGTTTATTCGCATCAATACGAAGAAGTTGAATATTTAAAATACATCAAATTCCTTCAGTTCAAAAACATCTTAGAACCTGCTATTGAACAATTTGAAGTCGAAGAATTACAAGGCGTTTACGGACTAAAAGCCATCCGAATCAAAGTCATGAATACCGATGAAAATTTAGACACAACTTATACGTACAAAGAATTATTAAGTGCTTTAGATTAATTTCTGGTAATGTAAAAAGCGATGAAAAAAGCCAAGAAAGACACTATAATTCCAAACATAAAAATATTATAAGTAATGCGGAGCAATTTGTATTTTCTTTCGAGAACAACACCCAAAAAATACAAATCCTTAATCATCGAATTGTACAAATAAGTATTGTCATTCATCATTTCATTAACCGCCCATTCGTATTCATCCAATGGCATTTTGTAAAAATTCCCAAAAAACAACAAATTCACTTTTCGGTCTTCAATGTCTTTTCGGGTAAAAGTGCCGCTGGTTACTTTAGGTCTCGTGGACAAAATGGCAAAAATGATAGAAATCACACTAAAAGTAAGCATCACAAACGTAGGAATCACTAAATGAGCGTTTCCCGGGCTGTCTAATTTAGGCACTATCGTAGATAATGCGATTGAAATGATAATGGCATTTACGGACAATAAAATATTGGCTTTACTATCGGCAATGCCACTCAATCGGGTGTGATTACTCAAAGTTATCCTAAACAAGGTGTCAATGCCACGATCAGGTTTAGAGACTTTAGCAGCCTTAGCTTCCTTATTTTTTTTAGATTTTTTAGGAGTCGTTCCTTCTTCCATCTTATTGATTTTTCCCTGAATTAAGCGAATATTTTTTTCTTTCAAAGGCTGCCAGTTTTCTTTTGCATAATCCGTATAATACTGATGACATTGGGTGAGCATATTTAAATTTTCCTGCGCCCATTCTAAATCTGAAACCTGTTTACACTTTACATTTTTCCATTCGCTTCTTAAAAGTTCACAACGATCACAATAGTTTTCGGTAGTAAAATGGAAGAAATCAGCATCTTTAATTACTTTTTCTTCAATACTTTGCGGAATATTATGATAAACAGTCGCCCGAATAAAAGCACTTACCTGCGCGATATAATCCTCGGATTTTCCATTAGCTTTTAAAAATTCAGCTGCAATTTGCACACTTGCCTCTTCATGATTATCCGGTTCGTTAACATAACCTGTATCATGAAACCAGGCTGCAACCACCAGCATTTCAATGGTTTTATCATCCATACTTTCGCTTTGCGCAAGTGTTTTTACGGCCGAAACCACATCAGTAGTATGGTTGAAATTATGGTATAAAAATGAACTAGAAAGTTTATCTTTGAGTAAATTATAAACAAAATCCTGTACTTGATCTGTAAAGTTCATAGGTAAATTTTTATACTACTAAATTATGAAATTGTTTTTGGTTATGCGATTTAACAAAATTAAAATATTTTCCGTTGCTTTTTTAGGTTCGACAACACTCTTTTCCTGCGCAACACACCAACTGCAATTAGGTGCTAATTCCGAAAAAATCACAAATACAAACGACAAGGATAGCACAAAAATTGCCCATCGCTTTTTTTTAATTGGCGATGCCGGAAATGCCGATCAGGAAAATGCTCAAAAAATCCTTGCTGCACTGCAAAAACAACTGCAACAGTCAGACAAAAATGCTACTTTATTATTTTTAGGCGATAATATTTACCCAAAAGGAATGCCTGATGAAAAAGATAAAAAAGCCTACACACTTGCGCATGAAAAACTCACTGACCAATTGGCAATTTCCAAAAATTTCAAAGGAAAGACTATTTTCATTCCCGGAAATCACGATTGGTATTCCGGCATTACGGGATTAAAACGTCAACAAAAAATAGTAACTCAGTATTTGGATTCCAAAAAAAGCTTTCTCCCGTCTGACGGTTGCCCGATTGATGATTTAAAAGTAAACGAAAACCTTTGCCTGATTACCATAGACAGCGAATGGTTTTTAGAAAACTGGGATAAAATTCCAACCATCAACGACGATTGCAGCATCAAAACCCGTGAAGCTTTTTTTGAAGAACTGGAAAGCATTTTAAACAAAAATCAGGACAAAACAATAATTCTGGCCATTCATCATCCATTGGTGAGTAACGGTACTCATGGCGGGCAATTTTCGCTTGAAAAGCAACTTTTCCCCTTGGAACAAAAAATTCCGTTGCCTGTAATTGGTTCCTTTGTCAATCTTTTACGAAAAACTTCTGGCGTGAGTCCGCAGGACATCCAAAACAAACAATACCAAGTTTTAGCAAAAAGAATTAAAACCCTTTTGCAGGATCAGAAAAATGTAATTGTAGTTTCGGGACACGACCATAATTTGCAATACATCGAAAACGAAAATATTAAACAAATCATCAGCGGCGCCGGTTCTAAATCAGAAGCGGCAAGAGCCGTTTTCCCTAATGATTTTTCGTATGGCAACAACGGTTTTGCCACTTTAACTGTTTTTACTAATGGAAAAACTGTTGTTCATTTTTTTGGAATGGAAAACAATGAGAGCAAAATTTTGTTTCAAAAAACACTTTTAGAACCGCAAAAACCAATCGTAAATAATTATACCGCTTCATCTGCCAAAACAACAAAAGCATCTGTTTATGACGATGAAATGACGCGCAAAAGCATGCTGCATAATTTCCTTTTTGGGAAACATTACAGAGATTATTACAGCACTTTAATCGATGTTCCTGTGGTTGCTTTAGACACTCTTTTTGGCGGTGTAAATCCACTGAGAGCCGGTGGTGGTCATCAGTCTAAATCGCTCCGACTGGAAGATACTGACGGAAAAGAATACGTTATGCGTGCTTTGAAAAAAAGTGTCAGCCGCTTTTTACAAAGTGTAGCTTTCAAAGATCAATATGTAGAAAACGAATTTAAAAACACCTACGCCGAAAATTTCCTTTACGATTTTTACACCACTTCACATCCTTACACGCCTTTAGCTATTGGAAATTTAGCCGACCCAATTGGTGTTTTGCACAGTAATCCCAGACTTTATTATATTCCAAAACAAAAAACTTTAGGTGAATTCAATGCCGATTTTGGAAATGAATTGTATCTGGTTGAAGAAAGACCTTCTGACAGCCAAAAAGACCTTAAAAGTTTTGGAAAACCGGCAGCTATTATCGGAACAGACGATTTATTAGAAAATTTACAAAAAGACGAAAAATACACCATTGACGAAGCCGAATACATCAAAGCCCGCTTGTTTGACATGCTTATTGGCGACTGGGACCGTCATTATGACCAATGGCGCTGGGCGGAATACAAAATTGGAGATCAAGTAATTTACAAACCTATTCCCCGCGATCGCGATCAGGCGTTTTCTAAATACGACGGCACTTTATTGTCTTTGCTAATGAATATTCCGGCACTGCGACACATGCAAAGTTTTAAAAATGACATTAAAAATGTAAAATGGTTCAATAGAGAACCTTACCCTTTGGATTTAGCTTTATTGAAAAAAGCAACCGCAAACGATTGGATTGCTCAGGCAAAATTCATTCAGGAAAACCTAAGCGATACGGCAATTGAAGCTGCTTTTAACAATCTCCCAAAAAAAATTCAGGGTAAAACCATCTCTTCAATTATTGAAAAATTAAAAAGCAGAAAAGCACAATTAAACAAATATGCGACGGAATACAACCGCGTTTTACAAAAAACGACTCTGATTGTTGGAACAAACAAAAAAGATCTGTTTGAAATTAATCCGCTTTCCAAAAATGAAGTTGCAATTTCCGTTTTCAGAATAAAAAAAGAAGGCAAAGAATTGGTTTACACCAAAACATTCCACCAAAAATCCACCAAAAACATCTGGATTTACGGTTTAGATGACGAAGACATTTTTGAATTAAATAACGTTCAAAAATCAGCTGTGAGAATCAAATTAATCGGAGGTCAAAATCACGATAATTATACTATTTTTAATGGAAAAAACATCCGTATTATCGATTTTAAAACCAAAAAGAACAGTTTTAATGTCGATTCTAAAACCAGAAAATTATTGACTGACAATTATGAAACCAATTTTTACAATTATCAAAAACCAAAATACAATGCTTTTTCCGGTTTGCCGGGAATGGGTTATAATCCGGATGACGGTGTTAAACTGGGCATTGTTGCTAATTATACTGTAAATCATTTTAAACAAAACCCTTACACTTTGCGCCATACGTTTAAAGCCAATTACTTTTTTGCTACCGATGGTTTTGAACTGAACTATCATTTAGACGTCCCAAAAATGATTGGAAAATGGAATTTTGGACTGGATTCTCAATTTACCAGTCCTAATTTTGCCATTAATTATTTTGGTTTTGGAAACAACACTGCTAATTCGGATGAAATCAACGGGATGAACTACAATCGGGTTCATGTAAGTATGTTGAAATTTGCTCCGAAAATCGAACGAATTGGCCGTTTTGGAAGTACTTTAAGTTTTCAAATTGCATATGAAAATTTTGATGTAGAAAACACACCGGGGCGCTTTATTGCCATTCCGAATATTGTAAATCCTGATATTTTTAAAAATCAGCAATTTGCCGGCGCAACGATGCAATACAGTTATGAAAATTATGACAACGCCTCACTTCCTGCGATGGGAATGGGTTTTATGATGGCGGCCAACTGGAAAATGAACCTTACAAACGGCAAACAAAATTTTCCAACCTTAGAATCTAAAATCAATTTCAATCACAAAATAGACCGTCAGGGAAAATTAGTTTTGGCTACACTGCTAAAAGCGAAAGCTATTTTGAACAATAATTTCGAATTCTATCAGGGAGCTGCTTTAGGTGGTGATTATGATTTAAGAGGTTTTAGAAATCAACGTTTTTTAGGAAATCAATCTTTCTTTCAAAGCAGTGATATTCGTTTAACTGTCGGAAAAATCAAAAATAGTATTGTACCGATGTCTTACGGAATTTTTGGCGGATATGATTACGGCAGAGTCTGGTTGAAAAACGAACATTCTAACCAATGGCATCAGGCTGTAGGCGGCGGTTTATGGCTTAACGGAGTCAATACCGTTACGGCACGACTGAGCTATTTTAAAGCAACTGTAAACGAAGAAGCGCGAATTGCTTTCGGACTTGGATTTGGATTCTAATCAATAGTGTCCAAATCCAGCTGATAAAGCTTCCCTCCTGTTTTCTTTACTTTTTCATCGGCAATTAAAAGCGTTTTATTGTCTTTGAAACAAATGGCTTCTTTTTGGGAAAAATGATTCAGTTGAATATTTTTCACTTTTCCCGAGAAAAAATTATCGCTGGTAAAATTTTCAAAAATCCATAGTTGACTATGACTTAACAAAACCACTTTTTTGCCGTCAGGACTAATGGCGGCACTGGTTATGGCGGCATTTTGAAAATCGCCCTCCGTTTTAAATTTCCCTAATAATTGCGCCTGATGCGCTCCTGATTTATTTGGAATTTCATACAACAAAGTAGTTCCGTCAAAACCTTTACTTCTGTTTTTGGTAAACAAATAAAAGTTGTTATTATATTCGATAAAAGACTCTACATCATAAAAAAGTTTACTTTTTTTAGGCGGAAATTCGGTTTGTTCCGGATACGCAAAACTGATTTTATAGGCAGGAATTACACTTTGATTTTTCAAAGAATCTTTTGCGATTTTATAAATAGCCAAATCCTGTCGTTCATTATTATTATTACCAAAATCACCTATGTACAAATTCCCCAATTTGTCTTTCGTTATATCTTCCCAATCGATATTTTCGGTTTGGGAAATGGTAATGCTTTTTTCTAATTTTCCATTTTCGTCCAATCCGTAAATGACATTGGCATTACCACTGTCTTCCAAAGTCCAGGTTAAATTTAAACTGTCACTAAAAACAATCCCGGAAACTTCTTTTAATTGTTTTGGCAACGAATACAGTTCCGTTAAAATGCTTGAGTCTCTTTGACAAAAAGCAATCAAAGACGAGAATAATACAAGAGGTACTATTTTTTTTATCATAAAATCAAATTTAAAAACCAGGCTTAAATAAGTCGGGATGTTTGAAATTTCGGGTAACATATTTAAAAGCGGCACTCAACAAATACCCCATACTTGTGGCATTTTTAAAATTCAAATCATTGGTATAACGATACAATTCCATTTTTAATTGTTTGATATGCGCTTCGGGCGCAATGGTATCATTAGCCATGATGCGGAGAATTTTTTGAATTCGGGTTTCGGCAGAAAGAATTCTTTTGGCCAGAGCTGCACGTTCTTCATTTTTATATTGTTCGATAGAACTATCCTGTAATTTCTCCTTAATTAATTGAATCATTGGGGAATTTTCCTTGAAAAATTGCGGACGGTAAATCTTGAAATTCCCTTCGTAACACTGCTGGTCAAAATCGATTGCCCGAATTTTATAAACCACCTGATCAAAATCGTGAATAGGAACAATCACATAATTATAAGCACGCATATCGCCCAAAAGCCGAATCATGCAACGCTCGTTGAATTTAACAAATTCCTTAGCGATTTGTGACTTCTCATTTTCAGAACAACTCTGAAGAGAAGTTTCCATAAAAACATCTCCCGGAATTCCTATAATATGCTCCTCAATTAAAGTATCGCCATACACCAAAAAATTAATTTTATCCGGCGACAAAATATGTTCTAATTCCAAACCGTAAATTCGGGAAGCATCGGCTTTTTTAATATAAAAATGAACATAATTATCATTCAAAACATTACGCACTTTTATTCGAAAAGGTTTCGAATTTCCAAAAGTACAATAGTCAATAGCATCGACATTGAGGAATTTAATGATGTCCAAATTTCCGTCGGAATGCAGTAAGGAATAGATTTTTTTTAAGGTTAAATCAATCTCATTTCTTTCATATTCATTATAAAAAACTCTTGCCCATAAAGTGTCATTATCATTTTTATCATAAACATTGACAGAACCCGAAAAACGCAGCAAATCGTCATAAGCAATCGCCACTTTTGAAATCCGGTCAAAACGTTCTAAATAATCAAAAAGAAAATGATTGATGGGGTATGTTGGTTTTTTAAACAACGGAGAAATCTCACTCATGTATGCTAGTATTTATGCAAATTTACATTAACCCGTTGGGTGAAATTAGTTTTTAATGATAATTTTTCGTCAGTTCGAGTGATTTTCTCCCGAAGCCTCGGGAAGAAAATCGTATCGGGAACAAGAAAAATTTCATTAAAAACGGTTCTCGTCCCGATAGCTACCGGGACATTTTTTGTTCCGTCCCGAAGTGTCGGGATTATACAAAAAACACTCGAACTGACGTTTTTAATAATTTCACCCAACGGGTTTACATTAATTATTTGAAAGCAAAATCGGCTGAAAAGTCCGTAAAAACCTGAATTTACAAAAAAATCACCTAACAACCCAAAAACCGCTTAATTACTGGTTATCAATATCTAAAAAAAAACTTTTTTGTAAAGTTAAAATTAAGTAAAAAAAAAAGAATGTCGTTCATCGATTTTATTTGTTCACACTGGTATTCTTAAGTATTTTTATTTTTTTTGAATACTTTTCATAAGTATTTATACCTAATCCAAATCATTAAAAGAATACAATTTTTACACAAAAGATACCCCCACAAATCAATCCTTAAAAACAATTCTTTACTATGCCAATTTATGAAAACTAAACAGGAAGTTTATACTAAAGAATCTTTTGAAATTGGAAAATGGGCTATCAACTTAAACACAAATACAATTTTCTGGGACGCAAAAACCAGAGAACTATTTGAAGTCAACGAAGATTTTATTCCAAATTTTAAAAATTGCACTCACTTTATTAACCGAAAAAATTTCATTGCTTTTAAAACAATTATTAACGAAGCATTTAAAAACAACGTTCCCAGTTTTGGAAAAATACAAATTATTACGGCTAATAAAACCATTAAACTGTTGGAATGCATTTGCCAGATTGAATTGGTTCAAAATCAAATTAGCCGAATTCACGGGACTTTTAAAGGCGTAAATCAACCCAAAAACATCGAAAAAGATCTCTGTCTATTATCACTCATTGGTTCGGAAACCACCGATAGTATTATCATAACCAATACCGAAGGAGAAGCCATTTGGGCAAATCAGGCTTATATGAAATTAAGTGGTTCAACTTTACCGAAAATCATTGGAAAGAAACCTGATTTTTTCTGTTTTTCACCCCAAATAAATAGTGAAACCTTAAATAAAATCACACAGTCCATTCAGCAAAAAACAGCGACTAAAGTAGTTTTTCATCATTTTGACAAACAAAATCAAAAATACTGGCTCGAATTAAACATCACTCCTGTTTTTAACGAAAACGGAATTTGTTCGAAATTCATTGCTATTGGCAGAGATATAACGGCTACCAAAGAAAAAGAAATAGAACTCAAAGAGCTATTAGAAGTAACCAGTCAGCAAAACAATAAACTGCTGAATTTTACGCATATTGTTTCTCATAATATTCGTTCTCATACCAGTAATTTACAGATGGTTTTGGACGTTATTGAAAACACCGACGATACCAATGAAAAGCTCACATTTATTGATATGTTTAAAGAAGGAACCGAAAAACTGGCTGAAACCGTAGAAAACTTAAACGAGGTAATTACTATTCAAAAAAATAGCAACATTAACAAAACCAGTGTTCATTTGAAGTCGGAAATTGAAAAAGCTACCAGCCTTTTTTATAACAAAATTGCCATTACACAGAATATTCCCGGCGATTTAAGCATTAATGTAATTCCGGCTTACTTAGAAAATATGCTGCAAAATTTAGTGACTAACGCCATTAAATACCAATCTCCTGAACGGATTCCGCGATTGGAAATAAGTTATCAAAATCAGGATAACTATCACATTATTGTTTTTAAAGACAATGGTTTAGGAATTAACACCGAAAAACACAAACACAAACTTTTTGGCATGTACAAAACTTTTCATGGAAATGATGATGCAAAAGGCATAGGTTTATTCATTGTTAAAAATCAAATTGAAGCCATGAATGGAAAAATTGAATTAGAAAGCACCGAAGGATTAGGCAGTACATTTAAACTCTATTTTGATGAAAAATAAACTTACTTACATTATTGATGACGACCAATTATCAATTAGATTAATGAGTATGATTATCACAAAAAATAATTTTTGCGAAGAAATAACTGCATTTCATAATCCTCAAACCGCTTTAGACGAACTCAAAAAAAACACCTCTGATTTATCCAAACTTCCGGATGTTATTTTATTAGATTTGAACATGCCCGTTTTGGACGGCTGGCAGTTTTTGGACGAACTAAATCAAATTTCATTTGGCAAAAAGATTGTCGTTTTTATTGTTTCTTCTTCCATTGATCCCAGCGATTTAGAAATGACAAAAAAATACCCGATGGTAACCAATTACATTGTAAAACCCATCAACTCCGAAAAACTAAAAAAAGCGACCTTATTATTTGAAAATGAAGTAAAATAAAGCTTTTTTTAAAAGAAAAGTACGCTTCTTAAAAACAGAGAATTATAGTAACTTTGTAAGACTATGAAAGTCGTAAGAACTATAATTCTCTGTTTGTTTTTATATCATTTCAGCCTGCAATTGCGGGCACAAAGCATTAGTATTGATGACACTAAAAATGCCGCCGAACTGGTAAACTTGCTCACTCAAAACAGCTCCTGTCTGCAAATTGCCAATGAATCAGTTAGCGGCGATACTTTTACTCCTGGTAAAAACAGCTATGGAACCTTTAGTAACAGCTCAGCTAACTTTCCGTTTCAATCCGGGATTGTGCTGAGCAGTTGGAGTAGTACTCAATCGGCAGGACCATTTGTACGAACTTCCGGAGAAGGAAGCGATTCCTGGCTTGGCGATACTGATTTGGATCAAACCTTAAATATAAATTCCTCAAATGCGACTGTTTTGGAATTTGATTTTACTCCTCAAACTAATGCCATTAGCTTTAATTATCTTTTTGCTTCTAATGAGTATCAGGATGATTATCCTTGCCGTTTTTCGGATGGTTTTGCTTTTTTAATCAAAGAAAAAAACAGCACTAATCCTTATCGAAATTTAGCGGTAATTCCAAATTCGACAACTCCGGTTTCTTCCACTAATATTCATCCGGCGATTGCATTTGTGGATCCGTTTGGAAATATCAAATCCTGTGCTGCAACTAATGCCTCTTTCTTTGGACAATTTAACAATATACCAAACAATTCCAGCCCTATAAATTATGCCGGACAAACTAAAGTTCTTAATGCACGAACTAATGTTATTCCCGGAACTACTTATCACATTAAATTAGTGGTTGCCGATGACCGAAATCCTTTATATGATTCGGCAATTTTTATTGAAGCAGCGAGTTTTAACTCCGTTATTGACTTAGGAACTGATAAATTATTAGCAACCAATAACGCGATATGTTTTGGCGAAAACTATATAATCGACACCCAATTATCCTCTACTTTTAATTACAAATGGTACAAAGACGGTGTATTATTAGCTACTGAAACCAATCTGTCCTACACCGTAACAGCGCCGGGAACTTACAAAGTAGAAGTGACATTATCTCCTTCCGGCTGTGTTGCGACCAATGATATTAAAATAGAATTCACTCCCGAAATTGTTTTAAACGATTACACATTAATGCATTGCGATTTTGACGGAGATGGAAAAGAAGTTTTTGATTTATCTCAGGCTGATGATTTCATAAAAAACAACAACACAACTTTAAGCAACGTTATTTATTATGAAAATAGTAGTGATGCCGAAACTGACAGCAATCCTATTCTGAATCCTTCAAATTACGTTAACCAATCGCCAAACCAAACGCTCATTGCTAAAGTCACTAATTCCTATAATTGTGCAAATTATGCCGAATTAACTTTGAAAACTTCAAACGACAATATTCCAAATAAAACAGCAATAATAACCGGAGTTCAAACTCATGATTTTGACGGAAATAATAACACGGTAGTTATCGAATACAGCGGTTCCGGAAATTACGAATTCTCTATCGACGGAAATTTCTATCAGGACAATCCGGAATTTTTAAATCTTTCTGCCGGAAGCTATACCGCTTATGCCAGAGATAAAAACGATTGTAGTGAATCTATTCTTTTTCCTTTTATAATTTTGGATTATCCGCGTTATTTCACTCCTAATTCGGATGGATTTAACGATACCTGGACCATAAAAAACCTAAATACACTGCCCCAAGCTAGTATTGCTATTTTTGATCGTTATGGAAAACTCCTCAAGCAATTCAACTCCACAAATCTGAATTGGAACGGAACTTTCAACGGTCATTTACTTCCTGCTGATGATTATTGGTTCAATCTGATTTTTGAAGATGGCAAAAACATTAAAGGTCATTTTTCATTAAAAAGGTAAATAATCACAACTTATTTATATATTTATCGAATGAGGAAAATTTTCTTGATGAGCTTATTTTTCATAGCACTGAATTGTTGGGCACAATTTAGTAAGACGCATTATATTCCGCCGTTAACCAGCCAAAATGATAATTTATTAACCGGAGATCATTATTTATATATTTCTACCCCAAGCACTAAAAATGTTGCACTGAAAATCATAGCTATTGGCGGTCAGATTATCAATGCTACTGTTAGCAACACCAATCCTTATGTCTATCAAATAGGTTTTGGTGACAATACCCAACTGCTTACGCCAAAAACAGCTACCGGAAAGCTATCAAATAAAGGATATATCATAGAAGCTGACGACTTAATATTTTGTAGTGTAAGAGTAAATTCCGGTTTTGACCCAGATCGCAAAGTTTATAATCATGCCGGTGGATTAGTAACCAAGGGAAACAGCGCTTTAGGAACTACTTTCCGGCTTGGTACAATGCTTAATCCTTTAAACGACCCTACGCTTCTTAATTTTGCTTCGATACTCGCTACCGAGAACAACACAACCGTTACAATTTCAAATATTCCTAACGGAACACTTTTAGTCAACGGCACCATTATTTCTGGTTCAATTACTCTTAATTTAAACAAAAACGAAAGCTATGTTATTGCATTAGAGAACGATAATAATACGGTTTCAAACAGTTCTAATTTAATTGGAGCTTTAGTCCAATCAGATAAATCTATCGTTATTAACTCAGGATCTTTTGGAGGGAGTAATGATACTGAAGTAACGGACTATGGAAATAACAATATAAGACCCAATGGCAGGGATATTGGATTTGATCAAATTGTTCCTTACGAAAAAACCGGAAAAGAATACATTTTTGTAAAAGGATTGGGAACTGACGAAATAGAACGCGTTTTATTAATAGCACACAAACCCAATACAGAAATATATTTAAACGGAAACACAACTCCAAATTATGTTTTACAAGCCGGAGAATATGTTCCCATAGATGGATTTCAATTTATCAACAATAATTTATACATAAGAACTACGGAAAACGTATTTGCCTACCAATGCATTGGCGGATTAAAAAAGAACCTTCCTCCTTATACCCAAACAAATCTCAAAAACAATCCCGCTGCCAATCAAAATCTTTTTTTTGTTCCGCCTTTAAATTGCTCTACACCAAATATAGTTGATAATATTCCGTTAATTAATAAAATTGGAGATGTTAATTATTCCGGAGGATTAAATATCGTTACCGAAAGAGATGCAACAGTTTTAATTAACAACAATCCTGTCAATACCAGCCCTGTAGCTATTACCGGAAACCCAAATTATGTACGCTACTCCGTCGAGAATCTTTCAGGAAACATCAGTATCAAATCTAGCCGTCAGATTTATGTTTCTTATTACGGCACAAATGATGCGGCGACTTATGGCGGCTATTATTCCGGATTTGATGCTAAACCCGAAATTGCCTCTGATAAAATTGCGCTTACTACATCGACCTGTATTCCAAATCTGGTATTAAAAGTAAGTTCCAGTTTAAACTACGACACCTATCAATGGTATTTTAATAATTATCCAATAGATAATTCGAATTCAAATTCCTACACTCCTACTCAACCCGGCTATTATCAGGTAAGAGGAAGTATTTCAGGTTGTGACACCACTATTTTATCCGATAATATTCCCGTGAGTAATTGCCCGTCTGATTATGATAATGACGGTGTAAATGACAACATCGACCTTGATAATGACAATGACGGCATCACTAATTGCACCGAATCTTTCGGAAATCAAAATCTCAATCTTACGAATTTAAATTTCGGAAATGTCAATATTGGAAATTATTCTAATTCGTTTACCGGAACAGTAAACTCTTCATCAATGGCCAGTGCAACTCCGTTCACTGGAAATTCCGACGGAAGTTTTGTTTCCGAAATTCCTGCCGGAAAAGGAAATTTTGTAAAATACACGCTCAATTTCACAAAACCAATGAGTACCGGAATGGAATATGTTACAACGGCAAATTCAACTGATTTATTAAATGCAAATGCTCAATACGTTATTTCTTCAGATATTGATAAAACCATCACGGTTTTAAACCCAAACAATGAATTATTGATTGATACAAATTATGACGGAATTTACGAAAGCGGTGTAACCGAATATTCTTCATTTGAAATCCGTTTTCAAATAAACGGCATTACACCATTAGCAGCCGGTTCTACAAATTTTAAATTTTTAACGCACTTAACCAATTCGATTAGTTTCACGCATACAAATCTTTCGGATACAGAAATAAACAAAAGCACTTTGAAACTTTTCGCTGTTTGTGTACCAAAAGACTCCGATGGTGACGGACTAGAAGACCAATTAGATGCTGATAGCGACAATGATGGTATTCCGGATTTAATAGAAAGTCAAAGCAATAACTTTGTTTTAAACACTACTGATAGCAATCATAATGGCTTATACGATATTTTCGAAACAAATTTAACTCCTTTTGATACGGATACTGACGGTGTTCCGGATTATTTGGATTGGGACAGTGATAATGACGGAATTTACGACAGTGTAGAAACCGGAAGCAATAATACTGACACCGATAATGATGGAATACCAAACTACAGAGACCTGGATAGTGATGGCGATTTATGTAATGATGTAATCGAAGCCGGGTTTACAAGTACCAATGGAAGTCACATTCTGGGTTCGTCTTTTCCTCCAACTGTGGATAATAGCGGAGTCGTAACCAGCCGTACCAATGGATATACAACTCCTAATTCTAATTACAATATTGCTGCTTCAATCATAATAACCAATCAACCTATTGCTCCTCCAAGCTGCGAATTGCAAAATGCTTCCATTTCTATTACAGCAAATGGCGACAATTATCAATGGCAACTTTCTACAGATGGAATCAACTGGAATGATTTATCTGGCAATAGCACTTATTTGGGAGTTGCAACAAACCAACTCCATATTAATTCCGTTTCAAAAACCATGAATAATTACAAATTCCGTGTATTCATTAACCGAAATGGAAATAGTTGCGGTTTACTTTCTAACGAAACCACTTTAATCGTTTACGATTTACCTATTGTAAACAACATCATCATCAAACAATGTGACGATGATTTAGATGCTAAAAGCACTTTTAACCTTACCGTTAAAAACAATGACATTTCAACTAATTACGAAAATGAAACATTCAGTTATTTCACCACCGAAGTAGCTGCTAATACAAATGATAGCTCTGAGAAAATAGCCAATCCATTAGCCTACATTGCAAATAATGGCACTACTGTTTGGTCAAGAATTGAAAATGTGAATGGTTGTTACTCCGTTGCCCGAATTGATTTAATTGTTTCTGCCACACAAATTCCATCCCCTTTCAACATAGTATTTGAAAACTGCGATGACTATATCGATGCCACAAACGATGATTATGACGGAATTACTGAATTTAATTTCAACAGTGCTCAAAACGATATTTTAGCATTATTACCTGATCCTAAGAACAATTATTCTATCAAATATTACGAAACAGAAGCTGATGCTTTATCTGAAACAAATGAAATTACCAACACCACAACTTATCGCAATACACTCGCTCCCAATGAACAAAAAATTTGGGTTCGCGTTGATAATGATTTAGACAACAGCTGTTTTGGAGTTGGTCCACATATTACGCTTAAAGTCAATCCAAAACCGGATATTGATGTCAATGCTAATCATCTGTCTGACAGGTATATTTGTAATAACCTGCCAAATTATTATGTAACCTTAGATGCCGGAATTCTTGATGGAAACCCAACGACTGCTTATACTTATATTTGGTCAAAAGACAATCAAATTCTAAGCAGTCCCAATCCAACGTTATCAGTTAATAAAGCGGGAGTTTATACCGTAGAAGTAATTTCTCAAAAAGGATGCAGCCGAACCAGAACGATTACTGTTACCGCTTCCGAAATTGCCCGAATAAACAATATTGAAGTAGGTGAATTAAGCGAAAACAACACGCTTTTAGTTCTGGTTGAAGGTGTTGGTACTTACGAATACAGTTTGGACGACGCTGAAAACTTCTATCAGGATACCAATCTTTTTAAAAATGTACCTGCCGGAATTCATCAAATTTATATAAGGGATAAAAATGGTTGTGGTGTAACTTATCAATCGGTAGCAATTCTTGGTATTCCTCGCTTTTTTACTCCAAACAATGATGGTTTCAACGATTACTGGAACATCAAGGGAATCAACTCCGAATTCAATTCGAAAACTGTTATCCACATTTTTGACCGATACGGAAAACTAATCAAAGATATTAATCCGCAAAGTCAGGGTTGGGACGGAACTTTCAACGGAAAACAACTCCCTTCCGACGATTATTGGTTTTCCGCCAAACTGGAAAATGGCAAAGAAATAAAAGGGCATTTTAGTTTGAAAAGATAATTAAAAAAACAATTATTAAATTCCAAATTCCATGTAAAAATAGTCCTGAAAAAAGAATCCCAAACTCCTATCCCGTAAATTTTCGGGAGGAATTTGGGATTTTTATCCCGATAGCTATCGGGGATTGGGAATTTAAAACCTTAATTAGATTTTAAATCTCTTTCTGTCGTTTTCGTTCAAATAAATCTTTCTCAAACGTAAAGATTTCGGAGTAACTTCCACATATTCATCTTTTTGAATATATTCTAAAGCTTCTTCTAAAGAGAATTTGATAGCAGGAACAATACGCGCTTTATCATCAGCTCCCGAAGAACGAACGTTTGTTAACTTCTTCGTTTTAGTTACGTTAACCGTCATATCATCCGAACGAGAGTTTTCTCCAATTACCTGACCTTCGTAAATATCTTCGTTTGGATCCACAAAGAATTTACCTCTGTCTTGTAATTTATCAATAGAATAAGGAATTGCTTTTCCATTTTCCATAGAAATTAACGAACCATTGTTACGTCCTGGAATTTCTCCTTTGTATGGTTCATAACCAATAAAACGGTGTGACATAATCGCTTCACCAGCAGTTGCAGTAAGCAATTGATTTCTTAAACCAATGATTCCACGGGATGGAATATTAAATTTAACAATCATACGCTCTCCTTTTCCTTCCATAGAAAGCATTTCACCTTTACGGATAGAAACAAATTCTACAGCTCTACCGGAAAGATTTTCAGGTAAATCAATCGTTAATTCCTCAATTGGCTCACATTTCACACCATCAACTTCTTTGATGATTACTTGTGGCTGACCAATTTGCAACTCATAACCTTCCCTTCTCATGGTTTCGATAAGAACCGATAAGTGTAATACCCCACGTCCAAAAACCATAAATTTATCAGCAGAATCAGTTTCAGCAACACGCATTGCTAAGTTTTTCTCTAATTCTTTAGTTAATCTTTCACGAATGTGTCTTGAAGTAACAAATTTTCCTTCTTTACCAAAGAAAGGCGAATCGTTAATGGTAAACAACATACTCATCGTTGGCTCATCGATAGCAATTGTTTGTAAAGCCTCCGGATTTTCATAATCAGCGATGGTATCACCAATTTCAAATCCTTCGATGCCTACAACCGCACAAATATCTCCTGCCTGAACTTCTTCTACTTTTTTACGTCCAAGACCTTCAAAAGTATGTAATTCTTTTATTCTTGATTTGATAACTTTACCATCTCTTTTTACCAATGAAATTGGCATACCTTCTTTTAAAGTACCTCTTTCTAAACGACCAATTGCAATACGTCCTGTAAAAGATGAGAAATCTAATGAAGTAATCAACATTTGTGGCGTTCCTTCAGAAACCTTAGGAGCTGGCACATTAGCAATTACCATGTCTAATAAAGGCTCAATGTTTTCCGTTTGTACTTTCCAATCCTCAGACATCCAGTTATTTTTAGCAGAACCATAAACTGCGGGAAAATCCAACTGTTCTTCAGTAGCACCTAGTTCAAACATTAAGTCAAAAACTTTCTCATGAACTTCTTCAGGAGTACAGTTTTCTTTATCTACTTTATTGATTACTACGCAAGGTTTTAATCCTAAATCAATTGCTTTTTGCAATACAAAACGCGTTTGAGGCATTGGCCCTTCAAAAGCATCTACTAACAAACATACACCATCGGCCATGTTCAATACACGTTCTACCTCTCCACCAAAATCGGCGTGCCCAGGAGTATCAATAATATTGATTTTTGTTCCTTTATAAGAAACCGAAACGTTTTTTGAAGTAATTGTAATACCTCTTTCACGCTCTAAATCGTTGTTATCAAGGATCAAATCTCCAGTATTTTCGTTTTCACGAAATAACTGACAATGATACATAATTTTATCAACCAAAGTGGTCTTACCGTGATCGACGTGGGCAATAATTGCAATGTTTCTAATAGCTTCCATCTGTGATTTTTAATGGCTGCAAAGGTACACTTTATTTTGATATAAAAAATAATTCTCAAACACTTTACAATTTGCTTAAATTTAACACCATTGTTCAAACATTTTCTAATAAAAATAAGTTTTCACAGATATTTTGCTATTAACAATTATTAATTATATTTGATTAATGAAAAATAAAACCACCCAAACAACAACAATTTATATCATTATTGCCTCAATTTCGGCGGTTTTTCTTTATAAAATCACTTCTTTATACTTTAAACAAGAAGATTATCTCATTTTCAACCTCTTTAAAGATTTTATTTTAATCCTTTTAACCGGATTTGCATTTAGATATGTGTTATCTAAAAACGAACGCAGAAACAAAACAATTTTCGAACGATTAGAAAACACCAATAATGAAATAAAAGAATCCAATCAAAAATACGATATAGTATCCAAAGCAACTAGTGATACTATTTGGGATTGGAAAATCCAGGAAGACAAAATGATCTGGAGCAAAGGAATCAAAGCCGTTTTTGGATATGAAGAAGACCAGGTAGGCGACAGTTCAAGTTGGTGGTTTGGAAACATCCACCCCGAAGACAGCATCAAAATGTCAATCAAATTATATTCATTTATTGAACAAAAAACCGAAAAATGGCAGGATGAATATCGTTTTAAATGCGCCGACGACACTTACAAATACGTTCTTGACAGAGGTTTTCTTCTAAAAGATGAAAATGGAAAAGCCATCAGAATGATTGGAGCACTTCAGGATATTACCAAACAAAAGGAAGAAGAACTTCGACTAAAATTATTGGAAACTGTAATTTTACAAACCAGAGAATCAATTGTAATCACTGAAGCCAACTTTAACAAAAATCTACTACCTAAAGTCATCTATGTAAACCCGGCATTCACACAAATGACAGGATACAAATCTGAAGAAATAATCAATAATTCCTTAAGTATTTTAAGAGGCCCAAATACGGATATTAATGTTTTAAAAAGAATTTTAGAAACCATAAAAAACAAAGAAGAGGGTTTACTTGAAATTAAATCTTACAGAAAAGACAAAACTGAATTCTGGCTTCGTTTTACAATGATTCCAATTTACAATGCCGAACAAGAATTATCGCATTGGGTTTCAATTCAAAGAGATGTAACCGAAGAAAAAAATCAGGAAAAAGAAAAAGAACAACTCATCAAAGAACTAACTCAAAACAATAAAGATTTAAAACAATTCTCATACATAACTTCACACAATTTAAGAGCTCCAATGTCTAATCTTACAGGACTTTTAAACCTAATTGAAGACATTGAAATCGAAGATTCTGAATTAAAAGAAATCATTGATGGCTTTAATAAATCTACTCATCTACTAAACGAAACCATCGAAGACTTGACCAAAGTCATGATTATTAAAGATAATATTGCCATTGAAACCGAAAATATTTCGCTTAAAGATATTTTTGAAAATGTTTTCAATCAATTAACCACCCAAATAGAATTAAGTAAACCTATTTTAAAATTAGACATAGAACATGTCAATCTCTTAAATACAAACAAAGCTTATTTAGAAAGTATATTATTAAATTTACTAACAAATTCACTAAAATACAGAGCTAACAATCGAGTTTTAAGAATAACTATTGCAGCACATCAAGTGGACGACACCATACAACTCTCGTTCAAAGACAATGGTATCGGAATTGACCTAGATAAAAACAAAGATAAAATTTTTGGACTATACCAAAGATTTCATGATTACCCGGACAGCAAAGGTTTAGGTTTATACTTAGTCAAATCACAAGTAGAAGCTATGAAAGGGACTATCTCTATTGAAAGCCAGGTAAACAAAGGAACTACAATTACAATAACATTTAAAAACAAATAACATGTTAGATTTAATTCTATGTGTCGATGACGACCCGATAACACTTATGTTATGTAAAAAAGTAATCTCGAAAGCTTCTTTTTCCAATAATATAGCTACAGCTAAAAATGGAGAGGAGGCATTACAATACTTCGATTCCATCCTAAATAAAGAAGAAGAAGAAAAAATACCTGAATTAATTTTTTTGGATTTAAACATGCCAGTAATGGATGGCTGGGAATTCCTGGACAATTTTAATACCGAAAAATATGCTGCTGTAAACTCAAAAATAGTCGTACTCTCCTCTACCATAGATCCTGAAGATCATCAAAAATCAAAAAACTACCCTATGGTCATCGATTTCTTATCAAAACCAATTACAAATGAAATGCTTAATTATTTAAAATCAAAATTACAGGAATAACGCTTCTAACAAGAAATTCATCTATATACAAACAAATCCTAATTCTTTTTATTTGAATTAGGATTTGTTTTTTATACAACTATTTAGTCATTCCTTAAAAAGCCACTATTTTAAATCTCAATTAAAATAGTGGTTTTGTTTTTAGAGAAAAAGTTGAACAATAATTGTAGCCAAAAAATAATTTGCTCTTTGATTTGATTAAATCTGAGCTTTAGATTGTATCCAATTCCCGCTAGTAGTGC
>NZ_AUDK01000012.1 GCF_000425425.1 Flavobacterium daejeonense DSM 17708
GCTTTCGCTTTGTTTTCAGCGTCCAGTTTGGCTTTCGCCAAAGCGTCTACTTTTGCTTTTTGTACGGCCAATGCATCAATTTTTGCTTTATTTTCAGCTTCTGATTTTGTTTTTGCTAAGGCTTCGTTTTTGGTTTTTTCTTCGGCGTTTAGTTTTGCCCGGATTATAGAATCTATTCTGGCTCTGTTTTCGGCGGCTTTTTTTGCTCTGGCTAAGGCGTAAGCTTTGGCTTTTTCTTCAGCGGCTTGACGGGCTTTGGCTAAGGCCTCCGCTTTGGCTTTGGCTTCTGCTGTTTGTTTCGATTTGATTAAGGCGTCAGTTTTTGCTTTTGCATCAGCGGCTTTTTTAGCTTCTGTTAAGGCAACTGATTGTGCTCTTGCATCCGCGATGCGTTTGGCCTGCGCAATAGAATCGGCTTTTGCTTTTTGTTTTGCTTCAGCGAGTTGTTGCTGTCTTTTTTCTTGCTGTTCTAATCTTAAAGCTTCTTTAAGTTCTCTTAGTCTTTGCGCGTCTTTTGGAGATAGAAGCGGAGAATCTTTTTGCTTCGCAGCAACATATTTTTTCTTTTGTGCTGGCGGGATAATCGAACCCTGTTCGTCTTCGTCGTTGTAATAAAATGTCTTTTTGTTGAATTTGTAAGCAAAAACAATTTCGTGGGAAGCACCAAAATTGGATAAATTTCCGGTGCCTTTTTCGAAATTGTATTCAACAGAAATCTTTGGTGAGATGTTTACTCCAAGACCGGCACTCATTCCGTAAACGGAATTGTAACCTGCCTGAGCCCAAATTCCGCTTGGAACAGCAAATAAGACTAAGCCGGAAACTTCTGTTTTGTCTTTTTTCAAATCGGTTTTAATTAATGCCGAAAATTTACTTTTGTCAAAAAAACCATAGGTGTCAAGATAACCGGTGTGCATAATGTGAGCTTCAATGCTTCTTTCGGGATCATCCTGAACAATTTTTGAAGTTTTAAGGTTGTACAAAACCAAGTTGTTTACCGAAACCCCAAAATCCAGAAAAGCCGTTCCGTAGTTAACACCCGGATTGATGGTAATGAGGGAATTGTTAGGAATATTATTCAGTGAAGGATCATCGTAATTTGTAATCACTCGGCCTTTGTTGATGCCGCTTTTGTAAAAACCAAGATTTAATCCAAAGGTTAAATTATTGTCTTCCTGAAGCATGACGTTGTGTGCAAAATTGACGACTCCTCCAAAAGTGGAAAGGACACCGTAATTTTGTTGGAATAATCCAATGGCTGCTCCCTGATTTTCGGTTATCCTGCCGGAATAACCAAATAAATAAGTTTGTGGAGCATCATCAAATTGAACCCATTGTTTTTTGGTATAAAAACTAATATAAGAGCTTTGTTCGCGAACAAAACTAAAAGCAGGATTAATTAAATATCTGTTGAATTTTAAAGAATTTCTTATAGGAATACGGTACGAAACAACGCCGTCTTCCTGCGCCTGTAGCTGCTGGAGAACACAAAGAAATAAACTTAAAATTATAACAACATTCCTCATTTTATTTCACTAGTGTTATAGACCCCTTTTTGGTTTTTTGATCTTTTGTGGTAATGATATAGTAATACACCGGATTTACATTTTTGAAAGTAGTGCTGGTTTCCGGCCAGTTATTTTGATAATTATTGGTTTTCAGTACAATTTCTCCCGTAGCGTTCATCAATATAACTTCGGTATCGGTTCCGCTGGTATATTCCTGAGGAATAATCCAGGTATCGTTGAATCCGTCGTTATTGGGACTCACTAAATTGGGAATTTTTTCTGCATTAGAATCTACTGAAGAAATGATTCTGAAGGTCAGTTCCTGAGATAAGACGCATCCGGAAGTTTGGGTAATTGTCACTTTGTAATTTCCTAATGTGCTTGCCTGATAAGAAGCTGCGGTTGCATCAGGAATAAGAGTTTCGTTTAAAAACCACTTGTATTCCGGATTGATAGCATTTGTGGTAACAGCTGCTGACAGTGTTTCACCCGAATTAATAAAATTTGTTTCCGGAACATCGATGCTGCTTGTAAACTGATACGATTGTAAATTAATGGCAGCTGTTGCGGTACATCCTCCAAAATTTACGGCAACGGAATATTGTCCCGCCTGAGTTGCGGTGTAGGTTTGATTGGTTGCTCCTGAAATTGCTTTACTGTCTTTGTACCACTGGTAGCTGTTTCCGGAAACCGTACTCAGGGTGGTAGTGCCATCATTAGAACAAAACGGATTGCCCTGACTGGAACTGATGGTAGTGCTGTTTCCCGAAGCCGATTCGCTTACGGTTACTTTATTAGAATAAGAATCTGAAGTACAGGAGCCATAATTGGTTTTTACATAATACACTCCGGGTTGGGTTACTGTTAAATTGTTTCCCGTTGCAATGGGAGTTGTGCCGGGTTCTTTGTACCAGTTAAATGTTAGTGATGGGTATTTTAACGGCGAATCATTATTGCCGGTTCCGGGATTATCGATGTTTAAAATATAGCTTGCCCCCGGGCAATAAGAGGCAGTGGAAACTAAATTGTTAATTGAAAACGGGCTGTCCTGAATTTTGTAATAAGCAGGAAATGCGACTGAATTTGAACTGCTTGTGGCTGGATTGGTGCTTTTTATTCTCAATTTATAATTTTCTCCGCCCGTATTTGTGGGAATCGAAAAGGCTACGTTCGCAGGAGAAACAGTAATTGCACCCGGATTAGAAGTATAAAGTACGGTAGGATTGGCAAAAGTTCCGTTAGCATCCGAAAGTTCTACTCTAAATTGATTATTTGGTCCCAGTGTTGCGGGATCGAATGTAAATTGTACTTCGAAAGTATTAAAAGTATTATTGGCACAAATTTGATTAAACTCAAAAGATGGATTTCCAATAACTAACTGAGCATAAATTTCTTTAGTTAAAGGGGAAAGAAAAAAAACGAGACATAGGAAATAGTTGTGTAGTTTTTTGCTCATTATCTTCGGCGGTTTAATTATTTGTCCTTCGCATTTCGGATTTAATTAATTGATTTTGAATTGGTTTTAAGTTATTCGTTAGAAACAGTAATCTTTCCTATTCGCAATCTGTAATCGGGTTTTTTATCATCTGAAGTGTTTATGAAAGTTTCAACATTGTCGCTTTTAGCATAAACATTGGAGAAGGCGGCATTACCATACCAGTCTTCTAAATCTTCGTTGTTTTGATTAAATTCGGTAAAAATATTGCCGTTGCAGGAGTTGAAATACATGTCTTCAAAGCTTAATTTTCGCAGGTTTTCATCGTTAATTTCAATTTTGTTGCTTAGTAATACGGCCGGATTAAATCCGGAAACAACGGTTCTTTTAAAGTTTATTTCAGCATTTTCGGCAATGTAAATCGCTTCTTTGATAAGGCCGGACTGAATGTCGGCATTGATGTTTTCGCTGTCGTTAACCAGTGTCATATTAGTAGCGGTCACAAAGGTTTGTTTTTTAGAAAAATCAACTTCTTCTTTTTTGTCATACGAAGCTACATTCATACATCTTGAACCTAAACTGCTGGTTAAAAAGGAAGAACGAACCGCCAGTGAATTGTTTATTTTGCATTGAGCACCATAGTTGAATTTATAATCGTCCCGACTGCATTTGTACGAAACCATTTTGTTCATGTTAAGATTACCGCCGTATATTTCAAAAGAATCTCCTGCGGCATAGCTTACCATAATGTTTTCTAATACGGTTTTGTTTCCTACTCCGGCTAATAGTAATCCGTTGAAGTTTTCTTCACCTCTTATTTTTTTTCCGGCAAATTCAATACGTACATATCTCAAAATCCCGGAATTGCTTTCAGAGTTTTCACCTCCATAAGTTGTTAAAGAAGTATCCAAACCCAGATTTATCGAAGAGGAATTTCCGAATTTGTTAATTGGAGCGTCTCCTAAAACGATAATTCCTCCCCAGTCGCCGGCTTTTTTTAAACCCTTATTTGAGGTAAAAATAATTGGATCTGTTTCGAGTCCGTCGGCAATTATTGTAGCTCCTTTGGTGATAATCAAAGCGGCATTTGTTGCATAATCACCAATGATTGTTGTTCCGGGTTCGATGGTTAAAACAGCGTTATTGGTAATATATACATTTCCCTGTAAGATGTATTTGTTTTTCTTGTATAATTTGGTATTAACCGCAATATTGCCTGCTAATATTTGGTCGGCTTCACCATAATCGACTTTGTTTGGTCTAAACTCGGTCCAATTATTTAACCAATTGTTCGAACCAGTGATTCCTTTTTCCTGTTGAGCCTGAGCGCCAACAACGACCAAAAGGAAAATGCTTAAGATTTGGGATATGCTTTTCATAGGTTGCTAAAGTTTAATGGTTAATGTTAATTGTTTGGTTCTTAGTTATAAAATTAAGAATGCACCGGGTATGTATTGAATTGGTCGAATGAGTTATAATGCGCCTTTTTTTGTTTTGGCTAAAGGTTTAGCACTTATATTTCATTAAATTCATGCAAAGCTTTCAGTGTGTTCTCATAGAATAAAATGGCTGCAATTAAATTTTTAGTGTCCGAATAAGGCATCATTCTTTTTTGAAATTCAGTTGTTACATTTAGAAAATCAGCTGTGCTTTCTTCTTGTTCGGTTAATGATTTTTTGTTTTCGTTATTGTCCGGAATTCCTAAATCGGTCAAAGTAACGCCTGGTTTAGTAGCCAAAGCAATATAAGGCAGTGTTTTTACCAAAACAGTGATGCGTTCCGTATATAAATCCAATAGTTCTCCTTTTTTCATTTCCTGAAGCTCTTTCAGGTTGTGGTATTTTTTAATCGTGGCGCTAGTGCTAATGATGCTTTTGGATGCTTTTTTATCCTGAGCAGATGCCAGATTTATAGTTGTTAAAAAAAGAAAGCTTAGGAAAATAATTTTACTTTTCATGAAATGAGAATTATAAATTAATATTATTCAAACAAAAATAGATAATTAATCCCTATTAACAACTTTCTTGGAGCTTTTTTCTTTGTAAAAAGATTACAAAATTTTAAAAAAAATGCATTTTGTCCGATAAATTTGTATTTTAAACGATGTTTTTGTGGTTTTTGAAAATCCTAAAAGCCTTAAACAACGGAGCTTTTGTTTATAAGATGTTGAAAAAAAATAAATTAGAGTGATTTTTGGAATTATTTTTTTGTTTATCAAATAATTACTTACAATTTGTTTTTTCGGATAGAGATTTTTGAAAAAAATATTGAAAAATAAAGGGTTTTAAAGCTTTTTTTCGGGTAAATAAATTAGTGTTTTGGTGGTGAAAACACATTTGAAAAAGAAGAAATTGGACGGAAAAAATTATTTAACCTGATTGTTTTGACTACGATATTCTCCCGGCGTCAAACTAACGATTTGTTTGAAGATTTTCGAAAAATGAGGTAAATTAGAGAAACCGGTATCTAAGGCAATTTCTAAAAAAGTCTTGTTAGTAGTTGTAATAAGATATTGTGCTCGTTCTATCTTTTTTTCGTGAATGTAATTTAAGGGTCTTTGTCCGGTATGTATTAGGAATTGTTTTGAGAAATAATCCTGATTTTGATTGACTCTTTGGGCTAATTCAGCAATAGTTAAATTTTTGTCCAAATGAAGCTGGATGTAGCTCATTGTGCCTAAAATTTTTGAAGGAGTGCTTTGAGGAGTGCTTGGTTTGAAATTTTTAGTACTCAAAAATTTGGAAATTAACAGGAGCAGTGTCCCCTGATTTTCAAATTTCAAGTGTAGTTTGAGTTCTTTGTTAAGTGCTTGATATTCCTTGTAATAAGCTTCTTTTTCATAAACTTTAGGATTGTCAGAACGATTAATTCCTCTGCCGGGATTGTTTTGAAGCATTTGTTTGATAAGAGTGATGTCGGTTTCAGTGGCGGGTAATTTCATCACATTTCTATTTTGATTAAACAGTGAAATTCCATCGGGAGATTCTTCAAAAAACTGGATGAAATATTGGCTTAGGTATTTTTCACAGTTTAAATTACAAATGGTAAAACTTGGTATAAGATATAGAAATCCGGGTTCTAAAAGCAATTTTCCTGAATTATCCGAAATAGAACCCATGCCTTCATCTATGTAATAAAGTCGGTAATACGGACTAATTACATTGTTGAAATTCCATTTTTGATTCAGTTTTACATAATCAATGTGTAGCAGTGAAAAATAATATTTAAAAATGTTTTTGGACATAAAGTGTTTTTTGGTAAAAAAAGTCGGTTTTGTATAATAAATAATCGGTTTTAGGTAAAAATAGAAGTTGAAGCCTTGTTTATATTTGTGATTATATCCTTTTATTAAGAATCAAAAATAATGAATAATATATTTTTAATCTTAAATATTTGTTTAAAATATAAAATGAATTTGTTTTTGAGTAATTGATGTTCAATTTGATAAAATGAATTTGTTGAAATAATTAAAAATATAAAGTCGGAAATAAATAAATGACTTTTTCAAAATAAATACAAATGAACAGAAGAAATGCTTTGAAATTAGGTGCATCGGCACTGGCGGGACTTTATTTATCTCCTCTATTAGGACAATCCTCAATTTTGAATGCTGCTAAAATTGACGGTCCATTCCAGCCTGCCTGGGATTCCTTAGGGAAATATCAGGTGCCGGATTGGTTTCGGGATGCTAAATTTGGTATGTGGGCGCATTGGGGACCTCAGTGTGAACCCGAAGCAGGCGATTGGTATGGTCGGGGAATGTATGAAGAAGGCTCTCGCCAATATAAATTTCATGTTGAAAAATATGGACATCCTTCAAAATTTGGTTTTAAAGATGTAATTAATATTTGGAAAGCCGATAATTGGAATCCGGAGGAATTGGTGAATTTGTACAAAGATTCCGGAGCCAAATATTTTATGGCTATGGCTAATCATCATGATAATTTGGATTTGTATGATAGTAAATACCAGCCACAATGGAATTCGACCAAAGTGGGACCTAAAAAAGATATTATTGCCGGATGGGAAAAGGCTGCCCGAAAAGCAGGATTGCCTTTTGCGGTAAGTGTTCACGCGGCTCATGCCTGGAATTGGTTTGATACTTCTCAGGGTGCCGATAAAAACGGTTTGTTAGCAGGAGTGCCTTACGATGGAAAATTAACTAAAGCGGATGGAAAAGGAACCTGGTGGGAAGGTTTGGATCCTCAGGATTTGTATGCGCAAAATCATGAATTAAGCGCTAAACCATCAGGGAATTCGTCTGTACACAGTCAGTGGGATTGGGGAGATGGAGCTTCAGTCCCTAACTCGGCTTATTGCGAAAAATTTCACGATCGTACCATTGATTTGATTGACAAATACAATCCGGATATGGTTTATTTTGATGATACCGCATTGCCGTTATGGCCAGTGAGCGATGCTGGTTTGCGTATTGCGGCACATTTGTACAACAAAAGTTTGCAGAAAAATAAAACCGTTCAGGCGGTAATTACCGGTAAAATTTTAACCGAACAGCAGCGCAAAGCTATCGTTTGGGATATTGAAAAAGGGCAAAGTAATAACATCGAACCTTTGCCTTGGCAAACCGATACCTGTATCGGGAACTGGCATTACGATAGAAGACTCTATGATGAAAAGCGCTATAAATCGGCAAAAACGGTTATTCATACGTTGGTAGATGTGGTGAGTAAAAACGGAAATTTGATGTTAAATATTCCGGTGCGTGGCGATGGAAGTATTGACGAATTAGAACATGAAATTGTTAAAGAAATTGGTGTTTGGATGAAATTGAACAGCAAAAGTATTTATGGTACACGTCCCTGGAAAATATTTGGCGAAGGTCCGCAACAGGCAAGTGCAGGAGCTTTGTCTGCTCAGGGTTTTAATGAAGGAAAAGGAAAGCCTTATACTTCTGAGGATTTCCGTTTTGCACAAAAAGATAAAAAACTGTATGCTACGGTGATGGCCTGGCCGGAAAATGGGATGGCGGTAATAAAAAGTTTGGCAAAATCTAATTCGTATCATACAGAGAAAATTAAACAAATAAAATTAGTGAGCACCGGAGAAAAGTTGAAGTTTAAACAAACCGAACAAGGGCTTGAAGTGTATTTCCCGAGTCAAAAACCGGAGGCTTCGTATGCTAATGCGTTGGAAATTGTTTAAAAAACCATGCTGTTTATGAAAATTGAAAGATTATGCTTTGCCTGTGATTTAATTGATAATCCAAAGTTGATGGCTAAATATAAACGTTATCATTTAAAAGAAAATGCCTGGCCGGAAATTACTCAAAGTATCAGGGATTCCGGAATAGTCAATTTGGAAATATATTTATTAGCAAACCGCCTGTTTATGATTATGGAAGTGAATGAAACTTTTAGTCCGGAACGCAAACAAGAGATGGATGCGGCTAATCCAAAAGTGCAGGAATGGGAAAAGTTGATGTGGCAATTTCAACAGGCGCCTCCGGGAGCAAAAGAAGGGGAGAAATGGTTGCCTATGGAAAAGATTTATAAATTGCCTGACAATTAAACAACCTGTCGCTGTTGTCATTCTATTGTTGTTTAGGTTTTAAATAAGCTTTTTGCGTCTTTAAACTTTACCATCTAAAATTTTAGACTTATCCATTTTCTGCTATCTTTGCTTCATGCAATTTTCGGAAATTTTAGGACAGGAACATATAAAAAATCATCTTACCCGAACAGTCGATTTGGGTCGGATTCCACACGCGCAACTCTTTGTCGGACCGGAAGGCAGCGGAACTCTGGCACTGGCCATTGCCTATGCACAATATATTTTGTGTAATAATTCGGGAGGCGAAAATGATGGTGAAAATCACGCCTGTAATATTAAGTTTCAAAAGTTATCCCATCCTGATTTGCATTTTGCTTACCCAACAGTAACTACTGATGAAGTAAAGAGAAATCCACGAAGTATCGATTTTATCGCCGATTGGCGTGAGTTTGTGCTTCAAAATCCCTACGGCGGTTTGTTTGACTGGTACGCCGTTTTAGGGGTGCAAAATAAGCAGGGGGAGATTCGTGTAGATGATGCTCAGGAAATCCTGAAATCCCTTTCTTTAAAAGCCTACGAAGGTGGTTATAAAATTATGATTGTCTGGATGGCTGATAAGATGAATATTGCAGCCTCCAATAAATTACTGAAATTAGTAGAAGAACCGCCTGAGAAAACCATTTTTATCCTTATTTCCGAAAACGAAGAAGATATTATTCAAACCATTCGTTCTCGTTGTCAGGTGTTGCATTTTAACGGATTGAGCGAGGCTGTAATTGCCGATGCTTTGGTGGCTCGTGAAGGAATAGATTCTAAATTGGCAACTAAATTGGCACATCAGGCACAGGGGAATTTTAATACGGCTTTGCAATTATTGCATGATAATGACGAAGAACATCCGTTTGAACAATGGTTTGTTACCTGGGTTCGTGCGGCTTTCAAGGCTAAAAAAGATGCAGCAGCTATTCAGGATTTGATTCTTTGGAGCGAAAAAATCGCAGCTTTGGGAAGAGAAGCTCAAAAGAAATTCCTGCAATTTTGCATGGAAATGTTCCGTCAGGCTTTGTTGATTAATTATGAAGCACCTGCCTTAGTATATTTCGAACCAAAAGTCGATAAATTCAAATTGGAAAATTTTGCGCCTTTTGTAAACGGAAATAACATTCAGGATATTTTCAAAGAACTTTCAGATGCGATGTATCATATCGAACGCAACGGAAATGCCAAACTTATTTTAACCGATTTATCAATCAAACTGACACGTTTAATCCATAAAAAATAACTGTTATGAATAATCCTGCTTCATTTTTAATTTTGGTGTTCTTCGGGATTACCTATTTGCAATCCAGTTATGAAAAACTCTTTTATTGGGAAGATAATTTGAATTGGTTAAAAGGACATTTTGCCCAAACCCGATTAAAAAATCATGTAAAATTAGCGCTGATTAATCTGGTAATAATGGAGCTGATTTCAACCATTTTGTGCTTTGTGGGCTGTGTCGAATTGTATGTTAGCAATGGAAGATTATTTGGTTTTTATGGTGCGATATTTTCAGCTATAACTTTGCTTATGATGCTTTTTGGTCAGCGATTGGCCAAAGATTACGATGGTGCCCGAACCATTGTGATTTATTTTATTCCGGCAGTAATGGCGGTGTATTGGTTGAATTAGAAATCAATTGCAATGGCAATGACAAAAAACAATGTCGAGTAAATTTGAATTCAAAAATCCAAACCTGATAGCTTTACTAGAATTGGTAAAGTAATCTAGAATCAAAAAAATAAAAAGTATGCCATTAACCCCTAAACATCCATCGGAATCCTTAACGGTATTAACTGATTTGGTTTTGCCAAGTGAAACCAATCACATTCATAACTTATTTGGGGGTGAATTATTAGCCCGAATGGATCGTGCGGCCAGTATTGCGGCGCAAAGGCATTCCAGAAATATTTCGGTTACTGCTTCGGTGAATCATGTGGCTTTTACCAAGGCTATTTTGCTGGGAAGTGTGGTAACAATTGAAGCTAAGGTTTCCCGGGCGTTTAAGAGTTCGATGGAAGTGTATATTGATGTTTGGGTCGAAGACAGGAACTCGGGAGTTAAAACCAAGGCTAATGAGGCCATTTATACTTTTGTTGCTGTTGACGAAAAAGGAACGCCGGTAGAAGTTGCCCAAATCATTCCTGAAACCGAACTGGAAAAACAACGTTACGATGCCGCTTTAAGACGCAAACAGCTGAGTTTGGTATTGGCCGGAAAAATGAAACCTGAAGAGGCTACGGAGTTGAAGGCTTTGTTTGTGTGAATGTTATATAAATAAAATAGATTCTGTTTTATTTTATGTAATTTTGATACTATAATTTTATAAAAATGAACCTGATAGAAAGAGTAAATAAAGAAATATTCGCTTTGTGCAAAACACATAAAGTCAAATCTTTGTATGCTTTTGGTTCTGTTTTAACGGATAAATTCACTCCTGAAAGTGATGTAGATTTAATAGTTGATTTTGAACCCATAGACGTTTTAGAATATGGCGACAATTATTATAATCTTAAGTTTTCTCTTGAAAATATTCTAAAAAGAAACGTTGACTTATTAGAGGAAAAAGCCATTAAAAATCCCTATTTCCGAAAAACATTAAATCAAAATAAAAAATTGATTTATGGATAACAGTATTAAAACCTGGCTTTTTGATATTTTAAATTCTATAAATGAAATAGAAAGTTATTTTGTAGATACTCCTAAATTGTTTGAAGTGTATCAAAATGATTTAAGAACCAAAAGAGCAGTAGAAAGAAATATCGAAATTATTGGTGAAGCAATGAACCGCATTCTTAAAGAAGATAAATCTATCGAAATTTCAAATTCCAGAAAGATTGTTGATGTTCGAAATCGAATAATTCACGGTTACGATTCTGTTTCAGATGATGTAATTTGGGGAATTGTCATTAAAAACTTGCCTGTTTTACAAAAAGAAGTTGAAATATTATTAGAGGAATAGTAATAGGAAAAACTACGGAGTTAGAAGTGTTGTTTGTTTAATAAGTTATTTTTTTGATTTGAAATCTTCGCATCAAAAAAAGAAGTATTTTTACGAACATAAAAAATGAAATGAATCAGCGTTGATTGATTTTAAATCTTTTAAAAAAAATAATTTAACGATAGAAAAGCGAAATAGAAGATGAGTACAGAGAAAGAAGCCAAATTAAAAGCGTTACAGCTTACCCTTGATAAACTTGATAAAACCTACGGAAAAGGGACCGTCATGAAAATGGGGGATAAGGCGATTGAAGAAGTTGAGGTAATTTCTTCGGGATCTTTAGGTGTGGATTTAGCCTTGGGAGTAGGTGGATATCCAAAAGGAAGAATTATCGAAATTTATGGTCCGGAATCTTCAGGTAAAACTACTTTAACCCTTCACGCTATTGCCGAAGCGCAAAAAGCAGGTGGAATTGCAGCTTTTATTGATGCGGAACATGCCTTTGACAGAAATTATGCTGAGAAATTAAATGTAGATATTGAAAATTTAATTATTTCGCAACCGGATAATGGTGAGCAGGCTTTAGAAATTGCTGAAAACCTGATTCGTTCAGGAGCAATTGATATTGTGGTAATCGACTCGGTAGCAGCTTTGACTCCAAAAAGTGAGATTGAAGGCGAAATGGGAGATTCTAAAATGGGGCTTCATGCCCGTTTGATGTCACAGGCTTTGAGAAAACTAACCGCTACGATTAGTAAAACTAATTGTACTGTTTTCTTCATCAACCAGTTGAGAGAGAAAATTGGGGTGATGTTTGGAAATCCTGAAACAACTACCGGAGGTAATGCTTTGAAGTTTTATGCTTCGGTACGTTTAGATATTCGTCGTTCGTCTCAAATTAAAGACGGAGAGAATGTTATTGGAAACCGAACTAAAGTTAAAATTGTTAAAAATAAAGTGGCACCGCCTTTCAAAGTTGCTGAATTTGATATCATGTACGGCGAAGGAGTTTCTAAAACAGGAGAAATTTTGGATTTAGCAGTAGAATTTGAAATCGTAAAAAAATCAGGTTCCTGGTTTAGTTATGGTGAAACCAAATTAGGACAAGGTCGTGATGCGGTAAAATCCTTAATTAAAGACAATCCGGAATTAGCCGATGAACTGGAGGAAAAAATCAAATCCAGAATCAAAGAATTGGCTGATAATTAATAAAATACAGTTTGAAATTATAGAAAATGCCCGGTTTTTTGCCGGGCATTTTTTTGTTCAAAAAAGGTGTTATTGTAATTTTTTTGAAAAAAAATCGTTATATAAAGCAACCTTTTTAAATGTTCACGCTCTTTATAAAAGAAACCTAACGAAAGATTGTTAATTTATAAAATCAAAAGAGAATGAAAAAAATTGCTTTATTATTAGTTTTAATGACCACTTTTTTAAGTTGTAGTATTGGTGATTCGGATACGTATACTAATTATGTTTTGCCGGTAGATAGTTATACTTTGCCGGAAGGGACTTTAGAAGTTGGTCAGATTTATCAGGTAAAATTAAAATATGATAAACCGGGTGATTGTTTTAATTATAGAGGAGTTTATTATTATAAAGTTGAAGGGACTAAGGAAAGACTTATCGGTGTTTTAAATGATAAAAAAGATGGTGATACTTGTTCAGATGATTCTACTGAGCTAACGGAAGTGTCATTTAATTTTCAACCCGAAACTGCAGGAACTTATACTTTTAAATTTTATAAAGGAAAAGATGTAGATGATGCAGATGATGATGGGAATACTACCGAAGATCTTTTTGAAGATGTTGAAATCGTTGTAAACGAAGCGCCATAAAAACTTTTTTTGCCCTAAAATGAAAATGCACCTGCCTTGGCGGGTGTTTTTTTTATATGGTTTCCAGTTTTTTTTCGTTTTCAAAAATCACTAACTGCTGGTAAATGGTTTTATATACATCTTCTCTAATGGCTTTTCTGTGCGATTCGTTTTTGCTAATGGTGTCCTTCGGGTTGTGAATTTTTACTCTCATAATACCCGGACTTCCGGCAAAAAAAGTATAAGGGAAACGCTCTTTGTTGTCTCCAAAACTGATAGGTAAAATAGGAATTTGATGTTGAATAGCCAGTTTAAAAGCGCCTTCTTTAAAATGATCTAAAAGAATCGATTCGTCATCCGGAACACCGCCTTCCGGGAAAATACAAACACTGAGTCCGCGCTCGATTCGTTTGTGAGCTTTCGTAAAAACAGCCATTCGACTTTGGGAATCTTTTCGATCCACGAGAATACAAGTCCTTTTGTAGAAAAAACCAAAAACCGGGATTTTGGCTAACTCCTGTTTGCCCACAAAAACAAAAGGATTTTTGATTACAGCCAGCATCAGCATAATATCGGTCATCGAAGTATGATTGGCTACAATCATATAACTTTTATGAGGGTCAATTTCCTGTTCGTTTTCTACTTTGTAATAAAATCCCATGCCAAAAAGGATGAATTTGGCCCAAATTCTGGCTATCATAAAAAAATAAGGATAACCTTTTTCGGAAAGAATTGTAAGGATTAATATAGGAAATAGTAGGATTATAGGAAGTGCCATGAGGATGTAAAACCAAATGCGCCAAAGAATCCAAAAAATTATTTTTATGCTTTTCATGTTGTCAAATTTACTTTTTAACCGCAAAGTTTGCAAAGATTTTCGCAAAGTATAATAAGGAATGGATCTGTTTTTAGTGAAATTAATTAAATTTGATAGGAATTAACTGCAAGAAACAAAGTAACGATGACAGAAAATGGTATTTCAAAAATTATAATCGGTTTAGCGATTGAAGTTCATAAAGCGCTTGGTCCAGGGTTGTTGGGAAGTACTTACTAAAGAATGTTTGTTTTATAAAATAAATAAGTCTGGGTTTTTTGTTGAAAAAGAGAAATCAATGCCCGTAATTTTTGAAGAAGTAAAATTAGATTGTGGTTATCGGGTTGATTTACTGGTAGAAAATAAATTAATTGTTGAGCTTAAAAGCGTAGAGTCTTTGAGTGAGATACATCTTGCTCAGACTTTGACATATTTAAGATTGGGGAATTTTAAACTTGCTTTATTAATCAATTTTAATGAAATACTTCTAAAGAACGGAATTAGAAGAGTAGTTAATAATTTATAAAATTTTGAAATGTATGTCGCTTTGCGAAAAACTTTGTGACCTTTGCGTTAGAAAAAAACACAAATTTTGTGAACTTTGCGAAAACTTTGCAACCTTTGCGGTTTAAAAATTTCAGCTAGAGAAAAATATATAATGGCAAAAATACTTACGGGAGTTCAAAGTACCGGAACTCCACATTTAGGAAACTTACTTGGAGCAATCATTCCGGCAATTCAATTGTCCAACAATTCAGCAAATGAATCTTTTCTTTTTATTGCCGATTTGCATTCGGTAACCCAAATAAAAAACGGAGAAATCTTAAGAAACAATACCTACAGCGTTGCCGCTGCCTGGTTGGCTTTTGGATTAGATGTGAACAAAGTAGTTTTCTACAGACAGTCAGATGTGCCACAAACAGCAGAGTTGTCCTGGTATTTGAGTTGTTTTTTTCCGTACCAACGATTGACTTTAGCGCATTCTTTTAAAGATAAAGCAGACCGTTTAGATGATGTAAATGCAGGTTTGTTTAGCTATCCGATGTTGATGGCGGCTGATATTTTATTGTATGATGCCGAGTTTGTTCCTGTAGGAAAAGACCAATTACAACATTTGGAAATGACACGTGATGTGGCTTCCCGTTTTAATCATCAAATGGGGGAGACTTTTGTTTTGCCTGAGGCCAAAATTCAGGATGATAGTATGTTGATTCCGGGAACTAATGGTGGAAAAATGAGTAAATCGGCTAATAATATCATTAATATTTTCCTTGAAGATAAAGCGTTACGCAAACAGGTAATGAGTATTGAAACCGATAGTACGCCACTTGAAGCACCAAAAAATCCGGATACTTGTAATGCCTTTGCTATTTATTCGTTGTTGGCCAATGAAGAGCAAATTGCACAAATGAGAGCCAATTATCTGGGTGGAAATTACGGTTATGGTCATGCCAAACAGGCTTTGTTTGAGTTAATCTGTGATAAATTCAAAAACGAAAGAGAAAAATACCATTACTACATTAATAATCTTCAGGAAGTGGATGCTTTGTTGAAAATAGGAGCTGAAAAAGCTTCGGCTGTAGCCAATGGTGTTTTGGCCAGAGTAAGAGAAAAATTAGGTTTTGAACCGAGATAATTTTTAATAAAAATAATTTACCGCAGATTCGCAGATTATAATTTTAAAATCTGTGAATCTGCGGTTTTTTCTTTTCTAAGTTTTATGCTTTACAAAAGTTACAAATTATTAATTTATGGCATCATCCAATTGTTTTATTAATGTTTCTCTATTCATTGGATAACCTGCTTTTGAAAGTTCATAGCTTCCATCTTTTTTCAGAATAATATAAGTTGGATAACCTTTTCCTTTTGTTTTAGTCATGATGTCATTAGTCAATGCGTCATTGGCAAGTATATGATTCCCTTCAATGCTATGGTAGGCAATCATTTTTTTCCAGTTTTCAGGGTTATGAATATCATAATTAGCTATGTATAAAAATTGGAGTTCTTTGTTTTTGAAATATTCATGTAAAGCCTGGCTGTGTTGAGTAATTTCTTTTTTGCAAGGGCTACACCAAGTTCCCCACATATCTATTAAAACAGTTTTTCCTTTAAATTGATTGATGACTTCTTCAAAAGTTTTTAATTCTTCTCCTTTTTCAATAAAAGCCATTTTCTCGGTTAAAGTTTTGTTGTTATTTTCAATGATTTTATTGATTTTAGGTTCAAATTGAGCGATGTATTTACTGTTAGGGAATTGTTTCTTGAAATTTTCAAATATTTGAGGAAGGTTTTTATTGTTTTCTTGTTCAATAGAACCCTTGAATAAGATTGCATATGCAGATTCAGCTGATTTTCCGGTATAGTATTTTTGGATGATTTTCTCAGTTAATATATTTTCTGGATCGTCTATAAATAACTTGTTTCCTTCTACGATAGAACTATTGTACCATTCTTTGTAAAACTGTTCTTTGTTCTCTCCAGAAGATTCTTTCCAAAGTTCTTCTTTGGTACGGAGTAAAATGTCTCTAACAAGGTGTTGATAAGATTCTGAAATTAGTGCTTCGTCATTACTTATCTTTATTTTTGAAAATAATTTATTGCGGTAATTTTTCCATTTGTCAATATTTCGAGCATAGGAATCTCGAATACTAAATTTGTTATTGTGTTCAAAAGTATAGTATTCTTGAGGGGCTAAATATTCTAAATTAATTTGCCATGATTTGATGAATTCTTTTGTAGGTTTATATTTTGTGATATAATTTTCCAATTGTAATTTGTTGTTGTGAGTGATACGTTCAAGTTCGTTATAAACCTTGTCAGGTAGGGTGTCTCCTTTGAATTTTTGAAGATCAATATATTTTGATATATCTAGAAATTGATTGTTTTCTTTATGTTTACCGCTGACTTTAATGTTTTTAGGATTTAATGAAGTGTCGATGTTGATGTTAAGGTTGTCTCCGGGGGTCAGAAATAAATGGTGTAAAAGTCTTGTTTTAGAGTTTTTATCATAATATTGGAGGTGAATTATTTGGGGGTTTGAAAGCTTAATTTCCTGATAAAAATTTCCATTTTGATCAAGTTTTACATTATATATGCTGTTTTTTTCTTCTTGGCTGTAATATTGTGTTGCTAGTACTATTCTGAAGGATTCGTTTTTAACATTTTCGAAAGTCCCTTTTATAAGGGCTTTTTGTGCAAAAGACGCAATTGAACATTGTAAAATAAGAAAAAACAGCAAAGAAGTTTTTTGAAAAAATGAATGAGGAAAGGTTGTGGGTTGATTCATAAGTGTATGGTTTTTAATAGATAAATTAAAAATATTAAATAAAAACTTACAAAAATTAATTAATGTATAAGCTTTAACAAATATTTAGCATCTTTGTCGGGTATTTAACCTAGGCAGTTTTTGCAATTATATAAAGCTTGTAAAATGAATAAATCTGCGAATCTGCGGTTTTTTTAAATCGCCTCAAACAATTTTCCCGGTAAAGGTCTAATCACGCCTTTCAATTCCATATTTAATAAAATACTGGAAACTCTGTAAATAGGAAACTCACATTCCAGTGCAATAATATCCATTAATTCTTTTCCTGTTTTTATGAGGTAATCGTATATTTTTTGTTCTTCATTGTCGAGGGAAACGAATAATTGTTTTTGTATGCTTTTGGTTTCTTCTTTGATGTCCCAATTGAGCATATAAACCAAATCGGCGGCATTGGTGAGTACATTTGCTTTTTGGGTTTTGATAAGGTGATTACAGCCGGCGCTGTATTTGTCGGTGGTGCGACCCGGAACGGCAAAAACATCCCGGTTGTAATCATTAGCTATATTAGCGGTAATTAACGATCCGCCTCGTTCTGCGGATTCAATTACAATTGTGGCTTCGGCAATTCCGGCTACAATGCGGTTTCTTTTTACAAAATTTTCTTTGTCTGGATTGCTGCTGCTCCAAAATTCCGTCATAAAACCGCCGTTTTGTTCCATTTTGGCCATGTATTTCTTGTGGTTTTTGGGGTAAATTTGGTTCAAGCCATGAGCCAAAACGCCTATGGTTTGTAAATTATGTTCCATTGCCAACTGATGAGCAACAATGTCAACGCCATAAGCAAATCCGCTAACAATAACGGGATCTAAGGGGGCTAAATCTTCAATGAGTTTTTTGCAAAACTCCGTTCCGTAAGAGGTAATCTGGCGGGTTCCCACAATGCTGATGATTTTTCGGTTTTTTAAATCGATATTGCCAGAAGTGAATAAAATTACCGGCGCGTCAACACAATGTTTGAGTTTGTCAGGATAATTTTCGTCCTGAAAATAAGTAACATTGATGTCGTTTTTTTCAATAAATGCTAGTTCTTTATGTGCTTTGTCAAAAACGCTTTCGTCTTTCAAATTTTTGAGAAGCATGCTTCCAACGCCGTCAATAGAAGCCAAGTGTTGCTTTTTTGTTTTAAAAACCGCTTCGGCTGAACCACAATGACTGATTAGTTTTTTGGCCATGATGTCGCCTACGCCTTCAATTTTAAGCAAAGCCAGAGTGTAAAATAAATCCGATGTTGTCATGCTAAATATTTGAGATTGAAATGTATAAATTTTCGCTGGAATTGTTAATAAAAATTGTGAATAAAATTTTGATAACTATATTGGATGTTTAACTTTGTATGTATGAATATAGAACACTACATAAGCCAGCTATTATATCGTTACCAATGTGTTACCATTCCTGGGTTTGGTGCTTTTTTGACCGAAATCCAATCGGCACAGTGGGTTGAGAGCGCAAATTCTTTTTATCCGCCTAAAAAATTAATTTCTTTCAATACCAATATTAAAAACAATGACGGTTTGTTGGCTAATCATATTGCCAGAACCGAAAAAACCTCTTATGAATATGCTATTAGTGCAATTCAATATGAGGTGTTGAATTGGAAAAAGGAATTGGAACAAAACCGAACTTTGACGGTTAAAAATGTAGGTAGTTTTGTTTTGAATGCTTCTGATAATTTAATTTTTACGCCGTCGGAACAAAAGAATTATTTAACGAGTTCTTTTGGTTTGGCTTCTTTTATTGCTCCGGTTGTTAAAAGAGAAGTTGCTGAAGAAAGCATGTCGGCTGTTGAGGAAACAGAAGTTATTGCTTTGGTTCCGGAAGAAAGAAGTGGTCAATCTTATTTAAAATATGCGGCTATTTTTATTTTGGGATTAGGTTTGGCAGGAACTGCGGCTTATTCGGTTTACAATAATCAAATTGAAACGCAAACGATTTTAGTGGAGAAAGCAGTTCAAAAGAAAGTAGAATCTAAAATTCAGGAAGCGACTTTTTTTATCAAAAGTCCGATGGCTCCGGTGACCCTTTCTGTAAAAGCAGATAAAGAAGAAGCTAAAGAAGTAAAAATGCCTTATCACGTGGTGGCCGGTGCTTTTAGAGATGAAGCAAATGCGGAACAGGTGGTTAAGCAATTAACAAAAGCAGGCTTTAAAGCCAGAAGATTAGAAAAAAATAAATATGGTTTGTATCCGGTTCTTTACGGTAGTTTTGCAACTTATGCCGAAGCTCAAAAAGTAAAGAATGAAGTTCGCGCCTCTGAAAATCCCGAAGCCTGGTTGCTGGTGGAATCTTTATAATTTCAAAGCCTTTCTTAACGGAAAGGCTTTTTTTTTATTTCCTTTTTTTCTGTTGTTGCAGTTGAAATTTTCTGGGGCTAATTCCGTTGCGTTGTGAAAAAGTAGAAGTGAAATGCTGTAATGACGAAAAACCGCAACTAAAGGCAATTTCAGTCATGCTAATACTTGGATTGGTTTTGAGTAATTGAATGGCTTTTTCAAGTTTTAAACTGATGATAAAACTGTTGGGAGGAAAACCTGTAAGTTTTTTAACCTCATAAGTGAATTTGGTTTTTCCCATGTTGAAAACGGCGGCCAAATCTTCGATGTGCCATTTTTTAGTTAGATCACTTTCAAGTAATTGGGTGAGTTTTTCAATGAAAGTATCACTTTCCTGATTTTTATGGATTTTATTCGAAAGTTGGCGATGCAAATCGATAAACAAATTTTCCAGAATATTTTGCACTTTGATTTCAAAACCTTCTTCCTGATAAGCCAGTTCGTTTCGCAGTTCATCAAAATATTTCTTGAAATTCCTGGCTTTTTCAATAACGGAATTATCGGCGTCGCCAATCATTTTTCCTAAGTTTTCCTGAAATGCTGCAGGTAATTTGCTCCAGTTTCCAAAGTTTAATGCTTTTTCATTTGTGAATTCCTGAGGTTTGATAATAATCCAGTTAATCTGACCAATATCCATAATCCCTGAAATGCTGCCGTTTTCGTGCCAGGGAGCCGTTACCGATAAATTTTCGGGAAACAATTCAATTGCTTTGCCTTCAATAACCCAGTCGTATTTTCCACTGTTTACATAATGAATTTCGATTCCGTCATTAAGGTGCGGACGCATGCTGTCGTCAATGCGTACTTTCGAGAATTTCATGCTGCCAAATTGTTTGATGAAAGGCAATTTTTTTAGTGGTCCGGGATTGTTTTCGTGCCACCAAACTCCGTAATTTCCATGCTCATCTTTTTCTCTAAGGTTTTTTGGTAACAAAAAGGAATTCATAAAACAATTTATATTAAATTGGTATAAAGATAATTATTAAATTTATTTGTTAGAAAATTATCTGTTTTTATAAAATCGACCGTTGTTTAAAAGTATGATTTATTTTGAATAAAAATAGGTAACTTGCCCATTACAATTTATTTATTTAAAGGGTATTAGAGTCGGAAGACTTTTTTTTAACTTTAAAAATGATAACGTTTACATTTTGAGTTTGCTTAAAATGATAAGGTTTTGGGGATTAGGACGTTTTTGAAATTTATTTATAATTAAAAAATCATTATATGTTTTTAAAAAATCGATATGGTTTATTCGCTTTTTTAGCGTTGTTTTTTACTGCTCTTTCCATGCAGGCTGCGGATATTTGGGTGGCAACTAATGGAAAAGATACCAATGAAGGAACCAAAGAAAGCCCGCTGGCAACCGTACACATGGCTTTGCGAAAAGCCAGAGAATTACGCCGACTAAATGACGTTTCTATCAAAGGCGGAATCCATATTATTATCAAAGACGGAACTTATTATTTTGATGAAGCTTTATTCGTTAGACCGGAAGATTCCGGAACTGCAGATAGCCCGACAACTATTGAAGCTGATGTGAATGCAAATCCAATTTTTAGCGGGGGAATTGCCATTAAAAACTGGAAAAAATCAACTACTGTTATCAACGGACAGAAAGCTGGTACGGTTTGGATAGCCAATGCACCACAAATTGCCGGAGAAGTGATTAATTACCGCCAACTTTGGGTGAATGATGTAAAAGCTGTTCGTGCCAAAAGTACTGCCGGAAATAAAATGGAAAGAATTTTGTCCTGGGACAAAACGACCGAAACCTGCTGGATTCCTTTTAAAGACAAATCGGTGAAGTATGAACCGGGGATGGAAATGTATATTGTACAATGGTGGGCGATTGCTCATTTGAGAATAAAAAATATTGAAGTTGTTAAAGACAGCGCGAGACTTTCATTTGAAAAACCGGAAAGTCGCATTCAAAGTGAGCATCCGTGGCCGGCACCCTGGATTTCAAAGAACAACGGAAATTCAGCTTTCTTTTTAAACAATGCTAAATCTTTGCTGAATGAAGCCGGAGAATGGTTCTTGGACCGAAGAAATGCAAAGATTTACTATATCCCAAGAAAGGGAGAAAATATGGCTTCGGCCAAAGTAATAGCGCCGGTTTTAGAAAATTTGGTAGATATAAAAGGAACTATCGACAGACCGGTTCATGACGTAAAATTCAAAGGGATTTCGTTCCAGTACAGCAATTGGCTGCGTCCGTCGCAACAAGGTCATGTGCCGTTACAGGCCGGAATGTATTTGCTGGATGCTTATAAATTGAAAATTCCGGGAACGCCTAATCAGGCTTCTTTGGAAAATCAGGGTTGGGTAGGGCGACCAAGAGCCGCTGTAGAAGTGAATTTTGCTCATAACAATACTTTTGAGGGATGTCGTTTTGAGCATTTGTCTTCCACTGGTTTGGATTTGAATAAGGGAACCAATCATAATACGATTCAGGGAAATTTATTTAAAGACATTGGTGGAAACGGAATTTGTTTAGGCGTTTTCTCTGAAGAAGCTTATGAGTCGCATTTGCCTTTGCAGGTAAAAGACGAAAGAGAGATTTGTTCTAACGAATTGATTGCCGATAACCTAATTACCAATGTAGCCAATGACGATTGGGGATGCTTAGGAATCGCAGCTGGTTTTGTGAAAGATTTGACCATTGAACACAATGAAATTTCGGATGTGGCATACAGTGGTATTTCGATGGGTTGGGGTTGGACACATACCGAAAATGTGATGAAAAACAACAGAATTTTGGCAAATAAAATCCATCATTATGCCAAACATTTACATGATGTAGCCGGAATTTACACGCTATCTTCTCAGCCAAATAGTTTTATTGAGGAGAATTATATTGACAAGGTATATTACAGTCCGTATGCACACGATCCGTTTTTGTGGTTGTATTTGTACACCGATGAAGGTTCTCAGCATTTCACCATTAAAAACAATTGGATTCCGATTCAAAAAATCCTGAAAAACAATAATGGTCCTGCAGGAAATATTTGGCAGGATAACAATCAGTTTGTGAGCAATTCGATTAAAGAAAATGCCGGAATTCGTGCGCCTTATACCAATTTGAAAAAAGAAGTCGTAATTGACGAGGCATGGGGATTACAGGAAATGCCAAAATCGGTTGCGATTGAAGTGATAGGGAAGAATTTGGATGTAGCCAAAATCAAATCGACTATCAAAGGTTTCCGTATCGTGGGCGAAGAATTGTACCAATGGGAAAATCATCTGGTGATTTACGGTTTGATGAATCAACCGGAACGAACGAAAAGAAAATTGGCTTTGGCTTTCCCTGATTTGCAAATAAAAATTTATGAAAACCCGGTTTACGATTTTCAAAATTTTGAAAGATGTCCGGGAGTAAAACCAGCCTCTGAATGGGAAAATATTGTTTTGACAGCTAATCTGGTTGAAAACCCAAAAATGCAACAGGAATATTTGGATTATCATAAAACCCAGTTTGAAAAATGGCCGGAAATAGCAAAAGGATTTTGTAATGCCGATTTTCAACAATTGCAGGTTTTTAAAAATGGCCGACAATTGATGTTAGTCATCAGTATTCCAAAAGGAGAAGATTTGGATAAATTAAATCCGAAAACTACCGAAAACAATCCGCGTGTGGATGAATGGAATGCTTTGATGAAAAAATACCAAACCGGAATTGAAGACGCTAAAGCCGGGGGAACCTGGATTTTTTTGAAAAAAGTAGAAGAGAAAAAATAGAAAGCCAAAATAAACAGTAAGAACATAAAATTTTACCATTAAGTAATTAAGAAAATTAAGTTTAGAAAATATAAATGAAACTTAATTTCTTAATGGTTTTAAAAACGAATTAAACTAAATAATCAATGTTAAAAATAGCCATTTTAGGTCTTGGAGAAGGACGCAGTACCATGTCGGCCGCAATAGAAAGCAGCAAAGTAGAATTGGTAAAAGTGTGTGACAGAAATGAAGAACTGTGTAAGCAACGCGCTAAGGAATTTGATTTTCCGCACTACACTACGAATTATGATAATTTGTTGCAGGATGAGGCTATTGATATTATTGCTATTTATACTCCGGATCATTTACATGCCGAACATGTAAAACAGGCTTTATTGCATGGAAAACACGTAGTTTGTACCAAGCCTTTTATTGATGATTTGGCTGCTGCCAAAGAGTTAATTGCTATTAGTGAGCAAACAGGAAAAAAAGTTTTTGTGGGACAAAGTTCTCGTTTCTTTGAACCAGCTAAAAGACAAAGAAAAGATTTTGAAGCAGGAGTTATTGGCGATTTGATTACCATTGAATCACATTATCATGCAGATCACCGTTGGTTTTTAAAGAAAGAATGGTCTTTGTTACAATCTTTCAAATGGTTGTATGGCGGGTTAAGTCATCCAGTAGATTTCATCCGTTGGTATTTACCAAATATCGAAGAAGTAATGGGCTACGGAATGATAAGCAGCAACGGAAAAACAGCAGGTTTGAAAAACGAAGATACGATGCATTTTATTTTCAAAGCTACTGATGGACGTATTGCCCGCGTAAGTGGTGTTTATACTTCGCCAACACAGCCTACCAAACGAGACAGCGGAATGACCGTTATTTTAAGAGGAACTGAAGGCGCCAGTCAGGCTGATTATCACGAATTGCGTTATTCGGTGACCGATAAAGAAGGAGAAGAAAAAATCATTCACTGGGGTGATGCTACTATAAAATACTATTTCCGTTTTGAGGGGCAAAGTCACCATGGGGGAGAATATCAAAATTACTTAGAATATTTTGCGGATAGTATCGAACAAGGGTTTACGGCTTATCCGGATATGAAAGAAGGAATTGGAACCGTAGCTTTGTTACAGGCAATGGACAAGACTTTACAAACCGGAATGCCCGTAAAAATTGCCGATGTTTTGGGCGAATATGATATTCAACTTTAAAACCCATAAAAAATGAGTAAAATCAGTAGTTTTTTAGAACCAGTAGATTATGCAGTAGTAATAGGCTATCTTTTGGTGTTGATTGCTTTTGGATATTATATTTCTTTTATAAAAAATAAAAAATCAGAAGACGAAAGTATTTTTTTAGCCGGAAATACTTTAGGATGGTTAAGTATCGGATTGAATATGTGGGGAACCAATGTGGGGCCTTCGATGCTGATTGCTTCTGCCAGCGTAGGATTTACTACGGGAATTGTAGCCGGTAATTTTGCCTGGTATGCTTTTATTTTTATTTTGCTTTTGGCTGTCGTTTTTTCACCAAGATATTTAGGAGCAAAAGTTTTGACTTTACCGGAATTTATGGGAAAACGCTTTGGCGATTCAACCCGAAATATATTGGCCTGGTACACTTTGATTACTATTCTGATTTCGTGGCTGTCTTTAACCTTGTTTGCCGGAGGTGTTTTGGTGAAACAATTGTTGGATTTACCGATGTATCTTTCCGTAATTATGATGGTCATACTATCCGGTTTTTTTGCGGCTGCGGGAGGATTAAAAGCTATTGCTTATACGAATGTTTTCCAGATGTTATTACTGATTGGAGTTTCGTTATTATTGGTGATAATGGGGGTTAACAAAGCAGGAGGATTAGAACATATTTATCATAGTACTCCGGGTTCTTATTGGAATTTATTATTACCGGCAGACGATAAAAACTATCCTTGGTTGGCCATTTTATTAGGGTATCCTATTATGGGAGTTTGGTTTTGGTGTACCGATCAGTCGATGGTACAATCTATTTTGGGTGCCAAAAATTTAAAACAGGGACAATTAGGAGCCAATTTTATCGGTTGGTTAAAAATATTGGATGTGCCTTTGTTCATCCTTCCGGGAATTGTATGTTTTGTATTGTTTCCGCATTTAAAAAATCCGGATGAGGCTTATATGACTATGGTAACCCAATTGTTTCCGGCTGGATTACGTGGTTTGATTATTGTGGTGTTGATTGCCGCTTTAATCAGTACAATTGGTTCGGCTTTGAATTCCTTAAGTACAGTGTTTACTATGGATGTTTATGTGAAAAACCATAAACCGAATGCGACTAACAAAGAGATTGTAAAAATAGGAAGATTGGTGACTTTATTTGGTTCATTATTGGCCATTTTAATCACATTGGCTATTGACAGTATCAAAGGATTGAATCTTTTTGATATTTTCCAATCGGTTTTAGGATTTATAGCTCCACCAATGTCGGTTGTATTTTTATTTGGGGTACTTTGGAACAAAACCACCACAAGAGCAGCCAATTTAACCCTGACTTTAGGAACAGTTATCAGTTTAGGAACGGGAGTTTTATACTTATGGGTTTTTCCAAACGGAGTCTATCACTGGCCTCATTTCTTATTGTTGTCGTTTTACATTTTTGTTGCCTTGGCAGTAATGGCTTATGTGATTACAATTACTGACAAAGCGGGACAAAAAGACAATCAGGAGTTGTTGAAAATCAATCCGGCAGCCAAACCGGACAGGCAGGTGAAAATGTTATGGGTGGTGTTAACTTTAGTAATGATTGCACTTTACGTTATTTTTAATGGTCATTAAAATTTAAATAAATTATGAAAAACACTATTGCTTCCGGAAAAAATAAGTTGTTTAGTCTATTGCTTTTATTTGTGATTTGGGTTACTTCGTATGCACAAGAAAATCCTAATCTTCATATTAAAGCCAATAAAAATGCTGATAATACAGTTGACTTTTATTATGAAAAAGGAGCTGTAGGAAGTTTTATTGTAAGTTTAAATTTCTCAAAGCTTGAAAATGCAGAAAATGATAGCATTCCCAAATTTAATGTAACTGCCAATTCGGGTTTTCTTTTTAAATTAAAACCCTTAAATAAGAATAAAAAAATTGATTTCTTCTATAGTTATAACGTTACTCAAGGATATCTTAATCCTAAAATAAATTCTGCCTTAACTTATGAACTCCCATTTAAAAATGGAAAGAAAGTTAAGATTTATTGGGGGACTAGGCCAGGTATAAGTCCTGACAGATGGAAAAAATATATTGTTTATTCAAATAATCAAGATAGTGTTTTTACAATGAGAAAAGGAGTTGTTGTATTTCTAAGAACTTTAACAAGATTTGATAAAGACGAGACAGCTCAAGAGACTAAAAAAGTAGCGGTAAAAGAAATTGTTGTAGAACATTCGGATGGTACTTTCGCATCATATTCAGGGATAGAAGAAAATTCAATTGCTGTTAAAGTGGGACAAAATATCAATTCTCATGATTATTTAGGTCTTATGGACAAATCTAATGGAGGACGTTATAGTCTTACTTTTGATATTTATTATCATGAAGCTGATACGGAAGAATTTAGAGGGAATTTAGTGGCTGTTAATCCTATTTTTTTGACTCAAAATGGAAGTGAAAAATTAGAGAATAAAAAAGAATATGTGGTGAAACACAATTAATGTATTTTGAAAAAAGCAATAAAATATTAAACAATAACCTTATATGAAACATCAATTTTTAATTTTTAGAACATTAATAACATTGTTTATTCTGGTTATTCTATTTTCTTTTAATAATCTTAATGCACAAACGCAATCCAAAGAAAATAAAGCCACCTGGATCTGGTATCCGGGTGATTTTGAAATTTGGTTAAGCAATAAAATGCAGGTAAGACGTACCGAACGCGAAGCCGTATTTCCACCGCTTTGGCAATATTATAGTCCGTATGCTTTGGTAACTTTTCAAACAGAAGTAGATATTCCGGAAGCCGATGAGGTGAAAATCTTCACTGAAGGTCCTTTTCAATTGCTTTTGGATGGAGTGCAAATTTATGGCCAGCCAAAATCTTTAAAAATTCCTGCCGGCAAACACAAAATTTCTTTTAAAGTATATAATCAGGAAGTGTTGCCGGCTATTTATATTGCGGGTAAATATGTAAAATCTGACGCTTCTTGGATTGTGACGAATGAAGATAAATTGTGGATTGATGAAAATGGAAAAGCACAGCAATCGGGAACGCCTTGGGTGCCTGTGGGTTCCTGGAATTTTGATGCGCCTGAAAATAAGCCTTCTGGTTTTAAATTAACAACGACACCTTGGTTTGCCAAAAAAACAGAAAAAATTGGCGCTGGGAAGTTGGTGGATTTTGGCAAAGAAACCTTTGGTTACATCAAAATTCACGGTTTAAAAGGTAAAGGTAAAATAGCATTGTATTATGGTGAGTCTCGTGAGGAAGCTCTGGATACTGCCAAATGTGAAACCTTAGACCATTTGTCTTTTGACGGAAAACAGGCGGAAACTTACACGCATAATGGATCCAAAGCATTCCGTTATGTTCAGGTGGTTGCAGATCCATCGGTGCAATACGATTCCATTTCGATGGATTACGAATATTTGCCGTTAGAATATCGAGGTGCTTTCAAATCTTCCGACCAGGAATTGAATAAAATTTGGGATGTGTCGGCTTATACGATGCATTTAACATCCCGCGAATTTTTTATAGACGGGATCAAGCGCGATCGCTGGGTTTGGTCCGGTGATGCGTATCAAAGTTATTTAATGAATTATTATTTGTTCTTTGATTCGGCTTCGGTAGAAAGAACGCTTTTGGCACTTCGTGGCAAGGAGCCTGTGACGGCTCATATTAATATCATTATGGATTATTCTCTGTATTGGTTTGTAGGTGTTTACGATTATTATTTGCATACCGGCGATACGAAATTTATCAAAACTTTTTACCCAAGAATGAAATCGCTGATGGAATTTTGCTTGGAAAGAAGAAACAAAAACGGATTCCTCGAACCTTTAGAAGGAGACTGGGTTTTTATTGACTGGGCAAACGGATTACCAAAAACGGGCGAGGTGAGTTTTGAACAAATGCTTCTAGCCAGAAGTCTGGAAGCTATGGCGGTGAGTGCTAAAATTGCAGGTCAAAATGAAGACCAAAAACAGTATGAAAAATTAGCCGCCGATTTAAAAACCAAACTATTCGATGTGTTTTGGGATAAAAAAGAGAACGTCATGAAACACCAGCGTATTGATGGTAAAATGCAGGATATTGTTACCCGATACGCCAATATGTTTGGGATTTTCTTTAATTATTTTACGGAAGAACAAAAACAAAGTATTAAAAATAAAGTCTTGTTGAATGACAATATTCTTCAAATCACCACGCCATACATGCGTTTTTACGAGTTGGAAGCCTTATGTGCTATGGGCGAACAGGATTATGTATTGAAAGAAATGAAAGACTATTGGGGAGGTATGCTAAAAGAGGGCGCAACCTCTTTCTGGGAAGAATACAACCCAAATAAAAAAGGGGCAGCACATTTAGAAATGTACGGTCGTCCTTATGGAAAAAGTCTTTGCCATGCCTGGGGTTCCAGCCCGATTTATTTGTTAGGGAAATATTATTTGGGTGTAAAACCTACTGCTCCCGGATATGCTCAATACGAAATCAAACCTAATTTGGGCGGATTACAATGGATGGAAGGAAAAGTGCCTACACCAAAAGGAGAAGTTTCATTGTTCATAAGTAAATCTGAAATCAAAGTGAAAGCGGCTGAAGGCGAAGGAAAATTGATTATCGAAAGTAAATCAAAACCAAAAACCAATTCGGGAACGATTGTTGTGTTAGGGAAGAACAAATATCAATTAACGGTTAAACCAAATGTAAGCTATCAAATTAGTTACAAAGCAATTTAGTCATTGCGAGCGATAGCGCGGCAATCACACTTGCATAGTCAAGTTTTTTGTAATTGTTAGGAGATTCCTCCTTCGTCGGAATGACAAAATCGTAGAAAAACTGTTGCTTAAAAAGAAAAAATTATGTTTTCAAACAAAATGAAATATTATTTTAATTCAAAAATAAAAACCGCATTTGTTGCACTGTTTCTGTTATGTATTCAAGCAAATGCGCAAAAAAACAATTGGGAAGCTGCTTCTTTCGAAGTCGTAAAATCGAAATATAAAACTTTTAAAACAACACAATACGCTCATGTTTTTTCGGGAAGTAAACACAATATTGTCGGTTTGGCTCCGGAATTGGAAGGTTTAACAGGTGTTGAAATTCCATTAGATTTATATAAAAATGGAACGAATGCTCCTTTGAAATTGAAGTTCAAAGAAAAATCGGTGTTGTTGGTGGGGATTTTTCAGGAAAAAAGCGAACAATTTTTACAATTAGACAATTCGCCTTACAAAGCTACTTTGTTGTTGCAAAACGGAGTTACAATTACCGGATTGCCGCCGGTTAATGTGCATGCGCTTTCGTTCGAAAAAGGGACGCACACGATTTTACCTGATGCTAAAGGACTTTTTTCGGTTTTGGGTGTGGTTAAAGTGAAGCAGGCTTTGGAAGCACGAAATGCCGAAAAATTAGACGGAAGATTATGGAATCCAACGTATATCATCGAAGGATTTTCGGATGAAAAACCTTTGTTTGAAATTATCGGTGGAGAAAATAAACCGGTTATTGACGAAGGTTTTCCGGGAACTGAAGGGATTCAGGGCGGTTTTGAAGGCGGTCGTGTGGTAAAAGTTGGCGATACTTATCATATGTTTCCAACGGAAAGAGCCGGTGAAAAAGGAGTCGAAATGTATTACGACCGTGTGAAAACCAAAATTGGTCACTGGACAAGTAAAGATGCGATTCATTGGAAAAGAGAATCAACCATTTTGCAGGCCAGCGGAACGTATGCCATTACTGAAGATGATAATCCAATGAACGATCGTCGTGGAGCAATTTGGTCGTATATGCCGGTTTTTAACGAAAAAGAAAATAAATGGTACGGCTATTATTTGGCCTATACCGTTCACAAAGAAATTCAACCCAATCATTCTTTCGGACGTATCTGGAGATGCGAATCTACTGTAGCAGGAATCAACGGCATTGCCGGTCCGTACAAAGACATTGGAATTATCATGGAACCAGGATTGGATTCTCAACCTTGGGAAGGTCGTCAAGGTGTTGCTTCCTTTTTTCCGTATCAAGTAGGCGATAAATATTACGGTTTTTACAGCGGTGCTTATCCTTTTGAAAGCTGGAAAGATTATCCTAAAAAATCCGGAAAAGGTTGGTTTGTGGCTTTGGCTGAATCAAAAAGTTTAGAAGGACCCTGGACACGATTAAACAAAGGTTTGGAACCGATAAAATCCATTCATCCCATGTTTGTCGAAAATCCAATTGTGAGTCAGTTGCCAAACGGCTTGTACATCGCTGTTTTTGATGGAGGTCCCGAAGGTTGGGGGCATCATTTGCCAAATATGATGGGCTATACACTTTCTAAAGACGGAATTAACTGGTCAGAAGCACATTATTGGCCTATTGAAACCAAAGTCGACAAATGGTGGGATATTATGCGAACACCGCTTTGTTTGATTCCCGAAGGAAACGATGTGTATACGATTGTGTACAATGCCATCGACTTGAAAAAGCGTTTTCATCCTACCGGAATGGTTAAAGTAAAGTTGAATCGGGAGGTGATGGAGCAACGATTGAAAGAGTTGAAATAAATAGTAATAGGCCACTGATTATACGGATGAAACAGATTGGCACAGATTTAAATTTAAAAATAAATCTGGGATAATCTTTTGATCTGTGGCAAAAAAAAAATAAATCCGTGGGAATCTGTAAAATCAGTGCCATCCGTGGCCTAATAAAATTTATAAAATGAAAAACACAATTAAAAATCTCCTAACAGGAATTGTAGCTTTAGCTACAGTAAGCTGTGCCACACATTACAAGAAGCGTGATATCACCGATGCGGTAATGAATGAGATTTATAACGAAATCAAAACACCTTACAAATACGGTTTGGTGATGGTGCCAACGGATAATTCGTATAAAATGGACTGTCCTTCGGTTTTTCGTAAAGATGGAAAATGGTTTATGACCTATCTGATTTACGACGGAAGAGGTTATGAAACCTGGCTTGCCGAGAGTAATGATTTATTAAACTGGAAACATTTAGGAAAAGTAATGTCTTTTTCGAAGGATGAAAGTGAATGGGATGTCAATCAAAAAGCAGGTTATATTGCTTTGCAAGATTACAGCTGGGGCGGTTCATATGAGTGGAAAAAATATGATGGCAAATACTGGATGAGTTATTTTGGTGGAAATACTACGGGTTATGAAGCCGGAGTTTTATCAATTGGGATGGCTTATACCAAAGAATCACCTACTAGACCACATGAATTTAAGCGTTTGCCAAAACCGGTTTTAACTCCAAAGGATACTGATGTTAGTTTTTGGGACAACAGTACAATGTACAAGAACTCGGTGATTGAAGACAAAGAACGTATTACCGGAAATAAATTTATTATGTATTATAATGCCCGTGGCGATAGTATCAATCCGGCTAAAGGCGCAGAACGTATTGGTATGGCTGTTTCTAACGATATGGTAAACTGGAAACGTTACGGTAAAAAAGCATTATTAAATCACCACAGAGGAATTACGGGTGATGCTTTTATTCAACGAATTAATGATACCTGGGTGATGTTCTATTTTGGAGCTTTCTGGACGGGTTGGGATCAGGGCGCATTCAACCGTTTTGCGGTTTCAAATGATTTGGTAAACTGGAAAGAATGGAAAGGTGCTAATTTGATTGAATCTTCGGAACCGTATGATAATATGTTTGCCCATAAGTCTTTTGTGGTAAAACACGATGGCGTAGTCTATCATTTTTATTGCGCTGTTAATAAAGCAGAACAACGCGGGATTGCCGTGGCTACTTCGAAAGATTTAGGAAAAAGCGAAGTGCATTTTGTGGCTCCGCCTGAAAAAAAGAAGAAATAAAGTCTTCAGTATTCAGTAGCAGTATCAGTTTAAAGTTAGAAAAAAATAAGATGATCAATTTTGTTCAAGAGAATTTAAGTAGTAAACGGTGGATTGAAAGGTTTTTAAAATCAATGTGTATTGATTCGAAAAGCTTAATAATTAATACTTTATTCTTAATACTTCCTTTAATTAGCCATGCCCAACTGGTTACAGGTGAACCAGCAGGAATTCCGAGAATCCCTCAAAAGTATGCTTTTAATCCCTGGGAAAATCCAATGATTACCAGCATTAATCGGGAACCGGCTCGGGCAACTGCCTATTCGTATGCCACAGTGGCCGATGCTTTGGAAGGAAAACGTGAAAAAAGCCGAATTAAAATGCTGAATGGCGAATGGGATTTTAAATTTGCCAATAACCTTCAGGAAGCACCGCAGGATTTTTATAAAAATGAAGTAAAAGGCTGGGACAAAATAGAAGTGCCTTCTAATTGGGAAATGAAAGGTTACGGAATGGCGATTTACAAAAGTGCGGTTTATTCTTTCCGACCGGTCAATCCACCGTTTGTACCTCAGGATGATAATCCTGTTGGTTCTTACCAACGAAAATTTACGGTTCCTGAAAACTGGAATGGAATGACCGTTAGCCTTCATTTCGGAGGGGTAAGTTCAGCATTTCAGGTTTGGATTAATGGTGATTTTGTAGGTTACGGTCAGGATAGTTTTAATTCATCTGAATTCAACATTACATCTTATCTCAAAAAAGGAGAAAATGTTTTATCAGTTCGCGTTTTACGTTACAGTGATGGTTCTTATTTAGAAGATCAGGACCATTGGCGTTTAAGCGGAATTCAGCGTGAAGTGTATCTTATGGCTGAGCCAAAATTACGCATTGCCGATTTCTTTTACCAAACCAAGTTAGACAAAAACTATCAGGATGCACTTTTTCAATTGCGTCCTAGATTAGATAATTTGACGGGAGAAGTTGTTAAAGATCAAACTTTTGAAGTACAATTATATGATGCGCAAAACAAACCTTTATTTGAAAAAGCCTTAGTTCGAAAAGCTTCTGAGATTATTGAAGAAGTTTCGCCACGTTTGGATAAGGTGCGTTTTGGATTCTTCCAGGAAACGATTAAAAATCCATTGAAATGGAGTGCCGAAAAACCAAATCTGTACACCTTGGTCATGACGCTAAAAAATCCTGATGGAAGTATTAGTGAAGTAAAAAGCTGTAAGTTGGGCTTTCGATCGATTGAATTTTCCAAAGAAAATGGAAAAATGCTCATCAATGGCAAGGAAACTTATGTGTACGGAGTGAATCATCACGGTCATCATCCTGAAAGAGGAGAGGCAGTGAATCATCAGGATTTGGAAGAGGATGTAAAATTGATGAAAAAGTTCAATTTTAATTTTGTGCGTACAAGTCATTTTCCGGACGATCCATATTTCTACGATTTATGCGATAAATATGGCCTAATGGTCATGGACGAAGCCAATCTGGAAACACATGGTTTAGGCGGACATTTGAGTAACGACCAGCAATGGACAGCTGCCTATTTGGAACGTATGACCCGCATGATACATCGTGACAAAAATCATCCGAGTATTGTAATGTGGAGTTTGGGTAACGAAGCCGGTAAAGGTCCTAATCACGCTGCAATGGCTGCCTGGACTCATGATTACGATATTACAAGACCTGTACATTATGAACCGGCGCAAGGTAATCCACGATTAAACGGCTATATCGACCCTTTGGATTCTCGTTATCCTAAAACGGTAGATCATTCGCATCGTTTTGAAAATCCTCAGGACGAGCCTTATGTAGATATCGTAAGCCGTTTTTATCCGGGAGTTTTTACGCCTAAGTTTTTGGTTGACCAAAAGAAGGATACTCGCCCAATTTTGTTTGTAGAGTATGCGCACTCTATGGGAAATTCAACCGGAAATTTAAAAGAAATGTGGGATGAATTTCGTTCAACTCCCCGCGTGATTGGAGGATGTATTTGGGATTTGAAAGATCAGGGATTGCTTCGAAAAGATGTCAAAACAGGTCAGGAATATTTTGGTTACGGTGGTGATTTTGGTGAGAAAAAACACGATGGCAATTTCAATATCAACGGTATGGTTGCTCCGGACGGAAGACCAAAAGCTGCCATGTACGAAAACAAATGGATTTATCAACCCGCTACCTCTAGTTTGAGTTCCGATAATAAATTAAGGATTCATAACCGACAAACAGTCCAAAATTTAAGTGATTTTATTCCGGTTTTGAAGGTGTTGGAAAATGGAAATGTTGTTAAACAAGTGGTTTTAAAACCAATGGATATTCCGGCTGGAACTGATTTTGTATTAGATGTAAACAAATACCTTCCGAAGATGAAAAAAGATTCGGAGTATTTCTTGAATATCGAATTTCAATTGGCCAAAGACGAATTTTGGGCTTCAAAAGGCTATGCGGTGGCAACCGACCAATTTTTGTTGCAAAAGAAAACCGATGTTACTTTGGCGGAAGCCAAACAAAAAAGCAATTTGGCAGAAACCAATGACGATTATATAGTCAGCGGAACGGATTTTAGCATCAAAATCAATAAAATGAATGGTGCTTTAGATTCTTATCTTTTGAAAGGTAAAGAACAAATAAAAGCAGCTTTGTTGCCTAATTTCACTCGTGCCTTAACCGATAATGACCGCAAAGGCTGGAAACCTCATAAAATTTTAAAACAGTGGTTTTCGGCTAAGCCAATGTTGAAAAATATAAAAATGGAACAATCCGCTGCTGAAATAAAAATCACGAGTGATTACGAAATAATTAAGGATAGTGCAGCGGTAAAAGTGGTGTACAACATTCATCCAAACGGAATGATAAAAGCAGATTATCAGTTGAAAGCCAGTTCCAAACTGCCAAATATTCCACGTATTGGAATGCAAATGGGTATCAATAATGATTTTGACCAAATTTCATGGTACGGAAAGGGCGAAATGGAGAATTATTGCGATCGTAGTTTTGGGTTTACCGTTGGGGAATATTCGTTGCCAATTGACAAATTCATTGAGCCTTATGTCATGCCTCAGGAAAATGCCAATAGAACGGAGGTGCGCTGGATGGCATTTACAACGCCAATAAAGAATTCTGGCTTGCTAGTTGTGAAAGAAAAGCAAAACTTGAATATGAGCGCTTGGCCTTACACCCAACAAAATTTGGATGATGCCAAACATACCTGCGACTTGGTAAATCCAGGGTTTTTGACAGTAAATATTGATTTAAAACAAATGGGCGTTGGCGGAAATGACAGTTGGTCGCCGGTGGCAGCTCCTTTAGAAAAATATCAAATCCCTTCGGGTGATTATAATTATAGTTTTTATTTGATTCCTTTTACAGGTTCCAAAAACGAATTGGAATCTAATTTAAAAAAGTTCAATTATTAAATTTAAGAATGTTTTAATTCTGCAAGGTTTTCAAAACCTTGTAGGTATTTTAAATAATAGTTTATATCTGCAAGGTCAAAAGAGACCTTGCAGGATCAGCGAAAATCTGTCAAATCTGCGTGCAAATTTTTTTCACGCAGATTTAGCTGATTTTTAAAATGATACATTAGAAAAACAACAATAATGTTTAATAAAAAATACTTCTTTCTTATTTTACTTCTTTCGGGAATGCTTTCCGCACAGGAAGTTCGTCTAAAAGAGAACTCGGCTTTTCAGCCTACAATTGAATCCTCAAAGCCTTGGGTATATTGGTATTGGATGAAAGCCGCCTATTCCAAGGAAGGAATCACGGCCGATTTGGAAGCCATGAAACAAGTGGGGATAGAAGGGGCATATTTGATGACGATTAAAGGACCTGCCGAACCGCCACTCATCAGTCCGCCAGTTTTGCAATTGAGTCCTGAATTTTGGGATATGGTCAAATGGGCTTTTGTAGAAGCTGATCGTTTAGGCGTAAAATTGGCCTTTCACGCAGCCGATGGTTTTGCGGTGGCTGGAGGTCCTTGGATTACTCCCGAAATGTCAATGCAAAAAGTAGTTTGGTCCACTATTGAATTTACCGGAGGTAAAAAGATAGCGACGCAATTGGCTGTGCCGGAACATTACAAAGATTATTATAAAGACATTGCCACTTTTGCGATTCCGATAAAAGATTGGGAACAAAATTCGAAAGTCTTACTTCCAAAAGTCATAACTTCCAACGGTGAAAATGCAGATTTTTTGGTCAATCCAACACTTGATGGTAATTTGAAAATAAGTGAAAAAGGCTGGATTTTATACGAATTTGAAAAGCCTTTTTTGTGTCGAAATATAAATATTCAAACCAAAGGATTGGATTTTCAAGCACAACGATTGATTGTGGAGACCAGCAATGATGGGGTGAATTTTACTTTTCATCAAAGATTACATCCACCTCGACAAGGCTGGCAAAACACCGATTATGGAACCACAGCTACTATCAAAGCTATTTCAGCCAAATATTTCCGATTTGTTTTTGATCCGGCTGGAACTGAGCCAGGAGCCGAAGATTTGGATTTTGCCAAATGGAAGCAAAGCAGCTTGAAAGTAAGTAAAATTACACTTTCCAATCAGGCAACAATTGGAAATTACGAAGGGAAATCAGGGGCAATATGGCGTTTGAGTCCAGCAACAACCACCGATGAAATTCCAGATGCTTTTCCCAAAGCTTCAATTATCAATGTGAGTCAATTTGTAGATGCCAATGGTAATTTGAATTGGAAAGCACCAAAAGGGAAATGGAAAATTATCCGTATGGGACATACTTCTACCGGACATGAAAATGCGACTGGAGGTGCCGGAAAAGGTTTGGAAGTGGATAAATTCCATCCAGAACTGATTCGTTTTCAGCTCGACCATTGGTTTGGAGAAGCAATTCGAATTGCAGGTCCAGATTTGGCTTCGAGAGTTTTGCAAATTTTACATTTGGACAGCTGGGAATGTGGCAGCCAAAATTGGTCTTCCATTTTTCAAAGCGAATTCAAGAAAAGAAGAGGTTACGATATTGTAGACTATTTGCCGGTTATGGCCGGAATTCCTGTTGAAAATGTGGATACTTCTGAAAAGCTTTTGTATGATGTTCGAAAAACTATCGCCGAATTGGTAGCTGAGAATTTCTACGGGACAGTTGCCCAGATTGCCAAAGAAGCCAAGGTAAAATTCAGTTCCGAAAATGTGGCGCCAACCATGATGAGCGATGCCTTATTGCATTTTCAATATGTGGATTATCCTAGTGGGGAATTTTGGTTAAAAAGCCCTACGCATGATAAACCATTTGATATGTTGGATGCGATTTCGGGCGGACATATTTATGGAAAAGATATTATTCAAGCCGAAGCTTTTACCGCTTTGCGAATGGATTGGGATGAGCATCCGGGGAATTTAAAAGTCATTGCCGACCGAAATTATGCCTTGGGAATCAACCGTTTTTTCTACCATGTTTTTGTACATAATCCGTGGTTGGATCGAAAACCGGGAATGACTTTGGACGATATTGGTTCGTTTTTCCAAAGGGATCAAACTTGGTGGAAACCCGGAAAGGCTTGGTTTGATTATGCACAGCGTGTACAATTTCAATTGCAAAAAGGTAAACCCGTAGTGGATTTGGCTGTTTTTATTGGCGAAGATTTGCCTTCCCGTTCTTTGGTGCCGGATCGTTTGTTTCCTTTTGTGCCTCATGTTTTTGGTGAAGATAGAATTGCCAGTGAAAAAATCCGATTGGCAAATGAGGGGCAGCCCGATGCCAAAATGCCAAAAGAAGTAAGTTACTCAAAAAATAATACCGATTTGTCCCAATGGGTGAATCCGATGAATGGCTACCAATACGATTCGTTCAACGCCGATGTTTTTTTACGGAAAGCAAAAGTGATAAACGGAAAAGTGAGCTTTGATGCCGGAATTGAATATGGTGCATTGCTGTTCCCGGGAAGCAGAAGAATGGCTCCGAACAAAATTATTTCTTTGGCTGTAGCCGAAAAAATGTTGGCTTTGGTCAAAGAAGGAGCGACCCTTTTTATTGATAAAAAACCGATTGCAGCTCCAAGTTTTCAAACTGCTGAAGAAGCCAAAAAATGGCAGGTGGTCGTAGATGAATTATGGTCTAATGCAAAAAATACGGTGTCAGGTTCTTGGAAATTAGGAAAGGGAACCCTTATCCGGCTACCTTTTATGGATGCTGATTTTTCCAAAATTGGCATCACTGCAGATCTATTATTTGAAGATAAAATCGATAGTGACAGAGGTTCGATTGCCTGGACGCACCGCAGAAGTGGCGAGGAAGAAATTTATTTTATTTCCAATCAGTTGGAAAAAAAGCGAATGCTTACTTTTTCCTTTCGCGAAAGCGGAAAAATTCCACAATTGTACAATCCGGTGACGGATGAAACGACAGTATTGAATGAATGGAAAAGACTAAACGGAAGGACGATTATTCCATTAGAATTGGACAAAAATGAATCCTGTTTTGTAATTTTCAAAGAAAAAACCATTCAAAGTAAAGAATCAAAAGCTTCGAATATTGTGACTTTCAAAAGGGATCAAACTTTGGATGAAAATTGGAAATTGCAATTTGATCCGGCTTATAAAGGGCCAGAAAAAGCCTTACGAATCAGCAAACTTTTTGATTGGAGCTCTTCGGAGAATGAAAGTATTAAATATTATTCGGGGACTGCGGTTTATGAAAAAGAATTTGTTTGGAAACAAAATAGCAAAGAGCCGGTTTATATCAATTTGGGTTCAATAGCCAATTTGGCCGAAGTGAGCGTAAACGGAATAGATTGTGGAACGATTTGGACTTTCCCGTATCGATGTAATATTTCGAAAGCTTTGAAAAAAGGAAAGAATACCATTGTTATTAAAGTAACGAATACCTGGGCAAATCGTTTAATTGGTGACCAAAAATTGCCAGAAAATGAGCGATTAACCTGGACAACTGCCCGCTACCGATTGGTGGAAAGTGAAAATTTGTTACCAGCAGGTTTGTTAGGTCCGGTGATATTAGAAATAAAGAAATAGTACATAATCTAAAGGGTTTTAACCCGATGATTTGAAATTTAGAAATAAAAAAGGAAATTAATGGGCACGCAGATTTTGCAGATAAACGCAGATTTTGTTTTATAAAATCCAATAAATCTTTTTAATCTGTGGCAAAATAAATTAGAAATATGAAAAATCTCAGAAATTCAATTGTTGCAATTTTATGTCTTGTTGGAAGTTTCCAAATGAAGGCAGCGATTAAATTACCGGCTTTGTTTTCCGATAATATGATGTTGCAGCAACAAAGCAGCGCTCCTATTTGGGGTTGGGCAGACAAAAATCAAAGTCTGAAAATCCAAACTTCATGGGATGCAAAAACCTATGAAGTAAAAGCGGATAAAGACGGAAAATGGAAAATTGCATTGCAAACTCCGATTGCGGGCGGTCCTTATGAAATTAAAATTTCGGATTATGCGGAAACGAAAACAATTAAAAATATCTTGATTGGGGAAGTTTGGTTGTGCTCCGGTCAGTCCAATATGGAAATGCCGTTGAAAGGCTTTCCGGGACAGCCTGTTTACAAAGGAAATGAGGCAATAGTTCATTCTGCCAATAATCAAATACGATTTATTACGGTTCCAAGAGCCACAGTTTTGACGCCTAATGAAGATTTCGTGGGTAAATGGAATGCGGCAGCTCCTCAAGCTACGGGTGATTTTAGTGCCACAGCTTGGTATTTTGGTTCCTTGTTGCAGGAGGTTTTGCAAGTTCCAGTAGGATTAATCCATGTTTCTTATGGAGGTTCGAGTATGGAAGCCTGGATGAATCAGGAAATGTTGAGAGATTTTACGAGTGCTAAAATTCCAACCAAACAAGAAGATTTAGCCAAGGATCCCAACCGTGTAGCTACTACTTTGTTCAATGGGATGCTTTCTCCGGTAATTGGTTACGGAATCAAGGGATGTATCTGGTATCAGGGAGAATCCAATTATGAGCGTGCAGCACAATACAAAGAATTGATGAAGAAAATGGTGAGCAGCTGGCGCGGACTTTGGAATCAGGGCGATTTTCCTTTCTATTATTGTCAGATAGCCCCCTTTAATTATGCACAATTTCATCCAAAAGATAACAAAGAAGAATACAATTCGGCTTATTTGCGTGAGGCACAATTGCAGGCTTCCAAAGAAATTCCAAATTCCGGAATGGCTGTTTTGATGGATATTGGTGAAGAAAATAATATTCATCCTATTTATAAAGAAGCCGGAGGAACTCGATTGGGGTATTTGGCTTTGACAAAAACCTATGGATTAAGCGGATTTGAATTTGAAAGTCCGGAATATAAAGCCATGGAAATCAAAGACAATTCGGTAACCGTTTCCTTTGATAAGGCGCCAAATGGTATTACTGCAAATGGAAAAGATGTAACTGGATTTGAAATTGCGGGTGCAAACAAAGTGTTTTATCCTGCCAAAGCAGAAGTGAGAAGAAAATCGGTAGTGTTGACTTCGGATAAAGTTGCTCAGCCGGTTGCTGTACGTTATTTATTTAAAGATTTTGCCGAAGCACAAATTTTCAGTACCGGCGGATTGCCGCTTTCTTCGTTTAGAACGGATAATTGGTAAGAACTTAAAATAGTATAAACAAGAATAAAAAAAATTGAAAAAATTAATTTCCATATTTCTACTTCTTCTAACGCTTTCTGTCAAAGCGCAACTTCCTGTGCTTGATAATTACAATCAGGTTTGGAATACACAAAGCAATAATTCCTCCGAATCCATGCCGTTGGGTGGTGGCGATATTGGTGCCAATGTATGGGTTGAAAAAGGGGATTTGTATTTTTATTTTTCTTGTTCGGGAACTTTTGACGAGCATAATACTTTGCTGAAATTAGGAAGAGTAAAAGTAAGTTTGAGTCCAAATCCCTTTCAGGGAAATGAGGGTTTCCAACAGAAATTACATTTAAAAGAAGGATATATTACTGTCTCTCAAAATGGAACTACTGTCAAACTTTGGGTCGATGTGTTTCATCCGGTGATTCATGTTGAGGTTGCGAGCAAAAATCCAACCCAAATGAAAGTGGCTTACGAAAGTTGGCGTTATAAAAATAGAGCGTCCTTAGGCAAAGCCAATAATGCCAATTCGTACAAATGGGCTCCACAAGGGGAGATTGTCACGTTTAAAGATTCTATTTCTTTCGAAAAAAATGGAGTGCAATTTTATCATAGAAATAGAGCCAATACGGTTTTTGATGTAGCGGTGAAACAGCAAAAAATGGAAGCGGTAAAAGACCAAATGCTGAATCCATTGGCAAATCTGACCTTTGGCGGAAGACTTTTTGGTGTTAATTTAAAGACCGATGGAACTTACACAGGATTGTATCAGGATACGGATTTTAAAGGTTACCAACTTTCGAGTGTGAAAGCGGCTAAGAAATATCAGTTCCAAATCCAGTTGCATACCAATCAATCGGCAGATGCTACTTTATGGGCTAATGAATTGCAAAAACAGATTTCGACCTATAAAAAAGATGCCAAAAAAACGGTTGCCTGGTGGAATGCCTTCTGGAATCGCTCTTTTATTTATACGCAAAAAGCAAAAACGGATAAAGATTCGGTTTACCAAATAGGACAAAATTACCAGCTGTTTCGTTATATGTTGGGTTGCAATGCTTATGGCAAATATCCAACCAAGTTCAATGGTGGATTGTTTACCGTAGATCCGGTTTTTACCAACAAGGATTTGAATTTCACACCTGATTTTCGCAATTGGGGAGGTGGGACAATGACAGCACAAAACCAACGTTTGGTTTATTTTCCCATGTTGAAAAGCGGCGATTTTGATATGATGACTTCTCAATTGGATTATTATTTGAGTTTGCAAAAAAATGCCGAACTGCGTTCTCAGGTATATTGGAAACATAATGGAGCTTCTTTTACCGAACAATTGGAGAATTTTGGTTTACCAAATCCTGCTGAATACGAGTGGAAACGCCCGGCAGATTATGATCCCGGCATGGAATACAATGCTTGGTTAGAGTATGAATGGGATACGGTTTTAGAATTTTGCCAAATGATGTTGCAACAAAAAGTGTATGCAGGTAAAGACATTAAAAAATACAATCCGTTTATTTTGAGTTGCCTTCGTTTTTTTGACGAACATTACCAATATTTGGCCAAACAACGTGGTAGAAAAGCTTTGGATGGAGACGGAAAATTAGTTTTGTATCCGGGTTCCGGAGCTGAAACCTATAAAATGACGTACAATTCAAATAGTACAATTTCGGCTTTAAAAGTAATTACGGAACAATTATTGATGTTATCGGAAAATAATTTGTCAAAAGAGGATATAGAATATTTGAAAGCGTTTCAAATGCGCATTCCTCCTTTGAATTTTAGAGAATTTGACGGCCATAAAACATTGGCTCCGGCCAAACATTGGGAACGCATCAATAATAGCGAAGTGCCACAGCTGTATTCGGTTTTTCCGTGGAAAATACATGGTCTTGGCAAAGCCGATTTGGAAATTGCATGGAATACTTGGAAATACGATACAGATGCCTTGAAATTTAGAAGTCATGTGGGTTGGAAACAAGATAATATTTTTGCCGCCAGATTAGGTTTGACCGAGGAAGCGGCCAAATACAATTTGCTCAAAATGGCTAATTCCGAAAGACGTTTTCCTGCTTTTTGGGGGCCCGGATTTGATTGGGTTCCTGATCATAATTGGGGAGGTAGCGGGATGATAGGAATGCAGGAAATGCTGTTGCAAACTAACGGTGATAAGATTTATATTTTTCCTGCCTGGCCAAAAGAATGGGATGTGCATTTTAAATTGCATGCGCCCCAAAATACTACTGTTGAAGGAAAATTAGAAAATGGAAAACTGACTTTGTTGGAGGTTTTTCCAAAAGAAAGAAAAAAAGACATCATCAATCTGTTGGGGATGAGTACAGCAGATAAATTACAATTAAAATAAGTTAAGATATGAATTTAATGAAACAACTGGCTTTTTGTGCCGGAACAATGATAACGTTTACATCGGGTTTAGTGGCTCAGGAAAAGCAAATTTTTCCGCTTACACAGTCATTGAAAGTCGATTTCGATTTGGCGCAACGCCGCACTCAGGAAGTTAATGATCCTAATTATATTTCCTGGCCAATTAGTGAAGGAACTGTTATTGAAAAGAAATTTGGAACTATTAAAGTAACTTTAAAAGGGACTATTAATTCAAGTTGGTACAAAACCGGAGTGCAATCGCCTTATTATGCCCGACTGGTCAATGACGGAATTGTTGCCGATAAAAATGTTGAAATGCGAATTAGCGGATTAGCGAGAGGAAAACATACGTTGCTGACTTTTAATAATACGTTCGATAGTCCGGAAGTGGCTCATTTTGCTCCGGTGAAAGTGTTTGTAAACGGCGTTTATTCGCAAACTATTTTGCCAAGTAACAGAGCGACAGCAACTATCGATGCGGCTACTTCGTATATTAAATTTGAAGTAAAGGATGCTAAAGAAGTGGTTATTCGTTTTGAATCGGATGCTGAAGCTATTGGGAAAATTCAAAAAGTGGTTTTGAACGGTTTTGAATTGGATTTGCCAAACCTGAAGAAACAGGCCAATACGCCTAAACCGGTGAATAATGACGAACATGTGGTTTTAGCCGAAGATTTTAAATTGGAATGGAATGCACCGGAAGGGACGGTTTCGCATGATTTTTATTTTGGTGAAAACGAAAAAGAAGTGGCGGATGCCAATAGAAATTCGGCGGCATTCAAAGGAAATTTGAAACAAACAGAAGCGAAGATTGACTTAACTTCATTGAGTAATTTGAAAAATTATTATTGGAGAGTAGATGAAATTGATGCCGATAATGAAGTGACCAAAGGGAAAGTCTGGTATTTTAAACCGGCACAATTAGCTTTTCCGGGAGCCGAAGGTTATGGGCGTTTTGCCATTGGTGGACGTGGTGGAAAAGTCATTGCAGTAACCAATTTGAATGATAGTGGACCGGGAAGTTTGCGTGATGCTGTAGAAAAAGAGATAGGTCCTAAAACCATTGTGTTTAATGTTTCGGGAAATATCCAATTGAAATCTAGGTTAGTGGTGAGTCAGCCTTATGTAACTATTGCGGGACAAACCGCTCCGGGTAAAGGAATTATGATTAGCCGTGCGCCAATTGGTCTAACCGGAAATGACGGTATTATTCGTTTTTTAAGAGTGAGAATTGGTGGTGGTACTACTTATGATGGTATGGGATTAACAGGAGCCAACAATAGTATTATAGATCACGCTTCGATTAGCTGGACCATTGATGAATCGTTCAGTTCCAGAGGAGCACACAACATTAGTTTGCAACGTACTTTGATTGCCGAAGCACTAAATGTGGCGGGTCATGATAAATATGGTGCGGGTAAAATGCACGGTTATGCGGCAACCATTGGTGGTGATGTAGGTAGTTTTCACCATAATTTATTGGCGCATAATTATGGTCGTAACTGGAGTATTGGTGGCGGTTTGAACGGAGATGGTTATTATGGCGGAAAAATTGATATTCGTAATAATGTCGTTTATAACTGGGGACACCGCGCTACTGACGGTGGTGCCAATCAGGTGAATTTTGTCAATAATTATTACAAACCGGGTGCTTCGACTAATTTCTTTTTTGCTTTAAATGCACAGCATGAAGGCGTTGGCAAAGGGAAACAGCAATATTATTTTGATGGTAATGTGATGCCGGGTCATTTTAATGAAAAAAACCAGGAAAAAGGAAGAACAGTAACTTACTCGCATGGTGATAAATCAAGTTATGAAACTTATTTAAATAAACCATTTTTCGAATCTTTTGTAAAAACGCAATCTGCTGAGGCAGCCTATAAAAATGTGCTTTCTGATGTAGGAGCTAATCAACCGTTTTTTGATGAACACGATCAGCGAATTATCAAGGAAACTTTGAAAGGAACGTATACGTATAAAGGAAGTAAAAGTGGTTTAGGCGGAATGATTGATAATGAAAAGGATGCCGGAAGTTGGGAAGATTATCCAAATGAAAGCCGTCCGGCCGATTGGGATACGGATCAGGACGGATTGCCAAATTGGTGGGAAACTGCCAAAGGATTGAATTCAAATTCAACAATTGGTGATTTTACCGATGCGAATGCAGCTAGTGGAAATGGATATACGCAGTTAGAAGATTATTTGAACTGGATGGCGCAACCACATTATTTTGTGAATGCGGGAGAAAAATTAAATTTTTCGGTAGCTGATTATTTCAAAGGGTACGAGAAGAAACCGGTTTATTCCTATAATGATGTTGTTAATGGAAACGTAGTTTTAAAAAGAAAAGAAATTGAATTTTCTTCTAATAGTAAAGGATTTGCTTCATTGGTGATTTCAGTTAAAGATGCTGATGGAGATACAATGAACCGTACAGTTAATTTTTTTGTAAAATAAAGAAAAACATTTAGTAAGATAAAATCTGCTAGAATCTGTTTTAATCTGCGTGCCATATTATTTCACGCAGATTTAGCAGATTTATACAGATAAAATAAAAACATAAAAAATGAAAAGATATATTATCCTATCGTCAATTTTATTTATTACTGGTTCAATCGCGTTTGCCCAAAACAAAGGTTTAGTAGATAATTCGGCTAGCCCTTTTACCAAGTTAAAAAGTGTGGGTTTACAGGATGTACGATGGACCGGTGGATTCTGGCAACAACAGTTAAACGTGGAAAATAAGGAAACGCTGCCGTATATGTGGGATTTGTATCATAATGATGAGGTTTCACATGCCTACGCTAATTTTGAAATTGCTGCCGGACAGATGAAAGGAACTTTTAAAGGTCCTTCTTTTCATGATGGTGATTTTTACAAAATTTTTGAGGGTTTGGCAGCTACTTATGCCGTGACCAAAGATAAAAAGCTGGACAAACAAATGGATGAAGCTATTGCTTTGTTTCAAAAAGTGCAACGTAAAGATGGTTATTTGCATACTCCGGTTTTAATTGATGAACGTTGGGGGACTTTGGGACCTGAAGAAGTAAAAAAACAGTTAGGTTTCGAAAAATACAACATGGGACACTTAATGACTGCTGCCTGTGTACATTATCGCGCTACCGGAAAAAGCAGCTTTTTGAATGTTGCTAAAGGCGTAGCCGATTATTTGTATGATTTTTACAAAAAAGCCTCGCCGGAACTGGCTCGAAATGCCATTTGTCCATCACATTATATGGGAATTGTCGAAATGTACCGTACGACAAAGAATCCAAAGTATTTAGAATTAGCTAATAATTTAATTGATATTCGCGGAACTACGAATGACGGAACTGACGATAATCAGGATCGAATTCCGTTCAGACAGCAAACCACCGCGATGGGACACGCTGTGAGAGCCAATTACTTGTACGCGGGAGTGGCCGATTTATATGCCGAAACCGGAGAACAAAAATTATTGGACAATCTAAAATCCATTTGGGAAGATGTCGCTTATCGAAAAATGTATATTACCGGAGCCTGTGGTGCTTTGTACGACGGTGTTTCACCGGATGGAACTTCCTATAATCCGACTGAAGTTCAAAAAATCCATCAGGCTTACGGACGTCCTTTTCAATTGCCAAATGCTACGGCACATACGGAAACCTGTGCGAACATTGGAAATGTATTGTGGAACTGGCGTATGCTGCAACTTACCGCGGATGCCAAATATGCTGATGTAATTGAATTGGCTTTGTATAACAGCGTGTTATCCGGAATTAATTTAGAAGGAAATAAATTTTGCTACAACAATCCGTTGAATGTATCGGTTGATTTGCCATTCAAACAAAGATGGGGAAGTGAGCGTGAAGGTTATATTGCTTTGTCTAACTGTTGCGCTCCTAACGTAACCCGCACTGTGGCTGAAGTAAGCAATTATGCGTACAGTTTGACCAAAGAAGGATTATATGTGAATTTGTATGGAACAAATGCATTGAATTCTAAGACTGAGGAAGCTGCGCCAATTCAATTGCACCAACAATCCAATTATCCTTGGGACGGAGCGATTGCGATAACATTTGATAAGGCTCCAAAAGGAGATTATGCTTTGTTTTTAAGAATCCCAGGTTGGAGTAGTGGTACTGTTGTGAAAGTAAATGACAGGGTCGTAGATGCAAATAGTATTTCGGGAAGTTATTTGAAAATCAATCGCCAATGGAAGAAAGGAGATGTTATTAGTTTAAATATTCCAATGCCGGTACAGTTGATGGAAGCGAATCCCCTGGTGGAAGAAACTAAAAATCAGTTGGCTGTAAAAAGAGGCCCTTTGGTGTATTGTTTGGAATCCAATGGTATTTCTAAAGAGGCATCTATAAATGATGTTGTTTTAGATGTTAATTCCAATTTTAAAACAGAAACGATAAAAGTTGATCATAGAGATTTAGTTGCCATCAATGCTCAGGGTTTTTTGAACTCAGAATCCTGGGATAAAAAATTGTACCAACCGGTTCAAAAAAGTAAAACTGCGGTTTCTTTGCAATTAGTACCGTATTTTTCATGGGGCAATGCCAATAGTAAGGAGATGACGGTGTGGTTTCCGCATTAAAAAACTTATTAAAAGTAAAAAAATAATACGATAAAGAAAATTTAACATAAAAAAAACACGAAAACTAAAAAAAAATGTGCTAAAAAATCGTGTTGTAATAAAATTTTAGTACATTTGAAAAATGTAAACGTTTACATTTGATTGAGTTAGCTTAATTTCGGTTGTTAAAATCTGATTTGTCTTACGAAATGTAAACGTTTACATTTGGAATTTGTAAAGAATAAAATACAATTAAATGTTAACAAGGCCTGAAAAGAGGCAGTTGTAATTAACATGATCCATTTGATTTCTCATTTTTTTAGAAATATAAACCAAACGAAAACAATTAATTTTTTAACCAAAAGAAACACACTTATGAAACAAACATTTAAAATGGTATTTAGTGTATTGCTTTTCAGTATGATGGCTCTGACCGGCTTTGCGCAAAATGCAAGAGTTACCATTACAGGAAAAGTAATAGACAAAGACGGACTTGGTGTTGTCGGTCTTAACGTTATCGAGAAAGGTACTAAAAATGGTACGCTAACCGATTTTGACGGGGCCTATAAAATTCAAGTGGCTAAAGGGGCTGTGTTGCAGTTCTCTTATATTGGGATGAAAACCCAGGAAAGAACGGTAGGAGATGCAACATCAATTAATATAACGATGCTGGAAGATGCTTCTACCTTGAATGAGGTAGTAGTGGTAGGATATGGTACCCAAAAGAAAAATAATTTGACTGGAGCTGTAGCTACAATTAAACCAGATGATATTAGAGATTTGCCTGTTACAAATTTAGCGGAATCGTTGAGAGGTCAGATTCCTGGTTTGTCTGTTGGAGGTAATGGAGCTAGACGTCCTGGAGAAACCGCTGATTTGCAAATTCGTCAGGTTTTTTCTTATTCTAAAGATGGTAGTACATCTTTTCCATTAATCGTAATAGATGATATGGTGCAGATAGATCCTCAAACAGGACGTTCTTCAATGGAGATGTTTAATAGATTAGATCCTTCTGAAATTGAAAGTATTACAGTGTTGAAAGATGGTTCGGCAGCTATTTATGGTACACGTGCAGCTCAAGGAGCTATTATTGTAAAGACGAAAAGAGGTAAAGAAGGTAAAACTAAATTATCCTATTCTAGTCAATTTGCACTTAATGATGCCATTAGTCATGGAAAAACTATGTCTGCTTATGAAAATGGTATTTATAATAATAGATTATGGGGAGCAGCTGGTCAAACGGATCCAAAATACTTTTACTCTGATGCCGAGTTAGATGAAATGAAAACCTTAAATTACAATTGGTTGAAGAAAGCTTGGAAACCGGCAACACAACAAAAGCACACACTTACCGTAAGTGGTGGTACTGATAAAGCAACTTATTTTGCAGGTATCAACTATTTAACTCAGGGTGCTAATTTAGGTGAGCAGGATTTTAAAAAATGGAATTTCCGTACAGGAGTGAATGCTAAAGTAACTAAGGATTTGGATTTGTCTTTTTCTGTTTCTGGAAATACTGGAGATATCGAAAAATCATTTACAAAATCTTCCAGTAGTGTGAGAAATGGTTTTGCAAGTGCTGTTACTAATGCGGAGCAAGCAGATTATGGTTTTTTACTGCACATGCCAAAATTTGTGCCTTGGGAAACCACAATTAATGGAGAAAAACATTATGTTTCTCCGTTTCCTCGTACCGATCGTAATTTAGGAGGAACCCAAAATACAAACTCTTCTATTGCAGGTTGGAACTACTTTGCTTTACTAGATAGTGGTTCTAAACAAACTTCATCAGATTTTACGATGAACGTAAATACTTCGTTGACCTATAATGTGCCTTTTATTAAAGGATTGTCATTGAAAGGAACTTATGCCAGAACACAGTTCTCAGATCAAACAAATCAAGTAGCACTACCATTTGAGTTGGCAAGGATTAAAAATTTCAATGCTGCAGATCGTCATTTAGCTAGTGGCGCAGCTTCTGCTTCTGATTGGGATATTAGAGACAATGTTAGACAGTCGAGAGTGGTTTATGATAATACAACTTCTAAAAATATTCAGGCTAACTTTTTTGCCAATTATTCTAGAACTTTTGGAGATCATAGTTTTGATGCAATGGTAGGTGTGGAACGCTCTGAAGGTATCTATAATTTTGCTCGTTTGTATTATGAAAATCCTTCAAAAGATTATTTGGGTACTTCTGCAACTGCAGGAACTTTGACAACAAACTCCTTTAGTGATAAAAGAGAGTCAGGAACAATGTCTTACATGGGACGTTTTAATTATAGCTTTAGAGATAAGTATCTATTCCAATTTGTTTTTAGAGAGGATGCTTCAACAAAATTCGCGCCAGAAAATTATTGGGCATTCTTTCCTTCTGTTCAGGCAGGTTGGGTAATTTCTAAAGAAAACTGGTTTGCTGATAATGTAAAATGGATGGATTATTTAAAAGTTCGTTATTCAGTAGGTAAAACGGGAAGAGATAATGTTCAACCTTGGAGATGGGCTACTTATTATGATATAATTGTAGATAAAGGGTTGCAATTTGGTTCTAATGGAGGTTTGTTAGGAGGTGCAGTTGCACCAAAAGTAACACCTAATAGAAATGTGGGTTGGGATACCGACTGGAAATATGATTTAGGTATTGATATGACATTGTTAAATAACAGATTGTCTATTACTGCAGATTACTATGTAGATAAAAATACAGATATTCTTTTCCCGGTTACTGATGCAATTGGAGTGCCAATTTCTGTTGGAGGAGGTTTTGCAGAAGAAAACCTAATTGCAGTTACTGCTTGGGGTACTGAGTTTGCAATTAACTGGAAAGACAAAATCAATGATAACTTCAGTTACAATGTAGGTATCAATACTGGTTTCTCAAATAATGAAATTAAAAAATATACGGATCAGCCATTTTCTCATCCATCTAATAATGCAGCTATGGTGGGAAGAAAAGCAATTAATCCAGTATGGGGGTTTAAAACTTGGAATGAGACTTCAACAGGAGACGGTATCTTACGTACAGATGATGATGTAGCAAACTACTGGCAATATTTAACTGATCATGCTACGGCAGTTGGAGGTTCTCCTAACTTTTTGGGAATTACTAGCCAAGCAAATCTTAGAAAAGGTATGTTAGCTTATCAGGATTTAGGAGGAACTTATGATACAACTACTGGAATTCAGGCACCTGCTGATGGTAGAATTGATAAGAATTTTGATTATGGAAAATTAGCAAATAGTAACAGAACCTATAGTTTTACAACTAATCTAGGAATGAAATATAAAAATTTCTATATGAAATCTCAAATAGCTACATCTTGGGGAGGATATCAATCAATAGATAATGTGGCACAATATACTTCAACAAATGATGCTATCTGGAGTAGAGAGTCTTTCTGGACTGATATGTACGGGCCAGACAATGTAGATGGAAAATATCCTAATCTTTCTTTTAGAGATCAATTATCTGTTCCATCTGATTTCTGGTCAGTAAATACATTCCGTTGTACAGTAAGAAATTTGACTGTAGGTTTTGATTTTCCAAAAGAAGTGTTATCACAACTTGGAGTGTCTAATGCTTCACTGGGTCTAACTGGATATAATCTTTGGGATTTATACAATCCATATCCAGATCACTATCGTAACATGTATGATGATTCTTCAGTGGGTTATCCTACACTTAGAACTTGGACGCTTAATCTAAACGTAACATTCTAATTTTATTGTAATTATGAAAACAAAGATAAATAGATATTTAGCATTAGCACTTTTAATAATTTTAGGTGCTTCTTGTAGTGATGATTTCTTGCAGGAAAAGAAAAATTATGGACAGGTTGATAATTCATTTTATGAAAGTCAGGAACGTGCAGATTGGTATATTAATAAATTATATTATAATTTTTATTATGGATACAATTCACCACTATCCACTATTGTAGGTTCTTTCAGTGATGCAAGCTCTTATTATACAGAAGAACGAGCTGGGATTCAAAATTTAATTAATCCAGCAATTTCATATTCTACGATAAATGATATATCAAATGTGACGAGCTATTATGGTGCAAAATTAGGAGCTAGTTTGACTAATAACCCATATACAAGAATTAGAGATATCAATTCATTTATAGTAAATGTTGATATTTATGGATCAAACTTAGACCAAACTTATCGTGATCAGGCCAAAGGGCAAATGTATTATTTGCGCGCTATGCAGTATTTTGACTTAATGCGTGTTTATGGTGGTGTGCCAATTGTCACTACTGTTCAAAATGGTTCTTCGACTGATGAAAGTATTAAGTTACCTAGAGCTTCGGTAGGTGAAGTAGTGGCTCAAATCACAAAAGATTTGGACAAAGCTGCTGAATTATTACCTAATAACTGGAACGCAGCAAATTATGGTCGTTTTACAAAAGGAGCAGCAATGGCTCAAAAAGCAAGAGTTTTATTAACCTATGCAAGTCCATTATTTAACAAAAATTGGGATACCGATAATACAAGATGGCAAGCTGCTTTAGATGCCGGTCTAGCAGCTGAAACACAATTGACTCAAGATGGTTATGGCTTGTATGGAAGTTCTGCGAAAGACTGGGCAAATATGTTTTTAATAGATAATGCATTCTGTAAAGAAGCTATTACTGTTAAATTATTATCTTCTAATCAAACTGTAGCAGAAAATAGTGGTTGGGAAAAAGGTCTTCGTCCTGTTAGTCAAGGCGGCGGCGGAGCTTTTGAAGCACCAAAAGAAATGATTGACTTATTTCCAATGAAAGATGGTGCTAAGCCAGTAGCAGGAACAAATTATGATCCTTTTATTTTCTTTAAAGATCGTGATCCTCGTTTTTACAGAACTTTTACTTTCTCAGGAGATAAATATGCATATAAAGAAAATACTAATTCAGTTCTTTGGGCATATAGATACGTAGATGTAAATGATAAAGGGTATTTTAGTGATAATAATCAGGAATCAAGTCCTGCTTTCGTTAGAAAAATGTCTAATCCAGCTGCTTCAAATTCAAGTGCTTTTCAATATTCGTCAACGGATATTATGGAATACCGTTATGCAGAATTGTTGTTAAACATTGCAGAATCTTATGCTGCTTTAGGAGATATTCCTAACACTATAGCTTATATTGGAAAAGTTAGAAATCGTGTAGGTATTCCTTCTGTAAACAATTATGGACTTGGAACTTTAGCGGATAAATATGCTGCAATTAATGCTGCTTTATATGAAAGAAGAGTAGAGTTGGCTTATGAAGGAAAACGTTTTTGGGATGTGCAACGCTGGATGTTATATAGTGATGATGCGGTGTCAGGCATCACAAATAATACTTGTGCTAAATTAGGTTTAACTCCTATCAATGGAACAAAACGTACAGGACATTATTTACAATATAAAAATGCCGTACCTGCTCCTGTACCTGCAAATACGACTCCTCCAGATCCTTTAGCAGCTCAAAGAGCTCTTTTAAGTCCTGTTGATCCTGATTCTGCTAATTTTGCTGCTCAAATTGCAGCTTTAGAAACGTTCTACAATAATAATTTTGTGTTAGCCGATTTAATTACTCCATTAGATAGTTATAATAATGTGGCTAGTTACATTGATTGGAAACCAAACTATTATATTAACGGTCTTCAAACTGGAGTGTTGTCATACAACCCTTGGTTAGAACAAACCATAGGATGGGGTGATGCCTCAGGTTCCACAGGAACTTTTAACTATCAAGAATAGTAATCTAAATAAAGAAATGCCTGATTTATTCAGGCATTTTCTTCTATAATAACTAACAAAATTTTTAATTTAATAAATAGCAGTTCTAACCAAACATTTTTTATTAATTAAGAAAACTCTAAAATGAACAAATTAAATTTTTTATTGGCTTTTTTGGTTTTGGGAAGTGCGAATTGTTTTGCACAATATCCAAAAATATCCCCTGAAGTGCAGGCGAGAGAGAAAGCGATTAAGGCGGAAGCAGAAAAACTTTCTAATGAGGCTTGGGAAAGAGCTAAAGTAATTGTGGAACAGGACGCTAGTCATGGTAAACCATTCGTGCCTTGGGCATCCAGACCTACCGATTTACCACAGGCTTCCATTCCTGCTTTTCCAGGTGCTGAAGGAGGAGGAATGTATAGTTTTGGTGGTCACGGAGGTAAGGTGTACACGGTAACCAGTCTGGAAGACAGAGGACCGGGAACTTTGCGTGAAGCTTTGGAACAAGGCGGAGCCAGAATAGTGGTTTTTAACGTTTCGGGAATTATCAGGTTAAAAAGTCCTTTAATTGTTCGTGCGCCTTATGTTACCATCGCGGGACAAACTGCTCCTGGTGACGGAATTTGCGTAGCGGGTGAAACTATTTGGATTGATACACATGATGTGGTAATACGTCACATGCGTTTCCGTCGTGGAGAAACTTTTGTAGGTCGTCGTGATGATGCTATTGGTGGAAATCCGGTAGGAAACGTAATCATCGATCACGTTTCGGCTACCTGGGGATTAGACGAAAATATGTCTTTTTACCGTCACATGTACAACGATGAAACAGGAGGACCTGAAAAGAAAATGGGAATCGTAAATGTAACCATCCAAAACAGTTTGTTTGCCGAAGGTTTGGATACTTACAATCATGCTTTTGGTAGTACTTTAGGAGGTGAAAATTGTTCTTTTGTTAAAAATTTATGGTCTTCTAATACCGGTAGAAATCCTTCTATTGGTTGGAACGGAATCTTCAATTTTGCTAATAACGTAATCTTTAACTGGGTAAACCGTTCTATTGACGGAGGTGATTATACCGCTCAATATAATATCATTAACAACTATTTCAAACCGGGACCGGCTACTGATTTGAATGATCCGGTAAGTTACCGAATTTTAAAACCGGAAGCAGGTAGAAGCAAATTGCCTTATTTGACTTTTGGTAGAGTATATGTAAACGGAAATGTGGTGGAAGGAAACGAAAAAGTTTCTAAAGACAACTGGAATGGTGGGGTGCAAATGGAAAACAAAAAAGGAGATCATATGTCATTTGAAGAAGCTTCTACTTATTTTCCTAAAATGCGTTACGATAAACCATTTCCAATGCCTTGGTTGAAAAAGTTTATGACTGCTAATGAAACTTATGATTATGTAGTGAAAAATGTTGGAGCTACTTTGCCATTGCGTGATCCTGTGGATACACGTATTTTGAGAGTGGTTCAAACCGGAAAACCGGAATATGTTAAAGGTTTAGACCCAAAATCATTCTATCAGTTTGAGCACAGACGTTTAGGTCAGGATTCTTATAAATTAGGAATTATTACTGATATTTCACAAGTGGGTGGTTATCCGGAATACAAAGGAAAAGCCTATAAAGATTCAGATAAAGACGGAATGCCGGATGCCTGGGAGAAAAAATACGGTTTGAATCCTAACGACGCATCAGATGCTAACGGAGACATTAATGGCGATGGATATACTAACATCGAAAAATATATTAATGGTATCGATCCTACGAAAAAAGTAGATTGGACAAATTTGGATAATAATGAAGATACTTTGGCTAAAAACGGAGAAGAATTAGCAAAGTATAAGAAATAATTTAATTGTAAATGGCACACTTCTTGCTTCGTCTATAACGGATGAAGCAAGAATTTTGCTTTATAAATATTAAGTTTTAAAAAAGATAATAATGAAAATGATGAAAATATTTCAAAAAAATCTGGTAGCGGTTTTATTTCTTGCTATCTGTTCAAACGTTGTAGCACAATCTAAGGTTGATCCGGAATACGTAAAAGTAACAAACGAAAGAGCGCAGAAAATTGTAAATGATTTGAAGTTGAATTCTCCGGCAGATCAATTAGCCGTTAGAGATATTATTGCTGAACAATACCGTTCTTTAAATAAAATTCAGGATGGACGCGATGCGAAAATTGATGCTGTTAAAAAATCAGTTACTGATAAAGAAAAGCAACAAAAGTCAATTGACAAAATTAAAAATTCGGCTGACAAAGAAATTCTTTCTTTACATAAATCTTACTTGAAAAAACTAAGTAAAAAGTTAACGAATAGTCAGATTGTTCAGGTTAAGGACGGTATGACTTACGGAGTATTGCCTATTACTGTTTTAGGATACAATGATATGTTACCTAATTTAACAGAGGCTCAAAAAAAATATATTTATGACGCTTTAGTAGAAGCCAGAGAACATGCGATGGACGGAGGTTCTTCTAAAGAAAAACACGCTTGGTTTGGAAAATACAAAGGAAGAATCAACAACTATCTTTCAAAACAAGGATATGATTTGAACAAAGAAAGTGCCGACTGGCATAAAAGATTGGAAGAAAGAGAAAAAAATAAGAAATAGTAGTTGTTTTGAGATTCTCAAAAACGTCAGTTCGAGTGTTTTTTACGTAATGAAATGAAGTAAAAAATGTATCGAGAACCGTTTTTGATTAAACAAATAAATAATTCATTCTAAAAAAAATACAAAAATGAAAAACCATATAAAGCAGCTGTTAGGATTAGGTATTGTATTACTTAGCTCTTCAGTGATGTACGCACAATATCCGGATATTCCACCGGCACTTCAGGAAAAAGCGGATGCCGATTTGGCTCAGGAAGAAGTACGATTGGCTAAAATCTGGGCCGATAATGAAGCAACTATTAAAAAGGAGGCACTGCAAGGGCGTCCGTATTTGCCCTGGGCAGCTTATCCAAAAGATTTTGTTCCGGCAGCAATTCCTGCTTTCCCGGGAGCCGAAGGTGGTGGTGCTTATACTCAGGGAGGTAGAGGCGGAAAAATATTCGTAGTTAACAGTTTGGCTGATAGCGGATCGGGTACTTTTAGAGAAGCCTGTGAAGCAGTGGGAGCGAGAATTATTGTGTTTAATGTTTCGGGAATTATTCAATTAAAAAAACGCATTAGTATGCGTGCGCCTTATGTTACGATTGCCGGGCAAACGGCTCCGGGCGACGGAATTTGTATTGCCGGAGAAACTTTGGAAATCGATACGCATGATGTGATTATCCGTCACATGCGTTTTAGAAGAGGTGCTACCGAGGTTACCCGCAGAGATGATGCTTTAGGTGGAAATGTAATTGGAAATGTAATTATAGATCACTGTTCGGCTAGTTGGGGATTGGACGAAAATATTTCCTTATACCGCCACCAGTTTCAGGCGAATGAGAAGTCTAAATTAGAAAAATTACCTGCTGTTAATATTACTATTCAAAACACCATTTCTTCGGAAGGTTTAGATACGTATAACCACGCTTTTGGAAGTACTATCGGAGGTTTGAACAGTACTTTTATGCGTAATCTTTGGGCTGATAATATCTCCAGAAACTGCTCTATCGGGATGTATGGCGATTTTAACTTCGTAAACAATGTAGTATTCAACTGGTGGAACCGTTCTTTGGATGGTGGGGATTACCGTTCGATGTTTAATATCATCAATAATTATTTTAAACCGGGACCAATTACGCCAAAAGATGAGCCTATTCGTTACCGAATCCTAAAACCGGAATCAGGTTATATGGTTCCAAAAACTTTTGGACGTGCTTACGTAAACGGAAACTATATTGACGGTGTTCCGGAAGTAACAAAAGACAACTGGAATGGCGGAGTACAATTGGAAAATCTTAGTTTTGAACAAGCCAAAGAGAAATTGGCTTACATCAAACAAAATAAAGCCTTCCCAATGCCAAAAGTTACTGTGATGAATGCTCAGGAAGCTTACGAATTTGTGTTAAACAATGTAGGGGCTACTTTGCCAAAAAGAGATGCGGTAGATGAAAGAATCATCAAGCAGGTTCGTACCGGTCAAATCGATGTAAAAGACGGTCTGGAAAACACGATTGGCAAAGAATTTATCAAAAGAAGATTGCCTGCGGACTCCTATAAAAAAGGAATTATCACCCATCCTGATCAGGTAGGCGGTTATCCGAAATATAAAGGAAAAGCTTATAAAGATTCAGATAATGACGGGATTCCTGATGCTTGGGAAAAGAAATTTGGATTAAATCCAAAAGATGCTTCTGATGCAAACGAAGATATGAACGGTGATGGCTATACTAATATTGAAAAATATTTTAACGGAATCGACCCAACTACAAAAACAGATTGGACGAATCCTGATAATAATACGGATACTTTATCTAAAGCCTTATTGCAATAACTTTAGGCTTCTTAATTGTAAACTTCATTTTATAATGAATTCTATATTTAAAAATATCATTACAATAAATAAAGACAAACTGCTACTTTGCAGTTTGGCTTTATTTTTTTTTGTAAATAAAGCTACTTCGCAGGAAAAATATCCTGACATCGTCATTACTAAAGGAAAAATATCTCATACGTCGGATGCCTTAGGAAATCAAATTCCTGATTTTTCTTATGCGGGTTATCAGGCTTCAGAAAAGGCAATTCCGAATGTGGACAATAAAATCTTCGTTCCTGTACAAAAAGGCGATGCCACTCAAAAAATTCAGGCAGCTATTGATTATGTGAGTAATCTAAAAGCAAATAAATCCGGTTTTAGAGGAGCGGTTCTTTTAGATAAGGGAACTTTTAACGTTAGCGGAACTTTATACATTCGTACTTCCGGAGTAGTTTTGCGCGGAAGCGGGAATTCTGAAAACGGAACAGTACTTTTAGGAACGGGTATCAGGAGAGAATCGGTAATTCGGGTTTTAGGAACGGATGATAAAAAAATCGGTGAAAGTTTCGAATTGAATGCTGCTTATACCCCTCTTGGTACACAAAAAATCCAACTTAAAAATGCAGCTAAACTAAAGTCTGCTGACGAAATAATTATTACACAACCACTTACCGATAACTGGATTAAGGAATTAAAAATGGACGATTTTGGTGCCGAAACCGGATGGATAAGTTGGAAAAAAAAGGATTGGGATATTAGTTGGAATCGCGTTGTAACTGCTGTTAATGGGAATGTGGTTAGCCTGAACGCGCCTTTGACAATGACTCTTGATGAAACTTACGGAAAGGCAAAAGTAGCCCTTTACAACTGGTCCGGCAGAATTGAAAATATTGGGATTGAAAATATGTTGATGAAATCTGCTTTCAATGCCGTTAATCCAAAAGATGAGGAACACAGATGGCAGGCTATCAGTATCGAAAATACCCGAAATGCCTGGGTAAAGCAGCTTAATTTTAAACATTTTGCCGGAGGAGCAGTTTCCGTTTTAAAGTCTTCCCAACAAATTACTGTTGAAGATTGTATGGCTACGGAGCCCGTTTCGGAAATTGGAGGTTTCAGACGTCATACTTTTTATACCGAAGGGCAACAAACGCTGTTTCAAAGATGTTATTCGGAATATGGTTATCACGACTTTGCCGTGGGCGGTTTTGGAACTACGGGACCAAATGTTTTTATCCAATGTGAATCGCATTTGCCTTTTAACAATAGTGGCGCCATCGGAAGCTGGGCAACCGGAGTTTTATTTGACGTTTCTTATGTTGACGGTCATGCCTTAAGTTATAACAATCGCGAACAAAACGGTCGCGGTGCCGGATGGACGGCTGCTAACAGTGTGATTTGGGAAACTTCGGCTTCTAAAATAGATTGTTATAGTCCGCCAACAGCTCAAAACTGGGCTTTTGGAGTTTGGGGTGGTATCATGGGCGGCAACGGACATTGGAAAGATGTTAACAATCATATTGCGCCAAGAAGTTTGTTTTATGCACAATTGGAAAACAGATTAGGCAGATTGCCAATGAATCCTTTTGTTTTCGATTTAGGTTCTGAGCCTTCTTCGAGTCCGACAGTTGAAGTCGCTCAGGAGTTAACTAAAACAGCCTTGAATCTAACGGAAAGTTTGCCGGAATGGATTGCGGAAGTATCCAAACAAAATCCGATAAACAGCAATAGTAAAGGACTTAAAAACGCCAATGATTTAAAAATTGAAGCTCAAAATACGACTTCCAATTCGATAAAAGTAATGGCTAAAAACGGCTGGCTGACTTATGATGGCAAATTAATTGCCGGAAACAGACTGAGCGTTCCCTGGTGGAGAGGAAGTTTGAGAGACAGCGATTTGGCTAAAGCCGTTCCTGATATTACAAGATTTGTTCCGGGCAGAAGAGGTACCGGTTTGACGGATAATATCAACGAAGTCGTTTCTTATTTAGGAACGAAAAACATGATTGCAGTAGAACATAACTACGGATTATGGTATGAGCGTCGTATGGATGATCATGAGCGTGTACGTCGTTTTGATCCGGATGTTTGGCCTCCGTTTTATGAACAACCTTTTGCCCGTTCGGGTGAAGGCCTGGCCTGGGATCAGTTGAGCAAATACGATTTGACTAAATTCAATACTTGGTATTGGGATCGTTTGGCTCGTTTTGCAAGTTTGGCCGAAGCCAACGGACAATTGTTGGTTAATCAGCAATATTTCCAACATAACATTATCGAAGCGGGAGCGCACTGGTCGAGTTCGCCTTGGCGTTCGGCTAATAATGTGAACCAAACCGGATTTCCGGAGCCGCCTCCTTATGCGGGTGACAAACGTATTTTTATGGCGGAACAATTTTATGATGTGAGCAATCCGGTGAGAAGAAAATTGCATCAGGGTTTCATTCGTAAAAGTTTAGAAAATTTTGAAAATAATTCTAATGTTATTCAGTTAACCAGCGCCGAATATACCGGACCTTTACATTTTATGCAGTTTTGGCTGGATGAAGTTCAAAAATGGAAAGACGAAACGGGTAAAAAAGAAATTATCGGTTTAAGTGCGACGAAAGATGTTCAGGATGCCATTTTGAAAGATGCTAATCGAGCTAAAACCGTTGATGCGATTGATATTCGTTATTGGTATTACAAAGACGACGGAACGGCTTATGCTCCGGAAGGTGGAAAAAATTTAGCTCCGAGACAACACGCCCGCCAAATGAAAGTGGGTAAAGAAACCGATGAGCAGGTGTATCGCGCCGTTAGAGAATACCGTGAAAAATATCCGGAAAAAGTAGTTTTGTATTCTACGGACGGATCGCCACGTTTTGGATGGGCTGCTTTAATGGGGGGCGCTTCTTTGCCGGCACTTCCTAAAATTGCTTTACCTGAATTTTACCAATCGGTTGCTGATATGAAACTGGTTTCCGGAAACAGCTATACTGATGCGGTTTGGAAATTGGAAAACAAAGGCGAGAGTTATCTTTTTTATTTTAATAAAAATCAGGATCTTTCTCTTGATTTAAGTTCTTTTAAAGGTGTTTTTGAGGTTTACGCCATCAATGCACAAACGGGAGAAATTGTTAAAAAAGAAGTTGTTCAGGGTGGAAAATCGGTATTGTTTGCCGCTCAGGATAGCAAGGGAAAAGTATTATTTGTTATAAAAAAATAAAAATTAAATCTATTAAGCATGAATCTAAAGTCAAATTTTTCAGTTGCCTTTTTTATGTCTTTTTTGCTGTTGTTAGTAACGGCAAAAGGAAATTCGCAATCTAAAGCTTTACTTAAATTAGAAGTATCCAAAGAAAATCCGCATTATTTTCAAACCGAAGACGGCAAACCATTTTTCTGGTTGGGAGATACGGGTTGGCTGACTTTCGGAAAATTAAGTCGTGAGGAATTAAACACCTATTTCCAGGACAGAAAGAAAAAAGGATACAATGTGGTTCAGGTGATGGTTTTACACACTTTGGCCGTAAAAAATGTATATGGAGATTTTGCTTTAGAAGATAACGATGTTTCAAAACCATTGACGACTCCGGGAAATGATTTTAAAAATCCGGCAGAATATGATTTTTGGGATCATGTGGATTATGCTTTAAAAGTAGCGCAAAAAAACGGAATTTACGTTGCTATGGTTCCGGTTTGGGGAACTAATGTAAGCAGTAAAGACAGCAAAGTTACTAAAGCTGATGTGGAAAAATATGCGAAATTCTTAGCCGAAAGATATAAAAACCGTACCAATGTAGTTTGGCTGAACGGTGGCGATACCCGTGGAAATGAATTTATGGATATCTGGAACGCTATTGGAAGTACTTTGAAAAATAATACCGACCAATTAGTGACTTTCCATCCTTTTGGTCGTACGGATTCTTCTGAAAATTATCACAATGCCAAATGGCTGGATTTTAATATGTTCCAATCCGGTCACCGAAGATACGATCAGGATAGTACCGAAGGCGCTTTCAAAGAAGACAATTACAAATTTGTATTGAGAGATTATGCTTTGAAACCAACAAAACCAACATTAGACGGAGAGCCTTCTTATGAAGGAATTCCTCATGGATTGCACGATACCTTGCAGCCAAAATGGAAAGATAGTGATGTAAGAAGATATGCTTACTGGTCTGTTTTTGCCGGAGGTGCCGGTTTTACTTACGGAAATAACGCGGTAATGCAAATGTTTCATAAAGGAGAAAAGAAAGGAGCTTACGGAAACAAAGACATTTGGAGTGATGCTTTAAACGATCCGGGAGCGGGACAAATGCAGTATGTGAAAGATTTGATTTTGAAATTTAATTATTTTAATCGTATTCCGGATGCTTCTATGGTGGTCAATCAGGGTGAAAAATACGATTATCTGGCGGCTACAAGAGGTGAGGATTATGCCTTGATTTATACTTACAATGGCAAAACAATGTCGTTGAATATGGGGGAAATAAAAGGAGATAAGGTAAAAGCTTCCTGGTATAACCCGAGAAATGGTAAACTAAAAACAATTGGTACTTTTAATAACAAAGGCGTTCAGGAATTTAATCCTCCGGGAGAAAAAGAGGATGGAAATGACTGGGTTTTAGTTTTAACATCAAAAAAATAAATCTGCAATTTGCTTTGGCTTAAAATAATAACTATGAAAATTAAAAATATAATACTGCTACTTTGTTTTCTCATTGGATTCAATCATTTGAATGCCAAAAACGATGGTTGGATTAATATTTTGAATGAAGGCGGAAACAACAAAGGAATTTTGTGTACGCAGGCCATTCAAAAATCAATCGATAAAGCTTCCAAACAGGGTGGAGGAACAATCTTTTTTCCGGCTGGAAATTATTTAACCGGTCCGATAAAATTAAAAAGTAACATCACAATTTACCTGGATGCCGGAGCACTTTTAAAGTTTTCAAATAATTTTGACGATTATCTGCCTTATGTAGAAATGCGTTATGAAGGCTTGATGATGAAAACGTTTTCTCCTTTATTTTATGCTAAAGATGCCGATAATATCAGTATCAAAGGGCGAGGTGTTATCGACGGTCAGGGAGAAGCCTGGTGGAACGAAGTGTATCGAATTGAAACGGCCAAAGGCCCAATTCCGCCAACTAAATACCAAACGATGTGGGTAGAGCAAAACAAAGGAATTGTCTATTCGCCTTATTACCAAAGAACAATTGATAAGCATTTTTTCAGACCGGCTTTTTTTCAAACTATTAGCTGTAAGAATATTTTAATCGAAGGGGTTACGTTCCAAAATTCTCCTTTTTGGACCATAAATCCTGTTTTTTGCGATAATGTAACGGTTACCGGAATTACTATTTTTAATCCGCATTCTCCTAATACGGATGGAATCAATCCTTCTTCCTGCAAAAATGTACATATTTCAAATTGCCATATTAGCGTAGGTGATGATTGCATCACTATTAAATCCGGTCGTGACGAAGACGGTCGAAAATATGGTGTTGCAACAGAGAATGTTACTATAACCAATTGTACGATGTTAAGCGGTCACGGTGGTGTGGTTATTGGAAGCGAAATGTCCGGAGGAATTAAAAAAATCACCATTTCAAACTGTGTTTTTGACGGAACCGACAGAGGAATCCGAATCAAATCAGCACGTGGTCGTGGAGGTGTGGTTGAAGATATCCGCGTAGATAATGTAGTGATGAAAAATATCAAAGAAGAGGCTTTTATGATGAATCTTTTTTATGATAAAAACACGGTTGAAGAGCCGGTTTCGGAGCGAACGCCTATTTTTAGAAATATTCACATCAGTAATGTGACCGGTACTGATGTCAAGAAAGCCGGTACTGTTTTAGGAATTGCTGAAATGCCGGTACAGAATATTTCTTTTTCAAATATTAATATCCAATCTACAGAAGGATTTACTTTGAATACTACGGATAATGTTGAGTTTCACGATGCCAAAATTACAACAATACTTGGCGCTTCGTTCAAAATTGAAAATTCAAACAATTTGATTTTGGATAATGTGGCAACTATAAAACCAATTGCCAATACGCCATTGATTAAATTGAAAGATGTTTCCAATTTGGCTATAACTAACAACTTTCCAATGTTTGCAACAGATGTTTTCTTAGAAGCTGATGGTGCTAAAACCAAAGCGGTGTATTTGAAAAATAATATTTTTAATAATGTTACCAAGGTTTTGAAAAAAGGAAATGATTTAGATAAAAATGCTGTTGTTGAGTAGTAATCGTTAATCCTGCAAGGTTTTTAAAACTTTGTAGCTGTGAATTTTAATAATACCTGCAAGGTCAAAAAGAGACCTCGCAGGAAAATTTTAATCAATGAAAAAAGTAATTCTTATACTAATAGTCAGTTTTTCTGTTTTAAGTTGTTTTAATTCGAAACAAGCTTATTTGTTTACTTCATTCAGAGAGCCTGCAACCAATGGTTTGTATTTAGCATACAGTATGGACGGTTACCATTGGAACGGATTAGAAGGTTCGTTTTTAAAACCGGAAATTGGAAAAAGTGAAACCAAAATTATGCGTGACCCTTCTATTGTACAAGGCAAAGACGGCGTTTTTCATTTGGTTTGGACTACCGATTGGAAAGGCGGAAACGGTTTTGGTTGTGCCAGCTCCAGGGATCTGATTCATTGGTCTAAACAGGAATATGTTCCGGTGATGAAAAACGAATCGGAAGTAGTGAATGTTTGGGCACCTGAAATTTTTTATGATGATGAGCAGGAGCAATACATGATTATCTGGGCATCAACTATCCCGTTTCGTTATCCAAAAGGACAGGAAGAAGAAAGAAACAATCATAGAATGTATTATGTGACAACGAAAGACTTCAATACTTTTTCGGATGCTAAATTGTTCTTTGAACCCGGATTTTCGGTAATTGATTGTGTGTTGTTAAAAAGAGCCAAAAACGATTATGTTTTAGTTTTAAAAGACAATACCCGACCAATGCGAAATATCAAAGTGGCTTTTGGAAAAACAGCTTTGGGACCTTTTGAAAACATCTCAAAACCATTTACTGATTTCTTGTCTGAAGGGCCAACCGTGTTGAAGAAAGATAATTATTGGTTGATTTATTATGACAATTACGGAGCCAAAAATTATCAGGCTGTTAAAACCTATGATTTTAAAAATTTTGAAAATGTTTCTTCGCAAATTCAATTGCCGGAAGGACACAAACACGGTACTATTGTTAAAGTTTCAAAGAAAACTTTGAAAAATTTAATAGAAAAAAGTAAAATATAATGCCACAGATTTCACAGATTAAAAGGATTAGAAATCTTTAAAATCCGTTAAATCTGTGGCAAAAAAAAATTAAATAATAATGATTCTATTTCAAAACATAAAACACAATATTGTAATTGCAACGACTATTTTGTTGACTTGCGGAGCGATTCAATCGACAGTTGCCCAAAAAGACACCATCAGATATGTTGGAAAAACGCTTTCCAATATCGATTACCACCACGGACAGTTGAGTCCGGCTGTGGGTGTTCACGCGACACAAATTATGCGTGCCAGCCGGGAGCATCCTGAAAAAGCAGATGGTTTTGGCTGGACTTACAACCACCAACCGATGATGGCTTATTGGAATAATACTTTTTACTTACATTATTTGAGCGATCCTGCCGGAGAACATATTCCGCCAAGTCACACTTTGTTAATGACTTCCAAAGACGGGCAAAACTGGACAAAACCAAAAGTAATTTTCCCAATTTACCGCGTTCCGGATGGAACAACTAAAGAAGGTGTGGATGGTGTTGCTAAAAATCTGGATGCCATTATGCACCAGCGTATGGGATTCTATGTTTCTTCGGATAACCGATTACTTTCATTGGGTTATTACGGAATTGCCCTAGACAGAAAAGACGATCCAAATGACGGTAAAGGTATTGGTCGTGTGGTGAGAGAAATCTATAAAGACGGAAGTTTTGGGCCTATTTATTTTATTCGTTTCAATAAAAGTTTTGACCAGTCTAAAGCGGCTTATCCGTTTTACAAAAAGAGCAAAGACAAGAAATTCATCAAAGCCTGTGACGAATTATTGTCTAAACCTTTGATGATGCAACAATGGGTGGAAGAATCCGATCGGGACGATGCTTTGATTCCGTTGAAAAAAGAGTACAAAGCTTTTTCTTATTATCATTTGCCAAACGGAAACGTAATTGGTTTGTGGAAACACGCCCTGACTTCGATGAGTAAAGACAACGGAAAAACCTGGGAATACAATGCCTTGAGAGCTCCGGGATTTGTAAACAGTAATGCGAAAATCTGGGGACAAAAAATGTCCGATAACCGTTACGCTACCGTTTATAATCCATCAGAATACCGTTGGCCATTGGCAATTTCTACCAGTGATGACGGATTGACTTACAAAGATCTGCTTTTAGTTCACGGAGAAATTTCCCCAATGCGATATGGTGGAAATTACAAATCAGCCGGACCACAATATGTTCGCGGAATTTTAGAAGGAAACGGAACACCTCCTGACGGAAAACTTTGGGTAAGTTACAGTGTCAACAAAGAAGATATATGGACGGCTTCCATTCCGGTTCCGGTAACCAGTGAAGTAAAAGAAGATGTAAATGATGTTTTTAATAATTTACCAAATGGTGAGGAATTGCAACTATGGAATACTTATGATTTGGCTTGGGCGTCCGCCAAAATTGAAAAGAAAGCCGATGGGAAAAAATACCTGACCCTTCGTGATCATGATGCTTTTGATTATTGTCGCGTGGAACGTGTGTTGCCTTTTGCTCAAAAAATGGAAGCTACTTTTACTGTAATTCCGGAGCAAAATGACAAAGGATTATTACAAGCTGAGTTTTTAAATAAACAAGGTTTGCCGGCCATTAGAATCATTTTTGATGCCGACGGACAAATTAAAGTGAAGCATGGTGCCCGTCTGGGAGGAATGGGATCCTATGAAGCAGGAAAAGAATATACGATTAATGTAAAATTAGACGTCACCAGCCGTTCTTATTACATCAAAGTGAATGACAGCAAAGAGACGTTTAAAATTTTCTATGCGCCGGTGGATGGAATTTCTAGAATTATGTTTCGTACCGGAGAGCAACGTTATACACCCAATCCGGATACCGCTCCTGATACGCCGGAATATGTTGACTTGCCGAATACCGGTGTTGAAATACCGGAAGCAGTATTTAATATCAAATCTTTGGTAACTAAAAAATTATAATGTTTTTACCATTAAGAAATTAAGGAAATTTAGCTTAATGGTTTAATTAAAAATTTACAAAGTGAATATTTCAAAATCCATATTGTTGTTCTTTTGTCTATTAGTTGCAATGAGTACTAATGCTCAGGTTGCTGTGCAAAATTTGAGTTGCAATAGCGCTGTAAATCCTTTGGCTATTGATAAAAATCCAGGTTTTAGCTGGCAATTGATTTCCAAAAAAGCCAATGTCTTACAGACAGCGTATCAAATTTTAGTGGCTTCTTCCGAAGAAAAACTAAAACATAACAAGGCGGATATTTGGGATAGTGGAAAAGTCGTTTCTGCTACAAGTCAGGATCTTGCTTTTGAGGGAAAAAAATTAAAAGAAGAAACCAAATATTTCTGGAAAGTTCGAGTTTGGTCGAATGCTAAAAAGGCTTCCAAATGGAGTAAAATCAGTGCTTTCAGAACGCAACCTTCCGATTTGAATCCGATATGGATTGGTGCCATTACCAAGGCTGACAGTCATTTGCCGGAAGGCAGAAATTATCATACGGCAACCTTCAACAGACAGAAAAAAGACGCATTAATCAATGCTTCCGATTCGTTGTCACGCAGAAGTATTATGCTTCGTAAACCATTTTCGGTAAATAAAGAAATCAAAGAAGCAGTGGTTTACATTTCAGGATTGGGACATTATGAACTGACCATTAATAGCAAAAAAATCGGAAACAGTGAGTTTGCACCGTTGTGGACCGATTACGACAAAACCGTAAATTACAACGTCTACGAATTAAACACCGAAGAATTGCAAAAAGGAGAAAACGTAATTGGAGTTTTGCTGGGCAACGGAATGTACAACACACTGGCCGAAAGATATTCGAAATTTTATGTGAGTTTTGGTCCGCCGACTTTGTTTTTCAAAATGAAAATTACTTACAAAGATGGCTCTTCAGCAATTGTAAAATCCGATGCAAGCTGGAAATATAGTAAAAGTCCGATTACTTACAACAGTATTTTTGGAGGCGAAGATTACAATGCTAATTTGGAACAAAAAGGTTGGAATGCTAAAGGATTTAATGATACTAACTGGAAAAAAGTAGTGGTTCAGGAAGCGCCAAAAGGAATTTTGAGACCGCAGACTACAACACCAATTACAATCCAGAAAAGATATGAAGTTAAGGAAGTCAAAGAGTTAAAACCTAACTTTTACATTTTCAATATGGGACAAAATCTTTCGGGATTTACTACCATAAAAGTCAAAGGAAAAAAAGGACAAAGCATTCGTGTTTGGGTTGGCGAAAGCCTGAATGATGACGGAACAGTCAGTCAGGGAAAAACCGGAAAGCCTTACTATTACGACTATACGCTGAAAGGCGAAGGCATTGAAGAATGGCAACCAAAATTTAGTTATTACGGTTTTCAATACGTTCAGATTGAGAACATCAATTACAAAGAAACCAAGAATGAAAATTTGCCAACATTAGTTGATTTAAAGTCGAATTTTATTTACAATTCGGCTGGCGAAGTCGGAAGTTTTGAATGTTCCAATGATATTTTCAACAAAACACATTGGCTGATTAATAACGCCATAAAAAGTAATTTTCAAAGCGTTTTTACCGATTGTCCGCAACGCGAAAAATTGGGTTGGATTGAGGAAATTCAGCTAAACGGTCCTGGATTATTGTTCAATTATAATCTTGAAAGTTTCATTCCTGCAACAATGCAGAATATTGCCGATTCACAACGTGATAGCGGTTTAGTTCCATCAATTGTTCCTGAATATGTAGTTTTCGGTGGTGATTTTACGGATTCGCCAGAATGGGGTGTGACCGCTGTGATTTTGCCTTGGATGTATTATGATTATTACGGAGACGACTCATTGTTGAGAAAATATTATCCCGTAATGAAAAAATATGTAGATTATTTGACATCAAAATCAAAAGATGGAATTGTTTCTCATGGTTTGGGTGATTGGTACGATTACGGAGAACATGCAGCGGGATATTCTAAAAACAGCCCGATTGCACTTTCGGCAACTTCACATTATTATTTCGGAATTGATTTATTAGCCAAAGCGGCGAAACATTTAAACAAGCAAGAAGATGTTGTTTTTTACGAAAATTTGGCAAAAAGTGTAAAAAATGCATTTAATGGCAAGTTCTTTGATGCCAAGACGAAACAATACGGAACCGGAAGTCAGTTTAGCAATGCCGTTCCGTTGTTTTTAAACATGGTTGCTCCGGAAGACAGACAGGCGGTTTTGGATAATTTGGTTAACGATATCAAAACCAGAAATTATCGTTTAACAACCGGTGATGTGGGGAATCGTTATTTGTTTCAGGTTTTAGCTGATAATGGTTTGAATGAAGTCATGTACAAAATGCACAATCATTATGACGCGCCAGGTTATGGTTTCCAAATCAAATTTGGTTTAACCACTTTAACCGAGCAATGGGATCCGCGAAAAGGAAATTCCTGGAACCATTTTATGCTGGGGCAAATTGAAGAGTGGTTTTATAAAAGTCTGGCAGGAATTGTTCCGGATGAAAAACAACCGGGATTTAAACATTTCTTTTTGCAGCCGGAAATAGTGGGCGATATGACTTTTGCTAAAGGAACTTATCGTTCGGTTTATGGTGAAATCAAATCGGAATGGGAGAAAAAAGACGGGAAAATGTATTTCAGATGCAGTATTCCGGCTAATACCACCGCCACGATAAAATTGCCGGTTCCTAAGAATGCGGCGATTGAAGTAAACGGTAAAAAAATAAGTGAAGCAAAAGCAGTGCTGAACGTTTTAGAAAATAAACAGAAACTGTCATTTGTCTTAGGTTCAGGAAATTATGTTATAGAAGCTGCTTTGTAAATCAAAATAAAATGATAAATTTAAAGATGATAAGGGATTTCATGAAAAAGGGATTTTTGTTGCTAATGTTGCTGTTGTTGGCACCAAAAGCTGAAGCACAAACTTCGGATGATAATTACAGAATGCCAATTGCTGAAATCATTCAAAAAATAGCTTCGGTTTTTAATGTTACCATCAATGACAAAAACGAATTGCTTAAAGAAAAAGAATTGGATTACGCCGATTGGCGCATTCGTCAGGGCAATTTAGAGCTCTCATTAACAGCGCTTTTAGCGCCTTTTGATTTGACTTATTTCAAAGAAAATGATGCTACTTATGTGATTCGAAAGTTTGAATACGCCCGAAATTCGGATGCGGTTGGGGCTGAACGTTTGACTTATTTAGCGAATTTGTATCCCAATTTAAAAAACTGGGAAGCCAGAAAAGCCGATTTGAAATCCTGTATAATTAGTTCGATTGGTTTAGACAAAGCACCGGCGATGCCTAAGACAAAGCCAATTGTAACGCCAAAAAGAAAGTACGGAGATTATACGGTGGAAAATATTGGTTTGGAAATTATGCCGGGAGTTTATGCTACGGGTTCTATTTACAAACCTTATCCGTTAAAAGGAAAAGCGCCGGTGGTGATTACACCAAACGGACATTTTGGTGACGGAAGATATCGAAAAGACGAGCAATTGCGTTGTGCGATTTTGGCCAAAATGGGTGCGGTTGTGGTCAATTTTGATTTGTTTGCCTGGGGCGAATCGACTTTACAGTTTGAATCGACTTTACACAGACAGAGTATTGCCCAAACCATTCAGGTGTTGAGTGCCGAAAGATTATTAGATTATATGCTTACGCAAAAGTATATCGATAAAAACCGCGTGGGAGTTACCGGCGGTTCCGGTGGAGGTTCCATGACGATGTTCTTGGCTGCTATTGATGACCGAATTACGGTTTCGGTGCCGGTGGTGATGACTTCTTCTCATTTTTCGGGTGGTTGCCCTTGCGAAAGTGGTCGCGGCTTGCACCTTTGCGGAAACGGAACGAATAATGCCGAAATTGCAGCGATGGCAGCACCAAAACCACAATTAATTGTTTCTGATGGTGGCGACTGGACAGCGACTGTGCCGGAATTGGAATTTCCGTTTATCCAAAAAACCTATGGATTGTACGGTAAAAAAGAGTTGGTTGAAAATGCTCATTTTCCTAAAGAAGGTCATAATTATGGCGAATCCAAACGCATGGCGATGTATCCGTTTATGGCTAAATATTTAGGATTGGATTTGAAAAAAATACAAAATAAAAAAGGTGAAATTGACGAATCTACTTGTGTAATTGAACCTTATGAAAAAATGTATGTTTTTGGCGCAAAAGGAGAAAATTTACCTAAAAATGCTTTGAAGGACATCAATAAATTATATGAATTGTTCGGAGAAAAAAATCTAAAAGTTTCCGAAGTTAAAAAATGAAATTGAAACACAAATTTCACAGATTAACACAAATTTATTATTGCTTAAATAGGTGAAATTTTAAAGTCTTACATGTCTGTGTTAATTTGTGCAATTTGTGTCAAAAAAATAATTAGGGTTTCGCCCAAAAAAATAAAATATGAAGTTAAAGAATAGAATTATTGCAATCTGTTTTGGATTTTTTTCATTTGCTGTAATGGCGCAAACCAAATCTGATTTAAAATTATGGTACGATAAACCCGCTGCCATCTGGAACGAAGCCTTGCCTTTGGGTAATGGTCGATTGGGCGCCATGGTTTTTGGTAATCCATCCATCGAAAGATTGCAATTAAACGAAGAAACTATTTGGGCCGGTTCGCCAAATTCCAATGCACATACCAAATCTTTAGCGGCTTTGCCAACGGTTAGGAAATTAATTTTCGAAAGAAAATACGATGAAGCACAGGCTTTAGCTGATTCGGATATTATGTCGCAAACCAATAACGGAATGCCGTATCAAACTTTTGGAAGTTTGTATATTTCGTTTTCAGGTCATGATAAGTTTACCAATTATTACCGTGATTTGAATATTGAAAATGCTACGGCTACGGTTAAATATACCGTGAATGGTGTAGAATACAAAAGAGAAATTTTGACTGCTTTTGCCGATCAGGTGGTGGCGGTTCGACTGACAGCCAGCAAACCGGGAATGATTAGCTGTAATCTGATGATGAACAGTCCTTTTGATAAAACGGATCCGTATTCTGACGGAAACCAAAGTGTACTTTCAGGAGTGGGAAGCACGGTGGAAGGACAAAAAGGGAAAATTAAATTTCAGGGACGCACTGCTGTTAAAAATATCGGGGGGACCGTAACTTCTAAAAACGGGATCATCAGCATCGATGGCGCTGACGAAGCGACAATTTATGTTTCTATTGCAACTAATTTTGTGGATTACAAAACTTTAGATGAAAATCAGGAGCAAAAATGTAAACGTTTTCTCGAAGCGGCTCTGACTAAAAATTTTGAGGATATTAAAAAAGCGCATGTGGCTTATTATCAAAAATTCTTCAACAGAGCGAGTTTGGATTTAGGTTCAAATTCGGCTATGAATGCCCCAGCTGATGAGCGTATCAAAAATTTTGCAAAACAATATGACCCGCAACTGGTTTCCCTTTATTTTCAATTTGGACGTTACTTATTGATTTCCTGTTCGCAACCCGGAGGGCAACCAGCCAATTTACAGGGGATTTGGAACGATATGTTAGCACCGCCATGGGAAAGTAAATACACCATGAACATCAATGCCGAGATGAATTACTGGCCGGCTGAACTGACTAATCTTTCGGAAATGCACGAGCCTTTTATCCAAATGGCAAAAGAATTGGCTGTTACCGGTGCCGAAACGGCTAAAACCATGTACAATTGTGGAGGCTGGGTGTTGCATCATAATACGGATATCTGGCGCATTACCGGTCCTATTGACCATGCTACTTCGGGGATGTGGATGACTGGTGGTGCCTGGGTTTGTCAGGATTTATGGGAGCGTTATTTATATACCGGAGATAAAAAATATCTGGCTGAAATTTTTCCAATTATGAAAGGAGCAGCACAGTTCTTTTTAGACTTTATGGTCATCGATCCAAATACCAATTATTTGGTGGTAGTTCCGGCGAGTTCTCCGGAAAATGCACACGCTGGAGGTTCGGGAAAAGCCACGATTGCGTCGGGAACTACGATGGACAATCAGCTGTTATTTGATTTGTTTACCAATGTGATTAAGGCTACTGATATACTTTCAGATGATACGGCTTTTGCCAAAAAAGTAAAAGAAGCCTTGGCGAAAATGCCTCCGATGAAAATTGGACAATACAATCAATTGCAGGAATGGCAGGACGATTGGGATAACCCAAAAGACAATCACCGCCATGTGTCACATTTGTACGGTTTGTTTCCAAGTAACCAAATTTCGGCTTTCAGGACGCCGGAATTATTCGAAGCAGCTAAGCAATCTTTGATTTACAGAACCGATGAATCTACCGGATGGTCGATGGGTTGGAAAGTGAATTTATGGGCACGACTTTTAGACGGAAATCATGCGTACAAATTAATTCAGGATCAGTTGCATTTAGTAACTCCGGAACAAAGAAAAGGCGGCGGAACGTATCCGAATATGTTAGACGCGCATCAGCCTTTCCAAATTGACGGAAACTTTGGCTGTACGGCCGGAATTATTGAAATGCTGATTCAAAGTCAGGAAGGTGCTATTCAGTTGTTGCCTGCTTTGCCATCGCTTTGGAAAAACGGTTCGGTAAAAGGAATTGTAACCCGTGGAGGTTATGTAGTGGATTTAGAATGGAAAAACAATAAAGTTTCTAAGTTGCAAATTCATGCCAAATTAGACGGAAATTGCCGATTGAGATTGGAAAATTCGTTAAAAGCAAACGGGTTTGCAATGAAAAAAGCCAAAGGTCAAAATCCGAATCCTTTGTTTCAGAATGCGAATGTGAAGAAACCAATTGTATCTGAAAAAGCCAAATTACCTAAATTGCATTTGCCTAAATACAATGAATACGATATTGCCATGAAAGCGGGTCGAACTTATACATTTTACGGGAATTAATAGTCATTGCTTCGTTCCGATAGCTATCGGAACGAAGCAATCTCATAACGGATATCACAATTATCATTTCTAGTAAAGAGAATTGACAAACTGAATTAAAAAACAAATTGAAATGTTTACAAATTTTAAATACAAAATAATCGCTTTTACAATTCTGATAGCTGCTTTCAGTAGTTGTAAATCAGTGGGAACAAACGGGAAAACACCTAAAGGATTTGTTTTACAAAAAGAAAACTTCAAACATTATGTTGATTATTTCAACACCATGGAAGATGAAAACCTGAAATTTGCCATTCCGAATGACAGTGCGTGGAGTTGGATGGAAAAGAACATTCCATTGTTTGAATGTCCGCAGCAAAATTTTGAGGAAATCTATTATTTCCGTTGGTGGACAGCCCGCAAACACATCAAAAATACGCCTCAGGGTTATGCTATTACCGAATTTTTGGTGGATCGTTCCTATGCCGATAAATACAATATGATTGCCTGTGCTTTAGGACATCATATTAACGAATTTAGATGGGTTCACGACCCAAAATACATTGAGCAGGATGTGCATTTATGGTACAGAGGTAATGAGGGCAAACCAATGAACAAGCTATATAAATTCAGTAGTTGGACCGCCAATGCTTTGTACAATATGTATTTGGTAAATAACGATAAGAATTTCTTGTTAGACATGATGCCGGATATGGTGACGGATTATGCGGTTTGGGAAAAAGACCGTCAGCGCAAAGATGGTTTGTTCTGGCAGCATGATGTAAAGGACGGTATGGAAGAGTCGTTGAGTGGTGGTCGTCGTGTGCAAAATGCACGTCCAACAATCAACAGCTACATGTATGGAAATGCTATGGCAATTGCTAAAATGGCTGCGATGAAAGGGGATAAGGCTTTGGAAGAAAAGTTCGAAGCAAAAGCCGGGCATTTGAAAGATTTAATTGAAGCCAAATTATGGAATCCAAAATCGGATTTCTTTGAGACTTTTACGGAGAAAGATACTTTGGCTCAGGTAAGAGAAGCCGTAGGATTTATTCCTTGGTATTTTAATTTGCCGGAAAAAGAAAAAGGTTTTGAAAAAGCCTGGGGACAAATTAAGGATGAAAAAGGGTTTTCGGCACCGTTTGGATTGACAACTGCCGAGCGTAGAAGTCCGCGATTCAGATCTCATGGAACCGGAACCTGTGAATGGGATGGGGCCATCTGGCCTTTTGCTACTTCGCAAACGCTGACTGCGATGGCTAATTTGTTGAATGATTACAATCAGGATGTTGTAGGCAAACAGGATTATTTCAAACAAATGAATTTGTATGTGGAATCGCAATATTATCGTGGGCGTCCTTATATTGGAGAGTATCTGGACGAAACTACGGGTTATTGGTTAATGGGCGACAGAGAGCGAAGCCGTTATTACAATCATTCAACTTTCAATGATTTGATGATTACAGGACTGGTAGGTTTACGCCCAAGAGCTGATGAGAAAATAGAAGTGAATCCGTTGATTCCTCAGGAAAAATGGGATTGGTTTTGTTTAGACAATGTATTGTATCATGGCAATATCATTACGATTCTTTGGGACAAAACAGGAGAAAAATACCACAAAGGTAAAGGTTTCAGAGTTTTTAAAAACGGAAAGGAAATTGCCGTTTCAGATAAATTGGAAAAGTTGATTTCAGAATAAAAAATAATTGCACACAGACTGAAACAGATAAAAACAGTTTTTTATATCAATTTTATTCAAATAAAATCTGCCTAAATCTGCGAAAACTGCGAGAAATAAAATAAAACTTATGAAAAAAATAATTCTACATGCATTTATTCTAATTGCATCATTCTGTTTTTCTTTGGCGCAAGCCCAAAATAAAATCAGCGTGATCAATCTGCAATGCGAAATGCTGAACAATCCGGAAGGAATTGATGTTATTCAGCCCCGTTTGAGCTGGCAGATAAAGTCGGATATGAATGATGTAAAACAAACGGCCTATCAAATTATGGTCGCTTCCACTTTAGAAAATCTGAATGCCAACAAAGCCGATTTGTGGGATAGTGGAAAAGTAAGTAGTAAAGAATCAGTAAATATTGTTTACAAAGGAAAAAAGCTGGGCGACCGACAAAATGCGTTTTGGAAAGTAACTGTTTTTACGAATAAAGGTGAAATAAAATCTACAGAAAAAGCTCATTTCAGCATTGGAATTTTAAATTATGCTGATTGGAAATCGACACGCTGGATTGGTTATGAAAAATTATCGAAAGACGATAGCATTTCCCAATATTCGAGATTGTCAGCCCGTTATTTGCGAAAAGGAATCGATTTGAAAAAACCAATTAAAAAAGCCAAAGTATATATCATGGGCTTGGGCTTATATGAATTGTATATCAACGGCGATAAGATTGGCAATCAGGTTTTGGCTCCGGTTCCTACGGATTATACCAAAAACGTAAAATACAATGTTTTTGATGTGACTGCGCAATTGAAAGAAGGCAAAAATATGTTGGGAACTATTTTAGGAAACGGACGTTATTTTGCGATGCGTCAGGATTACAAACCCTATAAAATAAAATCTTTTGGTTTTCCAAAAATGGCTTTGCAGTTGTTTGTAGAATACACTGATGGAAGTAATGAGGTAATTAGAACCGATGACACCTGGAAATTAACTACCGACGGACCAATTTTGGCTAACAACGAATACGATGGTGAAGAATATGATGCCCGTAAAGAAATGAAAGGGTGGAACACAACTAATTTTGATGATTCTGCTTGGATAAATGCGCGATATGTGCAGGAACCGGGTGGTTTTTTTGAAGCGCAGATGACGCCAAATATGAAAATAATGGGCGAAGTAAAACCAATTTCTATCAAAGCGACTCAAAGAGCAACTTACATCTTAGACATGGGTCAGAATATGGTGGGCTGGCTGCAATTGAAAGTAAAAGGAAAATCTGGCGACCAAATCACAATGAAATTCGCCGAATCCTTACAGGACGATGGTTCGTTATATATTGCCAATTTGCGTGATGCGAAAACTACCGATGTTTATACGCTAAAAGGCGGAGGAGAAGAAATCTGGGAACCACGATTTGTATTCCATGGATTTCGTTTTGTAGAAATTTCAGGGTTTCCGGGCAAAGCAACATTGGATAATTTTGTTGGGAAAGTGGTTTATGATGATATAAAAACTACCGGAACTTTTGAATCTTCAAATGCCACTATGAACCAGATTTTTAAAAATGCCTGGTGGGGCATCAGCGGAAATTACAAAGGAATGCCTGTCGATTGTCCGCAACGTAACGAACGCCAGCCTTGGTTGGGAGACAGAACAACAGGAGCTTATGGCGAAAGTTTTTTATTCGATAATCAAACACTGTATGCCAAATGGCTGGATGATATTAAATATTCGCAAACTCAGGACGGAGGATTACCGGATGTAGCACCTGCATTCTGGCGCTATTATGGAGATAATGTAACCTGGCCTGGAACTTATATCACGGTTGCGGATATGTTGTACCAGCAATTTGCAGATGCTGAAATAATTATAAAACATTATCATTCAATGAAAAAGTGGATGATGTACATGGAAGAAAATTATCTGAAGAACGATTTAATGAACAAAGATAAATATGGAGATTGGTGTGTACCACCGGAATCGTTAGAGTTGATTCGTTCTAAAGATCCTGCCCGTTTAACGGATGGAGAAGTTTTATCCAGTGCGTTTTATTATCAGTTGCTGAGCATCATGAAAAAGTTTGCCAAAATGGCAAATGCAGATGCTGATATTGCCCATTATAATGATTTGGCAACAAGAATTAAAAAAGCATTTAATGCCAAATATTTAAATATTTCGACAAACAGTTATGCTAATAATACTGTAACAGCTAATGTCTTGCCTTTGGCTTTTGGGATGGTTCCTGAAAACCTTAAAGAGAAAGTATTCCAAAATATGGTTCACGAAGTAGAGGTGACTAAAAACGGTCATATCAGCACGGGAGTCATTGGAACACAATTTCTGATGCGAACCCTGACTGATTTTGGAAGAGGCGATTTGGCTTATAAATTAGCTTCTAATACTACTTATCCAAGTTGGGGTTATATGGTCGAAAATGGTGCGACAACCATTTGGGAATTATGGAACGGAAATACCGCCGACCCAACTATGAATTCACAAAATCATGTGATGCTTTTGGGTGATTTAATGATTTGGTATTACGAAAATATGGCAGGAATAAAAAGTAATCCTGAAAATCCGGGCTTCAAGGAAATTATCATGAAGCCCGATTTCAATGCCGGACTCACTTTTGTAAATGCTTCTTATGAATCCATTCACGGACTCATCAAAAGTAACTGGAAAAAGAATAAAAAAGGATTGGACTGGAATATCAGTATTCCGGCTAATACAACAGCTTTGGTTTATTTGCCAACAACTGATATTAAAAAAATTACAGTAAATGAATCAAAACTGGAAAAAACAGGAATTGCTTTCAAAACAGAAAATAATCACCAGATTTTGAGATTGAATTCCGGAGATTATACCATTAAAATAGATTAGAGAACAAATTGATAATTATATAATTTTAAAAAAAATGAGAGGATTAAAAACAGCATTATTGCTTATTGGATTAATAACATTAGGAAGTTGCAGTTCTGCTTTGAAAAATAAAACATGGAAAGAAGGGATTTTGGTGGATGAATTTATTTATGATAAAGCCCCTTATCCTTCCTGTCATGCCGTAACAATTGTTGAGGCTACCAATGGCGACTTAGTGGCTTCCTGGTTTGGTGGAACTCACGAAAGACATCCGGATGTGTGTATTTATGTAGCTCGTAAACCTAAAGGAACTGATAAATGGACGGAAGGAATTCAGGTTGCTGATGGAGTCATGAAAGAAGGTCCAAGATTACCTACATGGAATCCGGTTTTATATCAAATTCCGGGTGGCGATTTGATGTTGTTTTATAAAATTGGACCAAAACCATCCGAGTGGTGGGGCATGTTAAGAAGATCTAAAGATGGTGGAAAAACCTGGTCGGAAGCTGAAAAATTGCCAGAAGGATTTCTAGGGCCAATCAAGAACAAACCGGTATTGTTGAGTAACGGAACTTTGTTACTACCGTCAAGTATTGAAGGTGATGGTTGGAGATTACGCATGGAATCGACTCCGGATTTTGGAAAAACATGGGTGATGGGCGATACTTTGTCCAGAGGAAAACAAAAAATCAATGCGATACAGCCAAGTATTTTATTTCATAAAGACGGAAGCATTCAGGCAATTGGAAGAACCAGAAACAGAGCTTTGTTCAGCACTTTTTCTAAAGATAATGGAAAAACCTGGTCGGATTTAGAATTGTTAGACATGCCAAATAACAATTCCGGAACCGATGCGGTGACTTTGCAAGATGGTAGACATTTATTGGTGTACAACCACGTTTTACCTCCTGGAACAGAAGCCAAAGGACCAAGAACACCTTTGAATGTTTCGATTTCAAAAGACGGAATTCACTGGAATGCGGCTTTGGTTTTGGAAGATTCAAAAATCAGCCAGTATTCTTATCCATCCGTAATCCAGAGTAAAGATGGTATGGTACATATCGTTTATACCTGGAGAAGAGAACGATTGAAATATGTAAAAATAGACCCTTCAAAATTAGTCACTTTACCAATCAAAAAAGGAATTTGGCCAGGTGAAAAAGGAAAAGTAGTTACTGCAGTTAAGGCTGAAGAAGAATAAGAATTTAAAATGAACCATTAAGAAATTAAGAAAGTTAAGTCATGTGCTTAACTTTCTTAATTTCTTAATGGAAAAACAAAAAATATGAACGTATTGAATTTTAAAAAGAACTTCATTGTTGTGATGTTGTTGCTAATAGCAGGAACTTGCAATAATTTGGTTTTTGGACAAGCCAAAAACAAGCAAAAGTATAAAGTTGCTGTTTGCGATTGGATGATTCTGAAAAGACAAAAATTAGGTTCGTTCGAATTGGCCAGTCAGATAAAAGCTGATGGTATCGAATTAGACATGGGCGGTTTAGGTAATCGTGAAACTTTTGACAGTAAATTGGCGGATCCGGTTGAGGTTAAAAAGTTTAAAGATAAGTCTAAGGAATTTAATGTGGGGATTTCATCCATCGCTATGTCCGGATTTTACGGACAGTCTTTTGCTAAAAGAGAAACCGTAAAGCGTATGGTTCAGGATTGTATTGATGCCATGAAAACCATGAACGTAAAAGTGGCTTATTTGCCTTTGGGCAATCAATGTGACTTGAAGAAATTTCCGGAATTGCGTCCGGTTATAATTGAAAGGTTGCGTTGGGCAGGAAAACAAGTTGCCAAAGTAGGTGGTGTAATTGCTGTAGAAACAACTTTGGATGCCACAGCCGAAAAAGCTTTTTTAAAGGAAATTGGATGCAAACGCATTAAGAGCTCGTTTAATTTTTCTAATGCTATAGAAAACGGAAAAGATATTGCGTCAGAATTAGAAATTTTAGGGAAAAAGAATATTGCTCAAATCCACGCTTCCAATACCGATGGGTTTTGGTTAGAAAATGACAAAGCCATCAATATGCCAAAAATCAAAAGCACTTTGGATAAAATGAACTGGAAAGGCTGGCTGATTATTGAGCGTTCCCGCGACACAACAGATGTGTACAATGTAAAGAGGAATTATGGTGCAAATGTGGCCTATTTGAAGAAAATTTTTCAGGAATAGAAGAAATGTTTCTCATTTTTGTCATCCCGAGAAACGAGGGATCTCCGCATAGTAAATTAAGTATTGTGGATTAAGCGAACGGAGATTTCTCCTTCGTCGAAATGACAAACTAGACGGAATGAGGATTCAAAATAAAATTATAACTGAATGAAATATTTAGCCACAGATTAGAAAGATTTAATGGATTAAAATCTGTGTGAATCCTTTGAATCTGTGGCAAAAACAACCGATTCAATTTGTGTTAATTTGCACAATGTGTGGTCAAATAAAAGAAAAATAATGAAATATTTAAGTTTACTTTTTTTAAGTTTTTGTGTGTCTTTTGCGGCAGCGCAAAATCTTACGATTGTTCGTGATGCAAATGCACCAAGAGCACAATTTGGTGCCGAAAAATTATCAGAAATAGCAACTGCGAAAGGATTCAAAGTAGTTTTTGTTGACAAAGCGCCTAAAAAATCAAAAGACAAAGTAATCGTATTAGGCGAAAAAGGAACCGATTTTTGGAAACAAAACACAAAGAATGCTAAGCTCGACGATAGTAAATTGACGAAGAAAGAAGGTTTCCAAATCAGGACTCAAAAAAATATCATTTTTATCGAGGGATTTGATGCTTCGGGAGCTTTGTATGGCGCTTTGGAATTGGCAGATAAAATTAAAGAAACAGGACAAATACCGGCTGAAATTAATGTAAAAGACAGTCCCGAAATGGTTTTGCGAGGAACTTGTATTGGCATGCAAAAAACCACCTATCTCGAAGGACGCGGCGTTTATGAATATCCTTATACACCAAAAAGTTTTCCTTGGTTTTATGACAAGGCCCTTTGGGTCAAATACCTGGATATGATGGTTGAAAACCGTATGAATTCCTTGTATTTATGGAATGGTCATCCCTTTGCTTCCTTGGTAAAATTGAAAGATTATCCTTTTGCCGTTGAGGTTAGCGATGAGGACTTCAAGAAAAACGAAGCAATTTTTAAATTCCTGACTGAAGAAGCCAACAAAAGAGGAATTTGGGTGATTCAAATGTTTTACAACATTATTCTTTCGAAACCTTTTGCAGATCATTACAACCTAAAAACGCAGGAAAGAGAACGTGTTATTACTCCTGTTATCGCTGATTATACTCGAAAATCAATTACCGCTTTTATTGAAAAATATCCAAATGTAGGATTGCTGGTTTGTTTGGGAGAAGCCATGAACACAGTTGAAGATGATGTAAATTGGTTTACGCAAACCATCATTCCGGCAGTTCAGGATGGAATGAAAGCCTTGGGAAAAACTCAGGAACCACCAATTATTTTGCGTTCACACGATACCGATGCACCAGCAGTTATGGCCAAAGCTTTGCCTTTGTATAAAAATTTATATACCATGAGCAAATATACCGGTGAATCTTTGACGACTTACACGCCGGGTGGACCTTGGGGCGAAACGCACAAACAATTGAGTTCGTTGGGTTCAATTCATATTGAAAATGTGCATATTTTGGCTAATTTGGAGCCATTTAGATATGGTTCACCTGATTTTATTCAGAAAACTGTAAAGGCTATGCACAGTGCGCACGGTGCCAATGCCCTGCATTTGTACCCGCAGGCTTCGTATTGGGACTGGCCTTACTCAGCTGACAAAACCAAAACCGGAGAAAGATTATTGGAAATGGATCGCGACTGGATTTGGTACAAAGCCTGGGCACGTTATGCCTGGGACAGCCAGAGAGACCGCAATCAGGAAATTAATTATTGGGATAAGCAGTTTGTAGCAAGGTTTGGAGTGGATGCCGAAGCTGGAAAAAATATTTTGGAAGCTTATGAGCAAATTGGAGAAATTGCGCCAAAAACCCTTCGAAAATTCGGAATTACCGAAGGAAACCGTCAAACCTTATTGTTAGGTATGTTTGAAAGCCAATTAGTGAATCCGGCTAAATGGCGTGTCTATCCGGGATTTCATGAGTCTTGCGGGCCTCCGGGAGAATTGCTTCAGGAATATGCCAAAAAAGAATGGAATCACGAAGCACATTCAGGAGAAATTCCTCCGCAGTTGATTAGCGAAATTGTGCAACATGGTAAAATTGCCGTAGCATCCATCGAAAAAGCAGCGCCAATGGTGACTAAAGACAAAGAAGAATTCAATCGTCTGAAAAATGATGTCTATTGTTATGATGCTTTTGCCAATTGTTTTTCCGAAAAAGTAAAAGCAGCCATGTTGGTTTTACGTTACAGTTATTCCAATGATATTGCAGATTTAGACAAGGCCGTTCCGCATTTGGATAAAGCCTTAATTTATTATGAGGAATTAGTCAAATTAACCAAAGATACTTATTGGTATGCCAATAGTATGCAAACAGCCCAACGCCGAATTCCAATAGGTGGCGATGACGGTAACAACAAAACCTGGGCGGAATTGTTGCCACATTATGAAAGGGAATTAGCCAACTTTAAACGTAATATTAGCTTGTTAAAAGAGGCAAAAAACGGCAAAATGAAAACCAAAGACGTTGCAACTTGGAAAACAGCTCAGGTAACAATGTTGAGCCCGAAAGCAGCAAGCTATGCGGTGAAAGAAGGGACAAAAGTGTATGGAACCGACATTTCTGAGTTGGTTAAAGTAGCTCCGGAATTAAAGAATTTAAAAGGAATTTCATTGATGGAAGAACAGCAAAATACCGAAGGGACTACTTTGAAATTCAAGAATGACAAGGATGTGAAATTGGTAGTTGGCTATTTTAATTCCGATCAAAAACGCTTTTTGTTTCCGCCAAGTTTGGAAACCAATGCGGCTGGAAATGAAAGGGGAGAAGCCGAAGTAATTTTGGCGAATGCCATTAATTTGAAAGATTTGCCAAGAATTAACATTCATACCTACCGATTCAAAGCAGGAGAAAACCAACTGACTTTAGGAAAAGGAAGGGTGCTGATTTTAGGTTTTATTGATGCCAACCAAAAAATTGAACCACGCGATGTGGGTTATATTGGAAAAGACGAAAAAGAAGCAGTAGATTGGTTGTTTTATTAAGATAATTTGGGCGTGCCCACGTCTCTCCGAAAAAGTCGGGATGAGGTCGGGCTATATGTTCCCGCTTCCCGATGAAAAATCGGGAGAGATCCACTTCCATCTCTCACGCGAGCGAATGGTTAAATAAAACGTTCCTGCAAGGTCTTTTTTGACCTTGTAGGTATCATTGCAAAATAGTTAAACCTACAAGGATTTTAAAAACCTTGCAGGAATACATCAATATTAGCCAACTAAAAATGAACTTATATGACTTATATGGTTTAAAAAAAATGAAGAAATTACTATACATACTATTTTTAATCACCACTTTTTCCTGGGCGCAAACGCGTGAAGAAATTTCACTGAATGCCAATTGGAAAACCACAATGGTAGAAACCAATTCCAAACAGGATTTCGCAAATGATGTGAATGCCGATGCCAATTGGGAAACAGTTGATGTTCCTCATAATTGGGATCAATACGAAGGCTTTCGCCAAATGAAACACGGCAATTTGCACGGAACGGCTTGGTATTCGAGAAATCTGAAGATAGGCAAACAACAAAAAGGCAAACGCTATTTTCTGTTTTTTGAAGGCGTAAATAGTTATGCTACGGTGTGGTTAAACGGTAAAGGAGTAGGACAACACAAAGGCGGACGCACGACTTTTACTTTGGATATTACAGATGCTTTGCGTTTTAATGCCGAAAATAAATTGCTCGTAAAAGCAGCTCATCCGGCATTTATTTCGGATTTGCCCTGGGTTTGTGGTGGTTGCTCCGGCGAATGGGGATTCTCAGAAGGTTCGCAACCAATGGGGATTTTCCGTCCGGTGACTTTGGTTGTTACCAATGATGTTCGCGTGACTCCTTTTGGTATTCATATTTGGAATGACAAAGCTACTTCAAAGGAAAAAGCAGTTTTACATACCACAACAGAAGTTCAAAATTACAGCGGATTGGATAGAACAATTACAGTTGTCAATTCACTTTTGGATAAAAACGGAAAGGAAGTAGCTTCGGCGAAGAATTCAATTTTACTTTCGGCAGCAACTAAGGAGATTCAGCAGACCTTACCTAAAATTCAAAATCCAATTTTATGGTCGCCTGAAAATCCGTATTTGTATTCACTTTCAACGACTATTCTAGAAAAAAATAAGGTTTTAGATAAAATCACTACGCCTTATGGAATCCGTTGGGTTTCCTGGCCGGTGGACCGAGCGGGTGATGACAAACGATTTTTTATCAACGACCAGCCGGTTTTTATCAACGGAACTTGCGAGTACGAACATCAATTGGGTCAAAGCCATGCTTTTTCGGATACCCAAATCAAAGCCAGAATTGAACAAATTAAGGCAGCTGGATTCAATTCGTTCCGAGAAGCGCATCAGCCACATAATTTAAAATATCAGGAATTGCTGGATGAAAGTGGAATTTTGTTCTGGAGTCAGTTTTCGGCGCATATTTGGTATGATACGCCTGAATTTAAGGAAAATTTCAAAACACTTTTGCGCGAATGGATTAAAGAACGTCGTAACAATCCATCGGTAGTTTTGTGGGGATTGCAAAACGAAAGCACGATTCCTAAGGAATTTGCTCAAGAGTGTACTCAAATTATTCGCGAAATGGATCCTACAGCTTCATCTCAACGCAAAGTAACTACTTGCAATGGCGGAGAAGGAACCGACTGGAATGTAGTGCAAAACTGGTCTGGAACCTACGGTGGCGATCCGTTTAATTATAATGTCGAAATGACCACCCAATTGTTAAATGGTGAATACGGAGCTTGGCGTAGTATCGATTTGCATACCGAAGGTGAATTTGACCAAAAAGGAATTTTGAGCGAAAACCGTTTTTCGCAATTAATGGAAATTAAAATCCGTGAAGCCGAATCGGTAAAAGATAAGATTGCGGGTCAATACAATTGGTTGTTTGCTTCGCATGAAAATCCAGGAAGAGAACAAAATGGTGAAGGTTTTAGAACCATAGATCAGGTTGGGCCGGTGAATTACAAAGGATTGTTCAGTATTTGGGGCGAACCGCTGGATGCTTATTATATGTACAGAGCGAATTATGCTTCTAACAAAACGAATCCTATGGTCTATATTGTTTCGCATACCTGGCCAAATCGTTGGGAAACTACGGGAGTCAAAAACGGAATCGATGTCTATTCCAATTGTGATGAGGTCGAATTATTCAATGATGTGAACAATCATTCGTTGGGAAAACTGAAAAATCCGGGAAGAGGACAGCATTTTCAGTGGAATAATGTGAACATTGCTTACAATGTGTTGTATGCGGTGGGTTATGTAGATGGCAAGAAAGTGGCTCAGGATTATATTGTGCTGAACAATTTACCAGAAGCACCACATTTGAATTCGTTGAGTTCGAAAGAAGAGGTGGTTTCGTCAAAAGCTAATTACAATTACATCTATCGAGTGAATTGTGGTGGTCCTGATTTCAAAGATACCGCTGGAAATTTATGGTTAGCCGATGTACACAAAACAGCAGCGAACACTTGGGGTTCTGTTTCCTGGACAGATGATTTTAAAAATTTGCCTGCTTATTTTGCGAGTCAGCGTTCATCTTATGATTTGGTTGATGGCACTCAAAACGATGCCTTATTTCAGGATTACCGTTACGGAATGGATCAATTAAAATACGTATTTCCTGTGTCAGATGGTGAATATTTGGTCGATTTGTATTTCTCCGAGCCTTGGTATGGGACTGGCGGTGGATTGAATTGCAAAAACTGGCGCGTTTTTGATGTGGCAATTAATGATAACATTGTTCTGAAAGATTTTGATATTTGGAACGAAGTTGGTTTTTCTAAAGCGGTGAAAAAAACGTTTACTGTAAAAAGTAAAGACGGTAAGCTAGTAATTGATTTTCCAAAAGTAACTTCAGGAGAAGGAATTGTTTCGGCAATTGCCATTGCTTCCAAATACAAATCGGTGAAAGCGGCAGCACCTTCGCCAAAAAATATTTTGGATGTGAGTAGTACTACATCTTTCGAAATTGGTTCCTGGTTGAATCTGAATCAGAAGCAGTATCAGGATGCAGAAACGGTATTTACTCAATTGCCGCCAAGCTTGTATGCTGCCGATTATCTTCGGTTTTCGAATAAAAACAATGTTTCCGGTTCTTTTGTTTCGAAAGAAGACGCAACGGTTTCGGTTTTTGTAGATTCGAATATAAAAACAAATTTGCCTTGGCTTGCCGATTATAAAAAATCGGAAGAAACCGCAAAAAATAGCAAAGGAGTTGTTTTTTCTATTTTCGAAAAAGAAGTCAAAAAAGGAGAAAAAGTCACTTTCAAAAAGAATGCTGATTCAGCAGCGATGTATTCTATTGTAGTTGTGCCAAGTTCCGATTTAGGAAAAGTGAAAGACGATAGACCATCATTAAAACTGGAAGCGGAAGCTGCTAAAATTAGTGGAGACGGAATTGTAAAAGGGAATTTCAAATCCAGCGATTATGTTGAATTTATGAAAAACACGGCAAATAGCATCGAATTTGAAGTAAATCCTGGCGTTGCCAATGTGTATTTGATGCGTTTTAGGTATATGAATTTGACTCCCGAACCGATAAAAGTAAAACTGATTATCGAAGATGCTTACGGAATTTTGTTGCGAAATGATTGGATTGAATTCCCTGCACCAACCGAAAAATGGAAAATCTTAAACACCACTTCGGGCAGTTATATCAATGCCGGAAAATATAAAATCAGACTTGAATCTGAAAATATGAAAGGATTGCGTTTGGAATCTTTTGAGTTTCAATAATATTCATTGCGAGGAACGAAGCAATCTCATAACGAGAGCAACAACTGTGATGGCGCCCGTTCCTTGCAATGACAAATAGTATAAAAAATATTACAATGGTAAAAGAACATAAAAACGTTTTACAAAAAATAGGAACAGCGGCGGTTTTGTTGTTTCTGGTTGCCTGTGCAACGACAAAAAAAGAGAGCCGAATAGTTACCGATTTCAATCCCGATTGGCATTTTAAATTGGGTGATTTTCCCACAGCTATTCAGGCAGATTTTGATGCCAATGACTGGCGTGCGCTCAATTTGCCACACGATTGGAGTATTGAAGGGGCTTTTAGCAAAGACCATCCAACCAAACCACAAGGAGGGGCTTTACCCGCCGGAATGGGATGGTATCGCAAGAGTTTTACTTTGTCGGAATCAGCAAAAAACAAAAGTATCGCCATCGAATTTGACGGGGTGTTTTGTAACAGCGAGGTTTGGATCAATGGTCATTATTTAGGAAAACGTCCGTTTGGATACATCTCTTTTTCTTATGATTTAACGCCTTATTTGAAGTTTGGCAACCAAAAAAATCACATTGCAGTCAAAGTCGATAATTCGGCTCAGCCAGGTTCGCGCTGGTACACTGGTTCCGGGATTTACAGAAATGTACGTTTGGTAACGACTAATAAACTGCATGTGGCACATTGGGGGACTTATGTAACTACCCCAGAAGTTTCCAAGGAAAAAGCAAGAGTAAATTATGAAGTTAAAATTCAAAATGATGCCAATATTGCGAAACAAATTAATGTGGTGACACGTATTTTGGATGCGTCAAATAATTTGATTATTAGATCTGAATCGACAGAATCGGTTGAGGCAAAATCCATTTTGAAAAAGGAACAAAGTTTCGAAGTCAAAAATCCAAAATTGTGGGATACCAAAAATCCGAACATGTATAAAGTGGTGACAAAAATTTACGACAAATCCACTTTGACTGACGAGTATGAAACACCGCTTGGCTTTAGATATTTTGCATTTGATGCCGAAAAAGGCTTTTCTTTAAATGGCGTGCCTACGAAAATTTACGGCGTTTGTCTGCATCATGATAACGGAGCATTAGGAGCCGTGGCTAATTACCATGCTATCAAGAGAAAGTTGACGATTATGAAAGAAATGGGGGTGAACGCTATCAGAACCGCTCACAATCCGCCTTCTTTGGAGTTGTTGCAATTGTGCGATGAAATGGGTTTTATCGTCCAGGATGAGGTTTTTGATGTCTGGAAAAAGAAAAAAGTTTCGAATGATTACAACAAATATTTTGACGAATGGCACAAACGTGATTTGGAAGATTTTATCAAACGCGACCGCAACCATCCTTCGGTGATGATGTGGAGCATTGGGAACGAAATTAGAGAGCAATTTGACAGTACTGGTATTGCCATTACTAAAGAATTGGTACAAATTGTAAAGTCTTTGGACAAAACCAGACCGGTAACTTTGGCATTGACCGAGAATGTTCCAGAGAAAAATTTTATCTATCAATCGGGAGCCTTAGACCTTTTAGGTTTTAATTATAAACATGCCGATTATCCAACATTTCCCGAGCGTTTTAAAGGACAAAAAATCATTGCTTCCGAGAGTGTTTCGGCTTATGCAACGCGCGGACATTATGATATGCCAACAGATGCCATTCGATTTTGGCCTAAAAAATACGGAGAAACCTTTGATGGGAATCCCGATTTAACCGTTACAGCTTATGATAATATTGCATCGTATTGGGGAACTACCCACGAAGAAAACTGGAAAGCAGCCAAAAAATACGATTTCATAGCCGGAACTTTTGTCTGGACTGGATTTGATTACATTGGCGAGCCAGATCCTTATCCGTATCCTGCGCGTAGTTCGTATTTTGGAATTGTGGATTTAGCAGGCTTTCCAAAAGATGTGTATTATATGTACCAAAGCGAATGGAGCGATAAAACCGTTTTGCATTTGTTACCACATTGGAACTGGAAAGCCGGACAGCTAATTGATGTTTGGGCGTATTACAATAATGCCGATGAGGTGGAATTGTTCCTGAACGGGAAATCATTAGGTTCGAAATCTAAAAAAGGTGACGAATTACATATTGCCTGGAAAGTACCTTACGAAGCAGGAACGTTAAAAGCGGTTTCCAGAAAAGCAGGTAAAATAGTGAAGGAAACTGAAATTCATACCGCAGGCGAAGCAGTAAAAATTAATTTACAAGCCGATAAAACTACAATTAAAAATGATGGTTACGATTTGGCTTATGTGACGGTTACGTTACAGGATAAAGATGGAAACGCATTACCTACAGCCGATAATCTTATTAATTTTAAAGTTTCTGGAGGGGCAAAGATTGTTGGAGTAGATAATGGCTACCAAGCCAGTTTAGAACCTTTTAAAGCCAATTACCGCAAATTGTTCAATGGGAAATGTTTGGTGATTTTACAATCGAATAAAAAAGGGGAAAACATAACACTGGAAGCTACTACAGCAGGGAATATTAGTGTAGGAACTGTAAATATTAAAGTGGAGTAACATTTTAGTCTATAGATTTTAAAAGCACGAATTTTATGTTCGTGCTTTTTTTATGTTTAGTCCTAAAAAAGTAATATTGTTATTTGGGTTATTGAGATGATGAAAAACAATATTAATGGAATTTTATTTTTAATTGATGGTGAATTAACATTTAATTTGAAATCTAACACTTCAATCATAAATTGGAAAAAAAATAGAATAATGTTTAGAAAAAAATAATTAATAAAGACACTTAAACTTAAAGATAAAAGCATAATATAAGTGTCTTTAGAAATTAGTTCTTTTGAAATGAAGAAATAATTGTAAATATTTGATATTAAAATAATTGATATTATAAATAATACGATGTTTTTTAATTTTAAGAAACTAAAACGATTGCTTGATAATAATTTGAAAATTATAAAGTTGAAGATTGAAAAAAATATAATATTAAAATAAAGCATTTTATTTAGTTACTTGTTTGGATTTAAACAAATATAGTTAAATCATTAGAAAATTATATTTTATAAATATAACATGAATAAGTTTTTAAAAATTTTGTAAATACTTGTTTTTCAAACGATTTAAATCTTAATTCTGCCAAAACCCTATTTTTTCAAGAACAATTTTATACTTTTGCACTTTAATTCCAAAAAACAAGGAATTGAAGTACTGATTATATGAAGAAGAAAGTAGAAATTCTTGCTCCGGCTAAGAATCTGGTTCAGGGAATTGCCGCTATCAATGCGGGTGCAGATGCTGTTTATATTGGAGCACCACATTATGGCGCACGTACTAATGCAACCAATTCTGTTGCCGATATTGCCGAAATGGTGAAATATGCCCATTTGTTTAAGGCACAGGTTTTTGTGGTAATCAATACCATTTTATACGACAACGAATTAGAAGATTGCAAAAAGTTAATCTATCAATTATACGATATTGGAGTCGATGCGCTGATTGTGCAGGACATGGCGATTATGGAAATGGATTTACCTCCAATTGTGATTCATGCCAGTACTCAGGCGAACAATCGTGACCCTAAACATGTGAAGTTCCTGAAAGATGCCGGAATGCAACGTGTGGTTTTGGCCAGAGAGTTGAATTTGGATCAAATTCGTGATATTGCCGCAGCGACTGATGTGGAATTGGAATTCTTCGTTTCGGGGGCGCTTTGCGTGTCTTTTAGCGGGAATTGCTATATGAGTATTGCCGGTGGAGAACGTAGCGCCAACCGTGGTTCCTGTGCGCAAAACTGCCGTTTACCTTACAATCTGATTGACGGAAACGGAACAACTTTGCTTACCGAAAGTCATTTACTTTCGATTAAAGATTTGGATTTAAGTGACCAATTGCCAGCTTTGATTGAAGCGGGAATTACTTCCTTTAAAATTGAAGGCCGATTAAAAGATATTGTTTACGTAAAAAACAACACTTCGTTTTTAAGAAAGAAACTCGATGCTTTCTTAGAAAATAATGATTCGTTCCAAAAAGCCTCTTCGGGAAGAACCTTCTATAATTTCGAACCGGAAATGGACCGCAGTTTCAACCGTGGTTATACCGATTATTTTGTAAACCAACGAAAAGAAAAAATCGGGAACTGGGAAAGTCCGAAATCTCAGGGGCAGCATATTGGTAAAGTGACTGAAATCAAAGCCAATGGGTATGTGATTGAAAATTTTGAAAAATTAAACAACGGTGACGGTCTGTATTTTATCAATGTCGAAGGTGTTGCTGATGGGGTACAAATCAATATTATTGTCAATGATATTGTAGTGCCAAATACCTTCAAAAATATTCCGGTAGGAACGATGATTTATCGTAATTCGGATGCGGAATTCAACCGAATTGTAGAAAAAGAAAATGCAGCAGTTAGAAAAATCGGGGTAGAAATGCGATTTGTGGAAACTGCTGAAGGTTTTCAATTGATTGTAACGGATGAAGACGGACATCAAAGTATTACGACTTTAGAAACGGCAAAAGAAGTGGCAAAAAGTGAAGAATCGGTAATTCCGAATATCAAAAAGAATCTGGCCAAGACAGGAAATACCCCTTTTATTGTGGATGCGCTGGAAGTGGAATTTTCTAACAATTGGTTTTTGCCTATATCAAAAGTGAATGAAGTTCGAAGAATTGCTTTGGAACAATTGATTGACATTCGAATAAACGAATACCACAGAGAAGAATTCCAAATCGTTCCAACCGATCATCCTTATCCAACTGAAAAATTGGATTTTACTTTTAATGTTTCGAATAAATTGGCTCGTGCTTTTTATAAAAGACATGGCGTAACCGAGATTGAAAAAGCCTTTGAATTGCAATGGGATCCCGGAAAAGCACGTGTGATGACGACCAAATATTGCGTGAAATACGAATTGGGTAAATGTGCCCGTTTCCAACGTGAAACCATGGGAGAAAAAGTGGCTGAACCGCTAACCCTGAAACACGGAGAGAACGAATACAAACTGAAATTCAACTGTAAGCCTTGTGAGATGGAAATTTGGGAAAAAGATGCCGAATTTGAAATCATCGATCAGGATGTACAATTGGATTACGTGAAGAGAAGATAAAACACTTCGAATTGTCAGGCTGAGCTTGTCGAAGCCTAAAATAACGTATCGGGACAAATATTTAGAAAGCTGCAACTTCGGTTGTGGCTTTTTTAATGATTTAACCACGAAGAACACAAAGAATGCACAAAGTCCTCAAAGTTTCTTATAAACATTTAGGTATTAAGATTAGTTAAGAATGCTTTGTGTCCTTTGCGTAAAAAATGAGTGTACTTTGTGGTTAAAAAGCTTTATATCCAGTAGTTTATATTTCAAAAAGACTAATCTCAGCCCCATTTAAATCGGCGGTGATGTAGATTTGACAGGAAAGACGAACATTGGCTTCGTGAAATCCTAATTTGAATAGGGTTGCAGGTTCTTTTCGGTCTTTTATGACTGAATTACCAGTTATTCCTTTGGTTTTTACCACACAGGTTGCACAGCGTCCCACACCGCCACATTCACCAAAACTTTCCAATTGCAATTCTTCTTTCAGCAAATACATCAAATTAGCATAGCTGCCATGACGTGTTGAAATGGGAATTTTGATTCCGTTTTCTATAACGGTGAAGTTGATATTTTTGAGTTCTTTTTCCAATTTTTTTTACCGCAAAGAGATGAAGTTTTACGCAAAGTTCGCAAAGATTTTTTAAAGAAACGATTAGAGAATTAATTTAGTTCTTTTCTGTTTTTTATGTATCAAATACTAATCCTTGGCATTATGTTAAGGTAAACTTAAAATTCCATATTTAGAAGACCAAAAAAGATATTTTTGTAAAAAAATTATTATTTCTAATTTCTATTTATGAAATCATTTTTAAGGTTTTTATTAGCCGCAACAGTTTTGTTTTCAATAACCATTCAAGCACAAAACGAACAAAAATATAGTGGTTTGTATCTTAGTATCAATAATGGAGCTACCAGAATACATTTAAGGGATTCTGTAAAAAAGGTCTATTTCAAATTAAATGAAAGAGAAAACTTGTCAAGACACGATAAAGAACGTGTTATTCTTTACAATGGAATTCGTCACGCTCCTTATTACGAGTTTGATAAATACAGTAGAGTTAAAGCAACTTTAGGTACTATTCCTGAAAAGGACTATTTTACCACTATTGATTATAGCAAAGCTGATGAATATGTATATGATGATAAAGATTGGTACGAAAAGAACAAGTACAAAACAGCTTTAAAGCAGTATTATCCAGTAGCAAATTACAATTTGTTATTGAAATTAAATACTACTGAAGTTCAAAAAGAAGTAACAAAAGTTAAAGATAAAATATGGCAAAGTTTTGATGAAAATGTATATATATATATATATGATAAAATAGGTAGAATAGTCGAAGAACAAGAGTATGTTGTATTTAGATTTGGAGAAACCATAGAAAACAAAACGGCTCAAAAAGAAGATTTAAGAACCCGAAGAATATTTATCTACAATGAAAAAGGTCAGGTTGTTAGTCAGAAAATTACAGCAGGACCTTTTGCTGAAGGTCAACTCGCTTATACTGATATGGGCACAGAGTGCGATTATTGCGATGATTTACAACTGCAGTATGTTTATGATTCACAAGGTCGCATCACACAAGTTACTATGTTTGGTTGTGGCGAAATTGTAGCTAGGGAAGACTACATATATCATCCTACTAAAGATTATGTAGAAACAGTGAAATATTATGTTACAGGTCCCGGAGAAATGTCTAATCCTACTAAAAGTTTTATACGAACCTTTAACGAGCAAGGTGATATGATTAAGAAAAAGTTTATTCCTAATTACCCAGAGCAAGATATACCAGTAAAAGAATATTATTACAGCTATGAGTACGACAACCATAACAACTGGATAAAATGCAATATCTATATGGAGGGCACCAAAGAAGGAGAACCATCTGCAATTGCTGAACGTAAAATAGAATATTATAATTAATTTTTTACTTAATGTTCTTTTTGGGTTAAGTTTTGCAATGCTAAGTTTCTTTAATTTCTTAACGTTTTAAAATAAAAAACCGCAAATTCACATCAAAAAAATCTGTGAATCTGCGGTAAATATTCTTTGTGTAAAACTTAACGTCCCGATAGCTATCGGGATTTGTGTTTAAATACTAGTCTTAGCAAAATTCGTTGTAAGCATCTTGTAAGTTCTCAGCAATCATTTCAGCTGGACGACCTTCAATGTGGTGACGCTCTAGCATGTGAACCAATTCTCCGTTTTTAAACAAAGCCATTGAAGGCGAAGATGGAGGGAAAGGGAACATGTGTTGTCTGGCTGCATCAACCGCTTCTTTGTCAACACCTGCAAAAACAGTGATCAAATGATCCGGTTTTTTAGCTCCTTCTAAACTCATTTTTGCTCCCGGACGTGCATTTCTAGCCGCGCAACCGCAAACAGAGTTTACTACTACCAATGTAGTTCCTTCTGCTTTGATAGCGTTGTCAACTTCCTGAGCACTATGTAAATCTTGAAATCCTGCAGCTGTTAGTTCCGCCTGCATTGGGATTACCATTTCTTGTGGATACATATCTTTTGTGTTTTAATTTGTAAAATTGTTTTGCAAAGTTACAAAGAATCTAACGAACTCTATGACTTGGATTATAAAGTTTTGTTATAGTTTGATAGCCATTTGTGAAGTTTATAAATAGCGAATCGATTTGAATAATGCTTTTATAAAAAGCAATTTTGGACATTTTAAAATCACTTTTATATCTTCAATCAATGAAGTTTCTTCGTCCAGAAATTTAAAAATTAGCAACGGATTTCCTTTTTTAAACATCGAAGAAAATATCGAAGCGCCTAATTCATTTTTTCTATCCAGAATATCCAATAAGAGCAAATCGTAAAACCAGAATCTGTTTTTGCAGTGGAATTTTCTAAAATCAGTTTCTTGCTGAATAAAGTCAATTAATCTCGACGATTGCTTATCCGAGTTTTTAAAAGTATAACCCGTACTGGCTTTTGTCCATCCGCCGGCAGTGCCTATGTTAATTACTCTTTTGGTGTTTTTTTTCCAAAATGGATAGCAAGTCATTGGGATGCTGCCTTGTTCTTTTTCGATGATTTCGTAGTTTTTGATACCGAGTTTTTTGATGTAATTTTCAATCTCATTTTCGTATTCTGATTTTGCTAAAAGCGAATGCGAAAACAAGGTGTATTCCAGTAAAGCTTCGGTTTTTGATGTTGGCAACACATACATAAACCGTGTGTTTCCTTTTTGAGCTACTGAAAAATCCATAAAAGTAGCCTGTTCCGGATTGAAAACTGCTTCTTCTGATTTTATTTTCCAACCAATAAAATGCTGCTGTAAAACCGGAAATTTCGTTTGATTGCTTACAACAGCTTTGTTGTAAACGGAATTAAAAACCTGATCGCAAGTAAAGGAATTGTTTTCGGTAGCCACATAAACATGCTTTTCCAATTCGTTAATATCAGTTACTTTTTCATTTAAAAAAGTGATGTTTTTTTGTTTTGAAAGTAATTCAAAAACAAAATTATAAAAATCCAATCCCTGAATCATTTTGTATTGATAGGGTTGAATTTCTAAATTCCGACGAAAATCTTCATTAGCAAACAAAGCCGAATCCCATTTTTTTGAAACGATGGAGTCCCAAATTGCATTTTCTTTTTCCCAGAAACACCAGGTTCGGTCGTTGGTTCTTTTAGGATTTTCATCCAAAAGTAAAATGGTTTTGTCTTTAAATTTTTCGGATGAGACCATTTTATAAACCGTCATTAATGCGGCTAAACCGGAACCGGTAAAAATGTAATCATAGTGTTTCATGGATTTGGGAACGAATTCTTCTCAAAAATAGCTATTTCTTGTGTTTTTTCCAGTATTGAAATTAGTTCTTTTGCGGATAAATAAGATTGTTTTTGGAACAAAATAGTATTTTTTTTATTCAGAATGGTAATGGTGGGGTAGCTAATCTGGTTGTTTAGAGTTGCTAAAGCGGTTGCCAGTTCGTGTATTCCTGTGTTTTGTCCCGTAGGTTGGAATTTAAAAGTATGGTTTTCAAAGATGATATCCGTTTTGGTTTCGGCATTCAATGCGACAAAATAAAAGCTGTCGTTGAGTATGGAGATAATTTCAGGATTTTTAAAAGTGGAATTCTCCATCAATTTGCAGTATTTGCACCAATTGGTATGAATGAAAACAATAATGGGTTTTGGGTTTTCTTTCGATAATTGTTCTGCTTCTTCAAACGTATGTGTTTTCAATTGGGCAAAACCCGATGGAATTGCCCAAAAGAAAAGCAGTGCTATGAAGATTTGTTTTTTCATCACTTTAAAGTATAACGCAATCCGAAAAAGCTGCGAATGCCTTGGTTGGGACCATAAACATAACCGGGATCAAAGGTCAGCGCATACGGATTATCTGCTGTGTCGATTACCTGACCATTTGGAACAAAATTCCCTTTTTGGCCATAATTATTAGGATCATTAGTATTGCCGTCAGAAACTTTCACATTATCATCAAATGGATCGTTGGCGCGGGCAATAATAAACGGGTTTCCTTTATTAGGTGTCCAGTTCAACAGGTTTTTAATTCCGGCATAAATTTCGATATTTTTAAATTTATTGAAAGTGAACTGAATGTTTTGAATACTCCATGTAGGGGAGTAGTCTTTTCTTGGATCCAATTCTCCCAAAGTAGGTAAACGCATCGGTCCGTAAAGATTTCCGGTGTAATCAATGTCAAGGTAAAGTTTATTCATTCGATAAGAAATTGCCCAGGTTCCGGTGAATTTTTCGGTCAACATCTGACGGGTTTTTATTCCGTCTTCGGTTTTGGAAACATCCATTAACGTTGCACCTACAATGACTTTGAGACCGTTTTGAAAAACCATATCAATATTGGTACTGATTCCTTTGGTTACGGCAAAACCATCCAGGTTTTTATAGATAATCTGATTTGGATCGCTGTCATAATCCGGAATAATCGAATTGGTAAAATAGGTGTACCAGGCGGTAGTTTCCAGCCCGATAAAGTTGCCGTTACTCACGTACATTTTTCGTAAATAATTCAAATTGGCATTGTAGGAACGTTCCGGTTTTAATTCTTCCTCTACAACTACTTCGCGGGAACCTGTTAAGGCTGCATGTTCTTCGGTAAACAAATTGACAATTCTGAAACCTGTTCCGGTATTGAATCTTAAAATGTTATTATCATCGATTTTTAATTTGTAAGCTAATCTTGGAGTGAAAATATTTCCGTGATTTTTGTTGTAATCATAGCGTGCACCAAGAAGTATTTTGTGTTTTTCGCTGAGGTTTATCTCGTCTTGTACAAACAAACTCGGGATCCAGTTTTGATCTTTTTCAGGAGTCGCCGGAGTATTATCGTTGTAATATTGGTAACGAATAGCCATTCCGAAAAGTAAATCATGATTGTTGATTTTTTTGTCCCAGCTTAGTTGTCCAAAACCAATGCGTTGTTGTGCCAAATATGGTGTATTCCCGTAAACCGAATTTTGATCGTGGTTGGTATAGGAAAAGGAAAAAAGCATTTTTTCATGAATTGGTAGTTCGTAAGCGCCTAATAATTCCCAACGTTTGGTATAAATGCTTTCCCCATATATTTCATCTCCGCCGCGGTATTTCTTTTCCCATTGCATTTCACCTCCCCAGCGGTCTTCATAGAAAAAGCGTCCCGCCATCGAAAACAACTTGTTGCTTTTTCGACCAAAATTCCATTTTTGAAATAGGGAGATTCGATCCTGCAAGGTAACATCTGTAAAATTATCTCGATTGTTGTCAATGGGATTGCTGTAATTGAAGTAATTGACTCCGGTTAGTACAGATGTGTTTTTACTAATATTTGCTTTGAAACCCAAATCAAGATTGAGTTCGCCCCAACTATTGGTAAAAGCATCGGCAGAAAATACTGCAGCATTTAACGGATTTTTGGTAATGATATTAATTAAGCCTCCTACAGCCTCACTTCCGTAGAGTGATGAAGCAGGTCCTTTGACAATCTCAATGCGTTCCAACAAAGAATTTGGAATTCCTGATAAACCATAAACTGTCGAAAGTCCGCTTACGATGGGCATTCCATCAATAAGAACCAAAGTGTAAGGACCTTCGAGTCCGTTGATGTGGATATCGCCTGTGTTGCACACATTACAATTCAGTTGCGGGCGAACGCCGTTTACATTTTGTAGCGCTTCAAAAATATTGGCTGTTGGATTTTTTTTGAAAAAGGCGGGTTTATACACTTCAACCGGAACGGGACTTTCCAGTCGGTTGACTGCTTTGAGGGTTCCGGTAACCACCACTTCGTCGAGGGTGTTGTTTTCTTTTAAATTAAAATCTAAGGTGATAATAGTGCTGTCGGCAACGTTTATTTTTTGGATTTCGGTTTTTAATCCGGTATAAGAAACTATGATTTCGTGGTTTCCGGATTTGAATTTTTCGAGTAAAAAATTACCGTTTGCATCACTTATGGTGGCAATTTTGGTGTTTTTAAGCGAAATGTTGGCAAAAGGCAATGGTTGACCGCCGGAAGTTATGTTTCCTTTGATGCCAGTTTGAGCAAGTGTTAATAGGCTCCATAATATGCAAATAAATAAAATTAGCTTTTTCACAATTTATTTTTAGATTAATTTGTTTTTAAATTTAGACAAAGCTAAAAATTATATTTTAAGTAACAAAAAAATATAATTATATTTGCCTTAATCACTTAAGTTTCATTATGGGAAAATCACTTGAAGAAGTACATCAGTCGGTTTCGACACAAAATAAAAAATCAGTTTTTAGGAAAATAATGGCCTTTTTTGGTCCGGCTTATTTAATCAGTGTGGGTTATATGGATCCGGGAAACTGGGCTACCGATATTGCCGGAGGAAGCCAGTTTGGTTATTCTTTACTTTGGGTTTTGTTGATGAGTAATCTCATGGCTTTGTTGTTGCAAAGTTTAAGTGCCCGATTAGGAATTGTAACCCAGCGTGATTTGGCGCAGGCTTCACGGGAAACCTATTCGCCCTTTATCAATTACATATTGTATTTTCTGGCCGAGATTGCTATTGCAGCCTGTGATTTGGCTGAGGTTTTAGGGATGGCCATCGGGATTAATTTATTGTTTGGAATGCCACTTATTGAAGCCGTACTTATTACGGTTTTAGATACTTTTTTGTTATTGTTTTTAATCAATAAAGGCATTCGAAAAATGGAGGCTTTTATCATTACTTTAGTTAGTGTGATTGGGGTTTCTTTTATTTTCGAAATGATTTTTGCCCAGCCGGAAATGGATAAAGTAGTTCTGGGATTAATTCCTTCGATGCCAACTGATACGGCTTTGTATATTGCTATTGGAATTATTGGAGCTACGGTGATGCCGCACAATTTGTATTTGCATTCTTCTTTAGTACAAACCCGAAAATTCGACCGGACTCCCATGGGAATCAGGCAGGCTTTGAAATATAATTTTATTGATTCGACTATTGCATTGAACCTGGCCTTTTTTGTCAACGCGGCGATTTTAATTTTGGCTGCAGCCACTTTTTATAAAAGCGGAATGCATGAAGTAGCCGAAATTCAGGACGCGCATAAGTTTCTGCAACCTTTATTAGGGACTAAATGGGCACCTATTTTATTTGCTGTTGCATTAATTGCTGCCGGACAAAGTTCAACCGTTACCGGAACTTTGGCAGGACAAATTGTAATGGAAGGTTATTTGAATTTAAGAATCCAGCCTTGGGTGCGACGTATTTTAACCCGATTAATTGCGATAGTTCCGGCGGTGATTGTAATCAGTATTTTTGGTGAAGAAGTTACAGGAGAGCTGTTAATCTTTAGTCAGGTAGTGTTGAGTTTGCAATTAGGATTTGCGATTATTCCGCTGATTCATTTTGTAAGTGATGCGCAAAAAATGAAAGGGTTCCAGATTGGAAAAATCACGCAAATAGCTTCCTGGATTATTGCGACTATCATTGTTTCGCTAAATGCAAAGTTAGTTTTTGATGAAATTCAGGGTTGGCTGGAAGTGTCCGAAAATCCAATGGTTTTGTGGTTGACGGTGGTACCTTTGGCAATTGGTTTTCTGGTTTTGTTGCTTTACATTGTGTTCAAACCTTTTATTACCAAAAGCAAAATGGCTTTTCAAAATCATTCGCCACACCATTTGAAACTTCATTTTTCCAAATCAGAAAGTGATACCAAAAAGAATATTGCGGTTTCTGTTGATTTTTCTTCAGCTGATGAAATTGCACTGAACAGCGCTTTTGAATTGGGCGGAAAAGACGCCAATTATACTTTAATTCACGTAGTAGAAACTGTTGGAGCCATGGTGTATGGCGAACATATTGACGACCACGAAACTTTAGTTGACGAAAAATTATTAAAAGAATATCAGAAAATGCTTTTTGAAAACGGCTTCAAGGTAAATGTTCAGTTAGGTTTTGGAAAACCAACAAAGGTAATTCCGAAAATCGTGAACAGCGGAGGTTTTGATATTTTGGTGATGGGAACACACGGGCATACCGGCTTTAAAGATTTAATCTTAGGGACTACGGTAGATAAATTAAGACATAAAATTTCGATACCTTTGTTGATTGTTAAAAATAGTTACTAAGCTACTGAGTTGCTAAGTTTCTGAGATTTTGTCTTAGTTTCTTAGCAACTCAGGATCTTAGTAACTTAGAACCTTAAAAAAATGACTTTTTCAGAAGAAAATTACCTTAAAGCAATTTATCATTTAACTGTTGTTTCTACTTCCGGAGTGAGTACCAATGCAATTTCGGAAGCGATGGAAACCAAAGCTTCTTCGGTGACGGATATGTTGAAGAAACTGTCTGAAAAAGACTTGGTGAATTATAAAAAATATCAGGGGGTTAGCCTTACCGAAAAAGGAAAATTAGAAGCCAAAATGATTGTGAGAAAGCATCGTTTGTGGGAAGTTTTTTTGGTTGAAAAACTTGATTTTTCCTGGGATGAGGTACATGATATTGCCGAACAATTGGAACACATTAAATCAGAAAAACTCATCAATAAACTGGATGATTTTTTAGGGAATCCAACCGAAGATCCGCATGGCGACCCGATTCCGAATGCTCAGGGATTTTTGCCAAAAATGGAAAAACAATTATTATCAGAGTTGGCCGAGGGTCAAAAAGGAATTTGCGTAGGCGTAAAAGATACTTCTTCGGAGTTTTTAAAATACCTGGACAAACAGGGAATTGCTCTGGGTTCTGCTATTGAAATTATGGGAAAAGAAAGTTTCGATTTGTCACTTCGAATCAAAGTGGGAGAACAACTTTTAAATATTTCGAATAAAATTGCCAGTAATCTTTTTGTAAAACTGAGTTAGATTAAAAAAACACTACCGCAAATTTAAAAGCATCCTTTGATGATATAATTCGCGAATTTAAGGTAAATAATTTTGAAGAATTTTTCCTGTGCGGAAAATATTAATGACATCCACAATCATCGCCTCCGCAGTTTTTATCTTTTTTCTTTTTCTTCAAAAAGAACTTTTTAAAAAGATAAACAACGGCAATCCCAAGGATTAAATAGGCAATGATTTCCTGAAACATCTTGTTTTATTTTAAAATTTGATAAGCGATTAGAGCAGTAAGATACGCAAAACTACTCATAAAAATCAGCTGTCCCAACGGCCATTTCCAGCTGTTGGTTTCTTTTTTGATAATCGCCAAAGTACTGGCACATTGCATCGCGAAAGCATAGAATAACAACAGGGAAATCCCTGTGGCTAAATTGAATACTTTATTGCCGTTTTCCGGATGAATTTCCGATTCCATTTTGGTTTTAATAGTTGCTTCGTTATCGCTGTTCCCTACGCTGTAAATGGTGGCCAGAGTTCCTACAAATACTTCACGGGCAGCAAACGAACTGATAATAGCAATACCAATTTTCCAATCGTATCCTAAAGGTGAAATGACTGGTTCGATGCTTTTTCCCATAATACCGATATAGGAATTTTCAAGTTTGAAAGCGGTAACTTTATTGTCTAATTCTGTTGCTGAAATCGTTTTGTTTTCAATTTTATTGCTTACGATGGTTTCGGCATTTTTAAAATTTTCTCCCGGTCCGTAAGAAGCTAAAAACCACAAAATAATAGAAATTGCCAAAATGATTTTTCCGGCACCGCTAATAAAAGCTTTGGTTTTTTCCACTACATTGATAGCTACATTTTTTAACAAAGGCAATTTGTAATTGGGCATTTCGACCACGAAAAATGTTTTATTGCTTGTTCTCATGACTTTGTTAAGTATATAAGCGGACAAAATAGCCATTCCAAAACCTAAAAGATACAATAACATTAGTGTAAGTCCCTGTAGATTTAAAAAGCCCAAAATGCGATGATTTGGGATGACCAATGCAATGATAATCGCATAAACCGGTAATCGGGCTGAACAGGTGGTAAATGGTGTTACTAAAATAGTAATCAAACGTTCTTTCCAGCTTTCGATATTTCTCGTTGCCATAATTGCCGGAATGGCGCAGGCAGTTCCCGAAATTAAGGGAACGACACTTTTTCCGGATAATCCAAAACGACGCATGATTTTATCCATGATAAATACCACACGACTCATATAGCCACTTTCTTCGAGTATCGAAATAAAGAGAAATAAAAAAGCAATTTGAGGAATGAAAATTAAAATTCCGCCAATTCCCGGGATGATTCCCTGCGAAATTAAATCGGTTAAAATGCCGGCTGGAAGCTTTTCGGCTGCCAAAGTGCTTAAAGAGGCAAAAGTACTGTCGATGAAATCCATTGGTACGGATGACCAGTCAAAAATGGATTGGAATATCACAAAAAGAATTATAAAAAAGATGATGTATCCCCAGATTTTGTGGGTTAAAACACGGTCTAATTTGGAACGAAAATCTTTAGCAATACTCGAATCTACGGTCAGACCTTCTTTCAGGACTTCGTTGATAAATTGGTAGCGCTTGATGGTCTCTTTTTGTTGCAAACGCTTTAATTCGGTGTGTGATTTAGTAAACGAACTCTGGATTTCTTTTCGTTCCAAATTCAAAAAGTTTACGTCCTGTGTAATTACCAGCCAAAGTTTGTATAACAACTGGTCAGGAAAAGCTTTTTGCAGGTTGTCGAAGTATTCTTTGTCAATTACCGAAGCATTCAGGCAAGGCTCGGTAGTGAGGGATTTGTAATTGATAATCAATTCTTTGAGTTCTTCAATTCCCTGTGCTTTTCTTGAGCTGATTAAGGCAATTTTAGTTTTTAATTGTTCTTCTAAAAACGGAATGTCTAATGAAATTCCTTTGCTTTCCATTCTGTCGGCCATGTTGATGACTAAAATGGTTGGAATTTCTAAGTCTTTAATTTGGGTAAAAAGCAATAAGTTACGTTTTAGATTTTCCACATCGGTAACTACCAAAGCGACATCCGGATATAACTTGTCGTTTTTGTTTAGGAGCAGTTCAATTACAACATTTTCGTCAATAGAACTGGCATTCAGACTGTAAGTTCCCGGTAAATCAAGAATATTGGCTTTGATGTTGTGGTTTAATTTGCAAAAACCAATTTTTTTCTCCACCGTAATTCCGGGATAGTTTCCCACTTGTTGGTTTAGCCCTGTTAATTGATTAAATACAGAGGTTTTCCCAACGTTAGGATTCCCAATTAAAGCTACGTTTATATTTTGATGCATCATTAAAGTGCCGTATTGATTAGTTCTACTTCAATTTCTTTAGCGGTTTCCACGCGAATAGCCACGTGCGAACCGTTGACATCCAGATACAATGGATCGCCAAAAGGAGCAATTTGAAGTAATTCGACAGTGTTTCCGGGTAAGCAACCCATTTCCAGAAGTTTTAAAGGAATAATATCAATATCAAAATCTTTGATAATGGCTTTTTCGCTTTTTTTTAAGGAGTGTATAGTGGTACGCAAAGTCTTATTTAGATTGAATTAAGATTGCAAAAATACATATTAAATTATTAACTGAAATGATTATTATCAGTTTTATGATTTAATTAGACGGATTGAAGTCTAAAAAAGATGTTTTTTGTTTTTTGGGGTTTCTAATTGTCGTTTTTGTCCTGACAAAGAAAGTTAATGTCCTCAATTAAACGTTTAATTTCCTCTTTTTTAGTGCCGTCATAAAAACCGCGAACTCTTTTTTTAGCATCCACCAATACAAAATTTTCGGTGTGAACCATATCGTACAACTGGCTTGGTTTTCCCAGTTTTACCGCCAGATAGGATTTTCGGGCCATGGTGTAAATTTCTTTTTTATCGCCGGTTACCAAGTTCCATTTGCGGTCATCAACTCCGTTTTTTAGAGCATAGGCTTTCAAAGCTTCCACGGTATCGACTTCGGGGAAAACGGTGTGCGAAAGCAACATTACTTTGGGATTGTTGATGATGGCTTTTTGCACTTCGACCAAGTTTGTGGTCATTTTTGGGCAAATAGAACCGCAGGTGGTAAAGAAAAAATCGGCAACATAAATTTTGCCTTCATAATCTTTTTGGGTGATGGTTTTTCCGTTTTGGTTTGTAAAGGAAAAATCGGCAATTGTATGGTATTTGCTCACATATTGTACGGTGCTGTCCACCAACTCCGGATTCACATCGGCAGGATTGTAAATGGGAAGTGTTTTTTGAGGTTTTAATGCATTATAAAAAAGAGAAAGCGTAATAACCGAAAAAATAAAAAAGATACCAATGAAGATTCGGTATTTGTATAAAACAGATTTCATGAAATTTTTTTGCAAAAATACAAAAACCCTTTTGGAAATCAGGAAGTTTTACTTGATTAAAATGTTCGTTTTTTTACGGCTTTTGCGCAAAGATTTATTGACTAAATACAAACCAAAAAGTGTTACCGTGCCTCCAATGGCTATCGAAATACTTAGTGACTCATCAAAAATAACAGCTCCCAATAAAACCGCTACAACTGGATTCATATAAGCATAAAGACTACTCAATTCCGGTGGAAGATGTTGTAAAGAATAGATGAAAATGGTAAAAGTAATTAGTGAACCAACTACGACCAGATAGGCAATGGCAAGCCAGGTGTCAACAGGGATTTCGCTTAAGTTGACCGAGATTCCGGTAGCTCCGTTGTAAGCAAATAACAGAATGCCGGAAATGAACATTTGGAATCCCAAACTGAAATAAGGATTGTACGACGCTGCTTTTTTCTTGGTGTATAATGTTCCAAAAGCCCAGGTAATTGTTGCTAAAACCGAAAGCAAAATTCCAAGACGAAAATCCGGTTTTAAGAAATCGCCCAAATATTCGTAAAAAATAATGCAAACCCCTGAGAAACTTATAAGTACTCCCGTTACCGCCAATTTGGCAATTTTTTCACCTTTAAAGTAAGAAATGATTACCACCCAAATAGGAAAAATGGCTGCAATAATAGCGCCCAGTCCACTACTGATGTATTTTACTCCGGCAGTACTGAGTCCGTTGCTTAAGGTGAAATTCAGGATGGCAAGAATGACAATGGTGTTCCATTGTTTGCCTTTGGGCCAGGGCAATTTAGTAAACAGGAAAAAGAGAATGTAAAGTGCTCCGGCTAAAAATTGACGAATGGCGGCCATTTGAATTCCGGGAATATAACGAACGCCCTCTTTGGAAGCAATCCAAGTGGTGCCCCAAAAAAAACCAACCCAAAGCAATGCTAAAACAGGTAGTCCAATAGCACTAACTTTTGTTGAAACAGCAGTTTTAACTTTTGTAATCACTATAATTCAGTTTGGATGAATGTGTAATCTAATAATTGAACTAATTTCTCCGATACAATTGTTTTTCCTGCCGAAGGAATTTCGTGATTGAAGGTTGGAGGAATCAGCTTTTGTTCCAAAGCTTTTTGAGTGTAATAGTCTTTTCGGCTTGGATGAAAAGGTGTCACAGCATTAAGTATTTCGTTCCAAACGTTATTCTCAATTATTTTTTTGATTATACCAATGCAATCTTCCAAATGAATCAAATTCACCGGTGCATCCGGATTAGGAAGATTTTCTTTTCCGGCTAAAAAACGAGCTGGATTTCTGTCGGGGCCAATTAATCCGCCAAAACGGAGAATGGTTGTTTTAAAATGTGTATTAGCTAATAACAATTGTTCAATTTCCAGTAATTGTTTGCCGCTTTCGGTACCAGGAACAGTCGGGCTGTTTTCGTCAATTATTGCATTAGCTTCGCCATAAACCGCTGTCGAACTGATAAAAAGCAGTTTTTCTATCGAAGATTTTTCAATAAAAGGCAGCAGGTTTTTTATTTTTTGAACAAAAGAATTGTTCTGAGCATCCGAGTAATCCTTGTTCTTTCCTCTTAATTTAGGAGGAATAGTAATGATTAAAATTGGACTTCCGACTAAAAAATCAGCTGCCGGAGCAGAGAAATTTTCGGTTTCCAAGGCAATAGGGAAATGAGTAATTCCGGCATTTTCCAGTAATTCTTTTTTATCGGTTGTGGTTGTAGAACCTTTTACCGAATAGTTTTCTTTAATCAAGGCTTTCGCCAAAGGAAGTCCGAGCCATCCGCAACCCAGAATACTAATTTGTGTCATTTTACTTCTGATTTTTCAAGAAGCAAATTTCTGTATAATTATTTGACTTTTACGGTAACAGATTGTTCTTTTTTTAATTTAAAAAATCACTAAAAGTGGGTATTGTTTTGTCTTTCAGATAGATATAAATTGGCAACTTAATTAACATTTAATTAAGATGAATAAACTTATTGCTTTTTTGGTGCTTTTTATAGGTATAAAGGGTGCTGCTCAGGATAAAATCCTTTTTACTTATGATACTGCCGGTAATCAAATCCAACGATTATTATGTATTAATTGTACAACATCAAAGATGACAGAGGAAAAGACAAAAGAAATCACTGCATTAGAAACCGAAGATTTACTGAAATTTTCTCCTCAGGATGTTATTTCTTATTATCCCAATCCGGTAAGAGAAGAATTATATCTTCAATGGGAATTAATCGAGGGTAATTATGTTACCTCCATACAACTTTATGATTTAAATGGTCGTGTACTTCAGTCTTTTTACAATTTAAATCAAAAAAACAATCAGAATATTGCTTTTCAGTCTTATCCCATAGGAATGTATGCAGTAGTATTGTTTTATAAAAGCGGAGAACAAAAATCTATTAAAATTATTAAAAAATAAACTTTGTGCATATGAAACAATTTTACTTTAGTCTATTACTATTTATAGGATGTTCTTTTTTCATTGCTGCGCAAGAAAAAGAAATGGGTGGTACTCCTGTTGAAGGTCTTACTACATTTACAATTTCCAAAGAATCTAATAACAGTTCTTCCAAAAGTTCTAATATGACAACTGCAATGTCAGAAATGCAGTCAATGTTGGCAACAACTACTCCCACAGGGAATTCTACAGAAGTAGGCACAACCGAAGGACAATTATCGGTTTCACTTTCGGGAGGAGCTACTTATAATATCCCTATCACTGTTCCACTTGGTATAAATGGAGTCGTCCCTCAAGTAAGTTTAGTTTATAACAGTCAAGGAGGTAATGGCATGGCTGGATATGGTTGGAATATTGCCGGAGTCTCAAAGATTACCAGAATCCCAGCGACAAAGTTTTACGATGGCACTATAGACGGAGTAGATTTTGATAATTTAGATCGTTTTGCATTAGATGGTCAAAGATTAATTGCTAAGTCAGGAACATATGGAGCGAGTGGAACAGTTTATGAAACAGAAAGTTTTTCAAACCTTAAAATCACTTCTTTTGGGGTACACCCAAGTGGTTCTAATTATGGCCCCTCTTATTTTTTAGTGGAATATCCGGATGGTTCTAAAGCCTATTATGGAAATTCAACCGATTCCAGAAGTATTATGGAATATTCCATTACCTATTGGGAAAACCCACAAAATGTTCGTATTAGTTACACCTACAACTATACTAACAATAATCTTATGATTGCTTCAATCAATTATGGTACTGTGGGATCAACAACAGCAATAAATAAGGTTCAATTTAATTATAATACTTCGAATCGACCTGAGGTATCTTATACAGGTGGCCAAAAAATTACCCAAGACAAAATTCTAAATAATATTGTAGTTACTGGTAATTCCGTAGGTTTTAGAAGTTATTGGATGACATACGATTATAATACTTTAGGTTATCAAAGATTAACAAGTATTACAGAAAAATCAGGAGATGGCACTAAAAGTTATAATCCAACGGTTTTTAGCTACAGCAACACTGCTGATAGTTTAATTTACAGTGGAAATTTAACTGCTAATGTTAATATTACCAATGTAAATAATTCAAATGCAGCTTCAGTTTCCGGAGACTTCTATGGTAGTGAAAATATGGAGTTTTTGCTTTACCCTACGATTGGAACCCAAACAAAATCTATTTATTGGTTATTTCCAGAGATAAGTCAGGGAAGCTCTTATAATTACGGTTACCAGCATAACGTTGGAGTATTTGAGGAAATTTTTTCTGTAAAATGGTTGACCTGGAACAATAAATTATTTCCTAAAGATGGATGGGCTGTTGCTAAAAAAACAGATACGAATTATAGTTTTACTGTATATTCATTTGGTTCAACATACTCTATATATGAACAGTATAGTAGAACTGTAAATTTTCCTACTGAATCAATTGGCGTCCAAGTAGATCCGGCAACTTGTTGGGTACAAAAAGCACCCAGAATTTTTCCTAAAAAAATTCTATCAGGTGATTTTAATGGAGATGGTCTTACTGATGTTATTGCTCTTGATTCAGGTGAGCTACAAAGCTTATATAACAAAGAAGTTATTCCTCCCGATTGTAATAATATAGGAATAAACAAATTGACATCTAAAAAAGTATATTTTGTAGATCTAAAAAGAGATAATACCACCAATTTTTTAACTTATTCAGGAGAATTATCAGCAGTTTTATCGACGAATGCTAGGTTAAGAGTTGCAGATTTTAATGGAGATGGGAAATCTGATTTTATAGTATATGAACAAGATAAAGCAACTATTTATACTTTAGATAATAATAATCAATTGGTTTTATTATGGAATTTGACCGAAGGAAATATTTCTGTATCGCCTTCAGATACAAGACCTATGTTGTTGGGAGACTTTAATGGAGACGGCAAAACTGATATGATTTTTCCTAAAAACACCGGTATCACCGACTGGTTTACGTTTACATCTACAGGTACTGGTTTTATTAAAACAGTAAGTACATTTAATAATTTACCATATAATGGAAGTAATTCCTCAACTACATATTCTTACATAGCGTCTGATTATGATAAGGATGGCAAAACAGATATTATTCAAATTAAAAGTACTCGTAATTCTGCAAATACTCTAGGAAGTATTAATATTACTTGCTATAAAAACATTAACAATACTTTTAACAAGAATAATTTTTCAATTATTTCTACGCCAGATCAAACAGACATTTATCAAAACGTGATGCCTGTTTTTTTGACACCAGAAAGCATATTTCAAAACAAAGAAAAGCCATATAATCCAGCATTAGAAATTGCATGTTATACTAATAATGCAATTAAATATTTTCATTCAGAAAAAGATAATGTTCAAGATCAGCTAATGAGGTCAGTCACAACAGGAAATGGTGTAACAGAATCAATAACTTACAGACCGTTAAACTCAAGTATTGATTATGACAATGGTTTCTATAGCCCAATTTACAATAGCTCGTTATCTGAAAATTATCCTAATTTTAATATAGAATCTGCTTCAAGTATGCAGGTGGTTTCGATGCTGGAAAAACAATCTGCTACCGATTACAAAAAACAATTGTATTCCTACTATGACGCAATTTCTAATACCGAAGGATTAGGTTTTTTAGGATTTAAATCTACAGCCAATACCAATTGGTTTGATGATAATAATCCTGTTATATCTACAGTTTCTAAATTTGACACTAACTTAAGAGGGGCTAATATTGAAACATATACTGTTCCAGGGGAATACAATGCCAGTAGTTATGCTGCACCAGGTAATTTTATCAGCAAAACTACTTCTACCTATACGAGTTCTTTAAGTTCTGCTAAAGTTTTTAAATTGCAACTTTCCAATTCGCAGCAGTATAATGGTTTGGAGAATACCAGTACAGAAACCTCGGTGGTTTATGATGCTTATAATAATCCTACTCAAACCACCGTATTGGTAAAAGAAGGAGGGGCAACTCAACAAACTACTACAACCAATTTGACGTACGCTGCACCTACCAGTTCGCCTTATATTGTGGGTAAGCCAGTAAATAAAACCCAAAGTGTTGTTATTTCAGGAGACACTATGACCTCTGAAGAGCAATACACCTTTAATACGGGCTATTTATTAACTCAGGTAAAGAAAAAAGGGCATAATACCAACTTTGTAACTGAGGACAATGTTTATGATACTTTTGGGAACATCACTAAAAAAACAATTTCAGGCACAAACTTCAGTCCCAGAGAAACGAATTATGAATATGATTCTTCTGGTCGTTTTTTAACTAAAAGTATTGATGTTGAAGGCTTAGCCACTTCTTATAGCTACAACACAGCTAATGGGGTATTAAATTCTGAAACTAATCCGTATGGATTAACCACTTCTTATTTGTATGATGCCTGGTTCAAGAAAACAAAAACAACCGATTATTTAGGTAAGAGCAATACTTATGCTTATACCCGAGTTTCTGAAAAAACAAAAATTATCACAACCGGAGACGACGGAAGTTTCAGTGAGGAATTATATGATGATTTAGGACGAAAAATAACGGCTAGTGTAAAAGACCTCAATGGAAATACCTCCAGCGTATCCTATCTCTATGACATTTATGATCGAAATTATAAAATAAGCGAACCTTATTCCGGCGGAAGTGCCACGCAATGGAACGAAACTCAGTATGATGTTTACGGAAGACCTATACAAAATATAAGTTTTACAGGAAAAACTACCAGTATCAGTTATTCCGGTTTAACTACTACCATAAATGACGGAACGAAGACTAAAACAGTGACCAAAAATGCTTTAGGTAATACTGTTAGTATCACCGACAGTCCCGGCGGAACCATTAGCTATACTTATTTTGCCAATGGGAATCTTAAATCATCTAATTATGATGGTGTAATAACCACTATCGAGCAAAACGGTTGGGGCAGAAAAACCAAATTAACAGACCCATCAGCGGGAACCTATACTTATACCTACAATGATTTAGGGGAAGCTTTAACCGAAACCACTCCTAACGGAACTACTACTTATACATTAAATGCTGTAGGCAAACTGACCCAAAAAACAATAGTAGGTACTAATACTAATAGCGCCACGACCTATACGTATGATGGTACTAGTAAATTGTTACTGTCCAGTACTTTTACAGATGTTTTAGAAAATAATGCAACGACTACTACAGTCTATACGTATGATGCGAATAAAAGAGTAACCTCTTCAGTTGAAACTACGCCTTATGCCACTTTTACCAAACAACTGACGTATGATGGGTTTAGCAGGGTGAATACCGTAACTTCGACTGCAGCAGCAGCCGGAAAATCGAGTGCCAAAACGGTACAGCATACCTATAAGAATGGACAACCATGGCAAATTATAGATTCTTCTAATTCTCAAATATTATGGCAAACCAATATGGTGAATGCCAGAGGACAATTGACGGGAGCATCGATGGCTAATGGTAATATTGCCGTTACAAACACCTATGATTCTTATGGTTTTATTTCTCAAACTAAGCAAGATAGAATGATTGTTTCTCCTGGGAATATTATGACCCTCAATACGGTGTTTGACCCGCAAAAAGGAAATTTAAGCAGCAGAACCAATAGTTTGTTTAATTGGAGTGAAAGTTTTATTTATGATTCCTTAGACCGTCTTACCTCGTTTAAAAACACCGCAGGTGTAACCGAAACCCAAAGCTATGATGACCGCGGAAGAATAACCCAAAATGCGGTAGGAACTTATAATTATACCAATAGTTCTAAAGCCTACCAAAACACTTCTGTAACGGTTACACCCGCTGCTTTAGCACATTATCAGGTAAATCACGAACAAAATATTACGTATAATGCTTTTAAAAGTCCTTATCAAATTGAGGAAGTAGGAAAAGATAAAATTAGCTTTACCTACAACGACAACAATAGCCGTAGCACGATGTTTTATGGTAGTCTGGATAATAACAAATTATTGAGACCCTTACGCAAATACTACTCTGCTGATGGAAGTATGGAGATTAAACACAATATCCAGACTGGGGCAGTAGAATTTGTAACCTACATAGGTGGCGATGGCTACACTGCTCCCATTGTGTTAAAAAGTGACGGTACGACACAAAATTATTTATATTTACAACGGGATTACCAAGGCAGCATTGTTGCCATTAGTGATGCTACCGGGCAAGTATTGGAAAAACGTTTGTTTGATGCCTGGGGAAATGTATTAGTAAAAGATGGAGCAGGTAATAGCTTAGCAGGTTTAACAATTTTAGATCGTGGTTATACTGGACACGAGCATTTGCAAAGCGTAGGACTCATACACATGAACGGGCGTTTATTTGACCCTAAATTACATAGATTCTTACAACCAGATAATTATGTTCAAGATCCTAGTAATACGCAGAACTATAACCGTTATGGGTATGTACTGAATAATCCTTTGAAGTATATTGATCCTAGTGGAGAACTATCCTTTAAATCTATTGGAAAATGGTTTAAGCGAAATGCGAATGATATAGTTGCAGGACTTCAGATAATTGGAGGAACAGCTTTAACAATATTTTCTGGAGGAACATTAGCAGTGGTAGGAGCTGGAATGATTGGTGCTGGCGTTACGCACTTTGCAGCTGCGTATAATGAATATAAGCAAACAGGAGATTGGTCATCGGCATCAAAAAATTCAGGAGTATTTTTTAATGTGTCCTTTAGTACTGATTGGGGTTATAATAGCGATAAAAAAAATGGTGTTAATCAAAATGAGCCAGTTGTAAAACCTAAAACGGAAGTAAAAGGAGATAATTCCTCAACAAATAATGTGAATTGGCAAGGTGTTGCAGATTCAAGTATCGGAATAGTTGGAGGAACTGCAGAAATTATATTAGGTGTTGCAGGAGAAGCTTTTACAGGGGGACTTAGCACAGCGCTTATTATTGATGGAGGCTATAGAATTGGAGCTAATAGCTTGAGACTTATCTCATATGTTAGTGGTAACAATGATATTGGAAATTCATTGCCTAGTAATATTGGAGGCACTATTGGAAAAATTACTGATGGAATGAATGGGGGTAGTTTTATTCAAGTTGGTAAATGGCAAAACCGATTGGGTATAGCAAACGATATTAGTTCTTTTATTTTATCAGGTGGCAATGGTAGTGCAATGTATGGACTTATGTCAACGCAAGGGGCTGTAAAGGGATCACATCTGTATTCAATTTTTAGCAATTACTATTCCGTATGGAATTATGCAAATCAAAAAAAGAAATAATTATGACTTATATTTCTTCTATAGAACAAGTATTGTGGGTGAAAAAATTTGTAAAATTAATATTTTATGAAGTGCTTTTTGGAATAATCATATTTCTTTTCTTTTCTTTTATGATGTACTTAAAAGCAAATAGCCCTTTATTTTTATTTATTGGTGTCTTTGGACTGGCTGTTTTTTTATTTATATACGCTTATGGAAGTGTAGTAAATAAATGTAAAATTATTAATCATACAATTTCAAAAATTAAATTTGAAAATAAAAATATCTGTATTGAAACATTTGCATATAAGACGTTATTTAAAAAAAGAGATTCAATATTAATAGATTTGGATGTATCAGCTATTAAATTTCGTAATGATAAATATCCAATATTAGATAAAAATATTACAAAATATGAAGTGTTATTTTTTTTAATTAACGATAAAGAGTTTTATTTAGTATTGGACTTTTTTGATAAAGATTTAGCGAATAAATTAAAATCTTTTAATGATTAAATGTTTTATTCTTTATCAACTATTTAAAGTATTCTTATCATTCTATTATACATAAACGATAGGCGTTGACTTGTTCTGTAAAGAGGAGTATAAGCAGTAAAAAAGTTGTAGTCATAAAATGCTACAACTTTTTTGTTTTGTTCCTATCTAATTGAAGAAGTAGGAAAAGATAAAATAAGTTTTACCCGATGGCGCAGATTTGTAGTTATCGTTAGCGCAGGCATTTGCCTGTGCCTGCAAAGTAAAAAAAGTTGTAGTCGTAAAAGGCTACAACTTTTTTGTTCTAAACAAAAAGTGACCGTAGCACGATGTTTTATGGTAGTTTAGACAAAAAAAAACTTTTAAGACCCTTACGTAAATACTACTCTGCCGATGGCAGTATGGAGATTAAACACAATATCCAGACAGGAGCAGTCGAGTTTGTAACTTACATAGGCGGTGATGGCTACAGTGCCCCTATAGTGTTAAAAAGCGATGGAACCGCTCAAAATTATTTATATTTACAACGGGATTATCAAGGCAGTATTGTTGCTGTTAGTGATGCTACAGGAGTAGTTGTAGAAAAACGTTTGTTTGATGCCTGGGGGAATGTGTTAGTACAGGATGGAGTAGGCAATACCTTAGCAGGTTTAACCATTTTAGATCGTGGTTACACTGGACACGAGCATTTACAAAGCGTAGGACTCATACACATGAATGGGCGTTTGTATGATGCAAAACTCCATCGTTTTTTACAACCTGATAATTATGTGCAAGATCCGACTAATACGCAAAACTATAACCGCTATGGGTATGTACTGAATAATCCTTTGAAGTATATTGATCCTAGTGGGGAGCTGTCTTGGAAATCTGTTGGGAGGTGGCTTAAAAGGGCTGCTAGTGATATAGTTGCAGGAGCAGCAATAATTGGTGGAGTCGCTATTGTAATTGCTTCCGGAGGCACATTAACTCCCCTAGCAGCTGGATTAATAGGTGCGGGAGTCGCTCATTTTGGAGCAACTTATGCTGAATATAGCCGCACTGGCGATTGGGTTTCTGCCTCAAATAATGCAGGATTTAATTTTAGTTATACACATAATACTGATTGGGGTTATGATAGCAAACCAAATAAGAATGGTATTAATGAAAATGAGCCTGTTGTAAAGCCTAAGACGGTAGAAGAAGTTAAAGGTGATAAAGGTACTAACTGGGCAACAGCCACATTAGCGTTTATAGGAACAGATATTGCAATACCAGAACCTACAGACGCTGCTTGGCCTAAATGGGCGGGATATGCAATAGCTGGGGGTGCTGCTGCCACTTACCTCTATTCAGGAGATTATGTAACTAAAATGCAAAGAGAAATTGACCGTATTAGTGAACGAGCTACTGGGCCACAAGGGTTTCAATATGCCTTAACAGCTAATACCAGTGGGTATTATCCTAATGTAAGAGGTGGAACAACGTATTTAAATGCAGGTGAAGTATGGAAATATGGGGAAACCACTAGTTCTGATCGTTATTCTCAAACATATTTAAACTCAATGGGATTAAAGATAGAACCTCAATTTGTAGGTAATCAAATGCAAATTAAAATACAGGAAAAAATAATGATTTATGGTTATTTTTTTGGCAATGGAGCATTGCCTCCTGGGAATAAGATATTTAGATAAAATTAAAGAAAATATGGATTTTGGACTAGCAATAACTTCTACTATTGAAGTAAAAAATAAATCAGTAGTTATTAACTCGTTATCTGATGATTTAAAAGCTTTTTTCCTTAATAAGGATTATGGTACTGATATTAAATCCTATACTATAGGTGTAGTTTGTGTATCTCCACAATTTGAGCAGTTTTTTAAAGATAAAAAACCAAGTTACACGAAAGGGAAAAAAACTATTAATCCTGATGGTATTCCTTTTACATTTGAAGATAGTTTTGAATATAGCATCAAACTTGATTTTGCGACTTTCAAAAATGGTAAAGATGAAGAGTGCAGAAAATTATTAGCTGGAGAAATACTTAAATCTTTAACAATATTGGATACGATGAAGTCTAAAATAAAAGATTTTAATTCAGAAAAATTTAAAGAAGATTTGGAAAGTTATTTTAGAGAAAAAGAATTGATATAAAAAGACAAAGCAACTCGTGAGTGAGTTGCTTTTGTATTTTAACAAAACCAAAACACCTCGGTAACGGTTACTCCTGCTGCTTTAACGCATTATCAAACCAACCATACGCAAAATATTACGTACAATGCTTTTAAAAGTCCTTATCTAATTGAAGAAGTAGGGAAAGATAAAATAAGTTTTACCTACAACGACAGCAATAGCCGTAGTACCATGTTTTATGGTGGTTTGCAAACGGATAAACTGCAACGTCAATACCGTAAATACTACAGTGCTGATGGCAGTATGGAGATTAAACACAATATCCAGACAGGAGCGGTAGAGTTTGTAACTTATATAGGCGGTGATGGCTACAGTGCCCCTATAGTGTTAAAAAGCGATGGAACCGCTCAAAATTATTTATATTTACAACGGGATTATCAAGGCAGTATTGTTGCTGTTAGTGATGCTACAGGAGTAGTTGTAGAAAAACGTTTGTTTGATGCCTGGGGGAATGTGTTAGTACAGGATGGAGTAGGCAATACCTTAGCAGGTTTAACCATTTTAGATCGTGGTTACACTGGACACGAGCATTTACAAAGCGTAGGACTCATACACATGAATGGGCGTTTGTATGATGCAAAACTCCATCGTTTTTTACAACCTGATAATTATGTGCAGGATCCGGGTAATACGCAAAACTATAACCGTTATGGATATGTATTAAACAACCCATTGAAGTATATTGATCCTAGCGGAGAATTATCTTGGAAATCTATTGGAAGATGGTTTAAAAGAAATGCCAACGATATAATTGCGGGAGTTCAAATAGTTGGAGGAGTAATATTAACTGTTACTGGCTTACCTGAATTTGGTGTTCCATTAATTGGGGCGGGAGTCGCACATTTTGGTGCTGCTTATGCAGAGTATACTAAAACAGGAGATTGGTCATCAGCATCAAAAAATGCAGGGGTATTTTTTAATGTGTCTTTTAGTACTGATTGGGGCTATAATAGTGATAAGAAAAACGGCGTTAATCAAAATGAGCCTGTTGTAACTCCTAAGAGTGATATTGATGATAAAGAAAAAGATAACGGGAATTCAGGTAATGATTATGTTATAGGACCAGGAAATAGTTATTTAGGTGATGTTGTCCATAATTATGGAGGAGTTAAAGGATTAACAGTTAGTAATTTTTATGGTTATCATACAGGTGATAGAGGCGGCGTTGTAATTGAATTGAGTTATACAGGAGTCAAGGCTAAGGGAGGTAATTGGGCACAAAAAATATATACTGACTCACCTTTGAATAACAAAACATCTCCTTATTGGGATGGAGATACGGGTTCTATGTATTATTATACAAATAGTGAATTAAAAAGAATGACCAATGGCAATACGATATCATTCTATGACAATCCACATAGATATTCAGATGCTAACTGGCGTGGGGTTCTAACATTATATAATGGTAATAAGCGTGTTTTTTCTCTTTCCTATGGATTTACAATAAAGAAAGGTGCTACAACAGTTTATCCTATAAAAATTATTTATCCATAATTTCAGCCAGTTAAATTCATTGAAGCTCTGCCTTGGAGTAATTTATTAACTTTTAAAACAATAAAAATCAAAGATGAATAAAATATTTTTAATATTAAGTATACTTGGAATGTCGGGAATTAGTTGTACAACTAAAATAAAAAAACCCAATATGGAAGTCAAAATAAATATTATAGGTAAATTGAATTCTAATGAATTCAAGGGAAAAAACGGTACTTTCTATTCGATTAATATAGATTTAATAAATAATACTGACGCTACAACTCGTTTTTGGGTTCTGTCATGCTCTTGGCAAGACAATTGGATATTTAACGGAGATGCTATAGACTTTTATAGTCAAGGTTGTGATAAAAATTATCCTACTATTATTGAAATAAAACCAAGACAAAAGTTAACTTATAATGGTATTATTCATATAAAGTCGAATAAAGAAGTCGGTATAAAATTGGGATTTGTTCTAATTAAAGAACATGATATTGTGAAAATGTCTGATTTTAGAAGTGTTTTAATTAATAAGATTAAGAATCAAAAAGACATCATTTGGGGAAATCTAAATAATCACTCGGAAATCCATTAATCACCCGATGGCGCAGATTTGTAGTTATCGTTAGCGCAGTCCAGAAGCTTCGGGATGCCTGTGCCGCAAAGTAGAGCAAATAAAAAAGTTGTAGTGGTAAAAAGCTACAACTTTTTTGTTCTAAACAAAAAGTGACCGTAGCACGATGTTTTATGGCAGTTTAGACAATAATAAACTGCTAAGACCCTTACGCAAATACTACTCTGCTGATGGAAGTATGGAAATAAAACACAATATCCAGACAGGAGCAGTCGAGTTTGTAACTTACATAGGCGGTGATGGCTACAGTGCCCCTATAGTGTTAAAAAGCGATGGAACAACCCAAATTATTTATATTTACAACGGGATTACCAAGGTAGTATAGTTGCTATTAGCGATGCTACAGGTAATGTTTTGGAAAAACGTTTGTTTGATGCCTGGGGAAATGTATTAGTACAAAATGGAGCTGGCAATGTGTTAAATGGTCTTAGTTTACTGGATAGAGGTTATACAGGACATGAACATTTACAAAGCGTAGGACTCATACACATGAACGGACGTTTGTATGATGCTAAATTGCACCGTTTCCTACAACCGGATAATTATGTGCAGGATCCGGGTAATACGCAAAACTATAACCGCTATGGGTATGTATTGAACAATCCGTTAAAATATATAGATCCTAGTGGTGAGCAAGGAGATATTCCTGGTTCTAATGGAACTAATACTGGTGATGGTACTGGTAGTTACACAAGCACTGATTTAAATCAACTCTGGGATGATCTTAAGATGAAAGAATGGTTTAAAAGAAATTTTAGCGCCAGAAATTTTGGAAGAGCATGGGATGCAACTACAAAAGCTATAGATGATACAGGTAGTTTTATAGGTAGAAATGTAAAGTCATTTTTGAAAAATATAGGTTCGTTATTTGGAGGGCACAAAAAATCAGGATCAACACCTAATATAGCTACTAACATTAATATGAATAATATTTCTGCTACACCCGCTACACCCAGTATGTATAATAATTTTAATTTAGGAAATAATACTATGATTTCACAATATAATGGACATCCTATAATTCCTGCTAATACTGTTGGCTCACCAGGAAATTCGAGCAATACTTTTTCTACTATTGGTCTGTTTGGAGACGTTGCAAACTACAGTGATGTGGGGTCATTTAGATTAGCCAGTAACGGTTTATTTAGTCCAAAATATTACTCTTCGGGTTGGAATGGAGGCAGTCGAGCAGGAATAAAAACTTATAACTTTTCAAAATTGGGTGGAAAAATTTCTGCTGGAGCAGGTTTGGTTACCACTGGAATGTCTTATTATGATATTTCCAATGGAGACACAAGTCCAGTAACATGGGCTGATGCAACCATTGGGACTGCAGGTGTAATCTCTTCAGGAGCTTATTATTTCAATGGAATTGAGATACCTTTTGTTGGTGAAGTTGTTGCGGCTTACGGAGCATTACGTCTTTCTTGGGATTATGGTTATTACATGGGATCTTATTATGGTCCGAGTACTTGGTATGGAACAAATGACAATAAATGGTTTAAATAAATAGTTTAAATAAATGAATAATATATATTACATGATTTGGGTTGATGCTATTCTAAATATTAGAAAGCATCACCCTAATAAAAAAGATTGGAAAACCACTCTACTTATATACGTTACATGGATACATGCTTTAAATTTCTGGATATTATCAATTTGGTTAAAGTATTTTAATATTCTTTCAATACCACTTATACACATAAACTTGTTTCCAAGCAAAATGTTAAATAGCTTTTCCTCGTTTGCAATAGAATTTGCATTACCGTTTGGAATTATTAATTACTTTTTAATATTTTATAATGACAGATATGTAAAAATTATAAAAAAATATGGAAATATGAAAACTAGTTATGCTTTTATTTATTCAGCAATAGTAGCATTAGTCGCCTTATTTTCTGCATTTCTTTATGGAGCATTGAGTTAAACAAAAAAAGCGATCTTACTTTACTGGATAGAGGTTATACAGGACATGAGCATTTGCAAAGCGTAGGACTCATACACATGAACGGGCGTTTGTATGATGCTAAGTTGCATCGTTTTCTGCAACCAGATAATTATGTTCAGGATCCGGGTAATACGCAAAACTATAATCGATATGGGTATGTACTTAATAATCCATTGAAGTATATTGATCCTAGTGGGGAGCAAACATCGCCAAATTGTGATACTTGTGGAGGATTTAATTTAGATAATACGCAATATGGAAATGGTATCATTAAATCTATTTTGGGAGATCCTAACGTACAAGAATGGCTAGATAGAAACCTAAGTGCACGAAATTTTGGTGATGCAGCAGATTTTGTTTGGGGAAATGTAAAGTCGTTTGGTAGAGATATTGGACATGTAGCTGATCAAGCTTGGGGAGGTATAAAGTCGTTTGGTAGAGCTATTGGACGTCTTTTTGGAGGAGGAAAAAAATCAGGCCCACCACCTAATATGGGGACAAATGTGAATATGAGTTCTTATACATCCGGAACCGGTGGTAATTCGTTGGGGCAGTCAGGCAGAAATGATAACTGGGCAAAAGCTACTCTAGCTTTTATAAGTGCTGATGCTGCAATATTAGAACCTACAGATGCTTATTGGCCTAAGTGGGTAGTTGAAGGTGCTGCTGGTCTATCAGCAGCTGCATATCTTTATTCAGGAGATTATATGGCTAAAATGCAAAGAGAAATTGCTCGTATTAGCCAACGAGCAGCTGGTCCGCAGGGATTTGTTTATGAATTAGTAGCAACTAGAAATGGATCTTGTCCGAATTTAAATACAGGTGGTACTATGGATTTAAAGATAGGAGATGTTTGGAAATATGGACAAACAACAAAAGGATTTGGTAGATATTCACAATCTGATCTTAGAAATAAAGGATTAAAAATGATACCTCTTCCTCCTGGTGGAAATCAAGTAGAGGTACTAATTCAAGAAAAATATTACATATATAGTTATTTTTTTGCAAATGGTCATAGACCACCTGGAAATCCTATTTTTAGATAATAATTAAAATAAATAAAAAATGAAGATTGCATTGGCTATATATACATCAGCTGAAATAAAAAAAGAAACTGGATTTTTAATTGATTTTTCAGATGATCTGGAAGAGTATTTTCTGAAAAAAAAATATGGAAATGATTTAATAGACATTATAATTGGCGTTATATGTGTAAGTCCTATTTTTGAACATTTTTTTAAGATAAGGAGACCAATATACACAAAAGAAAAAAAAGAAATAAACAGTGAAGGCTTTGAATATATTATAGAAAAATGTTTGGAATATGATATTAAATTAGATTTCGATATTTTTAAAAATTATTCAGAAATTGAAACAAAAAAATATTTAGCTAAAGAGATTATAAATTCTCTTTCTGTATTTGATTTAATGAAATCTAAAATTAAAAATTTTGATTCAGAAAAGTTTAAACAAGATTTGGAAAGTTATTTTAGAGAAAAAGGTTTGATAATAGATTAGTTTTCCGCTCTACAAAGAACCCAATCGCTCGGACTTAAAATATTTAGCCAAACGGTTAGGACAATTCCAAAGCTTCGAGTTGCCCGTGCCTACAAAGTAGCACAGTAAAGTTTACCCGATGGCGCAGATTTGTAGTTATCGTTAGCGCAGTCCAGAAGCTTCGGGATGCCTGTGCCTGCAAAGTAGAGCAAATAAAAAAGTTGTAGTCGTAAAAGGCTACAACTTTTTTGTTCTAAACAAAAAGTGACCGTAGCACGATGTTCTATGGTAGTTTAGACAATAATAAACTGCTAAGACCCTTACGCAAATACTACTCTGCCGATGGCAGCATGGAAATCAAACACAATATTCAAACAGGAGCTGTAGAATTTGTAACTTACATAGGCGGTGATGGCTACAGTGCCCCTATAGTGTTAAAAAGTGATGGTACGACCCAAAATTATCTATATTTACAACGGGATTATCAAGGCAGTATTGTTGCCATTAGCGATGCCACAGGTAATGTTTTGGAAAAACGTTTGTTTGATGCCTGGGGGAATGTATTAGTGCAAGACGGAACTGGTAATACTTTGAACGGTCTTAGTATATTGGATAGAGGTTATACTGGACATGAGCATTTGCAAAGCGTAGGACTCATACTGTTGCGGCTTCAGTTGCTACTGCTGCTATTATCGTTGGATCAATGGGAACAGCCACGCCGCTTGTAGCTGCTGCTTGGGCAAGTGCGGGTGCGGGACTTGTAAGTGGTTCTCTCGGAGTAGCTTTAAATGGTGGGAATTTTGGGCAAATTGTCCTGGGGGGCTTGAAAGGAGCTGCTATGGGTGCTATGACAGGCTATGCAGGAGCCTATATGAGTGCTGCCATACACGCAGTAGGAATTATTCCCGGTATGTTATCCGGAGCAGCTACCTCAACTACTTTAACCGCAATGACCAACATAATATCAGGTAATGATTGGAATGCTGGTTTAGGTATGACAGCATTATTTGGTACAATTGGTGGGGGTATTTCTGGGTTTTCAGCGGCTAAAGCTAGTGGTTCAGGGATTTGGTTTGGTACAGAAGTTAAGCCTTCTGCTACGGTTATTGCCGGGAAAATTGACGATTATACTAAAGAAGCTAAAGCACAATATAATAAATCTACTCAGGTGCAAGCTGAGCCTACTGGTATGTCCTTAAATGATTTAAACAAAACAGCTGAATACCCAGCTTCATATTTAGATCGTCCAAATCAGACAGGCACTCCTAATAGTGTTCATCAATATAAGACCATTGATGGGAAGTCTTTACAAAATACAGTTTATAATATTGATGGGAAAGCAGTAATACAACTTGATTTTAAATCCCATGGCACTGGTAATATGATTGGAGTACCACATGGTCATATTATGGATGTACCAGGTATAATTTCAACAGGTCATCAAGGAGAACACATTCCTTTTATGTTAATAAAATTTGGTAAATAAAATATGTTAGAAAAAATCACATCCGAATATGCAAAATTTCCTGATAGTCTTATAGAAGGAATCTGCTTTTTTCCTATTTCAAAAGTATCTGATAGTATTATAGAAGTTACTTTAAGTTGTTATAATTTGAAAAAAGAGAATAAAAAAGAAATAATAAAATTAATTTTTACAAAAATTGAATTAGTTAAATTTAATCAATTCAATGATAATCCAAGTTTATTTTTGGATGAAATTTATATTGATGATAAAAATGATTTAATAACATTCGATTTTTTTCCAATTGATCATTTTGATTATTTAGAAGAAAATCCCAATTCTAATTTTATTATAAAATGTAGAAAAGTTGAATTTGAAGTTTTAAAATAAAAATGGTTTGTTTGATTGTTCCCCAGCTGCGCAAAGTCTCCTGACTTTGCGCAATAATTAAAACTTGATTCTCGCGGTCGCACGAAATAAATTTCAATGAAGTTAATCTTTTCGCGTAGTTCGTGAGATTATCAAGGCAGTATTGTAGCTATAAGTGATGCAACCGGGCAAGTATTAGAAAAACGTTTGTTTGATGCCTGGGGAAATGTATTAGTGCAAGACGGAACTGGTAATACTTTGAACGGTCTTAGTATATTGGATAGAGGTTATACTGGACATGAGCATTTGCAAAGCGTAGGACTCATACACATGAACGGACGTTTGTATGATGCTAAATTGCATCGTTTTCTGCAACCAGATAATTATGTTCAGGATCCGGGTAATACGCAAAACTATAATAGGTATGGGTATGTTTTGAATAATCCACTAAAGTATACCGATTGGACTGGGGAAAAGTGGAAGATAAAGTTAACTTGGAGTGATTTATTTGCTGGGGTTTCAATTTTAGCAGGTACAGCTTTAGTGATTTTTGGAGGCCCAGCGGGAGTTGCCTTAGGGACAAAATTAATTGTCGCAGGAGGCACACATTTTTTAGCAACAACAGCAATGGTAATAACTCAAGGTAAATCTTGGACAGAGGCTTCAAACTATATAGGTTTTCAATCGCCTACTATAACAATTGACACAGGGTGGGGAGATAGCAAACCAAACGGTGTTAATCAAAATGAACCTGTTGTAAAGCCAAAAACGGTTGAAGATGTAAAAAAAGATAAAGGAGAAGATTCATTTCACCCAGGGCAACTTTTACCTAATTTCAAATCAGACATTGGATTTGATATTTTAAAATTTAAAGGGTTGCATTATGGAGTGCCTGAATTTGAAACTAGTCTTCTGAATGGTAGAGGGGCAATTACACCAGGTCCAATTTCATTCTATCCAACAAGAGGATCTTATGACCCAAATTACTCTACCCATGAACCAGGTCATGCACTACAATTTGCTCTTATGGGAGTGTGGTACTATCCTATTATTGCATTGCCTAGTATAGTGAATGCAAATAGTAAGAATGCTGGCGATAGCTATACTGAAAAAACTGCTAATCAATTATGGTATTGGTGGTCTGGGGAAAAAGATTCAAGAAATAAACGATATAGAGATTAATATGAAAAAAATATTTGCTTTAGTTTGGATTATATTTTTTCAACTTTTATTTAGTTGTCATTATCAACATCATGAATTAAAAATAGTAAATAACTCAAACGAAATTGTTTATTATGAAACCTATTTTCATAAAGATTTAGATAAATATGATGTATATAATAAGTATCAAAAAGTTTATTATTTAGAGGACTATAAAGTTCTCAATCCTAAAGACTCTATTCGTCCAGCAAATCAAAGTGCATGGAGTTATGATATAGAAACTATTTCTAAAGATTCTACATTAACAGTGGCCTTTTTTAGTAGAGCTGCTGTTAAAAAATATGGTTGGGATAAAATAATATTATTAAAAAAATACAAAACCTATACCTATAACATAAAACAATTAGATAGTATGAATTGGGTTGTTGAGCATAAAGAGAAATAGTAAATTTTTATATTTACAAAGGGATTACCAGGGCAGTATTGTTGCCATTAGCGATGCTGCAGGGCAAGTGCTGGAAAAACGTTTATTTGATGCCTGGGGAAATGTATTGGTACAGGACGGCGCAGGGAATATCTTAAACGGTCTTACTGTACTGGATAGAGGTTATACTGGACATGAGCATTTGCAAAGCGTAGGACTCATACACATGAACGGGCGTTTGTATGATGCCAAATTACATAGGTTTTTACAGCCTGATAATTATGTGCAGGATCCGGGTAATACGCAAAACTATAACCGTTATGGATATGTATTAAATAATCCATTGAAGTATATTGATCCTAGCGGAGAATTATCTTGGAAATCTATTGGAAGATGGTTTAAAAGAAATGCCAACGATATAATTGCGGGAGTTCAAATAGTTGGAGGAGTAATATTAACTGCAACTGGTTTGCCTGAATTTGGTGTTCCATTAATAACAGCAGGAGTTACCCATTTTGCAGCTGCCTATAATGAATACAAACAAACAGGTAACTGGTCACAGGCATCAAAAAATGCAGGAGTGTTTTTTAATGTTTCGTTTGATCCTGAAAGTTTTTATAACAAAGACAAACAGAATGGTGTTAATCAAAATGAGCCTGTTGTAAAACCTAGGACTGATAGTAATAATAGTGGAGAGAACGGGAATAAAAAACCTAATGAGAGTGTGTATGATTTTTATGGGTCAAAGGTTTTTATAATGTCACAAAATGGTAGTAACAATTGGTCATTATTTGGTGTGATACATACTTCACGAGCTTTTTATGACGGTTATAAGGCTAATGGGCTTAATAGTTATGAAGGTTTGCTTTTAATGCACGAGTATGGACATTATTTGCACGCACAATATGCACCATTAAATTTTTATAGTTATGGGATGTGGTCTAGTATAGCGACTGCAAGTTCCTCAAATGCATCAAATAACTGGACAGAGGTTATGGCAAACACAATGTCTTATTATTATTTCCATTATCCTTCGGTTTACAATTCCTACAAGAAAGATTATCCTATTAATAAAAACTTCCTTTCAGACGAATTAAAATATAAATTATATCATCATCTAAAACTTTAAAGCGATGTTAAAAATCAAAAATTTTCTTTTTCTTCTTCTTTTGTTTAATTTTTATTCTTGTGATAAATTAGATACACGTGAATTAGTTGTCAAAAATAGTTCAGATAGGATAATATATAGTATCCTATCTGAAAATGATCAAATGAATGATGCTGGATTTTATTATGAATATCAAAATGATTTTGATGAAACTAAAAGAGGGGATTATGATACTCCTTTTATTTTTAAAGAAATAAAAAAAGGAGAAAAAATTGCAAATCATGATAGACCCAGATTTTGGGATAATTATTTTGAAAGACTAGAAGATAAAAAAGCACGATTATTTATTGTAAAAAAAGATAGTGTAGATAAGTATGGATGGAAAACAATATTTAAGAAAAATATTTACAATAAGAAATATCTTTTAACTATCGAAAATTTAGAAAAAATGAATTGGGAGATTGAGTATAAAGGAGATTAGCTATTTGTGAAATTATTTATATTTACAATGCGATTGCCCGATCGCTCGGATATGAAATAAATGTCCTTGTATGGATAGGCAGAATTGCATTCTGTGCCCACAAAGTTGAGCAAATGCAGCTAAAAAAGTTGTAGTCTTAGAAGGCTACAACTTTTTTTGTTTAGTCCTTACCAAATAGAGGAAATAGGGAAAGATAAAATAAGTTTTACGTACAACGATGCTAACAGCCGTTCTACGATGTTTTATGGTAGTCTGGATAATAACAAATTATTGAGACCCTTACGCAAATACTACTCTGCCGATGGCAGTATGGAGATTAAACATAATACTGTAACTGGGAATGTAGAATTTGTAACCTACATAGGTGGCGATGGCTACACCGCTCCCATTGTGTTAAAAAGTGACGGTACGACCCAAAATTATTTATATTTACAGCGGGATTACCAAGGCAGCATTGTTGCCATTAGTGATGCTACCGGGCAAGTATTGGAAAAACGTTTGTTTGATGCCTGGGGAAATGTGCTTGTTCAGGACGGAGCTAGTAATACATTGAATGGTCTTACTATATTGGATAGAGGTTATACTGGACATGAGCATTTACAGAGCGTAGGACTTATACATATGAACGGACGTTTGTATGATGCTAAATTGCACCGTTTCCTACAACCGGATAATTATGTGCAGGATCCGGGTAATACGCAGAACTATAACCGTTATGGATATTGCTATAACAATCCTCTTAAATATACAGATGTAAGTGGAGAGTGGATATGGATTCTAGTTGGTGCAATTATTGGAGGAACAATAAATTGGATAGCGCATGGGGCACAATTTAATGCCAGAGGTTTAACTGCTTTTGGCATAGGTGCTGGTGCTGGTGCACTAGCAGGTATTGTAGGTCCTGCAGCTTTCACGATGGCAGGTGGAGCAGCAGCAGGAGCAGGCGGTTTTATAGCGGGAGCAGCTGGTGGAGCAGCGGGGGCATTTGCATCACAAACTGTTTTAACAATGGGCAATCATATTGCTTTTGGAGATCCAATAATGTCTGCTAAACAATTCATTGTAGGAATAGCACTTGGTGCAGCATTAGGTGGTACAATTAATGGAGGCATTGCTAAAATAAACGGAAATAGATTTTGGGACGGTATTGATCCTACCCCAAAAGTACAACCCGTTTCAATTTCTATTAAACCAAACGGTGTAGTAGAAAATGGAAATCCAGAAATAAAAACAGATGCAAAACTACCTAGTACCACACAAACAAGTACTGCTCCAACAACGCAAAACAATACAGCAACTGTTATCAATAAAGAAACTGGTGTTGTCGATGTTTCTAAAAATCCTGCATTTAGATATATGGGAGATGGAGAACTAAAGGCAGTACAAGAAACAGGTTATTTAAGGGGAGGAAATCCAGGTGAAACATATTTTACGAAAGATGTATATAAATCTGCATCTTTGGCTCAAGAAAGATTAGCATTGCCTACTACTCCAACTCTAAGAGTTGAATTTGAAATTATCAATAATCCAGCCCTCCAATTGAATGGATCTAAAGTTTTACCTGCTTTTGGAATGCCTGGAAAAGGTTCTGAGTTTATGACTACAGCTCCTGTAAGAGTAAAATTAATTAATTGGCAACCTTTAAATAAATAGTATATGAATAATTATAAAGAAACATATATAATTACGATAGCCGAACCTTGGGATTTTGAAAGCCCTGATGGAAAGAATATTATTAGAGGAACAATATTATCAATTATTGATAGTGTTTTTTTGATTTTTAAGACTAACTACATATTGAATTTTGGTGGTATAAGTGGAGATATTCTTATTTTATCTCCACGATTTAAGGATGACAACTTCAACAACGTAACATCTAAAAAGATAAGTGTAAATGGGGGGCTTTTTTTGAATGATTATAATACTGGATTGGAAGAAAGAAAATTAAAAGACAATTCTAAGTTTGTTTTAATAGGTACTCTAAATAAGCAGAAGGATAAGGATTAATAGACTTGCTGGAGGCTCATTTACAGCTGGAGCATTGGGAACACGTCAGCCGCCTTATCTGTTGGTAATGGATTTATGTCTGGAGCAGTTGTAGGAGTAGCTGGAGGTTTGGTTGGAGGATTCACAACAGGTTTTGGAAATAGTTTAGTTGATGGTAAAAATATAGGTGATAGTTTTAAATATGGAATTCAAGGTGGTGCTTTGGGGGCTATTACTGGAGGTATTGTTGGAGGAGCAGTTGGAGGAATACAAGCTTTAAAGGAGGGAACTAATTTTTGGACTGGAGAAGGAACTTCGGAATATTCAAATACACTTTCATTAAATGATTCAAGAGAAGGTTTATCATATTCAAATGAATCGGCTCGAAATTTTTCTAATTCTCATGAAGAATTAAATCGTTTATCACAAAATGTGGATGGTTTGCACGCTGATGGTAGCTATCCAAAGGGATATTCTTCAATTAATGGACAAATTTCAGGCCCAAATGGTTATGTTCATGGGGTTACTGCAAAAACAGGAGTTTTTAAAAAAACTATAGATGTGTATTTATCAAAATCTGCTTTTGTGAGTAGACCTCAACTATACATGACTATGCATCATGAATATATGCATGCTTACTTTTTTGTTAACAACATAAGTGTAATAAATGGAGGTCATGACATCATTCATAATTGGCATTATGCTCAAGCTACAAAATGGGGAATACCAGTGAACGTTAGAACAACATATTTTAGTAAGGCATATTATGGATTATTTGATACATATTCTAAATATGGTTTCAAAGTAATTAATAATATACCATAAATTAATAATATCATATTATGAAAAAAAACATTTATTTATTAAGTTTTTTTATTATTTTGCTAAGTTGTGCAAAGGAGCCCAAATTAGATTTTAAGAATGGGGATTTAAATTATGATCAATCATTGGCAATAATTCAAAGTATAAAGATTGTAGCTCCAAAAATCACAAATTGTCCCCCATTAGGTAGTCATTTAAATTTAAATTATTTAGGAAATAAAAAAGTAGAAATTAATAAAATTGTATTTAAAAATTATAACTCATTCCCATTATTTTGGGATTTATCATATCTTAAAAATTCCTTGACGGGTTATTGCTATGGTATGTCCTGTGTTTTAGGAAATAATTTGTATTTGTACACAGAAGATTTTAAAGATGATAATAAAAAAAATGAAGAAAATCAATATCACCAAGTTGGATTATTATTAATTGAAAAAAATAACAACTTTGTCACGTGGGTAAAAGTATCTGAAACTGACATTGATAGTGAAAAATCTTTAGAATCTTTCCTATATGACAATTATATAATAATTATAGAAACTAATAATTGGAACTATGATGTAGTTGAAAGTAATAAAAAGAAACAAATCAAATATAGATATGTGGTCTTAGAAATAAAAGGTAAAGGAAATTTAATTGTATTAAACAAAAAAGAAAGTAACAAAATAATAACAAAATATTTTTAATTATAGACCCGACCGCTCGGATATACACACAAACGTTAGCGCAGGCATTTGCCCACAAAGATACATAAGCAATAAAAAAAGTTGTAGTCATAAAAGACTACAACTTTTTTGTTCTAAACAAAAAGTGACCGTAGCACGATGTT
>NZ_AUDK01000013.1 GCF_000425425.1 Flavobacterium daejeonense DSM 17708
AATGGCTGTACCGCTACCGATGTTGCTTTGGTAACTTTGAATAATACTCCACCAAATGCGAATGCAGGGGCTGATGCTCAAATTTTATGTGGTGCTGGCGCAGTGGTATTGAATGGTTCTTCATCAACAGCAGGAGCTACTTTTGCCTGGGTTGCCAGCAATGGCGGACATATTGTTTCCGGAGCCAACACTGCAACACCAACAGTAGATACAGCAGGTACTTATACTTTGACTGTTACTAATCCTGTTAATGGATGTACTAATACAGATATAGCTGAGGTCACTGTTCAAATATGTTCTGCGGCTTTGTGTTCTTATACTCAAGGCTATTATGGTAATGAAGGAGGTATGTCTTGTGCGCCTGATGGTCAAGGCGGATTTGCTAGTTATACAACAGCAGAACTCATAGCTAAAGCTTTGGCTTCTTATGGAGGAACAATGACAATTGGTTTACCAGGACATTCTGTTTGGATGATGTCACCTGATGATATAGATGATATTATAAGAGTATTACCAGGAGGAGGTATGAGTAAGGTATTAGCGCCTTTTGATTATCAAATCAGTAATTTGCCACCTAATTATTTGAAAAATGGAGTAATTAATAATACTTTGTTAGCACAAACAATTACTTTAGGCCTTAATTTAGGTGTTAATGGTCAGCTTGGTAATTTTGAATTACAGGCAGGAACTTTAGCAACTGCCACTTCAGAAGGAGGTTGTGGTTCCGATGTGGCTAAAGTACGCTCTTGTAATCCTGATGGAACTGTGAATAATGAATACGAATATTATACTATCCCAAGTGGTGTGGTGAATGCTTTAGGAGGTAATCCAACTGTTCAAGGGTTGTTTGCTTTGGCAAATCAGGCTTTGGGGGGAGGAGATACTTATGGTTTGTCACTTAGTGCAATTGCAGATGTGGTTGATAAAATTAATAATGCGTTTGATGGATGTAGAATACCTGTAGGTTATGGTATTTCGCCTTTAGTTTGCCCGGTAATTGAAACTACAACTTTTAGTGCTATGATGACTTCAGATGCCGCTAGTTTTGATGCTTATCCGGTGCCTTTTAAAGACCAATTGACTATCAAGTACAATTTTGATTATATATCAGATGTGAAAATAGAAGTGTTTGATTCCAAAGGAGTCTTAGTTTATTCTATGATTGATACAGGTAGTTATTTGGGGAAAGAAGTAGCTGTAAGTTTTAGTTCTTTCTTAGAACAACAACAAGTTTATGTCGTGAAATTAACTACTAGCTTAGGAAGTAGTACAAAAACAGTGATGTCTTCATATTAAATAGAGTAATTAATTTAATTAAAAACACCCGTTAATGCGGGTGTTTTTTGTTTGTATGAAATAGCTTGATTTTATTTTTTTAAGAAAAAAATATAATCTAAATTAATTTTGGCACAGTTCATGAATGACAGATTATAACCTTAACCTTTTAAAATTTATTATCATGAAAAAAATAGTTACACTTTTCGCTTTTGTTAGCTTTTTTGCTTTAACAAGTTGTACTACAACTGAAGAATATTATGATGGAGAAGATTATGATACCATTGGGACTACTTATGAGAATCCGGTTGGATATGATTTTTCTAATAGTAATAATTATACTTTTGGATTTGATTTTCCTCAACGATTAGTAGAATCTGATGTTGTTTTAGTTTATCGTTACGATGGAGATGATAGTTCAGGGCGACCTGTATGGCAAGCTTTACCCGAAACCTATTATTTTGATGATGGTACAAGAGATTTTACTTTTAAATATGTTTTTACCCGAGATTATGTAGATATTTATTTAGAAGGTAATGATCGTTCTACAATTCCAGCAGATTATAGGTTAGATCAGTTTTTTAGAATTGTTATTGTTCCTGCTGATTTTGCGGCGACAATGGATACCAGCAATTATAATGAAGTAATGAGTGCTTTAAAAATAAGTGAAACTAATGTGAAGAAAGTAAAATTGTAATACTTAAGTAAGTTGAATAATAAAAAAGGAAATCGGGAGATTTCCTTTTTTTGTATCATGATTTTTTGTGTTTCTTGTCTTTTTGTATCGAAGTTATAATTCCGGATAACAATGCAGTGACTATAAAAAGAAGAGAGGCCCATTCGGGAAGTTGGACAAAATGATGGAAAATCATTTTTAAACCTACAAAACATAAAATAGCAATCAGACTGTATTCTAAGTAGCTGAATTTTTCGAGCATATTGGCTAAAAAGAAATACATCGAACGTAATCCCAGAATAGCGAAAATATTGGAACTAAATACTAAGAACGGATCTGAAGTAATGGCTAAAATAGCAGGAACACTGTCTAATGCAAAAACGATGTCCATTAATTCGATAAGAAACAAAGTAACAAATAATGGTGTAGCGGTATTGATATTGTTTATTTTAACAAAAAAATGTTCGTTCTCGATTTTTGTGGTTATAGGCGTTAATTTTTTTAGGTATTTGTAAAAAACGGAATTATGAGGATCGTATTCGTGATCCTCTTTTTTGAAAAACATTTTAATTGCCGTGTAAATTAAAAAAGCTCCGAAAAGGTAAGTTGTCCAGGCGAATTTCTTGATGATTAATACCCCAAAATAAATCATGATTCCTCTGAAAACAATAGCTCCAATAATTCCCCAAAACAAGACGCGGTGTTGGTATTTTTTAGGAATTCTGAAAGAAGAAAAGATGATGGCTATCACAAATATATTGTCGATACTCAGGGAAAGTTCAATTAAATATCCGGTAATGTATTTCATTGAAGCGACTGTTGGTTTTAGTTGGTCCGGATTTTCAATGTAATTGTTTTGGTAAAGCCAGTACACAACTATAGAAAACAGAAAGGATAAGGTAATCCAGATTGCAGTCCATTTTCCTGCTTCTTTAGAACTTATTTCGTGTGGGGTTTTGTTAAAAATTCCTAAGTCCAGCGCCAGGAATAAAAAAATCATCGCTAGAAAACAGATCCAAACTATCATAAAAATTGTATTGTGTTTTTACAAAGATAGTTTTTTGTGTATGAAGGGCTTAATTTATAGCATAAAAAAATGCCTCCATTTCTGAAGGCATTTTTTAGTTTTATCATTGTGAGATTACAAAACAGATTTAACTGTTTTGATAATTCTGGCAGCAATTTTGTATGGGTCACCATTAGAAGCAGGTCTTCTGTCTTCTAACCAACCTTTCCAACCTTTTTGAACTGTGATTAACGGAATACGGATAGAACATCCTCTGTCAGAGATTCCGTAAGAGAAATCGTGGATAGAAGCAGTTTCGTGTTTACCGGTCAAACGTTGGTCATTGTAAGCTCCATAAACAGCGATGTGTTCTTCAACAACCGGACGGAAAGCCTCACAGATTCTTTCGTAAGTAGCTTGGTCTCCACAAGTTCTCAACACAGAGTTAGAGAAGTTAGCGTGCATACCGGAACCATTCCAGTCCATATCTTTTCCTAGAGGTTTTGGGTGGTACTCAATATAGTAACCATATTTCTCAGTCAAACGATCTAATAAGTAACGAGCAACCCAAATTTCGTCTCCGGCTTTTTTAGCACCTTTAGCGAATAATTGGAATTCCCATTGTCCGCAAGCAACCTCTTGGTTGATTCCTTCAAAGTTGATTCCGGCAGCGATACATAAATCAGCGTGCTCTTCAACTAAGTTTCTACCGTGAGTGTTTTTTCCACCAACTGAACAGTAGTACATACCTTGTGGAGCTGGGTAACCTCCTACAGGGAAACCTAATGGCAATTGAGTTTTAGTATCCATGATGAAGTATTCTTGCTCAAATCCGAACCAGAAATCATCATCCTCATCATCAATAGTAGCTCTTCCGTTAGATGGGTGTGGCGTTCCATCAGCATTCATAACTTCACACATTACTAAGTATCCATTGTGACGGTCTGGGTCTGGATAAATAGCTACTGGTACTAAAGAACAGTCAGAAGATCCTCCTTCAGCTTGTCTTGTAGACGAACCGTCAAATGACCATTTTCCTAATTCTTCTAAAGTTCCTTGGAAGTTTTCATGCTCTTCAACTTTAGTTTTACTTCTAAGATTTTGAGTTGGTTCGTATCCATCTAACCAAATGTACTCTAACTTTATTTTTGCCATAATAATATAAATTAATTTTCTTGATTTAATTTCGAAGTGCAAATATAGAATATTTTTTTTAGTACTGAAACCTTGGGGGTACTTTTGTTTTGAACAGCTGTTATTTTTCGCATTACTATATTTTGGCAGGGGGTATATTTAAAAAAAAGCAATTTTGAAGCTAAATAAAAAGTAATTTAGCAATAGAGGGTTCGGTTATTTTAGCATAAGATTCTTTATCTTTGTGTTTTTAATTTGAAATTGATTACTAATCGTTTAATAACAGTATATAATGTCTACAATACGTTTTCAGGCGTTAAGAGAAGCCTCCGGCAGAAAAGCCATTCATTTTGAAGAAAGTCATAGAAAATCCAACATTTTTGGTTCGAATGTGTTTAATGAAAAAGCGATGAAGCACTATTTGACTTCGGATGCTTTTAAAGCGGTTCAGGGAGCTATTGAAAGTGGTGCCAAGATTGATCGAAAATTAGCCGATTATATTGCCATGGGTATGAAAGAATGGGCTTTATCTAAAGGAGTGACTCATTATACACACTGGTTTCAGCCTTTAACAGGAACTACGGCTGAGAAGCATGATGCCTTCTTTGAAACTTCTTTTGACGGAAGTGATCCGGTAGAAAAGTTTGGTGGGGCACAATTAGTGCAACAGGAACCGGATGCTTCCAGTTTTCCCAATGGAGGTATTCGAAATACTTTTGAAGCCCGCGGATATACTGCCTGGGATCCTACTTCTCCGGCCTTTATTTATGGAACCACATTGTGTATTCCTACTGTTTTTATTTCGTACACCGGTGAAGCTCTGGATAACAAAATTCCTTTGTTAAGAGCATTGGCAGCTATGGATGAGGCAGCTACGGAAGTTTGTCGTTATTTTGACAAAAATGTAAAAAAGGTTACGGCAACTTTAGGTTGGGAACAGGAATATTTTTTGGTTGATAAAGCTTTGGCACATTCCCGTCCTGATTTGATGATGACGGGAAGAACTTTATTAGGACATACTTCGGCTAAAGGACAACAATTAGACGATCATTATTTTGGTTCAATTCCTACTCGCGCCTTGACCTATATGCGCGATTTGGAACAGGAATGTATGCTGCTTGGAATTCCGGTAAAAACCCGTCATAACGAGGTAGCGCCAAACCAATTTGAGTTGGCTCCTATTTTTGAAGAGACTAATTTAGCGGTGGATCACAACTGTTTGTTGATGGATATTATGCAAAAAGTAGCTGAACGTCATGAGTTTAAAGTGCTTTTGCATGAAAAACCATTTAAAGGAGTAAATGGTTCCGGAAAACATAATAACTGGTCGCTGGCAACGGACACAGGAGTGAATTTATTGAGTCCGAGCAAAACGCCAATGAGTAACTTGCAATTCCTGACTTTTTTTATTAATACCATCAAAGCGGTAAATGATTATGAAGAATTGTTGCGTGCTTCGATTGCTACAGCAAGTAACGACCACCGTTTAGGAGCTAATGAGGCTCCTCCTGCAATTATTTCGGTATTTATTGGGGAACAATTAACCAAAGTTTTAGCTGAATTAGAAAGTGTGACCAGAGGGAAATTATCTCCGGAGGAAAAAACTGATTTAAAGCTAAATGTAGTTGGGAAAATTCCGGAAGTAATTTTGGATAATACCGACAGAAACCGAACGTCTCCTTTTGCTTTTACCGGAAATAAATTTGAGTTCAGAGCAGTGGGTTCTTCTGCAAACTGTTCGAATGCAATGACTACTTTGAATACTATTGTAGCCAAACAATTAAGAGATTTTAAAGCGGAGGTAGATGCTTTGATTGAATCCAAAGCCATGAAAAAAGACGATGCTATTTTTAATGTTTTGAGAGAATATATTAAAGTATCGAAAAATATTCTTTTTGAAGGTGACGGTTATAGCGAAGCCTGGGAAAAAGAAGCGAAGAAAAGAGGGTTGAGTAACTTTAAAACAACTCCGGAGGCTTTGAAAGCCAGAGCTTCTAAACGTGCCTTGGATTTGTTTTCCGAATTAGGAATTATGAATCACATCGAAATGGAAGCGCGTTACGAGATTGAATTGGAAGAATACACGAAAAAAATCCAAATTGAAAGTAGAGTTTTAGGTGATATTTCTAAAAACCATGTGATTCCAACGGCTATTCGTTATCAAAATACTTTAATCGAAAATGTAAAAGGTTTGAAGGATATTTTCGGGAAAGAATTCGAATCTATTGCTAAAGAACAAATCGGTTTGATTAAAGAAATTTCGGTTCATATTGAAGGAATTAATGCCAAGGTGGAAGAGATGACTAATGAAAGAAAGAAAGCTAATGCGCTGAACAATGCTCAAAAAACTGCTGAAGCTTATTGTAACAAAGTGAAGCCTTATTTTGAAATCATCAGAAATCATTGTGACAAATTAGAATTATTAGTAGATAATGAGTTGTGGACTTTGACTAAATACAGGGAGTTATTGTTTACGAAATAATATAGTAGTTACAGGTTTTGAGTTAGAGGTTAGGGGCGAGGGCTTCTAACCTCTAACTTTTAACCTCTAACTTCTAAAAAATAATTATCTTTGCGCCAAAATCAAGTTGCCCGGCAACTACACAAATAGAATTCATGAGTTCAGATACTTCAAAAAGATACGCACAGCGTGGTGTTTCGGCATCTAAAGAAGATGTACACAATGCAATAAAAAATATTGATAAAGGATTGTTTCCTAAAGCATTTTGCAAAATTGTTCCGGATTATTTAACCCAGGACGATGATTATTGTTTGATTATGCACGCGGACGGAGCGGGAACCAAATCCTCATTGGCTTACATGTATTGGAAAGAAACCGGAGATTTATCCGTTTGGAAAGGTATTGCTCAGGACGCTTTAATCATGAATATTGACGATTTACTATGTGTAGGAGCAACCGATAATATTTTGCTTTCTTCTACTATTGGAAGAAATAAAAATTTAATTCCTGCTGAAGTAATTTCGGCGATTATCAACGGAACGGAAGAATTAATCCAAGAGTTGGCTTCTTTCGGAGTAAGTATTCATTCAACCGGAGGAGAAACGGCTGATGTGGGTGATATCGTTCGTACCATTATTGTGGATTCGACAGTGACTGCCCGAATGAAACGTTCTAAAGTAATTGATAATGTTAATATTCAGGCGGGTGATGTAATCGTTGGATTAGAATCTTTCGGTCAGGCTTCTTATGAAAAAAGCTATAACGGAGGAATGGGAAGTAACGGATTGACATCGGCTCGTCATGATGTTTTTGGGAAGTATTTGGCAACAAAATATCCAGAGAGTTATGATGCAGCTGTTCCGGAAGAATTAATTTATTCCGGTCAGGTACAATTGACGGATGCTGTTGCAAATTCACCAATTGACGCCGGACAATTAGTGCTTTCGCCAACGCGTACTTATGCGCCAATTATCAAACAAGTTTTAGATAAATATTCGGCAAATGAAATTCACGGTATGGTTCACTGTAGTGGTGGAGCCCAAACTAAGATTTTACATTTTGTAGATAATTTACATATTATAAAAGATAATTTATTTCCTGTTCCGCCATTGTTTCAATTGATTCAGGAGCAATCAAAAACCGATTGGAAAGAAATGTATCAGGTTTTCAACTGCGGTCACCGTATGGAATTGTATGTTCCTGCTGCAATTGCAGAAGATATTATTGCGATTTCAAAATCGTTCAATGTTAATGCGCAAATTGTAGGTAGAGTAGAAGCTTCTGAAAGTAAAAAGTTAACTATCAGTAGCGAATACGGAACTTTTGAATATTAATTATTAAAGAGTTACTAAGTTGCTGAGTTTCTAAGTATCTCAGAAACTTAGCTACTCAGCAACTCAAAAAAACATGTACGAATTAGTTTTTTGGAAATATTTAGAAGAGGTTTATTTAAACCATCAGCTTGTTTACGAAGCTATAGACGAGCAGGAAACTATTGAAGGTTTAGAAGTTTTACCTGTAGAAGTAATTTTGAATCGCATTGCTTCGGTATTTTCAAAATGGGAACGGGTAGATGAAAACAGTTGGAAAAATAAGGACGGTGTTGGTGCTTTTCAGGTAAAAACTACGCCTCAAATTGTACAGATTGATTGTTACGGAACTCAGGGGAAAACTATGGATAAATTAGTAGATATTATGGAAGAATTCAAATGTCCGCTTTTTGATCCTCAGATTCCTGCCCGATATGACGAAATGTACGAGGAAGAAGAGTAAAAAAATACAAAAGCGTTAAGATAAAACTTAACGCTTTTTTTATGGATTCATGTTTGTTTAAAATTTTTATGTATTAGTAGGCTAATGGACTTTAGATTTTCTTTAAAGATATTTTTGTAAAAAAAATAATATTTTTTATTTATTAAATAAAAAAAAACTTACCTTTATAAGGTTAGCTTAAAAATGCATAATTATGAAATCTATTTTTTACTTACGTTTATTTTTGATTAATGTTTTAATTTTAACTGTTTTTTTTGAATTGTGAAAATAATAATGTCAATTTATCTAACAATGAAAATGGTTTACAAGAAAATTTCTCGTATCAAAAAGAGAAAACAGAGATTAGTAAACACCAATTTACTGATTATCGAGATGCTTTAAATGGTATTATTGAAGATAAAGATGGCTTTTTTCGAATGAATAATTTAAAATTATTATCCTTCAATTTAGTGAAAGATAAAAAAAGAATAATTCCTGAATTTGATAAATCAAAAACTGTAAGAGTACAACGTAATTCTGTGGATAATCTAGATTTGATAAATAATTTTGGCATAAAATCTTTTGATAATTCAGATGAATCTAATTCGGATTATATTAGAAAGAAGAAAGAATATATTTCTAAATTAATAGAGGAAGAAATTAATTTGCAGGTTGTAGACTTAAAATGGGATTTGGATGGTGAAATAATTTTCACACAAGCTTATTTCAAAAAAAATGAATTTTTATATGATGATATTATATCAAATTATGTTATTTTAAATTCTCCAACAATTACAACTAAAAATAAAAAAGCAGGTTCTTTATTTAGTAAAATTGAAGCTGAAGCAACAGTAGAAGATGATTACGGATATTATGATTGTCCAACTAGTGGTCGAAAAGCTATTTCATATTATAAAGTTCTACCTTATATCTTGACATCTTATTTTGGAGGGAATGTAGCGGAGGCAAGAGCAGAAATAACGGTCACTGGTTCGAGTTTTTTAGAAAATGGTAATTGTAAAAAAGTTATTGAATCACGTAGTTTTAATGGTTATACCTATCAAAGTGCGAGCGGTATAGCTGATGCAGAAGTTCAAGTAACTAATTTTAGGGCGTATACACCATATCAGCAATATGATGGGTATTGTGAATTTGTTATGGCTATTGTTTTGCAATATAAAAGTATTTGGGATAATGTAACAATTTCGTTATCATTTTCGAGTGCTAGTTTTACTGTTTCAGGAGGGACTGGAGGAACAAAGGTTTTTGAACAATATAGCGGTTATGTTATTCCTTCTATGTTAAATTAAAAAAGACTATTGTGAAAAAATATTTGTGCATTCTGTTTTTTATTATTTTGTTTCCAAACTGTTTTTCTCAAAGTAATTATAATACAGTTATGGTTACTGATTCAACGGAATATACTTGGAAACCTAAATTAGATAGGTTACTTTTTGATCCTCCGAGTTATTTTATAGCTAGTGATTTAAAATTATTGAGTTATAAATTGCTTTCAAATGAAGAGATGAAAGTGGATGAGTTTCTTAGAATGTCTATTGATAGTACTCAGTTGTTTCCTGAATTACGCTATAGCAAAAAAGCATTAGAGGAAATGAGAAGTGAAAATTTTGATGTTGAAACATATTTGCACATGGTTTCTTTTTCGAGTATTTCACTTAAACGTCAATATGCTATAATTGGTCATAAAGTTGATATTGTTTCTGAATTAATGCATAAAAATAAAAAAGCTTCTTTGATCAAATTACAATGGAAATATATGGATCAAGAATTTTTTACGTATTGTGTTGTTTCTGGAACTCAATTTGTTTATGATTATATTCTTTCTTATGTATTTGTTGCACAACTTAGTTCTAAGACTGAAATAACTATAGAAGAATAAAAATTTTGAAATAAAAAAGTATAAAATACAAAAGCGTTAAGATAAAACTTAACGCTTTTTTTATGATTTATTCTAAAGGTTTTTTCTTGTCTTTGTCTTCTTCTTTTTCGTCTTTTTTATCATTTTTGAAGCCAATGAGTTTGCGGTATTTGTTTTCGGTTTCTTCGAGTTCTTCTTCCATTTTTTTGTATTGGCTAATGTCTTTGATGGTTACTACGGCAGCTACAATATTGTTGTCCTGATCTACTAAAGGTCGTCCACTGATTAAGACTCTTCTCTTTTCGCGGGAATCCGGATCCCAAAGTACGACATCAACATCGTCGGTTATTTCGCCATTAAAAGCGCGTTCCATCGGCAGGTTTTGTGCCGGAAAAACCGTTTTTTCGTCCGGGAAATAGAGTTCGAAATGAGCGGTTAAATCCGTTGAAATTTTATCGTCTTCTTCGATTCCAAAAATGTCGTTAGCCATATAATTGGCCAGAATTACTTTTTTATCAGCATTGGCAACAATAACCCCTTCGCCAATATTCTCGACAATGACACGCAATTTTTCTTCGTTTTCATACAATTCGTCAACGGCTTTTTGTTGTTCAATTCCCATTTCAACCGTTTCGGTAATATCTCGTGCCGCCGAATAAATAATACCGTCTTTCAGGTCGATATTGCTGTTCCAGTCCAGCCATCGGTAGGAACCGTCTTTGTGGCGTACTCTGTTTTTAAAGCTAATCACGGTTTTACCTTTTCGAATTTCAGCCAATACTTCATCGGAAGTAGCGCGATCCTCGGGGTGAGTTAAATCCATGAATTTTATTTCGTCCAGATCTTGTTGGGTGTAGCCTAAAGTATTGGTAAAAGCCGCGTTGATTTTGATAAAATGGTCGTTTTTGGCAACCGTAAAAATATCAAAAGACATGTTAAAAAAGGCATCGGTAGCTCTGAGAGAATCTTCTAGTTTTTTTCTTTCGGTAATATCGGTCGAGATACCGCCAATAGCATAAATTCTGCCTGTTGCATCATATAAAGGAAATTTAACCGCGATATAAGTATGTATTCCGTCTTTTTGTTCGATGGTTTCTTCCGATTTTAATTCGGTGAGTTTTTTGGCTACTTCTAAATCTGAATTACGATACATTTCGGCAATTTCTTTGGGTAAAAAATCATAATCGGTTTTTCCGATAATGCGTTCGTTAGTTGTGCCAAAAAGTTCTCCGAAATTTTTATTTATTAAAAGGTATTCGCCATTTAGTTTTTTGATAAAAACGGGATTAGAAGTATTGTCAAGAATAGATTGCAGTAGTTTTTTATTTTCTTCCAAAAGATTCTGGGCTTTTTCTTTGGCTTTGAGTTGGCTTCGAATGATGAAATAAACCACAATGAGGAGTAGGATAGAAAGGGTAAATAAAAAGATTTCTAAGGCATCGAGTTTGACATCCATCATGGTGTCACGAGTTGTATTGATGCGGATTAAAAAAATCCATGCAGCAGCAATTACCACTATTATATTGATGATAAAACCCAGAAAAATTTTTTTTTGGAAAGAGATTGTCATGGTTTTTTGGTTTTGGTTGAAAATCTTAAAATAGCCTGATAGCCAATTTGCTATAAGGAAAGTTACTAAATAATATGCGGATTATTCATTTTATGAGTTGTTTTGTTCGGTTGAAATAACAATTTAAGATTTTGTTTTTTCAAATCGCATCAGGTTTAAACTGAAAAGAATTACAATTAAAGTAACGCCCACATCGGCGGCGATTGCCAAAACTAAGTTGCTGTAACCAAACACAGCCAATAAAATAAAAACCAATTTTGTAATGATCGCTCCAAAAGTGTTGGCTTTAATCTGTTTCATGGTTTTTTTACTCAACCGGATAAGGAACGGAATTAAGGAAAGTTGGTCGTTCATTAAGGCAATATTAGCTGTTTCAATAGCGGTGTCGCTTCCGGCAGCGCCCATGGCAATTCCTACGGTGCTTAATGCTAAAGCCGGAGCATCATTGATGCCGTCTCCCACCATGGCTACTTTATCGTATTGTTGTAAAAGTGCTTTTATTTCTTCCGATTTTTGTTCTGGAAGTAAGTTGCCAAAAACTTTGGTAATTCCCACCTGACGCGCTACAAAATGAGCGGCTTTTTCGGTATCTCCGGTAAGCATAATCACTGAGATATTTTCTTCCTGTATTTCCTGAATGGCCTGGCGGCTATCGGGTTTTATTTCATCGGTTAAGCCAATGATACCAGCTACTCCCTGCCCAAAACTTACCACTACACTGGTTTTTCCTTCGGTGGATAATTGTGCAACAATGGCTTCTACTTCTTCTGAAATATCATGATATTCGCGGATAAATTCCAGTTTTCCTACCAGAACGGTGTCTATTTGACAAACCACACATTTGGCAGTAGCTCCTTTACCCAAAATACTTTTAAAATCCTGAGCAATATGAGGTTCAAAACCTTCTTGCTTACTGGCAGTGATGATGGCTTGTGCTAAAGGATGTTCGGAGAACATTTCGGCTCCGGCTGTACAGGAAAGCAATTCTTCCCGGCTGGTTCCTATAAGCGGAAAAACATCTGAAACAACCGGAGTTCCATAAGTAATCGTTCGGGTTTTATCAACCGCAATGGCCTGAATCTCGGCTAAGGCTTCAATGTATTTTCCGCCTTTTACCAACGCTCCTTTGGAGGAAGCGTTCCCAATAGCAGCATAAATGGCAACCGGAGTAGAAATCACTAAAGCGCAGGGGCAGGCAATAACCAAAAGGGTGACAGCCTGTTTTAACCAATGATTAAAATCCAATCCCAAAATAAAAACCGGAATTGTGAAAATTAAAATGGCTATTCCTATAATAATGGGAGTGTAGAGTTTAGAAAATCGCTGAATGAATTTTTGAGTTTCACTTTTGGCAGCTCCTGCTTCAAAAGTCATTTGGATGATTTTGGCAAAAGTAGTATCGGTAGAAAGTTTAGTGGTTTCAATTTCGATGTAGCCATTGGTGATTAGCGTTCCCGCAAAAACGCTGTCGCCTGTTTGTTTTTCCTTCGCAACGGGTTCTCCTGTAATAGCCGATTGGTCAATGAGGCATTCGCCAAAAGTTATTTTGCCATCCAAAGGAATAATCGCTCCGTTTTTTACCTTAATAATGGTGCCAATTTCAATTTGGTCAATTGGAATTTCTTTATTTTGTTCTTTGACAAAAGCAGTTTTGGGAGTACTCTGAATTAATTCGTCTAAAGCCGATTTAGAGTTTTCGAGTCCAATGTCTTCCAGGCGTTCTCCTAAAACATAGAGTACAATTACCACCGCAGCTTCGGGATATTCGCCCAAATACAAAGCGGCAATTACCGCGATAGTCATCAATAAATTAATACTGCTGAAATTGAATTTAATCAGGGATTGAAAGCCGTTTAAAATAACATTATGACCAATTAAAATAATGAAACTGCAAAAAATAAAAGGCGCATAAGGCATTGGTAAATGGATTCCTAAAAGCGAAAGAATTTCTAAAACAATGACAACAATTACGGATAGGAGTAAGAAGACAAACTTTTTATCTTGGAAAGGTAGATTCATGAGATTTAGATTTTATTCGAAATAAACAGTTAAATGGTTTATTAGTTTCGATATTTTGAGCAAAACAGCTTTAAAACTTAAAAATCAGCATTATATATTAAATTTACTCAAAATATGTGGTAACCTCTTTGGCTTTAATAAAATCTTAAGATAATAAATTATTAAATTTTTCCGGATGTGAAAAAGTTTGCGAACTTTGCGTTAAAATTATTTACTATGAAAATAAACCTAAAAAACGGTATCGATAAGCTCATTTTTGGGATGACACAAAAAGATGTGACTGCCGTTTACGGAACGCCGGACAGGAATTATAAAGACGAAGATGAGAACGTGATTTTTGTGTATAACAGCCATAAAATGCGTTTGACATTTTATAAAGATGAAGCTTTTAGAATGGGGTATATAGTGGCTTCGAGTCCTGATTTAGAATTGTTTGGTAATAAAGTTATCGGCAAAAATATTAAGGACGTTAAGAAAGAGCTGGCTTCTAAAAGTATTACCAAATTTACGCAGGAAGAATTTGATACGTTTGAAAATTACTTTAATGAAGATAATTGGTTGTTGTTTCAAACCGAATTTGAAGAAGTGGTTAAATTAGAAGTTGGTGCCATCATCAATGATAAAGATGAATTTGACTGGAAATTTGGAAAAAAATAATCTGCTTTCTATAAAATCAGAAAGGCTTATCGTTTGTAATGATAAGCCTTTTTTATTTATTTCGATTTGTTGATGGTGTAAATTCCACCGCCAAAAAGTAATACCGCCAGACCCAGGTAAATATAGCCTTGCCGCTTTTCGGATTCATTAGAAGCTTCGATTTTTAGTCCCAGAAAATTAACTTCAGTAGTATTTTCTTTTACTTTGTTCAGCCCGAAATAGCCTAATCCCAGACTTATAACAATTAAAATTACGGCTATTATTTTGGATACATTCATCGTTTAATTTTTCTCTAATATAACAAAAAAAGACGGAGACTTTTCGTTTTTGGTATAAATAAAAAATCCGATTTGCGATAACAAACCGGATTTTAAGGATTTTTGTGTTTGGATTTTATTTCTGTTTGTCGAAAATTTCCATTTCGAAAATTAATGTCGCATTAGGCGGAATGACACCACCGGCACCGCTTTCGCCATAAGCTAATTTTGACGGAATGTAAGCAATTATTTTGTCTCCGAAAGAAAGCAAATTGATAGCTTCTATAAAGCCGGGAATCATGCCGTCTTTTTTACCAATTTCAAACGGAAACGGATTGTAGCCGCCTTGCATTTTTCGCATTTCGTTGTATTGGTTGTAGTTTTTGGCAATTTCTTCACGGCTGCTGTCAAAAAGTTTTCCATTTTCAAAAAAACCGGAATAATGGAAATATACAGTTGTTCCGGCAGCAGGTTTAGTACCGTTTCCTTTTTGGATTATTTTGTAAATCAATCCCGAAGGAGTAGTGGTTGCAGTTGCTTTTTGAGTGTTGAAATAAGCCAGCTTTTCGGCTTCTAAAGCAGCCATTTTTTCTTTTTGAATTCTTTCGGCTTCAGCTTTAGCCGCTGCTTCTTTTCTTTCTTCTTCTGCTTTATTGTTGTAATAGTTTGTAAATACTTTTTCGGCTTTGAATTTTTTAGCCAAAGAACCTTTTTGGGTGATGATAATATTTTTTATCACATCATCCTGCGCAATACTGTTTACTACGTCTATTCCCTGAACTACATGTCCAAAAATAGTGTGCTTTCCGTTTAACCAGTGTGTTTCTTTATGAGTAATGAAAAATTGACTTCCATTGGTTTTAGGTCCGGAATTAGCCATAGCCAAAATTCCTCCTTTGTCAAATTTCAGGTCAGACAAAAATTCGTCTTTAAAAGCATAACCCGGATCTCCGGAACCATTCCCCATAGGGTCTCCTCCCTGAATCATGAAATCGCTAATCACACGATGGAATTTTAAACCGTCGTAAAAAGGTTTTCCTTTTCGTTTTTTATCAGATACAAATTCATTTTTACCTTGTGCTAAACTAACGAAATTAGCCACCGTTACAGGTGTTTTATCAAAATACAATTGCAGAACAATAGCACCTTTGTTTGTATTAATAGTAGCGTAGATTCCGTCTTCTTTTATTGGAACCGCTTTTTCGGTTTTCTTTTTGGTAATTTTTTTTGAAGTTTCCTGTGCCTGAAGTGTGAATAAGGCAAAAAAGGCAACTAATGTTAGTAATTTGGTTTTCATTGGTTCTATTTCTAAGATTGTTTTTAAGAATTATTTTTTGTCAATTAATTCAACTTCAAAAATAAGATTGGCATAAGGCGGGATAATATCTCCGGCTCCACCGGCACCGTAAGCCAAATGAGAAGGAATAAACAGAATGGCTTTGTCTCCAAAAGACATTTTGTCAAGTCCTTCTATAAATCCCGGAATCATGCCTTCTTTTCTGCCTGCCTGAAACGGAATTGGTTCGTAACCGCCTTGTTGATCTCTTGCAGCATCATATTTTCCAAAAGTTTCGGCTACACTTTGAATGTTGGTATCAAAAAGTTTTCCATTTTCAAGAAAACCGGCATAATTCATCGTAATTTGAGTTCCTTTGGTTGGTTTTGTACCCTTTCCTTTTTGAGTAATGATGTATTTTAACCCCGAAGAGGTTCTGCTGGCTTTGCCTTTTAAAGCGTCAAAATACAAGAGCTTGTCTTCAATGACTTTTCCGTATTTGGCTTCGTATTCTCTTTTTTGTTTTTCTTCAAGATCTATTTGTGCTTTTTGTCTTTTGGATTCAACAGAAAAGTAATCGTAGAAAGTTTTTTCGGCATTGAATTTTTTGGCAGCTTCTCCTTTTCGAACAATCGATACCGATTCGATAAGGTCATTTTGTTCAATAGTATTAACAACTTCCATTCCCTGAACCACATGACCAAAGATGGTGTGTTTTTGGTCTAACCAGGGAGTAGGAACGTGAGTGATAAAAAACTGACTGCTGTTAGTTGCCGGACCATTATTAGCCATAGCCAAAAGTCCGCCTTTGTCAAAAATTACATCGCTGTTAAATTCGTCTTTAAATTTATAGCCTGCATCTCCGGAACCGGTTCCTAAAGGATCTCCGGCCTGAATCATGAACTCATTGATTACACGGTGGAATTTTAAACCATCGTAAAAAGGACGTCCTTTTAAATGCTCATTGGTAACAAAATCATTGTTTCCTTCGGCAAGCGTAACAAAGTTGGCTACTGTTATGGGCGCTCTTTTATAATCTAATTCTAAAAAAATATCCCCTTTATTGGTTTCAATTTTAGCATATAAACCATCCGGTAAATTATTGTATTCTTTTTTACAGGAATAAAAGGTGCTAACAAGAAGTAATACAATCAGAATGCTTTTTCTCATAAGATTGAAATTTATTTATTGTCCCAAGCTGTCCTGAGTTATTGGTCTGGTTTTGGCGCTTGCTTTTCTGGTTTTTTTGATGCTGTCCTGCATCAGTAATACGTTTTTATTTTGTTCTAATTCTTTTTTATAAACCGCCTCCGGTTTAAAATCATTGAGTGTTATGGTGCAAATAAGCGGTTGGTTGGGACCAATTTTTTTATTGTCACCATGATAGCCGTAAGCAATGTGAGAAGGAAACAGGAAATTGATTTTTTCGTGTTTTCGCATTAATTTGATTCCTTCTCTCAATCCGGTCATGATTTCCTGCTTGTCCACCCGGTACAGCTGTGGTCTTAATTCGACTTCCGAATAAATAATTGTTCCGTCAAGGTCTTTTAATTCGTAGTTAAAAAAAGCAATGTCTCCTTTTTTAGGAGTCAGTGAATCTGTTTCGTTTCGGGTTTCATAGGAATACCAATAGCCTTTTGTGGAAGCAAAATAGTTGATTTTAGGATTTTTTTTCATCAAATTTTTGATCAAATCCTCTTCAGAAGCCACGAGTTTTTTATTTCTTGCCACCGATTTTTTCATGAAAACGCCGGTAGCTCTGGAAATTGGGCGTCGTGCATCCTGATGTTGTTTACAGCCAGCGAAAGTAAGGCATAAGCAGAAACTTATCGCAATAATTTGGGGTGCTTTCATGAGGTTTATAGATTTAGGTTTTGGACTAGATTTTCAAATTTAGCAATAGTTTCTTCCATCGAAATTTCCGATTTCCCTCCGGCCGCATTACGATGTCCGCCACCATTAAAATGTGCTCTTGCAAATTCATTAACATCAAAATTCCCTTGTGAACGGAATGAAATTTTAATAATGTTTTCGTCTTTATTTTCGATAAAAATAGCCGTAAACTGAATTCCTTTGATGGTTAAACCATAATTAACGATGCCTTCGGTATCTCCTTTTACATGATTGAATTTATCTAATTCTTCCTGAGTTAGCGTGATGTAAGAAGTTTTATGTTCCGGAATTATTTTTAAATTTTGCAAAGCCTTACCTAATAATTGTAATCGGTTATAAGAGCTGTTGTCAAAAAGTAAATTAGGAATAATGGTATTTTCGACGCCTAAATCAATTAATTCGGCTACAATTCGGTGCGTGTTTCCGGTGGTGTTTGGGAATCTGAAAGAACCGGAATCAGTTAAGATTCCTGTGTAAATACAAGTTCCGATGGTTTTGTCTATCTGGTCTTTTTGCTCTAAATAGCAAATGAAATTATAGAGCATTTCACAGGTAGAACCAAAGGACGTGTTAGAATACATATAAGTTGCATAATCATCCGGTTTTTGATGATGATCAATCATGATATAAGTCGTATCAAGTACTTCCAGTACTTTTTCCATTTCTCCGGTTCGGTGAAAAGCGTTGAAATCCAGAGTGAAAATAATTTCGGCTTCTTTTAGGATTTTGGTGCAGTTTTCTTTGTCTTTTTCAAATATCTGAACAGTTTCTGAACCCGGAAGCCAGGCTAGAAAATCAGGGAATTCATTTGGAGAAATTACGGTAGCCTGATGATTGTTTGTTTTTAAAAAATGATACAGTCCCAATGTAGAGCCCATGGCGTCTCCGTCGGGGTTTCTGTGCGGAATAATAGCAATTTTTTTTGGCGTAGCCAATAGTTGCTGGATTGCTTGTATATCTTGTATATTCATAGTTCGCGAATTTACATTTTTTTAGTGTAAACTATGAAATCATTTGAAAATTAACTTCTTTTTACCAACTTAGAAATCATCAAGTTTGTTTCTTCTGAATTTTTCATACAATCGGTGTTTGACCCCTTTTACAGTTTGCGCATGATAAATACCCACGGAACCCGAAGAAATATAAGCAATGAAGCAGGAAATAGCGATGAAAACAGCGCTTTCGATTCCAAAAAGTTCAATCCCCATAATGGTACAGGCAACCGGTGTATGCGTGGCTCCTGAAAAAACAGCTACAAAGCCCATTCCGGCTAAAAGCGCCATTGGTAACGGAATATAATTTGATAATGTACTTCCTAAGGTCGCGCCCACGAAAAACAAAGGTGTCACTTCGCCACCTTTGAAACCAGCACCTAAGGTGAATCCTGTGAATAAAATTTTAAGGAGAAAATCGTAATTTTCGCTTGGAGTGTTAAACGCTTCCACAATAGAAGGAACGCCCAGTCCCATGAATTTTGTAGCTCCAAAATAATAAACGACCAAAGCAAAAATAATTCCGCCTACATACGGACGTAAAGGAGGATACGAAATAGTTTTGGAAAATAGTGAACCCCAAAAATGAGTGCTTCTCGAAAAAAGCATGGCTGCTAAGCCAAATAAAACTGCTGCCGGAATAATCCAGAGGAAATTTTCCAGATTGAATTCAGCTACAATAGGAATGTGGTAATGCGTGTGGTGTACCGGCCAAAGTTCAACAGTGAAATAAGCAAAATAAGCCACTACAAAAGAAAGGATGGCGCTTTTTAAGCTAAATTTATTGCAAAATATGACTTCCAGTGCAAAGATTGCTCCGGCGAGCGGTGTTCCAAAAACTGATGCAAATCCGGCACTGATTCCTAAAATCAGGAGTGTTTTTCGGTCATTGGCATCCAAATGAAAAATTCGGCTAAATTGATCGGCTATGGCTCCGCCCATTTGTACGGCGGTGCCTTCGCGACCTGCCGAACCTCCGAAAAGATGTGTGATAATGGTTCCTAAGAGAACAAAAGGAGCCATTTTGAGCGGGATTACTTTTTGTGGTTTTTCGTATTCCTCCAATAAAAGATTGTTTCCTTTTACGACATCTTTACCATAATAATGATACAGTAATCCAATTAATAATCCTCCAACGGGTAAGAACCACAGCAACCATAAGTTTTGATCTCTAAGCCGGGCAGCCCATTCTAAAGCAATTAAAAAAAACGCAGAAGCTGATCCGGAAAGGAAACCTATTAAAGCGCAGATTAAAATCCATTTGCCGGAAAACAGTAAGTTTTTTTTGAAATCCATTATTTCGGAGTTTTAGGATAGTTGTAAAATTATTCGAGCGCAGAAAAAGTGAATTTTAGAAGGCTAAACTACTTTTGCTGCGCTCGAAGATTTTTTTAGAAGCTTAATTATTCTGCAATCACGGCAGTTAATTCAATTTCTACCAGGTATTCAGGAGCAACTAATTGGTTGATTCCGTAAAAACCGGTAGTTGGCTTCACGTCTTTAAAGAATTTAGCGTGAGCAGTAGCAACTGCTTCAAAAGTGCTTACATCTGTTGTGAAAATACGGGTACGAATCACATCTTTCATGCCGGCATTTAAGTCTTCTAATACTTTTTCAACTCTTTCTAAAATGTTTAAGGTTTGAGCATGTGCGTCATCCGCTTTTACTTTATCACCGTCAACAATTGCAACAGTTCCTGAAACTTCAATGATGTTTCCAATGCGAACTGCACGACAATATCCCATTTTATCTTCCCATGGCGATCCTGTCAGGATGTTTTCTCTTTTCATTTTTTTGATGTAATTAATTGATTTTTAGAGGGGTAAGCCTCTGTTTGAAATTTAGAATCTTTGGGTGCAATTTATAAAAAATACCAGAATAAAAAACAATGATTTTGATAAATGAAAATTGGTTTTTTCTGCTTTTGTTTTGTTAGTATTTATAATAAAATGAAAAGTTTGTTGTTATCTATTTGGAATAAGTTCAGAAAAATCGTTTTTTTGAATATAGTTTTTTAATTAAAAAAGATAAAAAAGATGAATCGATATTTTAATGTAAAAGGTCGGGTTTTTACTTTGGGCTTACTATTGAGTGTGTTTTCTGCAACTTATGCTCAGGAAGAATTTGGCAGTGAATTTAAGGTAAAGGTGGCTCCGCAAAAAAAGAAAAAGGAGGCGCCTGTAAAAGATGTGAAGTTTAATACAGGAGATTTTAATAAAATTAAATCTTATGTTATACAGGATGTTGAGGAGAACACCTATGAAATTCCTAAAGGAGAGGAAAAAGATCCGGAGAAATTAGCTAAACGCGATCAGGATTTTGGAGTGGTTAAAACCGCTTCCGGAACTGCCAAAGTACAATATCGTGACGCGGCTTATGTTGACGGAGATAAGGTAAGAGTATATGTGAATTATGAAATTGTTCAGCCGGAAGTACTATTGAATGGGGAAGCTCAGGGATTTGATATTACTTTGAAAAAAGGGGTAAATCGAATTGATTTTGAAGCAATCAACGAAGGTTATGCGGCTCCAAATACAGCTGATTTTAAGATTTTTGATGATAATGGAATGGTAATTTCGTCTAATCAATGGAATATTGCGCAAGGGTATAAGGCGACGATTATTCTTGAAAAAGAATAGTTGAACGTAGTTGAGGCAGTTATTAGGTTAAAATTTCTTTAATGTTCAGTGAGGTTTTGTTTTATACAATGAAAGCTTGGTATATTTGTTGATACTATAGGGTTGTTAATAAAGCAAAACAAGAAGTACGATGAAGCAATTATTGTTAGGGATAATGATGTTTTTGGTAATGAATAGCTATGCGCAAAGTGAGTTTAGCAAGAAATTCAAACCTATTGCGCCATTGAATCCGACAGTTGCTCCTAAAAAAGTAACACCTGCTGCAACTACTGATGCTCCGGTTATTAAAGCGCCAGATTTGTTTAAAAAACCGGAAGAGACTTTACCATCTTTCTCAAAATACCAAATTGGTCAGACAAAATCTTTTTCGATGGAGCAAACCAATGATTATGTGAATCCTGGGGATAGAATTAAGGAAAAGATGACTAAGGATTTGGATAAAACTTTGGTTAGGGAAGGGTTGAAAGAAGATGATCGTCTTTTGGTTAAAATCGATAAAAATTTTGGAGAGATTCGAACCAAATCTAAATATTTTACCGTTTTCTATCGTGATTATATTTATATCGATAGCGATTTAATTAAAGCAACGATTAATGGGCAAATGATAGGGGGAATCATGGAGTTGTATTCCAGTTACGGTCAGTTTGTTTTTAATTTGAAAGAAGGGTTCAATACTTTTGAAATGGAAGCTTATAGTAAAGGTACATCAGGAGGGAATACTTGTGAATTTAAAATATATGATGATAAAGGAGTTTTGGTTCGTTCAGAATTGTGGGACAACTGGGATAAGGGGGTTAAAGGAAAATTTGTTATTGTAAAAGAGTAAAAAAATTAATGTGCTGAAAGTGTTGTTTTTTGGAATTAATAAGGGCTGAAATTGGAAAAGAAAAAAAATAAAAAATTTCAAAAATCCATTTTTCCATTCCAAATTTTAAAAGTAATTTTGCGCCCATGCAACACAACGTACTTATTTTAGATTTCGGTTCGCAATACACTCAGTTGATTGCGCGTAGAGTTCGCGAATTAAATATATTCTGCGAAATATTTCCATACAATAATATTCCATCAGATTTGTCAAGCTATAAGGCTGTGATTTTGGGAGGGAGTCCTTTTTCTGTAAGAGCAGAAGATGCACCACATCCCGATTTGTCACAAATCAGAGGAAAGATGCCTTTGCTTGCCGTGTGTTATGGTGCGCAATATTTGGCTCACTTTAGCGGAGGTGAAGTTGCTGCATCAAATACCAGAGAATATGGCAGAGCAAACCTTTCTTTTATAAAAGAAGGAGAGCTTTTCTTTGAAGGAATTTCGTTAAACAGCCAGGTTTGGATGAGTCATAGTGATAGTATTAAGGCTTTGCCAACTAATGGTGTAAAATTGGCAAGTACACATGATGTGGAATTTGCTGCTTACAAAATTGAAGGTGAAACCACTTATGCAATTCAATACCATCCTGAAGTTTACCATTCGACAGAAGGAAAACAAATGTTGGAGAACTTCCTGGTAAAAATTGCTCACGTTCCTCAAAATTTCACACCAAATGCTTTCGTTGAAGAGATTGTAGCAGAAATGAAAGAGAAAATAGGAAACGACAAGGTAGTTCTTGGACTTTCCGGAGGTGTTGATTCTACAGTAGCTGCTGTTTTGTTGAATAAGGCTATTGGTGAAAACTTATATTGTATTTTTGTTAATAACGGTTTACTTCGTAAAAATGAGTTCGAGAATGTATTGAATCAATACAAAGGAATGGGGCTTAATGTTAAGGGAGTAGATGCCGGAGAGCGATTCTTGTCAGAATTGGCGGGAGTTAGTGATCCGGAAACCAAACGTAAAATTATTGGTAGAGTATTTATCGAAGTTTTCGACGATGAATCTCATTTGTTAGAAGATGTGAAATGGTTGGCTCAGGGAACTATTTATCCTGATGTAATTGAGTCGGTTTCTGTAAAAGGACCATCTGCAACCATTAAATCGCATCATAATGTAGGTGGATTACCTGATTTTATGAAATTACAGGTGGTAGAGCCTTTGCGTATGCTTTTTAAAGATGAGGTACGCAGAGTAGGTGCTAGTTTAGGTATTGATCCGGAATTATTAGGAAGACATCCTTTTCCAGGACCAGGATTGTCAATCCGTATTTTAGGAGATATTACTCCGGAGAAAGTTAGAATTTTGCAAGAGGTTGATTCTGTATTTATCGAAGGATTAAAATCTTGGGGATTATATGATAAAGTTTGGCAGGCTGGAGCAATTTTGCTTCCGGTAAATAGTGTTGGAGTTATGGGTGACGAGCGTACTTATGAAAAAGTAGTAGCGCTTCGTGCTGTAGAATCTACCGATGGTATGACTGCTGACTGGGTTCATTTGCCTTATGATTTCTTAATGAAAGTATCTAATGATATTATCAATAAGGTAAGAGGAGTGAACAGAGTAGTGTATGATATTAGTTCAAAACCACCGGCAACAATCGAGTGGGAATAATAGAAACACCTTAAAGGGTATTTCTAATAGTATAAAAACGGTATCAGATTTAGAATAAAATTTGATACCGTTTTCTTTTTAAGTCTAGTAATTTTAATTAATCGATAGAATGAAGTATTTTTTTGCCATTTGGTTTTTGCTTTTGTTGTTTACTCAAAATGTGTTTTCGCAGGAAACGATAACACACAAGGTTGAAAGAGGAGAAACTATTACTGAAATAGCTAAGAAATATCAGGTAACGCCTTATGATATTTACAAACTTAATCCTGATGCTAAGGATAAGTTAAAACCGAGAATGGTGCTTTTGATTCCGTCTAAATCGACAGTTGGGAGTATTGCTAATTCTGGCGAAATTACGCATAAGGTTTTGCCAAAGGAAACGTTATTTGGCATTGAAAAAAAGTATAATGTTTCGGATGCTGATTTGAAAAAAGCCAATCCTTTTTTAGAAAAAGACGGTTTGCAAATAGGACAGACTTTAATTATTCCTTCCAAAGGAGTAATAAAAACTGCTGAAAAAGCTGTTTTTCATGATGTTCAGCCTAAAGAAACAAAGTATTCCATTGCAAAACAGTACGGAATTACGATTGCGGAATTAGAAAAGAAAAATCCGGAAATTATTTCTAATTTGCCAATTGGCTATCATTTGTTAATCAAAGGGAATCCGGTTAAGGATAAAGAAATTACTTCTAATAATGCTTTCGAAAATTCACCATATAAAAATTACGAAATAAAACCAAAGGAAACTTTGTACAGCTTGTCTAAAATGGCAGGAATGACTCAAGAGGAATTGTTGGCTTTAAATCCTGAATTGAAAAACGGAGTTGAAATTGGAATGCATATAAAAGTGCCTGCAAATACTGCTTTTTCAAGTGTTTCGGATACTAAAGTGTATGATGATTTAACTCCGAAAACTAATTTTTCGGGACGTAGAAAATTAGTTTTGTTGTTGCCGTTTAATATCTCCAGAGTTCAGGGAGATACGGTAAATTCAGTTGCAGCACGTTTGAAAAAAGATAAATTTTTGAATATGACTCTGGATTTTTATGCTGGTGCTTTGATGGCGATTGATTCGGCTAAAACCATGGGATTGCCAATCGATGTAAGTATTTATGATTCGGAGGAAACAAAATACGGTTCCAATGTCGCTTCTATAGTAAGTGCGAATAATTTGCAAACAGCAGATGCGGTTATTGGACCTTTTTATCAAAATAATGCCGAGGCAACTGCTCGTTTGTTAGCGACAAATAATGTTCCGGTGATTTCGCCTTTGTCTAAAGACGCCGGAAATCCAATAGCAAATTTATATCAGACGGTTCCTTCGAATGATGTGTTGAGAACTAAAATGTTTGATTTTATGAGGGCTAAAAGAGGAAATGTAGTTGCGGTTGTGGATAAAAAGAAAACTTCAGTTATTCAGTATTTGAATCAAAATCAAAAAGACGTGAGATTAGTTCCATTGAATGCTAACGGAACAGTTTCAGCGGAAGCTTTGAAAGTGATGTTGCTTCCTAATGCGATGAATTATGTGGTGATGGAAACGGCGAATACCTGGATGATAAAAACAACTATTGCAGCGATGCTGAGTGCGATGCCTGCTTATCAGGTGCAATTGGTGATGCTGGAGCCAAATGATACTTTGGATTCGGATGAAATTAGTTTTGCTAATTTGGTTAAGTTGAAATTGATGTATCCTTCGGTAACAAGAGATAATACATCGCCTGAAGGATTGGTTTTTGGAAATAAATTCAGAAAGTTAAATTCGATAGCGCCAAGTGATTATGCAACCAGAGGTTTTGATGTTACTTTTGATACGATGATGCGTTTGATGCAAAATAAATCTTTCGAAGAAACTGTAAATGCGGTCGCTACACAGCAGTTTGAGAATAAGTTTCAGTATTACAAAAAAGAAGGGGAAGGTTATGCTAATGAAGGGGTTTATATATTGTATTATGACAGTGATTTGACTGCGAAAGTTGCGAATTAATTTTATGGATGCTTATCAAAAACAGCTGATAAAACTGGCTTATACGCAAATGCCTTTTGGAAAATATGAAGGTCGTTTTTTGATAGATTTGCCTGAGCATTATGTGGTTTGGTATCACAATAAAGGCTTTCCAAAAGGAGAATTAGGACAACAACTTCAGTTGGTTTATGAATTAAAATTAAACGGATTAGAAGAATTGATACGAAATATTAAAAAAAGGTATCCAAAACCTCATTAATTACAAAATTAATGAGGTTTTTCTTTTTGAGTTGACAAATGTCAATTTTAGAAATTATCTCATTTCCAAATTAGCATAATCTAAATTTATAATCGTATTTTTGCCACGTTTTTTACACAACTACAATACAAACTAGAACAACATGAATCAAACAAAATATATTTTTGTTACTGGAGGGGTTACTTCTTCTTTGGGAAAAGGAATTATAGCGGCATCATTAGCAAAATTATTACAGGCGAGAGGGTATCGAACAACTATTCAAAAATTTGATCCTTATATTAATGTTGATCCGGGAACTTTGAATCCTTATGAGCACGGTGAATGTTATGTAACTGATGACGGAGCAGAAACAGACTTGGATTTAGGTCACTATGAGCGTTTCTTAAATGTTCCAACTTCTCAGGCTAATAACGTAACAACCGGTAGAATTTATCTTTCGGTTATTGAGAAAGAAAGAAGAGGGGAGTTTCTGGGGAAAACGGTTCAGGTTGTACCTCATATCACGAATGAAATTAAAGACAGAATCCAAATTCTTGGAAAATCTGGTGATTATGATATCGTAATTACAGAGATTGGAGGAACTGTTGGTGATATCGAATCCTTGCCTTACATCGAGTCGGTTCGTCAATTAGTTTGGGAATTAGGAGAAAATAACGGAATTGTAATTCACCTTACTTTAGTGCCTTATTTGGCTGCTGCAGGGGAGTTAAAAACAAAACCTACACAACACTCTGTGAAGACTTTGATGGAAAGCGGAATCAAAGCTGATATCTTAGTTTGTAGAACAGAACATGAACTTTCGAATGATTTAAGAGGAAAATTAGCTTTGTTCTGTAATGTAAAAAGAGAAGCTGTTATTCAGTCTATCGATGCTTCAACTATTTATGAAGTGCCAAACTTAATGTTGGAAGAAGGTCTGGATGTGGTTGCTTTGAAAAAATTAGATTTACCTAAAAAAGCGGCTCCGGATTTAAAAACCTGGAATACTTTCTTAAAAAGATTAAAAAGCCCAAAACATACTGTAAACATTGGTTTGATTGGGAAATATGTAGAAATGCAGGATTGTTACAAGTCTATTTTAGAGGCCTTTATTCATGCCGGTGCGGCTAATGAAACTAAAGTAAACGTAGTTTCTATCCACTCTGAATATATTGACAGCGAAAATGTTGCTGATAAATTTAGTGATATCGATGCTATTTTGGTAGCTCCGGGATTTGGAGAAAGAGGTATCGAAGGAAAAATTACAGCGGTGCGTTATGCCCGTGAAAACAAAATTCCATTCTTCGGAATTTGTTTAGGTATGCAAATGTCGGTTATTGAATATTCCAGAAATGTGTTAGGATATGCTGAGGCAAATTCTACCGAAATGAACGAACAAACGCCTCATCCGGTTGTAAACTTAATGGAAGAACAAAAAAATGTGACCGACAAAGGAGGAACTATGCGTTTGGGAGCCTGGAAATGTGAAATCAAACCGGATACTTTGGCTTATCAAATTTATGGTGAAACCACAATTTTTGAGCGTCACCGTCACCGTTATGAGTTTAACAGTGCTTACACGGCTGAATTAGAAAAAGCAGGTTTAAAAGCTTCAGGAATAAATCCGGATACAGGATTGGTAGAAATTGTAGAAATTGAAGATCATCCGTTCTTTATTGGAGTACAATACCATCCGGAATACAAGAGTACAGTAGCTAATCCGCATCCTCTTTTTGTGAATTTTGTGGCTGCAGCTGTAAAAGCAAGAAAGAAATAAGGGTTTTCTGAAAATGAAATCTTAAATAATTTAGACGATAAGTCTGGAAAAATAATTTAAATTAAAAATGGAAGAAAAAAAGTTTGACCCCAATTCGCTGATTGGTTTTATATTGATTTTCGGTATATTACTTTGGATAATGTATCAAAACAAACCTTCTGATGCAGAAATTGCGGCAGAAAAAGCCAAAAAAGAATTGGTTGTTAAAGATTCAAAAGTTAAGGAAAGTGCAGCTAAAATCGGCTCCGTTTCCGGAACAGCTAATGATAGTTTACAATTAACCCAATTGCAAAAAAGCTTAGGGAGTTTTGCATATTCAGCTACTTTACCATCGGCTAAAGACGAATTTACTACTATTGAAAATAAATTAGTAAAACTTACTATTGCTAACAAAGGTGGTTATATCGTTGAGGCTACATTAAAAGATTTTGAACGTTCCAAAAAAGGTTCCGGTCAATTGGTACAATTGATTAAAGACAACAATGCGCAATTTAATTTGCAATTAGCCACTGCTGATAATCATACTTTAAATACTAAAGACCTTTATTTTGAGCCAACATTGACAAAAAATGGGGTAGACCAAATTTTGACAATGAAATTGAAAGCTTCTGAAAATGCCTATTTAGCATATAAATATGTTTTGAAAGCTGAAGATTATATGTTGGATTTTGATATTCAGACACAAGGGTTGAATACTATTTTAAAAACCAATAAACCATTGCAGTTAGAATGGGATTTTAAAACCTATGCTAATGAAAAAAGTGTTTCTTATGAAAATCGTTATTCTGAATTGTATTTCGAATATGAAGATGGTAAGAAAGATTATTTAGGTCAGGGACACGATAAAACGGAAACTGTTGAAGAGGTTTCTTACGTAGCTTACAAGCAACACTTTTTCTCGTCAATTTTATTGACAGAACAGCCGTTTAAAACCGTTGAGTTGTATTCTAATAATTTGGTAAATGATACCGACAAGGATACTATTTTTACGAAACAGTTTAAAACTGTCGTGCCATTGGCTTTCAAAAACGGAGAGATTGACCAAAAAATGAATTGGTACTATGGTCCTACAGATTATAAATTATTAAAATCTTACGATAGAAATTTAGAAGACATCGTAGCTTTGGGTTGGGGGATATTCGGTTGGATTAACCGTTATCTTTTCATTCCTGCTTATGGTTTTTTAAGTATGTTTATTTCTCAGGGATGGGCGATTGTGTTGTTTACTATTTTGGTGAAATTAGTAATGTCGCCGGTAACTTATAAGTCGTTTTTGTCTCAGGCTAAGATGAAAGTATTGCGTCCTGAGATTACTGAAATTGGTGAAAAATACAAAGATGAGCCAATGAAAAAACAACAGGAAACGATGAAACTTTACAATAAAGCCGGAGTAAATCCTATGGCGGGTTGTGTGCCCGGTTTGTTGCAAATGCCTGTTTTCTACGCCTTATTCCAGTTATTTCCAGCCTTAATTCAATTAAGACATAAAGGATTCTTATGGGCAGATGATTTATCATCATTTGATTCGGTGTATAAATTGCCGTTCCATATTCCTGCTTACGGAGATCACGTGAGTTTGTTCCCAATTTTAGCTTCGATTGCCATTTTCTTTTATATGAAAATGACAACAGGAGACCAACAAATGGCAACACCACAACAGGAAGGAATGCCGGATATGGCTAAAATGATGAAAATTATGGTGTACATTTCGCCATTAATGATGTTGTTTTTCTTCAACAGTTACGCGTCAGGATTAAGTTTGTATTATTTTATTTCAAATACGATTACAATCGGAATCATGTTAGTAATTAAAAATTACATCATTGACAGTGATAAAATTCACGCCGAAATTCAGGAAAACAAGAAAAAAGAGCCAAAGAAACAAAGTAAGTTTCAACAAAGACTTCAGGAAGCTATGGAGCAACAGGAAGCCATGAAAGCTCAAAGAAAGAAGAAATAAATTTCAGATTCAAAAAATCCCGTCCCGATAGCTATCGGGACGGGATTTTTTGATTTAAATATAATTTTGTATTCAAAAGAATCGTTTTAGTTACAAAAAATAATTTTATGAGACTGATAAAAAAGATAAGCTGGTTGGCCTTTATCTGCTTCGGAATTTTTAATCTTCAGGCGCAGAATGCTTTTAATAATCTGGATGCCAATGGTAAAAAAGACGGCTTGTGGAAAGGCTTTTATCCGGAGTCTAAAAGATTGCGTTATGAAGGAACTTTTTCACAAGGAAAAGAAATTGGCGAGTTTAAGTTTTATGATGATACGAAAGCCGGAACCGTAATTGCAACCCGAACCTTCAATCCTAATGATAATGTGGCTTACACGGTTTTTTATGATCAGCAAAAAAATAAAGTTAGCGAAGGAAAGGTCGTTAATAAATTGTTTGAAGGCGAATGGAAATATTACCATCAGGCGGCTACAACCGTTATGACGATTGAAAATTACAAAAACGGAAAATTGGAAGGCTTACGTTCGGTTTATTTTCCGAGCGGAAAAATTGCCGAAGAAACTTATTATAAAAACAATTTAAAAAGCGGAAGCTCAAAAAAATATTCTGAAAAAGGAATTGTTTTGGAAGAAGCTACTTTTAAAAACAACCAATACGACGGAGAAGCCATCTTTCGTGATGTAGATAATAATGTTGTTTCCAAAGGAAAATTTCTAAACGGAAAGAAAGTGGGGATTTGGCAATTTTTTGAAAGCGGAAAGTTGACTAAGGAAGAGAATATGAGTTATCCGAAAACAAAAAATGCTGTAAAAACGAACTAATTTTTTGAATCGCAAACACGAAATTCAGTAATGAATAAAATCGTTTAAAAACTTCGTACCTTTGCAGCCATAAAAAAAACAAATTTTTAGAATGAAACGTGTTGTAGTTGGACTTTCCGGAGGAGTAGATTCGAGTGTTGCGGCTTATTTATTGCAGCAACAGGGCTATGAAGTGATAGGTCTTTTTATGAAAAACTGGCATGATGATTCGGTAACGATTTCAAACGAATGTCCGTGGTTAGAAGACAGTAATGACGCTTTGTTGGTAGCCGAAAAGTTAGGGATTCCGTTTCAAACCGTTGATTTAAGTGAGCAATACAAAGAAAAAATCGTTGATTATATGTTCAACGAATACGAAAAGGGAAGAACTCCAAATCCTGACGTACTTTGTAATCGCGAAATAAAATTTGATGTTTTCATGAAAATAGCTTTAAGTTTGGGAGCTGATTATGTGGCTACCGGACATTATTGCCGAAAAAGTGAAACTGAGGTAAATGGGGAAACGGTTTACCAATTGCTTTCGGGAGTGGATAACAACAAAGATCAGTCTTATTTCTTATGTCAACTGTCACAGGAACAACTGGCTAAGTCACTTTTCCCAATTGGAGAATTAACAAAACCTCAGGTACGCGAAATCGCCGCCGAAATGGAATTGGTTACCGCCGAAAAGAAGGATTCGCAAGGATTGTGTTTTATTGGGAAAGTACGTCTGCCGGAATTTTTACAACAAAAATTACAACCTAAAGCGGGTGTAATTGTTCAGATTGATAAAGACAATTCGGTTTATAATATTGGAATTCCAAAAGGATTGACAGATGAAGAAATTTTATCTTTAGAAGCAAGTCCAATTGAATATACTCCGGAGATGGGGAAAATGGTGGGAAGACATCAGGGAGCACATTATTTTACTATCGGACAACGAAAAGGATTGAATGTAGGAGGAACGGTGGAACCTTTGTTTGTCATTGCAACTGATGTGGAATCGAATGTGATTTATACCGGAATGGGTAGCCATCATCCGGGATTGTTCAGAAAAGCTTTGTTTGTAGAACAATCAGAAGTACACTGGATTCGCGAAGATATGACTTTGAATGACGGAGAAACGATGAAAGTAAAAGCCAGAATCCGTTACCGTCAGGCTTTGCAGGACGCTACTTTGCATCAATTTGAGTCGGGATTGTATGTTTCTTTTGATGAACCACAATCGGCCATAACCGAAGGACAATTTGTAGCCTGGTATCTTGACGACGAATTAATAGGTTCGGGAGTGATTTCGTAGTTGTAGTTTCAAAAAATAAACAATATATTTAAGTGATTAATTCAAAATGAGTTAATCACTTTTTTATTTGCCGAAACTATGAAGAAAATTGCTTTGTCGTTTTTTGTACTAATCCCGCTTCTTGTTTTTTCGCAACAGGATGCCTGGGTGTATTTTAAAAGCAAAGCTAATGAATCCTATTTTTACAATAATCCGTTAGAAATGCTCTCGCAACGGGCTTTGGATAGAAGAGCCAGACAAAACATAGTTTTGGATTTCAAAGATATTCCCATAAATCAGGATTTTGTTGCGATTGTGAATAAGGTTACAGGCATAAAAGTCATGGCAAAGTCCAAATGGATGAATGCGATACATGTAAGAGGCTCACAAACGGCAATTAATAGTTTGCAACAATATGATTTTGTAGCTCAAATAGATTTTGCGGATAAATCTTTAAATAATTCGGCTAAAATAGTTTCGGAAGGGAATGTTGTTTTGAATAAAACCAATAAACAAAAGAAAGAGAAATCAATTTTAGCAACAACCGCTTTTGCTACGCAAATAGAAATGCTAAACGGACAGTATTTGCACCAGCAAAATTATAAAGGTTCGGGTAAAATTATAGCAGTTTTGGATGCCGGTTTTTTAGGGGTTGATAGTGCTCCTGCTTTTAAAAGAATAAGAGAAAATAACCAAATTCTCGGAGGTTATAATTTTGTTGCCCGTGACAATAGTTTGTATGCGCATGATACGCATGGAACGAATGTGTTGTCCACTATGGCGGCTTATACGGAGAATGCTTTGATTGGGACCGCTATTGATGCTTCTTATTATTTGTTTGTCACCGAAGATTCTGCTTCAGAGAATCCGGTTGAGGAGTCCTTATGGGTTGAGGCAGCCGAAAAAGCGGATAGTTTAGGTGTGGATATTATCAATACTTCTTTGGGGTATTCAGACTTCGATAATCCGGCCTATAATTTAACTTATAGTGAAAGAGATGGTATAACCGCTTTTATTTCCAAAGGAACAGAAATTGCCTTTAGTCGCGGAATGTTAGTTGTTGTTTCAGCGGGCAATGAAGGAAATACGTCAGAACCCCATATCAGTGTTCCCGCAGATGCTTTTTCGGTAATTACAGTAGGAGCTGTTAATGCAAATCAGCAAAAAGCAGCTTTTAGTTCGATTGGGCCAACAAGCGATGGTAGGATGAAACCGGATGTGATGGCTTTAGGTCAAAATATAATTGTATCGGATGAAAATGGAAATCCAGTGTATTCCAATGGAACTTCTTTTTCAGCACCCATTATCTCCGGAATGTTAGCCTGTTTGTGGCAGGCTTATCCAGATGTGAGCAATCAGGAAATTAGAGATTTAGTCTTGCAGTCATCAAATTTATATGCCAGTCCGAATAATAATTACGGTTATGGAATCCCCGATTTTAATTGGGCACTGAATAATGGAAATAATGTAAGAAAGCAGCAATTTGAATATTTTGTTGCTTATCCTAATCCTACCGCTGATCTGTTTTCGATTCATTTTCCACCTAATTTTAATTCAGTTACGATTTGGCTTTTTAATGCATTAGGACAACAAATTTTTGAAAAAAAGATAAAGGAAACAGAGTCTGCTTTTTCGGTAGAAACTTTGAGTAATGGTATTTATTTTTATAAAATTCAATCGGAACTTTTTTCGAAAGAAGGAAAAGTGATTAAAAATTAAAAGTTTATGAATCGCATCACAGCACTTTTTGATATTCAATATCCCATTATTCAGGCGGGAATGGTTTGGGTTAGTGGTAACAAATTAGCCAGCGCAGTAAGCAATGCCGGGGGGTTGGGTTTAATTGGCGCCGGTTCCATGTATCCGGAAGTGTTGCGGGAACATATTCAAAAATGTCAAAAAGCGACTTCGAAACCTTTTGGTGTTAATATTCCAATGTTGTATCCCAATATTCAGGAAATCATGCAGCTCATAGTGGAGGAAGGGGTGAAGATTGTATTTACTTCTGCCGGAAATCCGATGACTTGGACACCCTATTTAAAAGAGCACGGCATTACCGTTGTGCATGTGGTGAGCAGTACCAAATTTGCGCTAAAAGCTCAGGAAGCCGGAGTGGATGCCATTGTAGCAGAAGGTTTTGAGGCCGGAGGACATAACGGGCGGGATGAAACAACTACTTTTACTTTGATTCCGATGGTAAAAGAACAAATAAAAATTCCTATTATTGCAGCTGGTGGAATTGCTAATGGAAACGGAATGCTGGCCGCTATGATTTTAGGTGCCGATGGGGTTCAGGTGGGAAGTCGTTTTGCGGCTTCGATAGAATCTTCGGCACATGAAAATTTCAAGCAGGTCATTTTGAATACTAAAGAAGGAGGAACGCAATTAACCCTGAAAGAATTGACGCCGGTGCGCCTGATAAAAAACAAATTTTTTGATGATATTCAGGAATTATATGCCAAATGTCCAACAAAAGAGGACTTAGCTGCGTTATTAGGAAGAGCGCGTGCCAAAAGAGGAATTTTTGAAGGAGATTTAACCGAAGGCGAATTAGAAATAGGTCAGATTGCCGGATTAATTCACGAAATAAAATCGGCGGAAGCGATTGTTTTCGATATGATGCAGGAGTATCAGTTAGCCAAAAAGAAAGTGTCCCAAATTTTTTAATAATGAGATTTCAAATGACAAAAATAAAATGCCTGTATCTATGCTTACTTTTTTTAGGAATAGGAATGCAGCAATCCTACAGCCAAACGTATAAATTCCGAACTTCCGGTTTTAGTGTTTTGGAAAGAAATGAAAAAGGCAAATGGGGCAAATGGTCTGATTTGAATTTGGTAAACATTTTGGTTACTTTGGATACCGATAAAAACCGATTTTTGATTTATTCCCGCAACATTCAATTGTATGAAATCCTTACCTACCAACCGGAATCAGAATCGGAAACTGATTTGGTGTATTCCTTCATTTGCCGGGATAATGACGGAGTCGATTGTACCGTGTCCATTATCACCCGTAAAAAACAAGACAACCGAAAGCAATTGTATATCACTTATCCCGATCATGTGATTGTTTATAATATCTTTACGATGTAAAGTTGTACCTACTCAACCTCAATATCCTTGATAAATTCATCATACTCCAGATAAAAACGCTCTAAAGCATCCATTTTTTCATTGTAAAAGTCAAAAATAAGATCCCAGTTGTTGCGGTTACTGAAGCCAACGCCTGATTTTTCTACCCAAATGCGGCTGATGGTTTTACCGCTGTCTAAAACATAGTCTTTTTCAAAAACCAAATCGCTGATGAATTCTTCTTCGAGAATGTTTTTTAAAGCTTGCAATTTTTCAAAATAAGCCGTTCTTTTTTCGTTATTACGAGGTTCGATGTCAATAAGAACCTGAGCTTTTTTATTATCTACAAAAAATTTAAAAGAGAAATCTTTGATTTTTGTGTCATACAATAACCATTTTCTTGGATATTTTTCGGCAAAAGCGACCCAGAATTCCCTTTTTAATCGTTGTGTTTCTTCTTTACTGTACATTTTAGATGCTTTGGTGTTAGAAAACTTGTGCGAAGTGGTTTTCTAAAGTATATTTATATAATGTTTTGCAAAAATAGCTTTTGATTATGGATTTTCAATATTTTTTACAATTTATCCCTGCATTAGTTGGCGCACCGCTTTCGGCTTCGGTTTCGCATGAAAAGATGATGCCTTTTGAGCGTAAAGAACTTTTGTCGAAAATAAATTTGAAAGATAAAAATCCAAAGGAAGCCGCAGTAACCATGCTTTTTTATCCTAAAAATGGTGAAACGCATTTGGTTCTAATTGTTCGTAATTCCTATAAAGGCGTGCATTCGGATCAGGTGGCTTTTCCCGGAGGAAAGTTTGAACCTGAAGATGCCGATTTGAAAACTACAGCCTTGCGGGAAACCGAGGAAGAAATTGGCGTCAGCCGTGATAAAATTGAAATTATAAAAGCATTTAGTTCTTTATACATTCCGCCCAGTAATTTTATGGTGCATCCTTTTTTAGGAATTTGTAAAGAAGAAATTCAGTTTGTTCCCGATCCGGTAGAAGTGACGGCTATTATCGAATTGCCTTTGGCTGATTTCCGAAATGATGCAATTGTAGGTTATGAAACGCTTACGACTTCCTACGCCCGAAGTATCGAAGTTCCGGCTTTTAAGATTGATAATCATGTGGTTTGGGGTGCCACAGCCATGATGCTTAGTGAATTAAAAGATGTGGTGAATTCTATTTTTACAAATGATTAAGGATTAATGGCTAAGCTTTGGATTTAAACACACAAATGTTATTTTTGTGGCTTCGCTTTCAAATTTTGAACAAGAAAACAGCGTTTATGAAACTCTTTAAAAGAAATCCGTTCGGACATATTTTATTCCTGAAAAAATGGTTAATCCGTATTTTTGGGAGTTTTACGCATAGGCGTTACCGCGGTTTTAATGATTTACAAATTGAAGGTTCGGAGATTATTCGGAATTTACCCGATACCAATGTTTTGTTTATTTCCAATCATCAAACCTATTTTGCCGATGTAGTGGCGATGTTTCACGTGTTTAATGCGAGTTTAAGTGGTCGAATCGATTCAATAAAAAATATTGGTTATTTGTGGCAGCCTAAAATGAATATTTATTATGTGGCGGCCAAAGAAACCATGCGTTCCGGTTTATTGCCAAAAATTTTGTCTTATGCCGGAGCCATTCCGGTGGAAAGAACCTGGCGTTCTGAAGGCGTTGATGTGACTGAAAAAAGAGCGGTAAACCCCAATGATACCGAAAATATTAAAAAAGCACTCGACGATGGCTGGGTAATTACTTTCCCTCAGGGAACTACCCGTTCTTTTAAGCCGGTTCGTAAAGGAACAGCTCATATTATTAAACAACATAAACCCATTGTTGTTCCTATAGTTATTGATGGTTTCAGACGTTCTTTTGACCGAAAAGGAATCCGGATGAAAAAGAAAGACATTTTGCAATCTTTCATTATCAAAGAACCTTTGGAGTTTGATTATGACAATGAAACTATTGAAGATATTGTTGAGAAAATAGAATATGCCATTGAGCAACATCCTTCTTTTTTAAAAGTAATCCCAATTGAAGAATTAGAAGAGCAGGAAGAGTTGAACAAATTGCGTCAATGGGAAATTGATTCTTAGTTTACAAAGATTTCTTTTTAGAATAATTGATTAACAAATCGATAAATTTACTGTAGCTGTCCATGCCGTCTTTTTGTTGATTGATTCTAAGATAACGGTCGTAAAAAGCATGGAAACCTTTTTCAATCGGGGTTTCATATTCCATCCAGAATTGTTCGCTTTCGATATAGTTTTTGATAATTCCCCGATGAACCGTTTTTAATAATTTTAGATAAATTTTTTCATCTCTCATTTGCCAATTAGCTAAACAATAACGCAACGCAAAACTGTAGCCGGAATATTTAAAATACAAATTCTCATTATTTACCGAAGCTAAAAAACCGATGAAATTGCATTCGCTTTCGCTGGCATAACCCATTTGATGCGCCATTTCGTGGCAACTGGTGGTGGGTAAATTGTATTTAGGCATTAAATCATTTACCTGCGCTTCATTGGTAAACGGATTCAAATAACCGCCAAATCCCATGTAAGTGAGCGGCAAACTAAAAAGCGATTTTTTGATACTTAAATTTTGGTAAGTAAAAAAAGGATAAGTTTCGGCCAGTTTTTGATAACCATTTACGTTTTTGGAAAAAGTAACTTCGTCAGAATAAGGATAGCGGACTTTCAGCGTATCGTTTTTGGTAATTTGGGAGTGAATTTCATTGGTTTTGGCAATGATTTTTTTGGTAAAAAAATACAAATCCGCATCTGAATAATCCCTTTCAATTTTCATTTTTTCAAATAGAGGCATGCGGTAATAATTTAGTGCCCACAAAAAATGAAAGAAAAAGTAAAACACCGAAAGCACACTTAAAACGGATAAAAAGGAGTCTTTCCAATTGGTTTTTCTCCCGATATTTCGGGATCTATGGTTCCAAAGCCATTTTCCGGCTAAGAAAATCAAAATAAAATAGAAAATATCGCCAACCGAAAACGGAATCCATCCTAAAATAATTCTGGAGAATTTTGATAGAACAGGGTACAATCCATTACTATAATAGTGTTCTACTGCTTCCGGGAAAAATGGAAGTATTTTAAGAATTAGAATTTGAATAATTAATAAAAATGGCAGGATGTATTTTCGTTTCAAAATTGAAATTTTATAGTCTTGTAAATATATTATAATATTCGGTTTAATGAGAAAAAAGGCTTTTAATCTTTGTAACTTTGAGTCTTTAATTATTACAAATTCAAATTAAAATATGAGTCAGGAAATACGAAATTTAGAACCAAAGGCATTATGGAATAATTTTGCTAATTTGAATGCCGTACCAAGACCTTCCAAAAAAGAAGAAAGAGTAGTGGCATTTATTAAAGATTTTGGTGAAAAACTAGGGTTGGAAGTTATTGAAGATGCGGTTCACAATGTAATTATTTGCAAACCGGCAACTGCAGGAATGGAAAATCGCAAAAAGGTGGTTTTGCAGGGACATTTGGATATGGTACATCAAAAAAATGCTGATACCGTTTTTGATTTTGAAAAGCAGGGCATCGAAATGTATATTGATGGTGACTGGGTTCGTGCTAAAGGAACTACTCTGGGAGCTGATAACGGTTTAGGAGTTGCTGCAATTATGGCTGTTTTAGAAAGTACAACTATTGCGCATCCGGCTATTGAAGCTTTGTTTACTATTGATGAAGAAACCGGAATGACCGGAGCGATGAATTTACAAGCAGGAGTGCTGCAAGGGCAAATTTTGTTGAATCTGGATACCGAAGAAGATGACGAAATAGATATAGGTTGTGCCGGAGGAGTAGATGTTACTGCTGAAGCCGAGTATGATGAAGAAGAAACTCCGGAGCATTCGATAGGCTATCAAATTACCGTAAAAGGTTTAAAAGGCGGGCATTCCGGGATGGATATTCATAAAGGATTAGGAAATGCCAATAAAATAATGAACCGTTTGTTATTTGACGGATTTGATAATTTTGGTTTGCAGATTTCGGAAATTCAGGGCGGAAGTTTGCGTAATGCTATTCCGCGTGAAAGTGTGGCTAAAGTGATTATTGCTTCGGTTTATGATGAAGCCTTTGAGTTTGATATGCAACAAATTGTAAACGAAATTAAAGCAGAGTTAAAAACTACCGAGCCGAATTTAGAAATTAGTTTCGAAAAATTAAAAAAAGCGCCTGCTAAGGTGATGCCATCGATGGCGCAATATTATTTTGTGCGTTCTATGGCTGCGGCTGCCAATGGAGTTCATCGAATGAGTGCCGATTTTGAAAACTTGGTTGAAACTTCTAATAATATTGCCAAAGTAAGTCTTGGAAAAGGAAAATTAACGATTCAATGTTTGACACGTTCTTCGGTTGAATCGGCGAAGTTTGATTTGGCAAACGAATTGCGTTCGGCTTTTGAGCTGATGGGCTGTGAAGTTGAAATTTCAGGTTCTTACCTGGGATGGGCACCTAATCCGGATTCGGCAATTTTGAAAACTTTGGTTCCTATTTATGAAAAATTAAATGGCAAAAAACCTAAAGTGGTTGCCTGTCATGCCGGTTTAGAATGTGGAATTCTTGGCGGAATTTATCCGGAAATGGATATGATTTCCTTTGGACCAACCATTCACGGAGCTCATTCTCCGGATGAAAGAGCGAGTATTTCTTCTGCCCAAAAGTTCTGGAAGTTTTTAGTGGAAGTTTTGGCTAATATTCCGGTTAAATAGTATTTAGTGTTCAGTTGCAGTATTCAGTTAAAAACGGATAACTGCAACTGGAATACGGTTTATTTTTTCTTTAAAACTTTATATTGCTCATAGCAACCGCTTATGGCATCCATAATTTGAAGGTCGTTTGCGGTTTGAATAAAAGATTCCGAATAGTTGCATCGTTGCAGAATTTCGGGGATTTCTTTTTTGTCAATTCCTAATAAAACAGCCAGCGTTTCGCGGTCAAATTTAGATTCCAAAAGATTTCTAACCGTGTCGTCTTTCTTCATTTCTTTGAGTTTTTTCAACTCAGTACCTTTTTTTCCGAAGAAGTTGTACAACATATCGGCAGGGTTGAAAATAGAACCCAATACTTTCCCGAAAGCTCCGGGAGAATATTCTCCGGCTTCGTAACCACTGTTTAATCCCGAAATATTGTATTGGTAGTTTTTGTTAATAGGAATGGTTTTGGAATCTACTTCCAAATAGCCCGTTAGGTTAAAAGGTCGAATGACAACTTCTTCCAGTGCAATAGCTTTTTCGGTCAGGAAAATTTTGGCAACTTTATTTTTTATCCAGTCATTAGTCACTTTTACTCTTAAGGATTGAAATCCTAAAAGGGTAAAATGCAGGGTGTCGGTCGGATGAACGTCAATTTCGAAATATCCTTTGGAGTCGGTGATAGCACCTCTTACTTTGTTGATGTTGATAACGTTAACGCCGCTCAAAGGCGCTTTGCTGTTGTCGTTATAAACATAACCTGTTACTTTTTGAGAAGAAATTGCTTCCTGAGCTAATGTAGGTATAGCCAGGACTAAAAATAAAAAAACTACAAAATATTTCATAAACGGCTTTAAAACTCTAAAAGTAATAAAACGGCTTTAAATATTTTGTAGTTTATTATTTTAATTATAAGAAAATTAACAAGGGCTTGTTAGTCTCTTCGTGGTCTTCTAGGTCTTGGTGAGTCACCAAAGCTTTCTGAACGTCTTGGAGCTCTGTCGGAAGCACCTTCTCTTCGGGAATTGCTTCTTTCGCCTCTGAATCCGCCTTCTCTTCTCTCACTTCTAAAACCACCTTCGCGTCTTCCGCCATCACGTCTTCCACCAGAGTTTCTTCCGTTATGATCGCGTCTTCCGCCACCGTCATTTTTAGAAATTTCAACATTAATACGACGTCCTTCTAATTGTACGTTGTTTAAAATGTCCATTACTTTGTCAGTGTGTTCCGCATCAGTGTTAAAGAAAGAGAATCCTTCTTTTACATCTACTTTAAATACGTCATCACGGCCTAAGTCTAAGGTTTCTTTCAAATAATCTTTCAAAGACATCCAGTCAAAGTTGTCTCTGGAACCAATGTTTACGAAATATCTCGTTGCACCACCGTTGTTGTTTTCTCTTGGCGCACGTTCGCTGTTACGCTCACGTCTGTCCGATCCGGAAACTGAAATGTCTCGGTTCTTTTTGTAATAATTAATAAAACGGTTGAATTCTACCGAAACCATTTTCTTAATCAATTCTTCTTTCGATAGACCTTCCAAAACATCGTTGATAGCCGGTAAGTAGTTGTCAATTTCGTGATCTACTTCAGTATCTTTGATTTTGTTAGCTAAGTGTAATAATTGAATTTCGCAGATTTCGATTCCGGATGGAATAGATTTTTCTTCAAATTTTTGTTTGATGATTCTTTCGATAGAAGAAATTTTGCGCAATTCACTTTTCGTTACAATTACGATAGACGTTCCTAATTTACCTGCACGTCCTGTACGACCTGAACGGTGGTTGTAGGTTTCAATTTCGTCCGGTAATTGGTAGTTTACTACGTGAGTTACATTGTCAACGTCAATTCCACGAGCAGCCACATCGGTAGCAACAAGCATTTGGATTTGTCTTCCGCGGAAAGATTTCATTACCGCATCACGTTGTGCCTGAGATAAATCTCCGTGCAAAGCAGCAGCGCTGTATCCGTCTTCGATTAATTTTTCAGCGATAGCTTGTGTGTCACGTTTTGTTCTGCAAAAAACTACAGAAAAGATATCCGGATTAGCATCCGCTAAACGTTTCAAGGCTTCGTAACGGTCACGAGCATTTACTAAGTAAAATTCGTGAGAAACTGTAGCTGAACCTGAGTTTTTGGTTCCAACCGTAATTTCTTCGGGATTGCTCATGAATTGTTTTCCAATTCGGGCAACCTCTGCCGGCATGGTAGCAGAAAACAACCATGTGTTTTTCTCGTCTGGGGTTGTTGAAAGGATGTTTACGATATCATCATAGAATCCCATGTTCAACATTTCGTCTGCTTCGTCCAAAATGCAGTAGTCAATTTGTGTGATATTAACCAAACCTCTGTTGATCATATCCTGCATTCTGCCTGGTGTAGCTACAATAATTTGTGCTCCTCTTTTGACTTCTCTGGCTTGTTCGGTAATGCTGGCACCACCGTAAACGGCAACTACATTGATACCCTTTTCGTATTTAGAGTAGTTTTTAAGTTCGTTAGCAATTTGTAAACAAAGCTCTCTTGTTGGAGATAAAATTAACGCTTGTGTATTTCTGTTGTCAGCATCAATTTTCTGAATAACTGGAAAACCAAAAGCTGCTGTTTTCCCGGTCCCCGTTTGAGCCAACGCAACTAAATCTGTATCTTTTTCCAATAATAGGGGAATCGCTTTCTCCTGTACTTCCGACGGATTTTCAAATCCTAGATCTTTAATCGCCTTCAGTAACGATTCACTCAATCCTAATTGTTCAAATTTATTCATTATGTCTTTTTAAAATAGGGCGCAAAATTACTGCGAAAAATCGACATAAACTAATGCATTTCTAAGTTTTACTGATTTAATATCTTTTGATTATCAGAAAGTTATGTTTTTAGCCGGAAATTAGACAGGCTGTTTTTTGATTTTTGACTGTAAATAAGCCGGTTGCTTTTTGAAAAAATGAATAAAAGCTTGGATTTTAGACAGTTATTTTAATTCGTTTAAAAAAGAGATTAGTAATTGGGTTGCTTTTCCGCGATGGCTGATTTTATTTTTTGTTTCTAAAGACAACTCGGCAAAAGTTTCCTGAAAACCTTCCGGTTGAAAAATCGGATCATAACCAAAACCCTGATTTCCTGATTTTTCTGTGGTAATTTTTCCTTTGGCAATGCCGGTAAATAATTGTTGGCTTCCGTTAAGATTTAAGGCGATAACCGTTTTAAATTGTGCTGTTCTGTTATTGTTGTTGTTTAAGGCGTTCAGTACTTTATTCATATTATCTTCGGCATTTTTTTGCTCACCTGCATAGCGGGCTGAAAAAACTCCCGGCTCTCCATTCAAAGCATCAATTTCCAGTCCGGTATCGTCGGCAAAACAATTGTAGCCGTATTTTTCAGTCACATAATTTGCTTTTAGAATAGCGTTGCCTTCAATAGTATTGGCAGTTTCCGGAATTTCTTCATGACAGCCTATGGATTCCAGACTTAAAATTTCTATTGAAGCGGGAAGTAACTCCTGAATTTCTTTGATTTTATTTTTATTGTTAGAAGCGAAAACAAGTTGCATTTTTTATATGTTTTTTGATGTTTTGATGAATAAACTGATAGAGATTATTAGTGGTTTGTTTTTAATCTTAAATTATTGGTAATTAATTGTTTATGGTTTAAAAATGTTGAAATAATTTGTATTTATTCAAATTAAAATCGTAACTTTATACTGTGGTTTTGATTCATTACTTGTGTATGTTAATTTGGGTAGAAAAATGAAAACACAATCATCAGCAGCATTTAGTTAATTATAAGTTGAGAATAGTAAATCAAAACCAATACTGGAGGGCTTTAATAGCCCTCCTTTTTTTAATGCTTGGTTACATTTGTTAAGTTATTTGGGAAATATAAATCGGAAAGATGGGTAAATTCATCTCCTCGCATAAATATGGAAGCGTCTACCTCCTGATAGCTTGTTTTTCCTGCAGCGGCCAGTAATTCATTGGTGGCATGAAGCGTATTTTTGTGAAACTGATACACTCTTTCAAATTTATCGGTAACCGATAGGCCTTTAATGAGCATTTTGTCCTGAGTAGCCACACCCACCGGACAATTATTGGTATTGCAACGCAAGGCCTGAATACAACCTAATGAAAACATAAAACCGCGGGCGCTGTTGCATAAATCGGCACCCAGGGCAATTGCTTTTAAAATAGCATGACCCGAAATGATTTTTCCGCTGCAAATAATGCGTATTTTATCTCTGAGATTTAATCGAATCAGAGTTTTGTTTACAAAAATTAAAGCGGGTTCTAACGGCATTCCTACACCGTCTGAGAATTCCAAAGGAGCAGCTCCTGTTCCGCCTTCGGCACCATCGACAGTAATAAAATCAGGATAGCAATTTTGCAAAATCATTTCCTGACAAATGGCTTCAAATTCTTCGGTTTGCCCGATGCATAATTTGAATCCAATAGGTTTTCCCTGAGCCAGTTCTCTTAAATGAGCCACAAATTCGATTAAACCTTTTGGCGAATTGAAAGCCGTATGACATGGTGGCGAAAGAATCGTTGTATGCGGTTTTACACCTCTGATTCGGGCAATTTCTTCGGTGTTTTTGGCAGCCGGTAAAACGCCTCCGTGACCGGGTTTAGCACCTTGAGACAATTTGATTTCAATCATTTTTACACTTGGAAGATTGGCTTTTTCTTTGAATTTTTCGGCATCAAAATTACCTTCGTCGTTACGACAACCAAAATAACCAGTTCCAATTTGCCAAGTGATATCACCTCCTTGCAAATGGTATTTGGTCAATCCTCCTTCGCCGGTGTTGTGGTAGAAGTTTCCTTTTTGCGCCCCTTTGTTGAGCGCCATAATGGCATTTTCACTCAAAGAACCAAAACTCATGGCTGAAATATTCAATAAAGAAGCCGAATAAGGTTGTTGGCAATCGGCTCCGCCAATAGTTACACGAGGTAATTCTTCATTCACGTGAGCCGGAAAAATAGAATGTTTTAGGCCTTCGTAAGTGGAGGTGTTAATGTCTAATTGTGTTCCGAAGGGAGTGGTTCCACCCACATTTTTGGCACGTTGGTAGGCCAGTGAACGTTCGTTTCGGGAGAAAGGTTTTCCGTCGGTGGTTCTTTCGATAAAATATTGTTGGATTTCCGGAGCAATTTCTTCAAAAGCATATCGGAAATAGCCTAGAACCGGAAAATTTCTAAGGATAGCATGTTTGTGCTGGAAGCTGTTAAAAACACCGATGATTAATAAGATGAAAATAAAAATCGCAATTAACAGGCTGGTTTTGAATAAAAAATGAGCGGCAAGACTAAGAATAAATAATCCTGTTCCGATGATAAAAAATTCTTTTCTCATGATAAAAATGTTGTAAGTGTCTGTAAAAACAATTTTGTATGTTATTTTTAGCTGAAAAGCAGACGTACATAAACGTGTTTGATGCCTTTTTTGTCTGAATCTCTTTCGTCGATTTCTAAAATATCTGTTAGGGATTTCAGCATCGGGGTGAGTTTGGAAAAGCCATAATTTCGGGGGTCAAACTCGGGTTTTTTCTTGACAATTAAGTTTCCTACATCGCCCAGGAATGCCCAGCCGTCATCGTCGGCAAGATCCTCAATGGTCGATTCGATGAGTTCGATAGTAGGTTCGTCAATTTTATTTAAAGGTTTTTGAGTTGGTTTTTCAGCAGTTTTAGTTGTCGTGGTTTTTTCAACCGGTTTTTTAGAATCCATAACCGATTTAGTTGCTTTTTTCTTTTTAATAGCACCGTCTAAAACTTCGATGAAGATAAAACGATCACAGGCACTAATAAAGGGTTTTGGTGTTTTTTGTTCGCCAATTCCAATGACTTTCATGCCGGATTCGCGCAATCGGGTGGCCAGACGGGTAAAATCAGAATCGCTGGAAACAATGCAAAATCCGTCCAACTTACCGGAATATAACAAATCCATCGCATCGATAATTAGTGCCGAATCGGAAGAGTTCTTTCCGGTGGTATAGCCGTATTGTTGAATAGGAGTAATGGCGTGTTCCAATAAAACGCCTTTCCAGCCGTTGGCATTGGGTTTGGTCCAGTCGGCATAAATACGTTTGGTTGTGGGTGTACCGTATTTGGCAATTTCTTCCATCATTCCTTTGACATTGCTGTAGGGTACATTATCGGCATCTATAAGAACAGCAAGTTTGAGTTCTTTATTGTTTTGTGACATAAATATGGTGTTTGTGCCCTAAAGATAGTAATTCTTAAGCGTGAAAATGTCCTGCACTGTCTTTAAAGTTTTGTTAATACCTTTTTTTTTGCCTCCTAAAAAGGGAGTTATTTTCTTAAAATTTTTTCCATTGATTTTCCTTTCGCTAATTCGTCAATGAGTTTGTCCAGATAGCGAATTTGCTGCATGAGTTTGTCTTCGATTTCTTCCACACGGTAACCGCAAATGACTCCTGTAATTTTGGAAACATTAGGGTTGATTTGAGGTGCTTTTGCAAAGAAAGTTTCAAAATCAGTTTTGTGGTCAAGAATTTGTAGTAAATTCTGTTCGTTATATCCGGTGAGCCAAAAAATAATTTCATCTACTTCCTCTTTGCTGCGTCCTTTTTTTTCGGCTTTAGCAATATAATGCGGATAAACGGAGGCAAAAGCCATTTTGTAAACTTTGGTATTATTCATTTTTAGAATTTGATTTTAACGGCTATTGAAAAGTGGTGGCAACCGGAACGCCTTTTACGAGTGTTTGGTAAACCACACAGTATCTTTCGGCTAATTTTTGGAGTGTTTGAAGCTCTTCGGGAGTGGCATTGCTGTCAATTTTGAAGTTAAGACGGATACTTTGAAAACCGACATTTACTTCTTTGGAAACGCCCAAAGTACCACGAAAATCCAAATCGCCTTCGGCTTTGATAACGGCATCGTTGATTTCGAGACCAATTGCAGTAGTAACGGCATTTAGTGTCACGCCGGCACAGGCGACTAAGGCTTCCAGAAGCATATCGCCTGAGCAGGCCAGTGCGCCGTTTCCTCCGGTAGCGGGATGAAGTCCGGCTTCGACCAGTGCTTTTCCGGTGGCAACTTTACAGGAAATACCATCGCCAATTTTTCCCTCGGCTTTGAGGGTGATGATGGCAGTTTCGGGTTGGTTGCGGTATTTTTCTTTTAGGGGTTCCTGTATTTTTTTTAATTCTTCGGTATTCATGGGGTTGTTTTTTAGGTTCTGTTACTATCAAAAAAAAAGCCTTTTAAAAGTACAACTTTTTAAGGCTTTATATTGTTTTTAGTACCGCTTTTTGTGGCTAAGTAAATTTGACAGCTTTTTAAAAGTGCTCAAATTTTATAGTATAGCACGCAGATTTAGCCGATTTTGGCAGATTTTTGAATTTGATTATATGATATTGCTTTGTATTAGTAGTATTATATTTTATTGAATGGAGTCATTGCGAGAGACGAAGCAATCACATTGCTAAATTATTTAGCTGTACATGAGTCGCGTTGCAAACGCTTTATTTTGTTTTAATAAGTAAGTAGGTTCTCGTTACAAACGAGAATCAGATTGGGGAGGAAACTTTATTTTTATTTAAAAATCTACCACACGAAAGGATTCGTGCGGTCAATGTCTGTCTCGTCCTAAAAAAAGTTTACATATTTATACTTAATCCTAAAATAGATTTACAGCTCATTTTTAGTCCTGTTATTGGTTTACAATTTGCGATAGAAAATCGTAAGCAGTATCGAGAACTCTAGTTTAAACAAGACTTCTCGATACAATTTTAAATAATAAAGCTACCGCATTATTATTTAAAATCACTCGAAGTGACGACAAAAAGCTTAACTTAATAACATTGTTCGTGCGGTAGCGGGGGATTTTAAAATTTTCATTCTTGAAGTTGTTTGGATATCAATTTGTTTGGATGTTTGTACGAGCGTGAGTGGAAAAAAATACCACAAATTTTCACAACTTTGCGGTATTTAGATTTTAGTTTATTCAAAATTTATGGGAAGCGTATACATAACATTTACAGGTTTGCCATCTTGAGTGCCGGGTATCCAGTCAGGCATTGATTTAACCAATCTTATGGCTTCGTTATCTAAAAGGAAATGAAGGCTTTTTATTATCTTAATATCTGTTATTTTTCCTGTTTTATCGACAACAAAGCTAATATAAACTTTTCCCTTAAGATCTAATTTTTTAGCTTCTAAAGGATATTTAAATGAATTTGCAAGGTAATGGTTTAGCCTATCAGTACCTCCAGGAAATTGAGGCATATTGTCAATACAGGCATTAAAACCATTGTTAAAGGTGTAAGATTCTGTATGTTTATAAAATAAATTGGTTTCAAAGGCTTTCTTTATTTCAAAATCACATTTATACATTGATAAAACCCTGTAGACTTCTATCTGTAAGTCTTCATTATTCGTACTAAGTATTTCGATATTTTTTAGTTTACCGTCTAAGTCGATAATTGTTTTAAAAGTAAAAGTTATATCCTGATTTAAATTTTTTAATCTTGCAGCTAGATGAAAATGATTTCTTAAAAAGCAAAAAATCGATCTTCTTACTCTTTTTTCAATTTCTGCTGAAGGTTTTTTTAATTTTGTTATATCAGAACTGTATTCTGAATTTTTTTTGTAATAATCCAGAGGTTGATATGTAACTGTATCAATAACTCCATTGATATCATAATACAGCCATTTTCCCATTAATTTTCCATTAAAATAGTTGCCTGTGGAATAAATGGCTCCTGGATCATAGTAATGTTTTGCCAAACCGTGTGGGATTAAAGTTTCTAAGGATTTAAATTCGCTATAGTTTAATTCGCTGCCCTGCATATCAAAGTGAGTCATCGCATAATAATTCTTGTGGGTAATAATTTCCCGAATCATCACCGCCGAATCTTTAACGGTTATAGTAAAATCATTTTTTAAATATTGTCTTATTGTATCCTGTGAATAGCCGTTTAAAAAACAGCCTGTAAATAAAATCGAAAGTAATAATTGTCTCATATTGTTTGTGTGAGCACATCGCTCATTTCTAATTTAAGGCACGGAATGTAATTCTGCACTATCTGGTTTTTTTAATTTCAATATTAGGTTAAATACAGTTTTAGATCTATTAATAGTCCAAAACCAATGAGTGTTAAACTTGCAATAGGTCCAGACATAATACAAGCTAATGCAGTCTGTCCGTCTCCATTGCAAGCTAAATTAATGCCTATAATTAGGATTAAACCTAATGTGTTTATTAAAGTGTAAAGTATTAAATTCCAAAATCTAAAATTATATTTAATGTGTTTTTCTGATTTAAAAGAAATTTTGTCAATTTTATAGGTATAAATAGTAATTAATAAAATACTTAATAGTATTGAAGTCCAAAGAACTATTTTATAGCCTGTTTCGCAGTTATTAGTAAAACTTTGTATTCCCATAGCAGTAAGTATGCCTGGAAATAATGTGAAAATTGGAAAGATAGGAATTAATGAATAAAGTGCATTTATAAAACCAAATTCGGTAAATCTAAAATTCATAAGTTTCTATTACAGTTGTTGCTAACTTATTTATACACGAAACAAACCTTCGTAATATACACCTACAATTGGGTAGATTGACGAAAGTATTTTTCGCATTATTCTTTTTCAAATATATTTATTTTTTCTTACAAATAATACAATGTTTTTTCATTATAATTTTTCATTGGAGGGAATAAAGCCTATAAGAGAGTATAGCTCCTGAAAATAATTTGGCTTTGGAGACCTTTATAAAATATAAATAATTATTTTTGCAACCTCTTAAAATTAAAATTATTACTGGATATATTATGGTAAAAGATTTATTCGAAAGGATTCAAAGCAACAAAGGACCGTTAGGAAAATGGGCTTCACAGGCAGAAGGATATTTTGTGTTTCCAAAATTGGAAGGAGAATTAGGTCCAAGAATGAAGTTTGGCGGAAAAGATATTTTGAACTGGAGTTTGAATGATTATTTAGGTTTAGCTAATCACCCTGAGGTTCGTAAAGCAGATACAGATGCTGCAATTCAGTTTGGAGCTGCTTACCCAATGGGAGCGCGTATGATGAGTGGGCACACTACTTATCATGAGCAATTAGAAAGAGAATTGGCTGAATTTGTGATGAAAGAATCGGCTTATTTGTTGAATTTCGGTTATCAGGGAATGGTATCTATCATTGATGCTTTGGTGTCTAAGAATGATATTATTGTGTATGATGTGGATTCTCACGCCTGTATTATTGACGGTGTTCGTTTGCACATGGGTAAACGTTTTACCTACAAGCACAATGATTTAGAGAGTATGGAGAAAAACCTGCAACGTGCTACTAAAATGGCTAAAGAAACCGGAGGAGGAATTTTATTCATCACAGAAGGTGTTTTTGGAATGCGCGGGCAACAAGGGAAATTAAAAGAAATTGTAGCTATGAAAGAGAAATACAATTTCCGTCTTTTGGTTGACGATGCACATGGTTTTGGTACACTTGGAAAGACAGGTGCCGGAGCAGGTGAGGAGCAAGGTTGTCAGGACGGAATTGATGTTTATTTCTCGACTTTTGCTAAATCAATGGCTAATATTGGTGCTTTCGTAGCAGCTGATAAAGATGTGATTGATTATTTGAAATACAACTTGCGTTCGCAAATGTTTGCTAAGGCATTACCAATGATTCAAACATTAGGTTCTTTGAAACGTTTGGAATTATTGCGTCAGTCTTCTGAAATTAAAGATAAACTTTGGGAAAATGTAAATGCGTTGCAAAACGGATTGAAAGTAAAAGGTTTTGATATTGGTGATACGAATACTTGTATTACACCGGTTTACCTTAAAGGAAGTATTCCTGAAGCGATGGTAATGGTAAATGACCTGAGAGAGAATTACGGTATTTTCTTGTCAATCGTGGTTTATCCGGTAATTCCAAAAGGAATTATCTTGTTGAGAATGATTCCTACGGCTTCTCATACTTTAGCTGATATAGAGGAAACATTAACTGCTTTTGAAGCTATCCGTGAGAAATTAACTAACGGAACTTACAAAGCAATCGCTGAGAAGACCACTGTTGATATGGAAGCGCAGTAATTAGTTGTCAGTTATCGGTTGATAGTTGACAGTTGATTCTCTATAATAACAAAAAAACCATTCGCTTTGCGAATGGTTTTTTTTATGGGTAATTTCGTTTTCTGTTTTTCTGACAACTGAATACTGACCACTGATCACTTAGATTAAAGCTCTTTCTTAAAAGTTTTTCTGCGGCAATGAACTACAGGTTCAAAATGTTTCCAAATGTTGTGAATGGCGTGATTGTCTGATAATTCAGGAGTTCTAAAGCAGTATTCTACGCCTTTTTCTTTAAAAGTATCATAGTATTCGTTGAACATCACAGCGGTAACCGCTTTGTTTTGGTATTCGGGATGTATTCCAATTAAATAGAAAATCATGTCCTTGCTGTTTTTTCTGGCGTTTAGCAAATGAAAAATTCCGAAAGGGAAGAGCTTTCCTTTAGCTTTTTGCAAAGCACGGGAAAACGAAGGCATCACGATTCCAAAAGCAATGATATTTTTGTTTTTATCTTCGATAAACTTGATATATTCCGGATTGATAAAACTGATGTATTTTTTCTTGAAATACGCTTTTTGTGATTCTGAAATCGCTACAAAAGAAGAAAGTTTCGAGTAGGTTTCGTTGAATAAATCAAACATTTTATCGGCATAAGGCATGACGTCTTTGGTAGATGTGAAATTAACAGGTGTTAATTCATATCTTTTTCTCACTACTGCACTGGCTTTTTGAAAAAATTCCGGTTTTACATTCGAGAAAGGGAATTTGCTTTCGATGTATTCTTTTTCAACCACATACCCCAGTTGTTCTAAGTGTGCGGCATAATACGGATGATTGTACCAGGTTATCATGGTTCCTAGTTGATCAAAACCTTCAGTAAGTACACCTACTTTGTCCAGATTTGAAAAACCCATTGGACCTTCCATGTATTCCAAATTATTTTTTTTACCTAATTCTTCTACTTTTTCAAGCAAAGCTTTAGTGACTTCGATATCATTAATGACATCAAACCAACCGAATCGTACTTTTCTTTTTTGTTGGTCGTTTACTTCTGCCCAATTGATTATGGCTGTAATTCTTCCTGCAATTTTTCCGTCTTTGTAAGCGATGTAGAAATAAGCTTCCGCATTTTCGAAAGCGGGATTTTTAGTTTTATCAAAAGATTCCAGTTCGTCAGCAATGATGGGTGGTACCCAAAATTCATTGTCTTTGTAGAGTGAAAAAGGAAATTTGATGTATTCGGTGAGTTCTTTTTTGGTTTTGGCTTCTTTAATTGTTATCATCTTTTCGTTTTATCTTTTCTTTATTCAAATGCGTCTTTTCGTTTTTGGTCTCTTTTGGCTGCTTTTCTAACAGAGCGGGGTTGCGATGGAGCGTCGTCCAGATTAATTCGGACTTCTTTGTAGCCGGCATCGTAACGCCAGGAGAATCCAACTCCGCCATAGAAAACGCTGGGTGTGTCTTTAATATTATGACTGATGGAAGCATCCACCTGCATGTTTTTGCCAATCAGGAAAGCAGCTCCGCCACGCAAAATGGAATCGCTGTAAAAATCGCTTTTGAATCCCTGGTTTTCAATAAATCCCGACCATTTTCGACCAAAACCTTTGGTTAAGGTTAAAATGTAGCCATAACTGGGATAATCGCTCATGATGTAATCGGCAATAATATTGGTTACAAAAACCCAGGAACCGTCACCTAAATGGTTTTGGGTAATCAACATGGCTTTTGGTGAAATCATTGCATCGGGCGAAAAAGCATAAGGATTGTTTTTCATTGTAAAATTAGCCCCTGCATAAACCGATACGGCAGGAATTAACTGGTGCCAGTTAAAGGAATGATTGGCTTTCCAGCTGTAAATGTTTATTTTCTTTTCGTAATTTTTATAGGGATCATAAATCAGATATTTGGCACCTAAAACGGTTTGTTTTAAATCGGATTTACTGTATTGGTTGTAAGCGTACACAAAATCTTCTTTTTGGTATTGAATATTAGCCATTACTTCCAGTCGTTCCATTAGAAAACCATAACGCAAATCAAGGTCAAAACCGTAACCGTTAGCATCATACCCTAAGAGACTGTGGTTTTCATTGATGGCATAAACTCCGGCCTCAGCCTGAATAACTGATTTTCCCACGGCATAAGCCGACATACTTTTTCCGGGTCTGTTAGAATTAATTTCGTCAGTATGTTGTCCGTAGTTGTGATTGGTCAAAAGACAAATAGCTAAGACTATTAAAATTTTAAATTGCGACATGATGTTTATGATTTTAAAAGTAATAAGCTTTCCAAAAGTACTATATTTTATTATTTATTTAAGAATGATATTCTAATTTAGAACCTAGTATTTGTTAATTTTGCTAAAAAATAGTTGATTATGCAAGAAGCTTCGTTTTCAGGATTTATCAGAACCTTATTTTATATCATCACTTTCTATTATATTTTTAGATTTTTGGCAAAATTGTTTTTGCCTGTTGTAGTTAAAAAAGTAGTGGAAAAGGCGAGTGAGAATATGCAGCAACAGCAGCAACGTCAGTATCAGGATTCCTGGCAGAGAACTGCTGAAGGCGAGACGGTTATTTATAATACCGACAATGTGAAGAAATCCCGCGAAACCAAAAAAGTGGGCGATTATGTGGATTACGAAGAAATAGACTAATTATTTCATTTTTTTGATTAAGAATTTCTGATTTTAAATATCTTTGATTTTTTTTAAGAGGGAAATTCAACTTTTTTTCTAAAAAAATAATCATGATTTTCGGCGTTAGAATCGGAAATCATCAAGCTTTAATTCTCTCCCGAAACTTCGGGATTAAAATCTAAATTTATATAATGAAGCAACTTCAAAAGTTCTATCCGCATGCTTTAGCCGTTCTTGGTTTTGTTTTAGTTTCACTCTTTTATTTTTATCCTGTACTTCAGGGGAAACAAATTTTTCAATCGGATATTGCCCAATATACCGGTATGGCTAAGGAACAAAATGATTTCCGTGCCACCGAACATATCGAACCTTATTGGACTAATTCGGCTTTTGGAGGTATGCCTACGTATCAGTTAGGAGCCAAATATCCCTATGATTTTATTGGTGCTGTAGATGACTTTTTACGTTTCTTACCGCGTCCTGCCGATTATTTATTTCTTTATTTCTTAGGTTTTTACGGTTTGCTTTTGGTTTTAAAAACGGATCCTTTAAAAGCATTCTTTGGAGCCATAGCCTTTGGTTTTTCTACTTATCTGATAATTATTCTGGGCGTTGGTCATAATGCCAAGGCGCATGCTATAGCTTATATGCCTTTGGTAATTGCCGGATTTTTATTGGTTTACCAAAAAAAGTATGTACTGGGAGGCTTGCTCACCATGATAGCAACTGCCTTGGAAATTAATGCGAATCACTTTCAAATGACGTATTATTTGCTGATTTTCTTATTGATTTTATCCGTTTATTATGCGTTTCATTTTATAAAAAACAAGGAATACAAATCCTTTTTAACGGCTATGGGAGTTTTGGTGGTGGCCGGTATTTTTGCCATTGGTGCCAATGCGACAAACTTATTAGCTACAGCAGAATATGCTGATTTTAGTACCCGTGGAAAAAGCGAACTAACCGTTAATCCGGATGGAACCCGAAGCCCTGATACCAGTGCGATGACACGCGATTATATTACCGAATACAGCTATGGAATTGCCGAAAGTTTCAATTTGATTGCCCCAAGACTTTTTGGAGGTTCTAATCATGAAACTTTAGGAAAGGACAGCAGCATGTATGATTTTATGATTGGGCAGGGAGTGCCGGAATCTCAGGCGGCTGATATTATTACAGCTATGCCAACTTATTGGGGTGATCAGCCTATTGTGGCTGCTCCGGCTTACATTGGGGTTGTGGTTTTCTTTTTGGGAATTTTGGCTTTAATAATCGATGAAAGAAAAATAAAATATGTGTTCCTTTCGGGAGCAGTTGTCGCTTTGTTACTTTCCTGGGGGAAAAATTTACCCGCATTAACCGATTTTTTTATCGATCATGTACCGATGTACAATAAGTTTAGAGCGGTTTCTTCGATTCAGGTGGTTTTAGAATTGTGCTTTCCGGTGTTAGCCATTATGGGATTACAATCTTTTTTCAAAGTCGATAAAACCGAACAATGGAGAGGCTTGTGGCAGTCGACAGCTATTGGTTTAGGAACGATAATTATTTTGTTTCTGAGCAAAAGTATGTTTAGTTTCACCAGTGCTAACGATGATTATTTTATTCAAAGTTACGGACCGGGTTTTGTGGATGCACTTAAAAATGACCGAAAAACCTTGTACAGTGCCGATTTATTACGTTCCGGTTTCTTCATTCTTTTAACAGCGGGGATGTTATGGATGGTAATTAAAAATCGTCTGGCTCAAAACACAGCCATTATTTTGATTGGTTTGTTTATGATTTCCGATTTGTTTTTTGTGGATAAAAAGTACGTTTCGGCTAAGGATTTTGTGAGCGGAAGAGAAGTTGAAGTTCCGTTTCAGGAAACGCCTTCGGATGCCCAGATTTTAAGAGATACCACGCATTATCGTGTGTTTGAAGTGAGTGGGAATTTCTCCAGTGCCCGAACTTCTTATTTTCATAAATCAATTGGTGGTTACCATGCGGCAAAACCACGCAGGATGCAGCAATTGTTTGATTATCAGATTGCCAAAAATAATTTGGAAATACTGAATATGCTAAATGTAAAATATGTGATTCAAACGGATAAAGACGGAAAAGAATTTCCAACTATTAATCCGGATGCTAACGGAAATGCCTGGTTTGTTCACAACATAAAATTTGTAAATAAAGCCAATGATGAAATGAAAGCATTGGATCATATCAATACCAAAAAAGTAGCGGTATTTAATATGCAGTTGTACCGAAATAAATTTAAAAACGCACGTTTGAAACGCAACTTAGATACCACAGGAACAATACAATTGCGTGTGTATCAACCCAATTACATCAAATATCTTTCAGATAGTAAAAAAGAAGGTTTAGCGGTTTTTTCTGAAATTTATTATCCAAATGGCTGGAATGCTTATGTGGACGGTGTGAAAACCGACCATTTTCCGGTGGATTATGTTTTAAGAGCGATGATGATTCCGGCAGGAGTTCATACCATTGAATTTAAGTTTGAGCCGGAAGTTATTCAAACCGGAAGCACTATAACATTAATCAGCGGTGTGGGAATGCTCTTGTTGTTTATTGGCGGCATTTATTACGAACGAAAAAAAGGATTAAAGATTTAAGAATAACGATTACTGATCTAAAAATCTGCAATCAAAAAATGTTAATCTTAATTCAACAATCATTTGCTTCATTATTATAAAAAGTAAAAGGGAAATTGGAACCAAAAAAAATCCTTATCATCACTTATTATTGGCCACCAGCCGGAGGACCGGGCGTACAACGCTGGCTGAAATTTGTAAAATATTTGCCTGATTTTGGAATTCAGCCTGTTGTTTATATTCCTGAAAATCCAACGTATCCTATTGTTGATGAAAATTTAGGAAGTGAAGTTTCGGATAAGGCGATTATTTTGAAGCAAAAAATCTTTGAGCCGTACCAATTAGCTTCTTTTTTATCGAAAAATAAAACGAAGAAAATGAATTCGGGGATTATTCCCAATCAAAAAAAACAATCTTTTTTAGACAAAGTTTTTCTTTGGATTCGTGGTAATTTGTTTATTCCTGATGCCCGTTTTTTTTGGGTAAAACCATCTGTGGCTTATTTGGAAAAATATATTTTGGAAAATAACATTGATACCATCGTTACTTCGGGGCCTCCGCACAGTTTGCATTTGATTGGTTTGGATTTAAAAAAGAAACTAAATCTGAAATGGTTTGCCGATTTTAGAGATCCGTGGACAACGATAGGTTATCATAAATCTTTGCGATTGTCTGGTTTTGCGGCTAAAAAACACAAACAATTGGAGTTGGAAGTATTGAATACAGCCGATACGATTATTGTAACTAGCAAGACCACTAAAAAAGAGTTTGAAGTCCTAACCACTAAACCAATTGAGGTAATTACCAATGGATATGATGTAGAAAAAGTGGAGAAACAACCATTGGATTCTAAATTTTCTCTGGCTCATATCGGTTCGTTTCTTTCGGCCAGAAATCCTAAATTATTATGGGAAACTTTGGTGGAATTGCTTAATGAGATCCCGGAGTTTAAAAAACATTTAGAGCTGAAATTAATTGGCGCGGTAAGTCAGGAAGTTTTAGATACAATTGCGGCTTTTGGACTGAATGATTATGTGAACAATTTAGGTTATGTTTCGCACGAAGAAGCCATAGCACACCAACGAAAATCTCAGGTTTTATTACTTATCGAAATTGATTCGGAAGAAACGAAGAGTATTATTCCGGGAAAACTGTTCGAATATATGGTTTCTAATCGCCCGATTATTGCTATTGGCCCAAAAGATTCTGATTTTGCCGAAATCATTACCAGTACAAATACCGGAGTGTTTTTTGAATATATTGAAAAAGAGAGGTTGAAAAGCACAATTGTAGTGTACTATCACCAGTTTCTTGAAGGAAAATTACAATCTCATGGTGTTGGTTTGCAAAAGTATTCGAGGAAAAATTTGACTGAGCAATTGGAACAACTTTTAACTTCATACTTATAAATGGGACTTGTTTTAAATCAGTCGTTAAAGAATACGATATTAACCTATATTGGTTTTGGAATTGGTGCTGTTAATACCATTTATTTGTATCCTTTCTTTTTAGGAGCAACTTATTATGCGTTGAATAATTACATTCTGTCGGCAGCGGCTATTATCATGCCTTTGCTGGCTTTTGGAATGCAAAATACACTGGTAAAATTCTTTTCTCAGTGTAAAAATGATGCCGAAGAAAATCAGTTTTTGTCCTTTGCGGTTTGGTTTCCCTTAGTTTTGTCAGTTCCGTTATTGTTAATTTGTTTGGTTTTTTACGGAGATATTACGACTTATTTGTCCAAAGTAAATCCGATAGTCAAGGACTTTTTATGGCTGATTCCGTTTATTGGCTTGTGTATGGCTTATTTTGAAATTTTTTATGCCTGGGCCAGAGTGCAAATGCATTCGGTTTTTGGAAATTTTATTAAAGAAGTAGGTTTACGCTTGTTTTCATTAATTGCTTTGATTGGCGTTTATTATAAATGGATTACACCTATTCAGTTTATTTATGTTACTGCGGTTATTTATTTTATAGCATTTCTGGTGACGATGTTTTATGCATTTTATTTAAAAAAACCGCATTTTCAGCTGACGGTTCCACACAATGTAAAGGATATTAGCGTTTATACTTTTTTTATCATTTTGTCTGGCGGTGTAGCTTCTTTGTTGTTGGATATTGACAAGTTAATGCTGAATCAGTATATCAAAATTGAAAATATTGCCTATTATTCGGTGGCAACTTATATTGCTTTAGTCATTTCGGTGCCAAGCCGTGCCATGCATCAAATTGTGTATCCAATTACTGCCAAATTAATGCACGAAGAAAAACATGACGAACTGAATGATTTGTACAAGAAGACTTCTATTAATTTGCAAATCGTAGGCGGTTATGTGATGTTGTGTATTTTTGTCAATATCGGTCAGCTGTACGAAATGATTCCGGAGGAATACAAAGGCGGAATTTCGGTGGTGTTTATGATTGGGCTTTCCAAATATTTTGATTTGATTTTAGGGAATAACAATGCGATTATTTTTAATACAAAATATTATCGGGCGGTGTTGTTTTTGGGAGTGATATTGGTTTTTCTTACTGTTGGACTAAATATGATTTTTATTCCGTTGTACGGAATTATCGGTTCGGCTTTTGCGACATTGTTGTCGATTACTTTGTATAGTCTGGCCAAATTAATGTTTGTTGTAAAACGATTGCATTTGTATCCTTTTACAAATCAAACTTTGTATTCTATGGGACTTACATTTGTATTGTTTTTAGCTTTTTATTTTTGGGAATTTCCTTTAAATCCTATTATTGCCATTGGAATAAAATCGGTTTTGGTGACGATTGCTTATGTGTATTTGAATTATAAGTTTGTTATTTCCTCTCAAATTAACGAGGTGATTGACGGATTAATCCAAAAGTATCTTAAAAAAGTTTAGTTTTTAAGTGTTAATCACCAAAAGTGGGTATTGTACATCATAATTTGTGGTATTAATTTTGTGGTAAATAAAGTCTTTTTAGTGAAGTACTAATTTCTAAAATTCCTCAAATCATGAAAAATACAATGGTCATGGCAGTCGAAAATGTAGCGTTAACTGAAGTTGTAGCTCAAAAAATAAGAAAAGGATTTGTTGTTGAAGAGGTTAATAATAAATTGCCTTTTGCGGTTTTGTCTAAGAAACCGGAGAAAGTAAATCATCAGCTTAATTTTTGGATTTCCTGTGCTACTTTTGGATTGTGGTCTATTCCCTGGATTTATAAATCGTATAAAGCTAAAAAAGAAAAGAAAATTATTGTTGCTATTGATGAAGACGGAAAGTTGTTTGAAGAAGAATGTTACAATTAGATTTTTTCTCTAATAGTTTTTGAATTAGTACTTGGTTTGTTTGTACCACAAATTCGCAGCTTAGAACATTAATCTGTGAATTTGTGGTTCTTTTTTTTACAGCTTTTCTTTAAGGTATTTAGCCGTTATTGATTTTTTACTTTTAACAATTTCTTCCGGAGTGCCTTCGGCTAATAATTGTCCGCCGTTTTCACCACCTTCAGGACCTAAATCGATAATCCAGTCGGCACATTTAATCAGGTCGAGATTGTGTTCGATAACCAATAACGAATGTCCTTTTTCTATCAAAGCATCAAAAGAGGCTAATAGTTTTTTAATATCGTGAAAATGCAAACCGGTTGTTGGTTCGTCAAAAACAAATAAAGCTTTTTCTTTGGCGGCGCCTTTTACCAGAAAAGAAGCCAGTTTAATGCGTTGCGCTTCCCCGCCTGAAAGCGTAGATGACGATTGTCCTAACTGCACATAACCTAAACCTACATCCTGTAAAGGTTTTAGTTTTTGCGTGATTTTGGTTTGTTTATTGGTTTCAAAAAAATCAACGGCATCATCAATAGTCATCGTCAGGATATCGTTGATGTTTTTGCCCTCAAAAGCTACTTCTAAGATTTCTTTCTTGAATCGTTTACCGTTGCAGGTTTCGCAAGGCAATTGCACATCGGCCATAAAGACCATTTCTACATTGATGGTTCCTTCTCCACTACAAGTTTCACAACGACCTCCGTCAACGTTGAAAGAAAAATGTTTGGGTTGATAACCTCTGAGTTTAGAGAGTTTTTCTTTTGCAAATAAATCTCGGATGTCGTCGTAAGCTTTAATGTATGTCACCGGATTAGAACGCGAACTTCTCCCAATGGGGTTTTGATCCACATATTCGATGTGCTTGATATGAGAAAATGAACCTGTGATTTCGGTAAATTGTCCTGCTTTGTCACCTGTATAATCTAATTTTTTTTGCATCGCCGGAAACAGGATTTTTTTGACTAAGGTACTTTTTCCGCTTCCCGAAACACCCGTGATGACCGTAAGTACATCCAGCGGGAATTTGACATCAATATTTTGCAGGTTGTTTTCCCTCGCACCTTTAATTTCTACAAAATTTTTAAAAGCACGACGTTTTTTAGGAACGGTAATTTCTAAATTTCCGTTTAGATATTTAGCCGTTAAAGAACTGGAGTTTAGAATTTCGTCAAAATTCCCCTGAGCGACCAGTTTTCCTCCAAAACTTCCGGCTTCGGGACCAATGTCGATAATCATATCGGCGGCTTTCATAATGTCTTCATCATGCTCCACCACAATTACGGTATTGCCTAAATCTCGTAGGGATAACAATACTTTTATCAGTCGTTCGCTGTCTTTTGGGTGCAAACCAATACTCGGTTCGTCTAAAATATACATGGAACCAACTAAGCTGCTTCCCAGAGAAGTTGCTAAATTAATTCGCTGTGATTCTCCTCCGGAAAGTGTGGCGGAATTTCGATTCAGCGTTAAATAATCCAAGCCTACTTCGCTCAGAAAGGATAAACGATTGTTGATTTCAACCAATAATCTTTTAGCAATTTGGCTTTCGTATGAATTTAACTCTAAGTTTTTGAAAAAATCTACCAAATGTCTGATTGGTAAATCTACTAAATCCGAAACTGTTTTTTCATTGATTTTGATATAAGAAGCTTCCGGACGCAGGCGTTTGCCTTTACAAGTCTGACATTTTGTTTTACCGCGATAACGGGAAAGCATCACACGATTTTGAATTTTATAATTTTTATCTTCCAATTCCTGAAAAAAGTCATTCAATCCCTGGAAATAAGAGTTTCCGGTCCAGATTAATTCTTTTTGTGCTTCGGTTAACTGGAAGTAAGGTTTGTGAATTGGAAAGTCAAATTTATAAGCCGAATTGACCAATTGGTCGCGGTACCAACTCATGCTTTCCCCACGCCAGGGGAAAATAGCATTTTCGTAAATAGACAAACTGGTATTTGGAATAACCAGTTCGGCATCAATGCCAATGATGTTTCCGTAGCCTTCACAACTAGGGCAGGCACCATAAGGATTGTTGAAACTGAATAAATGTACGTTTGGTTCTAAAAAACTAATACCGTCCAGTTCGAAATTATTGGAGTAATCCAAACGTTTTTCTGAATTGTGTTCCTGCAGATAACAGATTCCTTTTCCTTCGTAAAAAGCCGTTTGAACAGCATCGGCCAGACGATTGAAAAATTCTTCATCGTCTTTTACTACAATTCGATCTACAATTAAAAGAATGTCTTTGTGATCATAATTGTGTTTTTCGGTTACTTCCAACGAAGTCGAAAATTCGTCTAAGCGAACGGTTTCGTTATTGACTAATATTCTGGAAAATCCTTGTTGAAGCAGCGCTTTTAATTTATTTTCTAACTGACGCCCTTCTTCCAGATGAATAGGAGCAAGGAGCAACCATCGGCTGTTAAGTTCCAGATTTTTTACATCGTTGATAACATCAGTAACCGTATTTTTTTTGACTTCACGACCGGAAATTGGCGAAAAAGTTCGGCCAATTCGGGCATACAACAATTTCATGTAGTCGTAAATTTCAGTCGAAGTTCCCACGGTAGAACGCGCATTGGTGGTGTTTACTTTTTGCTCAATGGCAATTGCCGGAGCAATTCCTTTGATGTATTCTACTTTTGGTTTGTCTAAACGGCCTAAGAATTGTCGGGCATAGGAAGACAAGCTTTCCACATAACGGCGTTGTCCTTCGGCATACAAAGTGTCGAATGCTAAACTGGATTTTCCGGAACCCGAAAGTCCTGTAATTACAACTAATTTGTTGCGGGGAATAACAACGTCAAGGTTTTTTAAATTGTGAACCTGAGCTCCTTTGATTATTATGTTTTTCTTAGGATCTATTTTAGAAAAGTCAACTTTCATAGAAAAAATAAAATTTGTACAAAAGTAAACATTTTATAACTGAGAATTGAATAGAATGCAATCCTATAACTAAAAGTGGTAAGGCTTTGGTTTTTAAAAAATTAAGTTGAAATGTTGTAAAAGAATAATAATATTTTATAAAATATTTTAAAACTTTATTTTTGGTTTGATTTTTGTCAAATTTATTTACCAAGCAAGACAATTATTTGTTAAATTTGGAAAACTATTCATAAAAAAATAAAAGCGCCTATAGTAAAAAACTACTTTTTAGAAAAATAATACCCTATTAACTCTTACTAAAAAGTATTACTATGATAGCTAATATTCAAATTCCGGACGCCTTGTTGGTACAGGATTATGTGGCAGGTAACGAAGACGCCTTAGCTACCTTAATCAAACGACACGAATCCAAAATTTACGGTTTTATATATTCGAAAGTATCCGACAGGGATGTTTCTAATGATATTTTTCAGGACACCTTTATAAAAGTAATCAATACCTTAAAATCTAATTCGTATAACGAAGAAGGAAAATTTCTTCCCTGGGTAATGCGCATTGCACATAATCTGGTGATTGATTATTTTAGAAAAAACAAGAAAATGCCTTTGTATCGGGAAACAGAAGAATTTTCGGTTTTTTCGATTATAACAGATGATTCTTTAACTATTGAAAATAAACTGATTGCCGATCAGGTAGAATTGGATATCCGAAAACTCATTGAAGAACTTCCCGAAGACCAGAAAGAAGTGCTGATCATGCGGATGTATAAAGACATGAGTTTTAAAGAAATTTCAGAAATTACAGGTGTAAGTATCAATACTTCTTTAGGAAGAATGCGTTATGCTTTGATGAATTTGAGAAAAGTAATTGATAAGCATCAAATTATTTTGACAAATTAAGCAATATTCTAATAATTGTCACGTTGTATTCTAACAGTATATTAAAAGAATAACATGGCAAAACTCTACTCTAAAAAAAATCTAGTTCCTACACAGATGAAACCTAAAAAAGAAGTGATTTCTTTTCTGTTAAATTATTCCAAAGCACTTTATATCATTAAGGTAGCGGATAATAGTTTTGAAATTATTACAAACTAGTTAAGCCAATTTGGCTGTTTGGTAAATCTCACTGCTTGTTAAAAAATCAGTGAGATTTACTTTTTATAGCCGTCTAAATTCGTTTTTCTTCCAATAGTTTTGGTGATGATGTCTTTCTCTAAATCTAATCCACGAGCAGGCGAGTATTCTCTGCCGTACCAAATAATCTGCAAATGTAAATCGTTCCACAGTTCTTCCGGAAATAAACGTTTAGCATCTTTTTCAGTCTGAACCACACTTTTTCCATTGGATAAATTCCAGCGGTACATCAGGCGATGAATATGTGTGTCCACCGGAAAAGCAGGAACGCCAAAAGCCTGCGACATCACCACACTGGCGGTTTTGTGTCCCACAGCAGGCAAAGCTTCTAAATCTTCAAAATTTTGCGGAACTTCTCCGTTATGTTTTTCGATTAATATTTGTGACAAACCATAAATTCCTTTCGATTTCATAGGTGATAAACCACAGGGACGAATGATTTCCTTGATTTCCTCCACCGACATTTTAACCATGTCATACGGATTATCGGCTTTCGCAAAAAGCAAAGGGGTTATTTGATTGACACGTACATCGGTACATTGTGCTGAAAGCAAAACCGCAATCAGTAAAGTATAAGGATCTTTATGGTCTAAAGGAATTGGAATGCTGGGATAAAGCTCTTTTAACGTATTTATAACAAATGTTACCCGTTCTTGTTTGGTCATTATAGTTTAAATTTGAATGGTAAAGTAAAGCAATTTCAATGGCAATGGCAAAAAATCAATTGTAATAGCAATGTCAATAACAATTTCAAAATCAATAGTAATTAAAAAATAAAACTTTGTGAACTTAGCGGGAGCTTTGTGAACTTAAGTGGTTAAATAGAAAAAAAATGATAACATTAAAAAAAGGCAATAAAGCTCCGGATTTTTTTGGCGTTGACCAAGACGGAAAGCCACATCAATTAGAAGATTATAAAGGCAAAAAATTAGTTGTTTTCTTTTATCCAAAAGCCAGTACGCCGGGATGTACTGCCGAAGCTTGTGATTTAAGAGATAATTTTGAACGTTTTCAGGCGAATAATTACGCTTTATTGGGTGTAAGTGCCGATTCGGCAAAAGCGCAAGCTAAATTCAAAGATAAATATGAGTTTCCTTTTCCGTTACTGGCTGATGAAGAAAAAGAAGTGATTAATGCTTTTGGTGTTTGGGGACCTAAGAAATTCATGGGACGCGAATACGATGGCATTCACCGCACCACTTTTGTCATTGACGAAAACGGAATCATCGATGAGGTCATTGAAAATGTAAAAACCAAAGAACACGCCGCTCAGATTTTGAAATAAACAAAAAACGCCACAAAGAATTTCTCTGTGGCGTTTTTGTTATTGGAATTGTAAAAAGTAGCATTTTATACTGCTCCGCAAAGTCTCCGACTTTGAGGTAGTGTTTTTCGATTTTCAATCGACATTTTTAAATGAAGTATAGCTGTCAGAGACAGATTAATATCTCCTCAAAGTCGGAGACTTTGCGGAGCTGGTGTTTTAATTTTTGAACTAAAAAAATCCCAGATTGATTTTTATACTTTCAGAGTAACTTCTTCCAGAAGTGATATTAGTATGTTTTAAGTCATTAAGAGTAATAATGTAACGACTGTTGAAATATTTCTGGGCTTCTTTTATATAGTTTTTATTAATAATAATTCCTCTGTGAATACGAAAAAAATTATCGGGTAATTTGTTTTCCAAGCTTGCAATCGTTTCGGTACTTAAAAATGTTCCTTGTTCTGAATGAATGGTCGTATAATTAGAATCGGCTTCAAAAAAAGATATTTCTTCAAGTTTTATAAAAATGATTTTATCATTTTTTTTAACTGTAATTGAGGTCATTTTTTTAGGTTCTTTTCTATTCGAAATGTCTTTTAAAACTTTTAAAATTTCATCTGAAGTGTTTTTTACATGAAATGTTTTTAATTTTTGTACCGTTTTTTCAATACGTTCTAATTTTACAGGTTTAATGAGATAATCGATACTGTTAGTTTCAAAAGCTTCCAAGGAATATTGGTCGTAGGCTGTACAAAAAATAACCATCGGGATAATTGTTAAACGTTCTAATAATTCAAAACCACTACAGCTGGGCATTTCAATATCTAAAAAAATAATATCCGGATTTAAAGTTTCTATTTTTTGCTGTGCTTCTGTTGCGTTTTGTGCTGTACCAATAATATTAAAAGTTTCTGGAAACTCTTTTAGTAAATTTTGCAATCCTAATCTGGCTGGAGCTTCATCATCAATAATAATAGTTGAATAGCGTTTGTTCATATTATATAGATTTTGGAATGGTAATAATAATCATTTTTTCGGGAGTATTAGTCCAATTTAAAGACGCTTTGTCTCCATAAGTTAGTCGCAATAAATCGAAAACGGTTTGTAAACCATGACCACTTAATAATCCTTCAGGAAAATCAGGACCGTTATCACTTACCGAAATGCTAATCTCATTTTGTGCTTTCGAAATTTTTAAATCAATTTTGCCCACACCTTCATTTTTCGAAATACCATGTTTTACCGCATTTTCTACTAAGGGCTGTATTAAAAATAAAGGAATTTCATGATTTTCTAATTCTTTATCGACCTGAATTGTAAATTGTAAACGCTCACCAAAACGAATTTTTTCGATGTCTAAATAGGTTTTTACCATTTCGACTTCATCATGAACCGTACTTGTTTTTTTATTTTTTCGATTGATAGAGTATTTGAATAAATCAGATAAAGAATGTGCCATTTTTTGTGTTTTTTCAGCATCAATAGGTGCTAAACTAGCTATGGAATTCAAGGAATTGTATAAAAAATGAGGATTGATTTGAGATTGTAATGATTTTAATTCTGCTTTGACTTTTAGTTCTTTTAACTTGGTAAGTTTATTTTCATTTTCAATAATTAAGTTTCTTTCTTTAAAAATGAAATACCCTATTAATGCTCTTAGTGTTGCGATTGTCATTATAAATAAAAACATTTGTGATAAAGGATGAAAATCACGTTCATCTCTAAAACCGTTAATAATAAAATTAATAGTTAATAAACATATAAAAGGTAAAAATCCCGTTGATAAAAAGATTAACCCGGTTTTTGTATATATATTATTTGCTGCTTTTTGAATTTTTAGCTCAATGAAACGAAATAAATAAAGAAAAGGAAATAAAATAAGCATTAAAAAAGAGGTTGATAGGATAGAATCATTTCTCACTATTGGAACATTTAGATAATTATCAGGTATCGTTAAAAAATCATAAAAAGACACACAGAATACGATTAGAATATCTGTAAACAATAAGGTTACTAAAGCTACGATACCGAATCGAAGCCAGTCTTTCTTAATTTTAACAGATATTGATTTGTTAATTTTATTGATAAAAAAAAGCCCTAGTAAACCTATAATTAACGCTGGTAGAAAAATAACTGCTGCTGGATTTCTTACCCACCATAAATTACGATCTCTATCTGCAATTCTAGCATCTTCTATTTTTTTAATAATACTTTCTTTAAATTGAATTTCGGCTTTTGCCAATCGTTCTTCAAATCCTTTTTTATAAACCTCTTTTATAATTTCTTGATCGTTATGGTCTAAAGGGATTTGGCTATTTGATAATCCATATACTGGGTTAAAGATGCTGTTTCTTTTTTTTTCTCTTAGTGGATAGGCAAAAGAGCCTCCAACTAGCATTTTTGCTATTCTGGATTCTAAAGATTTTCTAATTTCTGCATCAGTGTCTGATTCATCAATTTTATAAATATAAAGTTCGCAACTTGTATAGCCTTGACCTCGTTCTATTGAGCCAAAACGGCTTGTTGTATAACCATTACCTTCTTTTAGTGGAGTATCTAAAAATTTAATTTTAAAATTTGGTTTCTCTGATTTTGAAAATTGGATAGATATCGTTTCTGTTAAATTGTCTAGTTTTTTTAAAGTTTTAGCAATAATTAAAGAATCCTCTTGAGTATACTTTCCTTCTAAATTGACATAAATATCAGCATCCCATTTTGTTATTGAATTGTATTTGTTATTATTTATTTCAACAATGTCTTCCCATGGTTTTACAGGAAGTTTTTCTTGATTTTGAGAGAAGCAATTAATTCCTATTACTAGAAATACTAAAGAGAAGAGTAATTTTTTCATGGCAGTAAATTTAAATATTTATCCCACAAAAGAACTATAATGATTATAAGATTAAAACAAGTTTCTTGTAAACTGCAAAATAGAGATGCGAACTGCATTTATGTAAAACGCCACAAATAGCAACTACTTGTGGCGTTCATTATAAAATCAATATTTTTTATTCCGCTAAAGTCTTCTTGGGGTCGTAACCAAAAAGTTTTTTCTCTTTAATAATTTCGGAAACTCCGGCAGGAAGCATCGATTCCCAACCTGGGATTCCGTTGTTAATCATTTTAAGGACTTCACGGGAGAAGATTTTCAGGTTTTCCGGGTTGTAATCTTCCACATCGATTACTTTTCCGTTGAATTTGAAGAATTTGTACAATTCTTTCATTCGCGGATGCACTTTCAGGTTCTCGGAAGTGGTTACTTCGCCGTTTTCATCCAGCATTGGGTACAACAATACTTTCATATCACGGAAGAATAATTTTCCAAAAGCTTCCAGAATGCCTCCGCTTAGATGACGGTAGTATTTTTCGTCAAAAATATCGACTAAGTTGTTTACACCCATGGCTAGTCCCATGCGGGCTTTGGTATAATTGGCAAAGTATTCTACCACTTTGTAATATTCCTGAAAATTAGAAATCATTACCGTTTGTCCTAGCGAACAAAGTAATTCGGCACGATCCATAAAATCGCGTTCGTCAATTTCTCCGTCCGAACGAAGGTTAGACAAAGTGATTTCAAAAATAACCAGTGTGTTTTCTTTATCTACCTTGTTCTCTTCGAGAAACATCTTCAACGATTTCTCGTACATGTCCATGTTTACTTTAGTAACGGGACGAAAACTTCCTCTTAAAGCCAGAATATTTTTTTTGTATAAAACGGCAGCAGGAAGAATATTTTTTCCTTTAGGATTGAACATTACCGCATCGGTCATGCCATTTTTTACCAATTGTAAACTGATTAAACGGTTGTCTACATCGGAAAATCGCGGTCCGGAGAAATTGATGGTGTCAATTTCCAGTTGGTCTTTGTCCAAATGGTCGTATAAATAACGCAGTAATTTTTTAGGGTCGTTGTATTTGTAGAAAGCACCATAGATAAGATTTACTCCTAAAATCCCCAGTGTTTCCTGTTGTAGTTTGGCATCGGTTTCTTTAAAACGAATGTGAAGAATGATTTCGTTATAATCTTCGTTAGGATCAATCTGATAACTGATTCCTACCCAACCATGCCCTTTGAATTGTTTGGCAAAGTCAATGGTGGCTACCGTATTGGCGTAGCTGAAAAACATTTTGTTTGGATGTTTGTCGCGACTCAGTCGTTTTTCGATAAGGCTTACTTCGTGCGACAGCATTTTCTTCAGCCGGTTTTCGGTTACATAGCGTCCGTCTTTTTCGCTTCCGTAAACGGCATCACTAAAATCTTTATCGTAAGCAGACATCGCTTTTGCAATTGTTCCCGACGAACCACCGGCTCTGAAAAAGTGTCTTACCGTTTCCTGTCCTGCGCCAATCTCGGCAAATGTTCCATAAATATTTTCATTTAAATTGATTCGTAGTGCCTTGTCTTTTATCGAAGGGACTTGTGCTATGACTCTGTCGCCTTTTAGTTTTATTTCGGTACTCATTTTTTTGTTTAATTTTTATGTATTTGCCTGATGTTACAAAGTTAATTAAATAGCCAGGCTAATAAAACAGAAATAATCCTATTTTTGTGAAAAAATTAGGATTTGAAGGTATATTTTTTAGGTACAGGCACTTCTCAGGGCATTCCGGTTATCGGTAGCGACCATCCTGTGTGCAAAAGTACAGACAGTAAAGACAAAAGACTACGGGTTTCGGTATTGATTCGTTGGGATGCTTATGCTTACGTAATTGATTGCGGTCCTGATTTCAGACAACAAATGCTGACTTCCAACTGTCATAAAGTGGACGGAATTATTTTTACCCATGAACATGCCGATCATACCGCTGGTTTAGATGATATCCGACCGTTTAATTTTCGTCAGGGCGAAATGCCTATTTATGCGCATCAAAGGGTTTTGAAGGATATGAAAAACCGTTTTGGTTATGTTTTTGAAACGGTTAATAAATATCCGGGAGCTCCCTCGGTCAAAACGATTGAAATAGTCAATAATGCGCCTTTTGCTATTGGAGATAAAACGGCGATTCCGGTTAATGTGATGCATGGCGATTTGCAGGTTTTTGGGTATCGTATAGATGATTTTGCTTATTTGACGGATGTCAAAACCATTGAAGACGTTGAAATTGATAAATTGAAGAATTTGAAAGTTTTGGTCGTGAATGCCTTACGTGAAGAACCGCATTTTTCTCATTTTAATTTGGAAGAAGCTTTGGCTTTTATCGCTTTAGTAAAACCGGAAAAGGCTTATTTGACACATATTAGTCACATTATGGGCTTTCATGAAGAAGTACAACAAAAACTGCCGGAAAATGTTTTTCTGGCTTATGATAATTTAGAAATCACCCTGTAATATTTAAACAATGAAAAGATCATTTTTACTCTATACCTTTATTTTATTGGTTTTAGTGAATGTTTTTACCTATTCTTTTTTGAGTAATGAAGTAAAATTTGAACAAGAACGCTATCAAAGAACCACTAAAAGACTGAAAGATAGTTTGAATTCATTAACGAATAAATTGAATGACGCGAATTATTTTTCGTTAGAAAAAAATGAAAATGCCCAAAATTATTTTGATTCGGCTGTAGCCAATAAAACAATAGCTTATGAAAAGTTAATTCCGGGAGTAACGGAAAAATTAATGGATTATAATGCAAATTCTAAAGGGAATCCGTATGTAGGACAGGATCAGATAGGCGTAAATAAATTTGTGATTAACAAAGTAAAAGTATTGAATCATCGCTGGATTATTGCTGATTTTAGTGACGGAAATATGTGGGGAGAAGTGTTATTGAAATATTTTGTGAATGAGGACGAAAGTATTTCATTTGAAGTGATCCAGTCTTTGTTGTATGCGAAATAATTTTTAAATATATAAGTCGTCATATAAGTTTTCTAATAATCTAAATTGAAGTGTTTTTTCGATAAACTTATATATGCTAATTTGTAAGTATCAAAGGCGCTTTAAAAAAACAAGAGCTTATATGACTATATGTTAAAAAAAAATAAAATGGTTCGCGCAGATTATTTACTGTAATAAGAAGGCTTTGCCATAATATGTTATAATTATAAGGATGATAAAATTCCCAACTCTACAATTCGCTGGAATCGTTTTTTTTGCCATTTAAAAGGAAATCTAAATATTCACAGAGGTTTAAAGTCTAGCAAACAGAAAGAACTTTCTTAAATGGTATCTGTATTATAAAAACCAAAATTTGAATTAGGTTTTTTAGCTATTAGGTACACTAAAAAATGTATAAAAAAGGGCAGAATAAACTGCCCTCATTTTTTGTGTGTACATCAAATTTATTGCTGATTGGTTGCTCCTCAGTAGAGTCAATTTCCTCTTCGATTTGATTTTGAAAATAATCAATCTAAAATAAAATTCTCCCCACTATTTTTGACCGCATTACTTTTTTTTTATTAAGTTGAAAATGCAGCAATTACATTTTTACTGTCCAGCCAAATGTGTCTTCGGCTAATTTATGTTGGATATTTGTTAGCTTTTCTTTTAATTGTAAAGCAACTGAATCTTCAATTTTTGGTAATTCAAAATATTCTTCTTTGTAAGCAAATCCTTTTATAGGGCTTACTACAGCAGCAGTTCCGGCTCCAAAAATTTCTTTCAAATTTCCGTTTTTAATGCCTTCGATTAATTCAGAAACCAATACAGGTCTTTCTTCGATTGCAATTCCTTCTCTTTTTGCCATGTCGATAAGACTTTTTCTGGTTACACCATCTAAAATTCTTTCGCTGGTTGGCGCTGTTACTAAAGTGTCATTAAATCTAAAGAACACATTCATCGTTCCGGCTTCTTCAAGTTTAGTATGCGTAGCATCGTCAGTCCAGATGATTTGTTGGAATCCTTCTTTATTCGCTAAACTTGTAGGGTAGAATTGTCCGGCATAATTTCCGGCAGTTTTAGCGGCACCAATACCACCATTAGCAGCTCTACTGTAATGCTCAGCGATAAGAACTTTTACTTCACCTGAATAATAAGCTTTTGCAGGCGATAAAATAATCATGAATTTGTATTCATTAGAAGGATTGGCAACTACACCAAAACCGGTTGCAATCATAAACGGTCTGATATAAAGGCTGTTTCCTAAACCTTTTTTAATCCAGGCTTCGTCTAATTTTAATAATTGACTGAGTCCTTCCATGAATAAAGATTCAGGAATTTCAGGCATTGCCATTCTAACAGCAGAACTGTTAAAACGTTTGATATTTTCATCCGGTCTGAATAACCAAATGTCATTATTGTCATCTTTATAGGCTTTCATTCCTTCAAAAATAGCTTGACCGTAGTGGAAAACTCTTGAAGAAGGATCCATCATAAATGGAGCGTAAGGTTTAATAGTAGGGTTTTGCCATTCTCCGTTTTTAAAATCGCATTCAAATAAGTGATCGGTAAAAACAGAACCAAAATTTAAATTTTCAAAATCTACTTCGTTAATTTTTGTATTAGGTGCTTTTATAATTTCAATTTTGTTGGCTTGAGCTGTACTCATAATAATAAGTTTTTTGTTTTTTGAATAAATAATTAAGCTTAAGTATAAAAATCTGTTATATGATAAACTAAACTTTGTTTTATGCAAAATTAAATAAAAATGAGTGAAAAGCTTGCTATAACTTTAATAATTGTTGCTAATGAATAAGATTTCTGTAATGTTCAAAAAAAAAGAAAAAAATAATAATTTTTTATATGAAATATGCAATAAATCAATCTTTTTTGAGGTTTTGTATTTGCTTTTTTGAGTAATTTTGGGGTGCAATTTGCTAAAATATTAAAATAATAAGTTGAAAAGAGAAGTAATAAAGACTCAGGACGGCTCGACAACCATTCATTTGGAAGAATGGAATGAGAGTTATCATTCTAAGCACGGAGCCATTCAGGAAGCTAAGCATGTTTTTATAAAAAACGGATTGGCGTTATTTGCAGGGCAAAAAGTCGCTATTTTAGAAATAGGTTTTGGTACCGGATTAAATGCCTTTATTAGTTTTTTGGAAGCGCAAAAAATGAATCAGAGTGTTGATTACGTTGGAGTTGAGGCTTATCCTGTGGCTGCAAAGGAAATTTTAGAAATGAATTATGTAGTCGAATTGGAAGCTGAAGAGCAACAGCAGGTTTTTGAGAAAATGCACGAATCCAATTGGAATGAGAAAGTAAAATTGAGCGATAATTTTACGATAGTGAAAAGACAGCAATTTTTTCAGGATATTGATGATGTGGCGCAGTTTGATCTGATTTATTTTGATGCTTTTGGTTACAGAGTCCAGCCGGAATTATGGAGTACTTTAATATTTAAGAAAATGTATGATGCTCTAAAAGGAAATGGGGTTTTAGTCACTTATGCTGCAAGGGGAGTAGTTAAAAGAAGTATGATTGAGGTTGGGTTTAAAGTTGAGAAGTTAGAAGGTCCTCCGGGAAAAAGAGAAATGTTCAGAGCTTTTAAGTAAAAAATATTTTTATGAAAATTTTAGATTAAATTGTTTGTAATAATGTTGATAAATTATCGTTTAAGATATAAAATGTATTTTTAAAATTTATAATTTTACATAGCCTTAAAATTTTGTTTAACCTTAAAATTGTTGATCTATTATGTCAAAAGTCATGTTTGATTATACAAAATCGATATTAGAAAGAGTAAGTTTTGATTTAGTCCTTTTTAGTAAAGAATTAGAAAAAGCTGTAAAAACCCTTCTGCCATACGAATTAGAGCAGTTAAAAGAGTGGCTAGTATCTTTTATAATAGAGAAACCAGAGTTGAAACCGTCATTAATGATAGTGAATATTTAAAGAAAAAGGAATCGTAACAGATTCCTTTTTTTATGTCTTAATGTTGCGTTTTTATTTTGGACAGTGCCTTTTTTTTTTAAGATTAAAGCAGGTTAAATTTTTCTAAATGTTTTAATGTATTGCCGGTATTTTTAGGTGTTTTTTAACGCTTTCAGTCTAGTGGCTTATCGTTACTTTTTAGTAAATTACATTACTTAATTAGATAACTTTAAACCCCTATATTATGTCTAGATTAATATATGATTATACCAAATCAATACTGGAGAGAGTAAGTTTTGCCCCTGATTTATTTGTAAAAGAACTTAAAAAAGCCGTTAGGAATTTATTGCCTCACGAGATGGAACACCTGAGGAATTGGCTTTTGTATTACACTAAAGAAAAGCCTGAATTACAACATTGTCTTATCTTAGTGGAAAGAAATTAATTAAAAAGTGGAGTCAGATTATTGAAATCTGACTCTATTTTTTTTGAAGCGGACTAATGATTTGTACATTTTGAAAAACAATAGCGCCTTTAATTACTCCGGCAATAGTACTTCGTAAGGCTTCAATAATTTGAATTTTTAATTCACTTTTTGGAAAAATTAAACTCACTTCTCTAGCTGGTTTGGGTTCTACAAAATGACGAAGTTTAAGTTTGTCTGATTCTTTTAAATCCAAAGTATGCAAATAAGGCAAAAGAGTGGTTCCTAAACCTTCGTCGGCCAGTTTTATTAAGGTTTCAAAACTTCCGCTTTCTATTTGGAAAGCACTTCCTTCATTTTTGGAACTGTTTTTACAAAGATTTAAAATTCCGTCTCTAAAACAGTGACCATCCTGTAAAAGTAAAATTTCATCAATATTTAAATCCTCTATTTCTATTTCCTTTTTTTGGAAATTATAATGACTTTCCGGAATATAAGCAACAAAGGGTTCGAAGTATAAAACAATTTCTTTAATTTTTTCCTCTAACAAAGGTGTAGCAGCAATGGCAGCGTCCAAGTGTCCGTTGTTGAGTTTGGTAATAATTTCCTCGGTGTTTAATTCTTCGATGATGAGTTTTACTTTCGGATGTTTTTTGATAAAATTATTCAAAAACATAGGTAATAAAGTAGGCATAATCGTTGGGATTATTCCCAGTCTGAATTCGCCTCCGATGTATCCTTTTTGTTGTTCAACAATATCCTGAATTCGGTCGGCTTCGTTAACAATGTTTTTGGCCTGAGAGACAATTTTTTGACCTATATCAGTTAGCTGAATGGGTTTTTTAGTTCGATCAAAAATTTGAATGTTTAATTCGTCTTCAATTTTTTGAATCTGCATACTCAATGTTGGTTGAGTAACGAAACATTTTTCGGCAGCTAAAGTGAAATTTTTATGTTCGGCAACAGCTAAAACATATTTAAGTTGTGTGATGGTCATAAAATAGATGATTTTGATACAAATATAAAAACAATCAATTTAATTTATAGTGGTTTTTGATCTTTTTAGAAATAAATTTGAAAAACCATCTGGATGATGCGTGCCTGGCTGAAAGAATAGCCGTTAAGGAATATGCGGGTAAATTATTGAAGCAGTTAGATAAAAAATATTTATTTAACTGCTTTTTTTATTTTTTGTTGATTGTTTTTTGTTAATTTTATTATTATGAAAATAATCGCTCGCTTTTTTTTAATTCTTTTTATAGGTTTTCTGGCAACTCCTACGATTGTAAAGTTGATAGAAAAATCTGCTGACACGTCTATATTTTTTAGTGTTTCGGAAGAAGAGCAGGTAAAAAAAGAAGTTAAGAATCTGGTTTATTTTGTGGCTTCTCCGGCTACTTTTGAATTTAAAGAGTCTATAAAAAGAACTTTAATTCATTTCGAAAACCAGTCTAAACATGACAATGTTTCTAAAAAAATAGTGTCGCCTCCGCCCGATTTGGCATAATACATTTTAGTTGAGATTTGAGTAGTTTTTGATAGTGTTTAAAATGCTGTCAGGATTTAGGTATCATTTAATAATTGTATTATGACAAGAAAAATTAATCTTTTTGCCAACCTTAAATCGGATTTTGCGTCTGGTTTAGTGGTTTTTTTGGTGGCTTTGCCTTTGTGTTTAGGAATTGCAATGGCTTCGGGTGCACCTTTGTTTTCTGGAATTATTACGGGTATTGTAGGAGGAATAATTGTCGGATATTTGAGCCAGTCTCATATTAGTGTTACGGGACCTGCAGCAGGATTAACAGCTATTGTTTTAACAGCTATTTCTGATTTAGGAGCTTTTGATGTTTTTTTGTCGGCAGTTTTAATAGCTGGTATTTTCCAGTTACTTTTAGGCTTTTTAAAAGCAGGAAGTATCTCTAATTATTTTCCAACCAATGTTATTGAAGGAATGCTTGCCGGAATTGGGATCATTATTATTCTTAAACAATTGCCGCATGCCTTTGGGTATGATGCCGATTTTGAAGGAGATCAGACTTTTTTTCAAATTGATGGCAATAATACTTTTTCTTCTTTGGTTAAGATGTTGAATTATTTTCAGCCTGGTGCTATCATCGTAACTTTGGTTTCTTTGGTAATTCTTATTTCTTGGGAAAGAGTCTCTTTTTTGAAAAAAATTAAATTAATTCCCGGAGCTTTGATTGCTGTAATTTCGGGAATTATAATTAATGAAATTTTTATTACTACCGGAAGTTCACTGGCTATTGCACAAAGTCATTTGGTTTCCTTACCTGTGCCTACTTCTGTCGATGATTTTAAAGCAATAATTGTAACGCCTGATTTTTCAGGATTTACCAATCCTAAAGTCTGGACAATCGGTTTGACGATTGCTATTGTGGCTTCGATTGAAACCTTGTTGTGTATTGAAGCTTCGGACAGACTGGATCCTCAAAAAAGATATACAAATACGAATGTGGAGTTAAAAGCACAGGGAATTGGAAATATAATCAGTTCTTTGATTGGTGGTTTGCCGATGACTTCTGTGGTGGTACGTTCATCGGCTAATGTTAATGCGGGAGCTAAATCTAAAATGTCCACCATTATTCATGGTTTTATGTTATTGCTAAGTGTACTGATTATTCCGGTGATTTTAAATAAAATTCCACTCGCTACACTGGCTACAATTTTGATTTTAATTGGTTATAAATTAGCCAGTCCTGCTAAGATTCGACACTTTTTAGTAAAGGGTAAGTATCAGTATATTCCTTTTATTGCAACTATGGTGGCTGTTGTGGTAACCGATTTATTAAAAGGAGTAGCGCTAGGGATTATTATCAGTATTATTTTTGTTTTGAGAGGAAATTTAAAAAGAGCTTACACCTTTAAAAAAGAAGAATATGTGGATGGAGATATTATTCATATCGATTTGGCACAGGAAGTTTCGTTTTTAAATAAAGCGGCTATTAAGAGTACATTAAAAGCTATTCCGGAAAATTCAAAAGTGATTATTAGTGCTCATGATACCGTTTATATTGCTCATGATATTTTGGATTTAATTAAAGAATTTAAAACAACGCGGGCGGTTGATGAAAATATTAAAGTAAAACTGAAAGGTTTTAAAGAGGCTTATCAGTTGGAAAATACTGCCGAAGTTCCAAACCATGTTTCCATTGAGCATTATTATGATGTGGCTAAAAGAAGAATGGTTCAAAAGGAAATTTTTTAAAAATTGTAATTTGTCAAAAGAAGTAACAAAAGTTTAAATCAGTTAATTAGAAAATAAAATACGATGGATGATTTTTATAAAAAAATATTAGATAATAATAAAGAATGGGTTGAAAAAGCATTGGAAAAAGACCCGAATTATTTCGCAGATTTAGCAAAAGGACAAACTCCGCCATTGTTATGGATTGGTTGTTCTGATAGTAGGGTTCCGGCAAATGAAATTATTGGTGCTAAACCGGGTGAGGTATTTGTACATCGGAATATTGCCAATATGGTGGTGCATTCGGATATGAATATGCTGAGTGTTTTGGATTATGCCGTGAATGTGTTAAAAGTAAAACACGTTATTGTTTGCGGGCATTACGGCTGCGGAGGAATCAAAGCTGCTATGAGCAATCAATCTATTGGGATTATCGATAACTGGATTAGGCATATAAAAGATGTGTATCGTTTGCATAGTGTGTATCTGGATTCTATTTTTAATGAAACGGATCGCTTTAATACTTTTGTAGAAATTAATGTGAAAGAACAGGTTTTTGATTTGGCTAAAACTTCTATAGTACAAAACGCCTGGAAAAAAGAGCAGGATTTAACCTTACACGGTTGGGTTTACGGATTGAATTCCGGTTTTGTTACCGATTTAGATGTTAATATGAGTTCTAATCAGGAGTTGGACGAAGTTTATCAGTTAAGTTTTTAAAAAAATAAAAGCTTAGTTTTTATTCATTATCAAGGTTTTCATTAAAGGCCGAAGGCATGAGTGTGGGGATAAACTTAATCAGAATTGGAAGTAATAAACTTCCGCCCGGAAGTAAAAAAATAGTTAGGGATGGTATTGTTTTACAAATATCCAACAGCTGTTTTTTTACTTTCTTTTTTTCCTTTTCGCTCAAGTCCCTACGCGTAGAATAAGCCAGTAAAACCATTAATTCTTTACTTTGGATAATTTCTTTAAGCAGTCTGTTTTTATTGCGGGTAATAAGCGTGATAACACTTTGAGTGGTTTGGTCATAAAAATGTTTTACCGGATTAGAATAATTAAAATAAGGAATCTCTGCTTTGTATTTTGTGATAAAAGCATCGGTGTTTTGAATACTTTCAGTCACAAAATCAGCTGAAATTTTCAGGTTTTGAGCTAGTTTGTGCAGAAAATAAATTTCTTCATTTTCAATTTTGCCGTCACTCCATAATGCCATTCCGGCCATATCCGCCAAATAGTATTTTTCTAAGTCAGAGCTAAAATAATCCAGATTGAGTTCTTCCAGATTTTGAGCACCAATTTTAGAAAATTTACTGTAACGAACAGAAGCTTCGAAAAGTTTGATTAATAAATCGTCGTAATTAGATTTAGTAGTTTTAATTTTTAAAGCTAATGAGACTACGCTAATAACGGCTTCCTCAATTTTTTTTAGATATTTTTCCGGTATTTTTCCATGAATTAAATATTGCCTAAAGGTTAAAATATCCATGAAAAGCAGTGCATTGGTAACAATATGCGAGAAATTTTTATTGATAATGTCAACATTTGTCTGAACGCGGGTATCAATAATTTTTTCCAAATTCAGGGAAGGAGATCCATTAGGTAATATTTTCTTAAATAAATCAAAACCCTGCGGATGCATATCGTCGTAAAAGTCTAACGCTTTTTTTATAAAACTATCGGAATCAGTATCCTGAGTGATTAAGCCGTAAATTTCGAAGAGTGTGTTTAGTAAAGAAACCTTTGGAATTTCATTTTGAACCCATCCTTTAGTATCAATAAATACAGGAGTTTCAAAAGAAATAATATGACCATAGATAAAACCGGTAGCTCTTGTTTTTTTATAGAAAGAATCGGTGTCCGGAAAAAGATGTTGTTTTCCGAATTCCTGTTTGAGAAAGAATTTATCGATCCAACCAGATGCAGAAGGGTTAATCATAGTCTTGCTTTGAGGTTACAAAGCTATGTTTTTTTATACTTTTGATGTTATATAAAAATAAAAAAACCGTCTCAAATTTGTTAAATTAAGACGGTTTTGAAATTTATATAGAAAAATTTCTATTTGATTATCGCTGAACAGGCTACTCTGGCACCTGCATTTCCTGCAGGTTGAGAGGTAAAATCATCGGCACCTTCATGAACAATTAGTCCTTTTCCTAAAATGTCTTTGGTTTGATCGCCACAACCAATGCACCATTCGTCTGTAGTTATTTTTATAGAACCATTTCCGTTAGCATCTGCGGTGAAATTTCCAATATCTCCTTTATGATATTCGCCAACGCCCCATTTTCCGTGTTTTTTAAATGTTGGATTCCAGTGTCCTCCAGCCGAACTTCCGTCTGGAGCTGAACAATCGGATTTTTCATGGATATGAATGGCGTGAACTCCCGGTTTTAATCCGGATAATTTGGCTTCAAAAGTTACTTTTCCATTTTTTTCTATAAAAGTAGCTGTTCCGGAAACTTTACTGTTACTCTTAGCTTCAAATGAAATATTAATTTTCTTGGTATCAGCCGATTTATTTTGAGGTTTACATCCAATTAAAACCGAACCAATTGCTAGTGTAAAGACAATAAATTTTTTCATGATTTTTTTTAAATAAGGTTTTCAAACCATAAAAATACTATAAAAAGCCGCGATAATCAAAGATAATTCCGGTTTTCTATTTTGATTTTTCTCCTACAAAATTATGATTTGGCGATTTAAACAGCACATTAAAAGAGGTCAAACTGCCGTAAATCCGGGTGATGTATTGTTGAAGTTCTACTTTTTCAATTTCTTCCAGATTGCTGGAATTGATTTTTTGTTCCATAACTCTTAAACGGTCGCGTACCATCACAATCTTATGAAAAAAAGTATCAATAGGCATTTCTTTCGACGCCAAATTAGCCTGTCCGGGTTCTAAAATGATTTTTCCGCCTTTCCATTTATCTCCAATTGGAACAATTTCGGAGACATCAGCCCATTTTCTCAATAAATTTTTTAAAGTCGTTTCAACATCAGAAAAACTTACTGTATCGACTTCGTTTTCGGCAGCTTCAATAATTTCAAAAGTATCGTTTAAGGGAATTGTTTCTAAGCCATTTTCAATAAAAGTGACCCAGTATTCTTTAGAAGAAACATTGGTAATAATCCCTTTTCCATATTCGGGATGTGTAATTCGGGAACCGATTCCTAGTATTTTCATATGTAGTGAATTATTGTTTTTTTTTATCTAAAATAGGAACAATTTTTGTGATTTCAAAAGAAGAAAATTTTATTAAAACACAATGCTTATTGTCTTAATTTTAGAGAATATTAATTTGTTGTTTTCCAGAGTTTTGTTTAAAAATTAAAATATAAAAGTTATGAAAAGCTTAAGAATAGTCCTTTTATTACTACTTTGTTGTAATGTTTTTGTGGGATTTGCACAGGAAAAGACCAAAAGACAATTGAGAATAGAGCGAAGACAGGAAAAAGAAAAAGAGATTGAAAAATTAATTGATGCCCGAGAATTCGAATTTGTTGCTCAAAATTTGAGTTCGCAAATATTTAATTTTGTTGATTTGACAACGAATCCTAATTTTATAAAATTTAAACCTGATTTTATAAAAAGTGAGATGCCTTATTTTGGGAGAGGTTTTAGCGGATTAGCTTATGCCGGAAGTGATACAGGTTTGAAATTTGAAGGAAAACCGGAAAAATTTACCGTGAAGAAAAACAGAAAAGGATATCAGGTAGATGTTGTGGTTAAGGGACAGCAGGATTTTTTTAATTTAGGTCTTTCTGTAGGGTTTGATGGAAGTGCGACTTTATCGGTTACTAGTAATAACAGAAGTCCGATTAATTATTTTGGGGCTATCTCTACAATAAAGGAAGAGAAAAAGCCTTGATTTTGAAATTAAAGAAACAAAAGGTCCCGAAAATTTCGGGACCTTTTGTTTCTTTACAGAAGTTATTGGCTAAAAACAATATTTGTTTTCGGCAATAATTTTGGCGCTGATGGTACGTCTGATTTCTACAATATTTGGCATATTGGTATATTTAGTATAACGTCTTAATCCCATAAGCATCATGCGTTGTTCATCGCCTTCGGCAAAAGAGATGATGCTTTCTTTTCCTTTTTGGGTAATAATATCAACCGCTTTGTACAAATATAATTTTGCCATCGCAATTTGTTCTTTAATATTGGCTTCTCCTACTTTTTTAGCCAACTTTTCAGTTCTCAATATAGTAGATTCGGCCATATAAATTTCGATTAAAATATCAGCCGAAGCAATCAATAATTGTTGATGTTCGTCTAAATTCGGACCGTATTTTTGAACAGCGCTTCCGGCAACCATTAAAAAAGCTTTTTTCAATTTGCTAATCATTTCTTTTTCCTCAGCAAATAATTCAGAATAATCCGGAGTTTCGAAAGATGGAATACTCATTAAATCTTCCTGCACCTTTGAAGCCGGACCTAATAAATCCACATGACCTTTCATGGCTTTTTTGATAAGCATTCCTACGGATAACATGCGGTTAATTTCGTTAGTTCCTTCATAAATTCGGGTGATTCGGGCATCACGCCAGGCACTTTCCATCGGAGTGTCTTCGGAAAATCCCATTCCACCTAAAATTTGGATTCCTTCATCGGAACAATTCTGAATATCCTCTGAAACGGCCACTTTCAAAATAGCGCATTCGATAGCAAATTCTTCCACACCTTTCAATTCGGCTTCCTGATGAGACGCTCCTTCGTTTTCACGAATCGTAACACGTTCTTCGATACTTTTAGCAGCTCTGTAAACAGCACTTTCTCCGGCATAGCAGCTGGTTGCCATTTCGGCTAATTTGTATCGAATGGCGCCAAACTTCGAAATAGGAACATTGAATTGGATTCTTTCATTCGAATATTTAGCAGCATTAGAAATAATTCTTCGTTGCGAATCTAAACAGGCAGCGGCCAATTTGATACGACCAACATTTAGCGCATTCATGGCAATTTTAAAACCGTTTCCACGCTCCGAAAGCATGTTTTCTACCGGAACTTTGGTCTCATTAAAAAACACCTGTCTTGTTGATGAAGCGCGAATTCCTAATTTGTGTTCTTCTTCATTTGTAGTGATTCCGTTATTTGGGTCGTTTTCAACAATAAATCCGGTGATGTTTTTATCGTCTTCAATTCGGGCAAAAACAATAAAAAGCGAACAAAAACCGGCATTAGTAATCCACATTTTTTGTCCGGTAATTTTATAATGCGTTCCGTCTTCGGATAAAACCGCTTTTGTTTTTCCGGAATTAGCATCACTTCCTGCGCCCGGTTCCGTTAAACAGTAAGCACCAAACCATTCTCCAGATGCGAGTTTAGGAACGTATTTTTGTTTTTGTTCTTCGGTTCCGTATAAAGTGATTGGCAGTGTTCCAATTCCTGTGTGTGCTCCAAAAGCACTGGAAAACGAACCCGTAGCTCCCGAAATGTAATCACAAACGAGAACTGTATCTACAAATCCCATTCCCATTCCGCCATAGGCTTCCGGTACCGAAATACTCAAAAGTCCTAATTCGGCAGCTTTGTGCATACATTCGATGGTAAAGGCGTAGTCTTTGTTTTCAAAGCGCATTTTGTTTGGCCAAAGTTCTTTGTCAACAAACTCTTTGACCATATCGCGCATCATTTTTTGTTCCTCCGAAAAATCTTCCGGGATAAAAATATCTTCACACTTTGTTTCTTTTACGAGGAATTGTCCTCCTCTTGTTTTGTCGTCCATGGTTTTATTTTTTAGAGAAAAGAAGAAAGAAACAAGAAAAAAGATTAGATTTCTAATTTACTGATAAAGCTAGTAGTCATTTTTTGAAATTCAATAATCTTGTTTTCAATTTCTATCGTTTTTTCTTCAGTTATATATTTATTTTGAAATGCAATTAATAGTTGTGTTTGTAATTCAAATGAAGAGCCGAGGCTGATGTTTAGAAAATGTATAAAATGAGTGTTTCCTCTGTTAGATCCTTCGGCTATATTGGAAGGTATTGAAACAGCTGCTCTAATCATTTGACTTACTAGTCCATAAATTTCATTTTTAGGAAATTCTAAAGTTATTTTATGAATATCAGAAGTTATTTCCATTGATAAAATCCAGATTTTAAGATTTTTGAAATTATGTTTCATAAGCTTTTATATCTTTTCTCTTGTTTCTTTCTTCTAGCTTCTCTTTACAACAACTCAAAAACCCCCGCAGCTCCCTGTCCGGTTCCTACACACATAGTTACCATGCCGTATTTACTGCCCCGAAGTTTCATTTCGTCAAACAATTGAACGGACAATTTTGCTCCTGTACAACCCAGCGGGTGTCCTAAAGCAATCGCTCCTCCGTTTACATTTACAATATCAGGGTTTAAATCTAATTCCCGGATTACGGCTAATGACTGTGAAGCAAAGGCCTCGTTGAGTTCAATTAAATCAATGTCTTTTAATTGTAATCCGGCTTGTTTTACGGCTTTTGGGATTGCTTTTACAGGACCAATTCCCATAATTCTGGGTTCCACTCCGGCAGAAGCATAGTTGACTAATCGGGCAATAGGTTTCAAATTAAGTTCCTTAACTAAATCCTCACTCATTATGAGTACAAAAGCAGCTCCGTCACTCATTTGCGATGAGGTTCCGGCAGTTACTGTTCCGTTAGCTGCGAAAACGGGTTTTAATCTGGCTAATGCTTCCAGCGAAGTATCAGCTCTAGGACCTTCGTCTTTGTTTACGAGGTAAGATTTGGTTTCTTTTTTGCCATTGGCATTAATAAAAGTCTGCTCAATATTGATAGGAACGATTTGTTTGTCAAATTTACCTTCGGCTTGTGCTTTTAAAGCTTTTTGATGCGAATTAAAAGCAAATAAATCCTGATCTTCACGCGAAATATTGAATTGTTTAGCCACGGCTTCAGCAGTTAAGCCCATTCCCCAATAGTAATCTTCGTGTCCGGCTTTTGCAACCGCATAATCCGGAGTAGGACGATAACCTCCCATAGGGATGAAACTCATGCTTTCGGCACCACCGGCTATAATACAATCGGCCATTCCTGACTGAATGCGAGCCGTTGCCATTCCGATAGTTTCTAATCCTGAAGCGCAATAGCGATTCACCGTTACTCCCGGAACATCATTGATTTCTAATCCCATTAAAGAAATTAACCGACCAAAATTCAATCCTTGTTCGGCTTCCGGCATTGCATTTCCTACCATAACATCATCAATGCGTTTTTTGTCAAAATCCGGCAGTTCATTCATCATGTGTTGAATGGTTTCAGCAGCTAATTCATCCGGTCTTTTAAATCGGAACAATCCTTTAGGTGCTTTTCCCACAGCGGTGCGATAAGCGGAAACAATATAAGCGGTTGTGTTTTTCATTGTTTTGTTATTTTGATATTTTATAGGTCGCTCCTACGGAGCTAAATTGATATTCCAATTATATTTCTATAAACAGTACACCTCTACGAGGTTTTTTTAGTGTTTTCTAAATATGACATTTATTAGAATGACATTTTATATTATCTAATAGCCTCGTAGAGGCATGCTGTTTGTAGCATTAAATTGCGTATTTGTTAGGAAGCTCCGTAGGAGCGACCTGTTTGTCATTCAATCCAATCAAATAAATATTTTCATCAAATTCAATTTTAAATTTTTCTAAAAACGAATGGTATTCTTCTTTAAATGTTTGTTTTTTATGATGTTCTTCTTGATTTAAAATATATTTTATAACATTATCGAGATGGCTTTTTGAATAAGAAAATGCTCCATATCCTTCCTGCCAATTGAATTTTCCGTTGATCCATTTACTTTCATTAATAAATTTTGACGATGCTGCTTTAATATCTCTAACTAAATCTGAAATTGAAATATTTGGTTTCATTCCTATTAATATGTGAACATGGTCAGGCATTGCAAAAATGGCTAATAATTTTTGTTTTCTATTGGAAACAATGCCTGTTATGAACTTATGTAATTCTTCACGGTTTTCGTTTGTAATGAGATTTTGTCTCCCTTTAACAGCAAAAACAATTTGAATATAAATTTGTGAATAGGTATTTGCCATAATAATCGATTAACAGGTCGCTCCTCCGGAACTTAAATTAAATTATTGTTATTTTCTACAAACAGTTGACCTCTACGAGATCATTGCTTTTTGCCAAATCTTTAATTTTTCAAATTGATGCATAGTCTTAATACTTGATTCTTAATTGCTTAATACTCAAAAAAAACTAATTTCTCAAAGGTTTCCCAGCTTTCAACATATATTGAATTCTTTCCAATGTTTTTCTTTCTGTGCAAAGCGATAAGAAAGCCTCTCTTTCTAAATCCAATAAATACTGTTCAGATACTAAAGTTGGTTCAGATAAATCACCACCGGCCATTACATAAGCCAGTTTATTGGCTATTTTTTTATCGTGTTCAGAGATGTAACTTCCGGCTACCATCTGATCGGTTCCTACTAAGAACATTCCCAAAGCCTGTTTTCCTAATACTTTAATATCATTACGTCTGATAGGTTGAGTATAGCCGGCTTCAGCCATTAACAAAGCATGTTTTTTGGCTTCGGCAATCTGGCGGTCTTTGTTTACCACGATGATGTCTTTACCGTGTTGTAATAAACCGCTATCATAAGCTTCGTAACCGGAAGTAGAAACTTTTGCCATGGCAATTGTTAGGAAATATTCCTGTAAAGTATTTAATTCCACATCGTTTTTACGGAATAAATCAGAAGCACGTAAGGTCATTTCTTTTGAACCACCTCCTCCGGGAATCACTCCAACTCCAAATTCCACCAATCCCATATAGGTTTCGGCAGCAGCAACCACTTTATCGGCGTGTAAACTCATTTCGCAACCACCACCAAAAGTCATTCCGTGCGGTGCGACAATCACCGGAATGGATGAATAACGCACGCGCATCATGGTGTCCTGGAAATATTTTATAGAAAAATTCAATTCGTCATATTCCTGTTCGACCGCCATCATAAAAATCATTCCCAAATTGGCTCCTACTGAAAAATTTGCAGCCTGATTTCCTATTACTAAACCTTTATATTCTTTTTCCGCCAAATCAATTCCTTTGTTGATAGCCTGTAAAACATCGCTGCCAATAGTGTTCATCTTCGATTTGAATTCGATATTCAAAATACCATCTCCTAAATCTTCAATGATAGCGCCGCTGTTACTCCAGACTTTTTTGCTTTCGCGAATGTTATTCAGAATAATAAAAGCATCTTGTCCGGGAACTTTGGTTTGCGATTTTGTTGCAATATCATAAAAATAAGTAGCGCCTTCTTTTACCGTATAAAAACTAGTATTTCCCGATGTTACCATTTCGTTTACCCAGGGAGCTGCAGAATGACCTTCGGCTTTGATGATTTCCAGACCTTTTTCCACTCCGATAGCATCCCAGATTTCAAATGGTCCGTTTTCCCATCCAAAACCGGCTTTCATCGCATCATCAATTTTGTATAACTCGTCTGAGATTTCAGGAATTCTATTCGAAACATAAGCAAATAAAGCAGCAAAGCTTTTTCTGTAAAATTCGCCTGCTTTGTCCTGTCCTTTGATTAAAATTTTAAAGCGATCAATTGGTTTTTCGATGGTTTTTGTGAGTTCTAAAGTAGCAAACGAAGCTTTCTTAGCCGCTCTGTATTCTAAGGTGTTTATGTCTAGAGAAAGTATTTCTTTATCTACTTTTTTATAAAATCCTTGAGCTGTTTTACTCCCAAACCATTTGTTTTCGACCATTTTGCTGATGAACTCCGGAAGTTGGAATAAATCATGGGCTTCATCATTGGGACAATTTTCATAAATACCATTGGCTACGTGAACCAAAGTGTCTAAACCAACCACGTCAACGGTTCTAAAAGTAGCCGACTTAGGTCGACCAATAACCGGACCAGTCAATTTATCCACTTCTTCAATAGTTAATCCCATTTCTTTGACCAAATGAAATAAACTCTGGATTCCGAAAACGCCAATTCTGTTTCCAATAAATGCCGGAGTATCTTTAGCAACAACCGAAGTTTTTCCTAAGAACTGTTCTCCGTAATTTTTTAGGAAATCCAATACTTCAGATGAAGTTTTTGGTCCCGGAATAATTTCGAATAACTTTAAGTAACGCGCCGGATTAAAAAAGTGTGTTCCGCAAAAATGTTTTTGGAAATCTTCCGAACGACCTTCACTCATAAAATGAATTGGAATTCCTGAAGTGTTTGAAGTAACCAACGTTCCCGGAGTTCTGTATTGGTCAATTTGTTTGAAAACTAATTTTTTGACGTCCAAACGTTCCACTACGACTTCGATAATCCAATCTACACCGGCAATTTTTGCCATATCATCCGTTGTGTTTCCGGTGGTAATTCTGCTGGCGAATTTTGCGCTGTAAATAGGAGATGGTTTCGATTTTAACGAATTGGCTAAATGATCATTCGCAATACGGTTTCTAACCACTTTACTTTCCAGAGTGAGTCCTTTTTTACTTTCAGCTTCGGTAAGTTCGTTAGGAATAATATCCAAAAGTAGGACTTCGATACCAATGTTGGCAAAATGACAGGCAATGCCCGAACCCATGATTCCTGAACCTACTACGGCAACTTTTTTAATTGTGCGTTTCATCTTCTGTATTTTCAGATTGATTAAATATTTTTTTATCGTGTATTAATTTGTTGATGGTTTCGGCAACTTCTATAAAATGTTCCCATTTTTCATCCGAAATATGTTTTTTAATACTTTCATTAAACTGAATGACGGTATTTTTAGACAAGGCTCTTTTTTCTTTGCCATAATCCGTCAGGTAAATCAATACCCCACGACCATCATTGGGATTTTTCTTTTTAAGAATTAATCCTTTCTCTTCCATGGATTTCAAGGTACGGGTCAAACTCGTTGGTTCTATTCCCATTTTAGGACCTAAAGTTGTTGAAGGTGTTCCTTTTTCCTTATCAATACTCAATAATGCAAATCCTGTTGCCATAGTAGCTCCGTATTTGCTTGCTTCTTCATTGTACATTCTGGAAACAGCCTGCCAAGTCGCTCTTAAGATGTAATCTATTGTTTTGTTTTTCATGTGGCAAGCTTATTAAGTTTCTCTCAAAAAGAAAATCTATTTTTTATCATAATCTTTTTATTTTGAATAAAAAATTATGATATTAGCATATCTGTTATTTCAAATATAAGAAAAAATAGTATGCATGCATAATAAAAAAACGCTTTTTTTTTGTTAAATAAAAAATATGAAGCAAAAAAAAGATTGTTTCCTTAAGAAGAAACAATCTCTTTTTAAAAACGGTAATTCGGAATTTAGGAGTTGTAAATTTTGTTGAACAAATCCTGATATTTTTCCATCACATTTTTACGTTTTAATTTGAGTGTAGGGGTCAGTTCTCCGCCGTCGATAGACCAGATGTCTGGGGTCAGTTCGAAACGTTTAATTTGTTCCCAATGACCAAATTTACTGTTGATACTGTCAATTTCCTGCTGGATTCGGGCAATTACTTTTTCGTTTTGAACGATGCCTTCGTGGGATGGATCTAAATCAACTTTGTTTTTTTTGGCCCATTCGATAATAAAATCAAAATTTGGCTGAATAAACGCTCCGGGCATTTTTTGACCTTCGCCAATAACCATAATTTGTTCAATGAAACGAGATTGTTTCATCGTGTTTTCAATCAGCTGAGGCGCGATGTATTTTCCGCCGGAAGTTTTAAACATTTCTTTTTTCCGGTCGGTGATTTTTAGGAAACTGTCCTGATCTAAATTTCCAATATCACCAGTGTGAAAATAGCCGTCGGTGATGACTTCCTTAGTCAAAGCTTCATTTTTGTAATACCCTATCATCACATTAGGCCCTTTACAAAGGATTTCGCCGTCTTCTGCAATTTTAACTTCCACATTGTCAATTACTTTTCCAACAGTTCCAATTCGGAAACCAAAATTTCTCATGTCATTTACGGCAATTACAGGAGAAGTTTCGGTAAGACCATAACCTTCCATGACCGGAATTCCGGCTGCTGCAAAAATGCGGGAGAGGCGGGGTTGCAAAGCGGCGCTTCCGGAAACCATAACTTCCAGTTTTCCGCCAAGACCTTCCTGCCATTTGCTAAAAATGAGTTTTCGGGCAATTTTGAGTTGGAATTCGTACCAAAATCCGTTTGCACCATAAGGTTCGTATCTTGTGCCTAAATCAATAGCCCAAAAGAATAATTTTCTTTTTATTCCGGTTAATTCGGCTCCTTTGGTGTAGATTTTATCATATACTTTTTCAATTAGTCTTGGAACAGCCGTAATTACAGTAGGTTGAACTTCTTTGATGTTTTCGCCAATTTTTTCTATGGATTCGCCAAAATAGATGGAAACACCATAAAATTGGTACAAATACAAAACCATTCTTTCAAAAATATGACAAATAGGCAAGAAACTCAATGCGCGACTTGCACCAGCTTTGAAAGGGATTCTGGGAGCACTACCTAAAACATTCGATACAATATTTTGGTGCGAAAGCATCACGCCTTTAGGATTTCCTGTGGTTCCGGAAGTATAAATAATGGTTGCTAAATCTTCGGTTTGGATGCTGTTTTTTCGGTTTTCTACTTCTTCCTGATTGCTGCTGTCTTCGCCCATTTGCAACAATTCTTTCCAGTTATTACAGCTCTCTATTTCATTAAAACTATAAATTGTTTTAAGATGAGGTAATTTGCTTTTGATGGCATTTATTTTTTTGAAAAGCTCTTCATCAGAAACAAAACAGTGGCTGGCTTCGCAGTGATTCAAAATGTATTCGTAATCCTGTTCGGAAATCGTTGGGTAAATAGGAACGGTCTGAGCTCCGGTTTGCAAAACGCCAATATCAACAATATGCCATTCGGGTCTGTTGTTAGAAGAGATGATAGCAATTTTATCGTCTTTTTTAATTCCCAAACGCAAAAGCGCTCTGGAAATAGTGTTGGCTTTTGCAATATATTCCTGCGTGCTGATTTTTACCCAAACACCATTTTGCTTAGAAGCTAAGGCGTCTGGAATGTTATTAAACTCATCTTGTTGATGATAGGGAAAATCAAAAATTCGGGTGATTGAGGTCATGAGAATGGTTTTGGATTGCTATGCAAAATAGGAAAAAAAAATGAGATTCTTTTTTCAGAACATCAAAAAATAAGTGGATTTTAATTGTAATTAAAAGTATTGCAATCATTGAGAATTAAATGTTTTTGGCTAAAGAATAATCGTTACTCTGTTCCGATTAAAGGTGACTTTGTTTTTTTGGCAATGTTTTAATAATCATAAAAATGGATTTATTTGAATTATTTTTTTTAACTTAAAATCCGTTTTGCGAGGATGTGGTTTTTTGATATAAAAGAATAATTTTTTTCTATTGTAAATTTTATTTCAATAGGTTTTTAATTGGTAATTTAGCTCAACAACTTAAAAAATAACATAAAATAAATTATTATGGAAAACTTAAAGGATTCAAATGGCATGGGCAAATGCCCGTTTTCAAGTGGTATCATCAAAGAAACTGCGGGTTCCGGAACGACTAATAATGATTGGTGGCCTAATCAGTTAAAATTAAATATTTTGCGTCAGCATGCTAATTTTTCAAATCCGATGGGAGAGGATTTTAATTATGCTGAAGCCTTTAAATCCTTGGATTTAGCAGCGGTAAAAAAAGATATTTTTGAAGTGATGACTTCGTCTCAGGATTGGTGGCCGGCAGATTACGGGCATTACGGACCGTTTTTTATCAGAATGGCGTGGCACAGTGCGGGAACCTATCGTATTGCTGACGGAAGAGGAGGAGGAGGTTCGGGTTCTCAACGTTTTGCTCCTTTAAACAGTTGGCCTGATAATGTGAATTTGGACAAAGCCAGATTGCTTTTATGGCCTGTAAAACAAAAATATGGTAAAAATATTTCATGGGCAGATTTGATGATTTTGGCAGGAAACTGTGCTTTAGAATCGATGGGATTTAAAACTTTTGGTTTTGCCGGAGGGCGTGAAGATATATGGGAAACGGAACAGGATATTTATTGGGGAGCCGAAGGGAAATGGTTAGAGGACAAGCGTTATACCGGAGATCGTGAATTAGAAAATCCTTTGGCAGCGGTTCAAATGGGATTGATTTATGTGAATCCGGAAGGACCAAACGGAAATCCTGATCCTTTGGCGGCGGCCATAGATATCAGAGAAACTTTTGGGCGAATGGCAATGAATGACGAAGAAACCGTGGCTTTAATTGCCGGAGGACATACTTTTGGTAAAACTCACGGAGCTGCTGATCCTGGTCAGTATGTAGGTGTGGAACCGGCTGCTGCGGGAATTGAAGAGCAGGGTCTTGGATGGAAAAATTCATTTGGAAGCGGAAATGGAGAGAACACAATTAGTAGCGGACTGGAAGGAGCCTGGACAACCACTCCTACAAAGTGGAGTAATAACTTTTTCTGGAATCTTTTTGGTTACGAATGGGAATTATCCAAAAGTCCTGCCGGGGCACATCAGTGGAAACCGAAGCATGGTATGGGAGCCGATTCGGTGCCGGATGCGCACAATCCGTCTAAGCGTCATGCACCAACGATGCTTACAACCGATCTAGCCTTGCGTTTTGATCTTGTTTATGAGAAAATTTCAAGAAGATTTCATGAAAATCCGGATGAGTTTGCTGATGCTTTTGCCCGTGCCTGGTATAAATTAACACATCGTGATATGGGACCGATTGCCCGTTATTTAGGACCGGAAGTACCTAAAGAAGAGTTAATCTGGCAGGATCCGATTCCGGTGGTGGATTATAAATTGATTGATGAAAAAGATATTGCAGCTCTTAAAGCTAAGATTTTGGATTCCGGATTGTCAGTATCTGAATTGGTCAGTACCGCCTGGGCTTCGGCATCAACTTTTAGAGGTTCTGATAAAAGAGGAGGAGCTAACGGAGCGCGTGTTCGTTTAGTGCCTCAAAAAGACTGGGCTGTAAATAATCCGGCACAATTGGCAAAAGTAATTGCTGTTTTAGAAAAACTTCAGGCTGAGTTTAATCAGGCGCAAACAGACGGGAAAAAAGTGTCTTTGGCCGATTTAATTGTTTTGGCTGGTGGCGCAGCTATTGAGAAAGCAGCTAAAAATGCCGGACAAAACATCGAAGTTCCTTTTACAGCAGGAAGAAATGATGCTTTGCAAGAGCAAACCGATGTGGATTCCTTTGCGGTTTTAGAACCAATTGCTGATGCTTTTAGAAATTATATGAAAACAAAATATACCGTTTCGGCTGAAGAATTATTAGTAGATAAAGCACAATTAATGACGCTTTCGGTTCCTGAATTAGCGGTTTTAATGGGAGGAATGCGTGTATTGGATACCAATTTTGATCATTCTAAACACGGCGTATTTACCGAAACTCCGGAAGTGTTGACCAATGATTTCTTTGTGAACTTATTAGATTTTAATACGACTTGGAAGGCGGTTTCCAATGCACAGGATATTTTTGAAGGACGGGACCGTAAATCAGGAGCGGTAAAATGGACTGCAAGCCGTGTGGATCTTATTTTTGGTTCTAATTCTGAATTAAGAGCCATCGCTGAGGTTTATGGCTGTGCGGATGCTAAAGGGAAATTTGTGAAAGATTTCGTGGCGGCCTGGACAAAAGTGATGAATTTAGACCGTTTTGATTTAGTTTAGTTATTATTTTAAAAAGAAAATCCCGTTCCGATAGCTATCGGAACGGGATTTTTATTGGATTAAAAATTTAAAAATTCGGCTAAACAATTTTGTAAATTTTAGTAATATCTTTTAAGATTTCATCAAAATCAATGTTTAGGTCAATTAATTTTCCGCTATGAATGTCAAAAACCCAGCCGTACACTTTTAAGTTTCTTTCGCTGTTGGCTTTTTGAACTTCGGCAGTTTTAATTACATTGATACATTGCTCCTGAACGTTCAATTCAACTAATCTTTTGTATTTTTCATTTTCATCAGCAATCGCATCCAATTCTTCTCTGTGAATTCGGTAAACGTCTCGGATGTTTCTCAACCAAGGATTCAAAATTCCCAAATCAGATTGTTGCATAGCAGCCAAAACCCCTCCGCAACCATAGTGACCACAAACCACAATATGATTTACTTTTAAGCTTCCAACTGCATAATTAATAACAGACATCGAATTCAAATCGGTATTAGGAACCATATTGGCAATGTTTCTGTGAACAAAAACTTCGCCTGGTTGTAATCCCATTACTTCTTCGGCAGTTACACGACTGTCAGAACATCCAATGTAAAGGATTTCAGGAGCTTGTCCGGCTCCTAATTTGTCAAAATAAGTTTCATCAGCCTGTAATTGTTTAGCAATCCACTTTTTGTTGTTTTCAAAAATTTGTTTGATATCCATATTTTTAATTTTATGTCAAAGGTACTATCTAAATCTAATCTAAAAAAATTGCTTTTGTAATCTCACAAAAAAGACTACTTATTTTATATTGTTAACTAACCTTCCATTTTGGCAGAAAGTTCAAACCAGCGTTCTTCTTTTTCTTCTATTTTACCAATAATAATTTCTAATTCTTTTGCTTTAGCTTCAATATCCGTATCGGCAACTTTGCCATCCGAAAAAAGCTGTTCGATTTTGGCTTTGTCTATCTCTAAATCTTTGATTTCGCGTTCGATTTTTTGATATTCTTTCTGTTCATTAAAAGTTAGATTTCCGGTTGGATTTTTTTGTTTCCAGTCTTTCTTTTCTGTTTTGGTTTCTTCTTTCGAACCCCTAACATCGGCGCTGTCTTCATAAGCTCTGAAATCTGAATAGTTTCCGGGGAAATTCTCAATTACACCCTGACCTCTAAAAATGAACAAATGATCTACAATTTTATCCATGAAGTAACGGTCGTGTGAAACTACCAATAAACATCCCGGATAATCCAAAAGGAAATTTTCCAGTACATTAAGCGTTACAATATCCAAATCGTTAGTAGGTTCATCCAGAATCAGAAAGTTCGGATTTTGAATCAAAACCGTACATAAATACAAGCGTTTCAATTCGCCACCGCTTAGTTTTTCGACATAATCGTATTGTTTTTTGGCATCAAATAGAAAGCGTTCCAACAATTGCGAAGCCGAAATAATTTTGCCTTTGGTCAATGGAATGTATTCGCCATATTCTTTAATGACATCAATAACACGCTGACCCGGTTTTGGATTGATTCCGCTTTGGGTGTAATAACCTATTTTTATAGTGTCGCCTTTTACGACTCTTCCTGAATCAAGAGGTAAAGTTCCTGTCAGTAAGTTCAGGAAAGTAGATTTTCCGGTTCCGTTTTTACCAATGATTCCAATGCGTTCCCCACGTTGGAAATCAAAACTGAAATTATCCAGAATCACACGGTCTTTGAATTTTTTCGAAATTTTGTGAAGCTCGATAATCTTGCTTCCCATGCGTTCCATGTTGATTTCCAGCTCCACTTTATTCTCCTTACGGCGACTTTGGGCTTTTTCTTTAATTACATAAAAATCATCCTGACGCGATTTGGATTTGGTTGTTCTCGCTTTTGGCTGACGGCGCATCCATTCTAATTCTTTTACAAAAAGGTTTTGAGCTTTGTCAACACTGGCATTTTCAGAGGCAATGCGCTCTTCTTTTTTGGCTAAATAATAAGAGTAATTTCCTTTGTATTGGTATAATTTTCCGTTGTCTAATTCTAAGATTTCATTACAAACACGTTCTAAGAAAAATCGATCGTGTGTCACCATGAAAAGGGTGATATTTTCTTTGGAAAAATAGGTTTCCAACCATTCAATCATTTCCAAATCGAGGTGGTTGGTAGGCTCATCCAAAATCAATAAATCAGGGCGGTTAATCAAAATAATCGCCAAAGAAAGTCGTTTTTTTTGCCCTCCGGAAAGATTTTTGACTTTCAGTTTGAAATCTTCCAGTTTTAATTTGAAAAGTATTTGTTTGTATTGGGTTTCAAAATCCCAGGCATTGTGCTGATCCATCGCATCGAAAGCCTTTTGGTAAGCTTCCTCGTCCTCAGGATTTTCTAGGGCTTTTTCGTATTGCTCAATGACTTTTAAGGTTTCATTATCTGAAGCGAAAATGCTTTCCTCAATTGTCAGTTCGTTCTGCAAATTATTATCCTGCGACAAAAACGCCATTCGGATGCCTTTTCTTAAAACTATTTGGCCGGTATCAGGTTCTTCCAAACCGTTGATAATGCTCATAATGGTGGTTTTTCCGGAACCGTTTTTGGCAATAAAAGCAATTTTTTGGTCTTTGTTGATTCCAAAAGAAATGTTATCAAAAAGGACTCTTTCCCCAAAAGATTTGGATATATTTTCGACAGATAAATAATTCACTTTGTATGTTATGCGTTAAAAATTATGCGTTTTGGAAGGTTTTAGACCAAAACTTTTGGCAAAAGTAAGCTATTCTGTTTCTATTTACGAATTAATTGTGGAGATAGGATTGCAGTATAGAAGATAGATCTATATAGTGCATTTGCTGCTGAACATTTAAAATTGGTTTCAAAATCAAAGCTTCGTTCGTCAAATAATAATGAAGTCCGTCGGTTGTGGAGATTCCTTCTATTTGATGAAAAGAGAATTGGAGATTGATTCTTCGTTTATTTCCTGATGAAAAATTATTGTTTTTAAAATCATACAACAGGTATAGAAACGGTTTCCCGTGTTTGGAATAACCGCACAGTGTGATTAGCTTTTTAGATTCTAAATAAGTTGCGGCTGTAATCAGGCCTTTAGTGTCAATCGTTTGTTTTAATTGAGCAATATGATTTCCGGTTTGTTTGGGTATTGTGTAGATGCCGGTTTTATTTGATTTCCATTGTTTGGTGAACAAATAAATACTGTCTTTGGTAACCACAAAAGCTTCGCAATCAAAATTGGTAGTATTAGGTTTTTGAATGCTAAAGTCAGTTTGGTCAGCATAAGAAAAAGCAATCGTATCAATGATTGGGGTATTTGTCAGGAAAGACTTTTTTTCGATTCTTAAAATGTGTAAATCGCGTCGGTTTCCCTGATAATTGTTTCCAAAATCGCCAATATAAAGGGAATTGCTGTCTTGGGTGATTTCTTCCCAGTCGGTGTTGGTTACCTTTTCTAGTTTGATTTTCTTTTTGATCGCTCCTAAAGTATCCAGTCCGTAAATAGTGATGTCATGGTCGTCATTGTGTGTCCATAATAAATTATCGAAAGCAATTAGTCCCGAAGTTTCTCTTAAAGTATCGCTAAGTTTTTGAGTGGATTCGGCTTTGGTTTTTACTTTTTTATATTCGCAACTGCCATCATTTAATGTGGCTTTTGGGTTGAAGTTTTTAGCCAGCGGATCGGTACAGTCAGCCATTTGTGCCTGAATCAAAGAAGTTGTAATAAGGAAGAATATTAAAAACAGATTTCTCAAAGCGATTTATTTTTTTAGAATAAATTCAAAAGTAAATGATTTTGCGCGTTTCCTGTTTATTGGAAACCAAAAAGCTTTTTGAGATAAAAAAAATCAATTTTTAGATTGACAACCATAAGAATGTGTCTTTACTGCCGTTATTATGTTGGATTAAGTGAAATTATCGTAAAAAATAGCTCAGTTACCAAGTTTGTATTTTTATCGAATTGGTAAAAAACGATAGGTTTCTGATTTGATTTTTGTTAAAATAGAGATTATTATTTTGAAAATGAGTTACTTGTTATAATTAATATAGGAAAGATGCATTTTATGTAATTTATGTTTTAAGAATTTAGTAATTTCGCAAACAGAAATTAAAAAACCACCTTTTGGGTTAACAATATGGCAAGATTTGAATTAAAGCTTCCAAGAATGGGAGAAAGTGTCGCAGAAGCAACCATCACCAATTGGTTGAAACAAATAGGCGATAAAATTGAAGCCGACGAGGCTGTGCTGGAAGTTGCTACCGACAAAGTGGATAGTGAAGTGCCTAGTGAGGTTTCGGGTGTTTTGATAGAGCAATTGTTTTCAAAAGATGATTTGGTTGAGGTAGGACAAACTATTGCAATTATTGAAACAGAAGGAGAAGATGCAGTGGAGGAAGTTGAAGAAACAATAACTCCGGAAATTATAGAAAAAGTAACAAAAACGATAGAGGTAGCTAAAGAAACTCTTGCTGCTCCTGCAACGATAACCAATTCCGGTTCTGAAAAATTCTTTTCTCCGTTAGTGAAAAATATTGCTGCTGCCGAAGGAATAGGAATCGAAGAATTGGAACGTATTCCGGGAACAGGGAGTGAAGGAAGGGTTACTAAAAATGATATTTTGAGTTATGTCGAAAGTCGAAAGTCGAAAGTCGAAAGTGTTGAATTATTATCTCAACCAATAATTCAAAATCCAGAGTCTGATATCCAACAATCAAAAACAGCTGTTTCGGTAAATGGCGGTGACGAAATTGTAGAAATGGACCGAATGCGCAAGCTGATTGCGGGTTATATGCTTTCTTCTCAGCAAACATCGGCACATGTTTATTCTTTTATAGAAGTTGATGTTACGAATGTTGTAAAATGGCGTGAGAAACATAAAAATGAATTTGAGAAAAGAGAAGGTGAGAAACTGACTTTTACTCCGATTTTTATGGAAGCGGTAGCCAAAGCGTTGAAAGATTATCCGGGAATAAACATTTCTGTTGACGGAGATTATGTCATCAAAAGAAAAAATATAAATCTCGGAATGGCAGCGGCTTTGCCAAACGGAAATTTAATTGTGCCTGTGATTAAAAATGCAGATCAGTTGAATTTGGTAGGAATGGCAAAGGCAGTAAACGATTTAGGAAATCGTGCTAAACTTGGAAAATTAAAACCAGATGAAACAAAAGGAGGAACTTATACAGTAACGAATGTGGGGTCTTTCGGAAGTGTTTTTGGAACGCCAATTATCAATCAGCCGGAAGTGGGAATTTTAGCTTTGGGTGCTATTCGGAAAGTGCCTGCGGTAATAGAAACTCCGGAAGGGGATTTTATTGGTATTCGTCAAAAAATGTTTTTAACTCATGGTTATGATCATCGTATTGTTGACGGTGCTTTAGGCGGGATGTTCGTAAAAAGAGTAGCCGAATATTTAGAAGGATTTGATATTACAAGAACTATATAGTTTTTGAAAATTTTATAAAAATACCCGATAGCTTTTGTAAGGCTGTCGGGTTTTCTTTTTTAAACTCTTGTTTAAATCAAACTCAAAACTTTATATTTGTAGTTATATATTATTAAAATGGAATTAAAACTAAACAGACCTATTTGTTTTTTTGATCTTGAAACGACAGGGATTGATATTGGAAAAGACAGAATTGTAGAAATAGCAATATTTAAAGTTTTTCCTAACGGAAATAAAGAAAGTAAAACCTGGCTGGTGAATCCTACCATTCCAATTCCGCCTCAAAGTACCGCTGTTCATGGAATTACTGATGAAAAAGTGGCTAATGAACCTGCTTTTAAGGAATTGGCGCCACAGGTGTATCAAATGATTAAAGACAGTGATTTGGGGGGGTTTAATTCGGATCGTTTTGATATTCCGCTTTTAGCAGAGGAATTGCTTCGTGCCGGAGTAGATTTTGATATGAAAAACAGAGTTTCGGTTGATGTACAGACTATTTTTCATAAAAAAGAAGAACGTACTTTGAGTGCTGCTTTAAAGTTTTATTGTGGGCAAAATTTAGAGAATGCGCATTCGGCAGAAGCGGATACGATGGCGACTTACGAAATTTTGAAAGCGCAATTAGAACGTTATCCGGATTTAGAAAATGATATGAAATCTTTATCTGAATTTACAACCCGTAAAAAAATAGCCGATTTTGCCGGGATGATCGCTTTTGATGAAAATAATGAAGAGGTTTTTACTTTTGGTAAACACAAAGGTGTAAAAGTAGATGTGGTTTTGGAAAAAGAACCAGGTTATTTTAGTTGGGTTCAAAATGCGGATTTTCCATTATATACCAAAAAGGTTTTGACAGCCATAAAATTAAGAAAGTTAAATACGAAATAAGTAGGGAGTTGGAAGTTAGAAGAAGTTTGTTCCGGCTCTCAACTTCCAGCTCCCGACTCCTAACTCAAAAAAATGAAAATAATTTGTATAGGTCGCAATTATGCCAATCATATTGAAGAATTGGAAAATGAACGCCCAAGTGAACCGGTAATTTTTATAAAGCCGGATTCCTCAGTGTTGTTAAAGCAGCATCCTTTTGTGATTCCTGAATTTTCGGAAAATGTACAGCATGAAGTGGAACTTATTGTAAAGATTAATAAGGTTGGTAAATATATTGATGCTAAATTTGCTCATAAATATTATGACGAAATTAGTGTAGGAATTGATTTTACTGCCCGTGATTTGCAAAATAAATTAAAAGAAAAAGGCTTGCCTTGGGAAAAAGCCAAGGCTTTTGACGGTTCGGCGGTGATTGGTGATTTTTTGCCAAAAGCGCAGTTTAGTTCATTAGAAAATCTTACTTTTGAATTGAAGAATAATAATCAGACGGTTCAGGAAGGGAATGCGAATATGATGTTGTGGAAAATAGACGAGCTGATTGCTTATGTTTCGCAATATTTTACATTAAAAATAGGTGATATTATTTTTACCGGAACTCCAAAGGGAGTAGCAAGGGTACAACCCAACGATGTTTTGGAAGGATATTTAGAAGGACAAAAACTATTTAGAATACAAATAAAATAATGGCTTTAAATTACAACTTAGCAAAAGTATATGCAATCTCAGATAATGATCAGGAGTTTGTAAACGAAATTCTAACCTTGTTTGTAAATGATGTGCCGGAAGATTTGGCTCAAATAAAAGAAGGGATTAAGAAAAAAGATCATAAACACGCCTATGCTTATGCGCACAAAATTAAGCCAACATTGGATTTGTTGGGGATGACGGTTGCTTTTGAAGAAATTCTTCAGGTGGAAGCCTGGACAAAAGCCGAGGGGAAACGCAAAGATATCGAACATACTTTTGATAGTATTAAAGCACAGGTGAAAGAAGCAATTAAAGAAATTAAGAAAGATTTCTATTTGTAATTTCTTTTCAAATACAAATGATATAAAAATCAACATTCAAGTTTTTTGAGTGTTGATTTTGTTTTATAAGCAATTCTAAATTATTGATATACAAAAAATGAAAGCAGCTATTGTTACCATTGGAGATGAAATTTTAATTGGGCAAATTATTGATACAAATTCCGGTTTTATTGCAAAATCACTCGATAAGATTGGGGTAGAGATTTGGGAAATGCTTTCTGTTAGTGATGACAAGCAGCATATTTTGGATACTTTTAAAGAGTTACAAAATAAAGTTGACCTGGTGATTATTACCGGAGGTTTAGGCCCAACCAAAGACGACGTTACTAAAAAAACATTTTGTGATTATTTCGAAGATAAATTGGTGGTTGATGAGGCGGTTTTAAAACATGTAACTCAGTTAATTGAAGGTTTTTTTAAAAGAAAAATTACGCAGATTAATAAAGATCAGGCTTTGGTGCCTTCGCGTTGTACAGTGCTTCATAATCAGGTGGGAACAGCTCCGGGGATGTGGATGCAGAAAGAAAATACGGTCTTTGTTTCGTTGCCGGGAGTTCCTTTTGAAATGAAATATTTGATAGAAAGCGAAGTGATTCCTAAGGTTGTGAAAGAATTTAATCGTCCTTATATTATTCATAAAACAATCCTGACTTACGGACAAGGCGAAAGTATGGTTGCTGAACGTATTGAAGATTGGGAAAATAGTTTGCCGGGTTTTATTAAATTGGCTTATTTGCCGGCTCCGGGAAGAGTTCGTTTGCGTCTTACAGCCAGAGGGAAAGATAAAGAAGTATTGGGAAAGACTATTGATTCTTATGTTGCGTCTTTAAGTGCGATCATTAATGATATTATTGTGGGTTTTGAAGAAGATGAAACTATTGAGGTTTTGCTTGGAAAAAAACTCAAAGAACAGCAAAAAACAATTGCAACCGCCGAAAGCTGTACCGGAGGACAAATCGCAGTGAGTTTGTCCTCGGTAGCAGGAGCTTCGGCTTATTTTAAAGGGAGTGTGGTTTCGTATGCGGCTGAAACTAAGATTAATGTATTAGGGATTTCTGAAAAATTAATCAATGAACATTCGGTTGTAAGCGCTGAGGTGGCTAAAGCAATGGCTGAGAATGTAAAAAGGTTGCTGAATACAGATTATGCGCTTGCCACAACCGGAAATGCCGGGCCAACAAAAGGAGATGAAAAAGCCGAATTAGGAAGTGTATTTATTGCTTTGGCTACGCCAAATGAGGTTGTTGTAGAGGAGTTTAACTTTGGTCAACCCCGTGAAAAAGTCATAGACAGAGCCACTATTAAAAGCCTTGAAATGCTAAAGAAAGAAATTTTTAAAAATGTCTTATAATTTTTTTGTTAGAACCGTTTATTTTTCTTTTCTTTGCACCCTGATTTTGAATAACGATAAAAGTAAAGTATAATGTCAAGAGTTTGTGACCTTACAGGTAAAAGAGCGATGGTAGGAAATAACGTTTCTCACGCTATGAACAAAACTAAGAGAAAGTTTTCTGTAAACTTAGTTAAAAAGCGTTTTTATCTTCCGGAAGAAGATAGATGGATTACTCTTAGAGTAGCAGCATCTACGATAAAAACAATTAATAAAAATGGAATTGACGCTGTTTTGAAAAAAGCACAGTCAGAAGGATTTATTAAATAATTCTGTTTAATTCCTATAATAAATATATAGCAAGATGGCAAAGAAAGGTAATAGAATCCAAGTAATTTTAGAGTGTACAGAACACAAAGCTTCAGGTGTTGCTGGTACATCAAGATACATAACAACTAAGAACAAAAAAAATACTCCGGACAGATTAGAGATTAAAAAATTTAATCCAATCTTGAAGAAAGTAACTGTTCACAAAGAAATTAAATAATAATTAGTAATTTTGATTAAATCTCTAATCTGATTAGTATTGGAGATTTATTAAAATTCAAATAACATTTGAATCATGGCAAAGAAAACAGTAGCATCGTTACAAACATCTTCTAAGAGATTATCAAAAGCCATTAAAATGGTTAAATCTCCAAAAACTGGCGCATATACTTTCGTTGAAACTATTATCGCTCCTGAATTGGTTGATGAATTCTTGAAAAAGAAATAATTCATAAATGAATATATAGAAAAGCTACTTTCTTCAGGAAGTAGCTTTTTTATTTTCTATATTTACTCTTTGAAAGCTAAACGGGGCAATTATACGATTGGCTTATTTTAAAACTGTACACGCAATGAGTTTTTTTAAAAGAATATTTTCCTCAGAAAAAAAAGAGTCTTTAGATAAGGGGCTTGAGAAAACAAAAACAACTTTTTTTTCCAAATTAAGTAAAGCTATTGTTGGAAAATCTAAAGTAGATGATGATGTTTTGGATAATCTGGAAGAAATTCTGGTTACTTCGGATGTTGGGGTAGATACAACTCTAAAAATTATTACCCGAATCGAAAACCGTGTGTCAGAAGATAAATATTTAGGAACTTCAGAATTAAATCAGATTCTTCAGGAAGAAATTGCTTCTTTGTTATCTGAAACCAATAGTGGAGAAGCTACCGAATTTGTAATTCCAATTAATACCAAACCTTATGTTTTAATGGTGGTTGGTGTTAATGGTGTGGGAAAAACTACTACGATTGGAAAATTAGCTTATCAGTTTAAAAAACAGGGTTACAAAGTAGTTCTTGGTGCGGCCGATACTTTCAGAGCAGCGGCTATCGACCAGTTACAAATTTGGGCAGACAGAGTTGATGTCCCTATTGTGAGACAAAATATGGGTTCTGATCCGGCTTCTGTAGCTTTTGATACCTTACAATCGGCTGTGGCTCAGGATGCAGATATTGTTATTATTGATACTGCAGGTCGTTTGCACAATAAAATCAATTTGATGAACGAATTATCAAAAGTAAAACGGGTGATGCAAAAGGTGGTTGCCGATGCGCCACATGATGTGTTGTTAGTTTTGGATGGTTCAACCGGTCAAAATGCTTTTGAACAGGCTAAACAATTTACCGCTGCCACCGAAGTAACGTCATTAGCGGTAACCAAATTAGACGGAACGGCTAAAGGTGGAGTTGTGATTGGAATTTCGGATCAGTTTCAAATTCCTGTAAAATATATTGGAGTAGGAGAAGGAATTGAAGATTTACAGGTCTTTAATAAATATGAATTTGTTGATAGTTTCTTTAAATAAAACATGAAAAATATAGCTCCAATTTATTTGTACATGATTAGTGTGGTTTGTTTTGTAGCGGCTAATCTTGTTAGAGACCAATACCTGAACTTGTATTATATTTTATTGATTGTTGGTATTCTTTCGTTTTTTATTGGTTTTAAAAATAGAGGCAAGAAAAGTTAATAATATTTAAGGCACTCATTTTTAGAAAAATAGTATATGAAAAAGCCTGCTATTAGTTATATTATAAACATGAAGATTCCAAAGATAATTCTTTGGTGTTATCTGATTTGGTATTTTTCTATTTTATCTATTTATTTTGAACCTTCATTAAGACTTTGGGCAAGTTCGCTTGGAATTTCGTTAATCATTGGTTTTGCTCTCCTTTTGTCTACAAACCAACAAGGAGTAAAACAGGATATTTGGATTAAAATTAGGCTTTTTCTATTTCCCTTTTGTGTTTCCAGTTATTCTGCTACCATTAAAGGTCACGATTTTATACTCCTTTTTCCAAATAACAGCAGACATCTTTTTATAGGGATAACCAATTGTTTGTTGTTTGTTTTTTTTATTTGGATTACTAAGAGAGCTTATAAATTTTATGCAAAGAAAAAGTATGAAGTTTATAACCAAATTTCTTAATTTTTATTTTCTTTCTGTTTCTTGAGGATTAATTATTCTACTATTTACTGATACAAAGCATTTATTTTTTGCCAAAGTACAGCATCAAAATCGGATAAGGTCAGATTGACATTATCTGCAGCATCACCCATTCGGATAACAACCATTTTTTTGCTGGGAATTACATAAATTTTTTGGTCATTTTTGCCTAATGCCATAAACATGTCGTTTGGACCGTTTGGAATGACATTTCCAGAAAATTGCAATTGACTTTGCGGTAAATGATAACTACTTTTTCCGTTCAGCCACCATAAATAGCCGTATCCCAGATTAATATTTTGAGAAGTTGCAGTTGCCGAATTGAAAAAGGCTTCATTCAAAATGGTCGTATTCTCCCATTTTCCTTTGTTGAGCATCAATAAGCCAAAACGGGCCATACTTCGGGTAGTACTAAAATAAACGATGTTGTTGTCCAGAGGAAGCCAGACTCCATTCATTCCGATTTTATCTCTTAATTTGCTATTGAAATAATTACTCCAGCTTTGCCCTGTAGCCTGAGCAATGACATCCTGTAATTTTACATAGACATTATGGTAAGCCCAACGTGTTCCTGCATCGGCTTTATAGGTTAATTTAGAAGGGGAAACGTCATCACCGTTGGCAATATCTTCAATTCCTGAAGTCATGGTGAGTAAATGTTTGCAGTTGATTAGGTTTTCTTTGTCTAAAGTTTCAGACGTCCATCCGGTTCCAATATAATCAGAAACTTTATTATTGATATTGATAAAGCCTTCCTGCTCTGTAATTCCTGTAAGTGTAGCGGTTAAAGTTTTTCCGGCACTTCCCCAATACCAATTGGTTGTTGCTGAATGCCCATTGAAATAATTCTCCATAACAATGCGTCCGTTTACTAAAATCATAAAAGATTTAGAATGTTTTAATTCCAAATAATCTAATAATGGTAGGACTGCATCTTGTTTCCAACCTAAATCATTAATGGATTTTGTTTCCCAATTATTTCCGCTAACGGGAGGGAAATACATGTTTTCTGAAGTTATTGTATCTGGTTTTGAATCAGGACTACAATTGACAAACAGAAAAAAACTCAGTAGGTAAAAAAGTGTTTTGTACATGGTTTGGTAGTTTAAAGTGTAACTCCTTTAAGACCAAAATTATATAAAATAGTTTAAGTTGATTTGTATTTTTTAGCTAAGTTAAGTTTAATACGCTTAACTTTGTTTGAGAAACAAAAGGTATTTTTGTTTCGAATTTCCAGCCCTGATGGTAGCGGCATCCTTTTATGCCGGTGTTCGGCATGAAAGATATAACGTCCCGATAGCTATCGGGAGCAGGTACATGCTTCTAAAAAATAAATTGATGATGAAAAATAGTTTAAAAATTCTTTTTGTATGCTTGTTTTTAGTGTCTTGTCAACAAAAAATAACTCCGGAAGATATTCAAAAGTTAAATGGTTATTGGGAAATTGAGAAAGTGACTTTTGATAAAGGAGAGGATAAGGAATATAAGATGAATGAGAATTTTGATTATTTCAAAATCATTAATAATGAGGGAATTCGTCGTAAAGTTCGTCCGCAGTTCAACGGAACTTTTTTGTTTAATGAGGATTATGAAAATGTAAAAGTACGTTTTGATAAAGATCATGTTTATTTAGATTATTCAACGCCTTATGCTAAATGGACAGAAGAGTTACTAAAGTTAACTGATGAGTCGATGCTGATTAAAAACGACCAAAATAAAGAATACGAGTATAAAAAAGCCGGACCAATTAATTTATCAGGAGAAGATGAAGCAGCCCAAAAGACTAAATAGTGAAAGTTCTATAGGAGATATTTTGAAGCAAATTATTCAGGGGAATAAATTGCAGTCGGGTATGGACGGGATTAATGTGAAAGAAGCCTGGCAAAATTTAATGGGAAACGGCGTTAACAGTTATACCCGAAATGTAGTTTTAAAAGGGAATACTTTGTATGTAGAATTAACTTCATCAGTTTTACGGGAAGAATTGAGTCACGGAAAATCAAAGATTATCAAAATGATTAATGAAGAATTACGTCGCGATGTAGTGAAAGAAGTTATTTTGAGATAGTGATTTATGATTATTGATTAACGATTTTAGATTTCAGATGTAGGGAAAAAAGAAAATCCAGTCCGTTTTTTAGAACGAGACTGGATTTTCTTTTTTTATAGATTTTTATCTGCTTTCTGGATTCTGAAATCTGCGTTCTGAATACTAGAACTGTTCTCTTCCTGCGAAGTGAAAATTACTTTCAATTGTGGCATTTTCATCGCTGTCAGAACCGTGAACGGCATTTTCTCCCATTGAGGTTGCGTATAATTTTCGGATAGTTCCTTCGGCTGCTTCGGCCGGATTAGTTGCTCCAATTAAGGTTCTGAAATCTGTTACTGCATTTTCTTTTTCTAAAATAGCAGCAACAATAGGTCCGCTGGACATAAATTTTACTAATTCACCGTAAAATGGTCTTTCGGCATGAACGGCATAAAACGCTTTTGCATCGGCTACTGTAAGTTGAGTTAATTTGAGAGATACTATTTTAAATCCTGCATTAGTAATCATAGCAAGGATGTTTCCGATGTGTCCGTTAGCAACAGCATCGGGTTTAATCATGGTAAAAGTTCTGTTGGTTGTCATTTTATAATTTCTTTTTTATAAAAGTAGTTTTTTTAAAATGGATAGCACTTTTAATCTTTAATAAAAGCGTCATAAATCCCACTTCTTTTGTTAAATTTTACAATTCTATGATGTCGAATCGTTGTTCCAGTGGTTGGAGTTTTTCCGTTAATTTTGAAATAAGATGATCTCCGGCTTCCAGATAAAACTCTGAAAAATTAGCCTGGCGTTCCTGTAATTTCTGATTGGGAAATAATTCATTTTGTAAATCAGTTATTCGGGACAAGGTGTCTTTTAGTTTTATTTTTTCAGCTTTTAGCAAACGCTTTTCAAGTTTGTCCAATCCTTTTAATTGTTTTATTTCCTGAGCTTTTACAGCTCCGGCAAAGGACGGATCTGTTTTCGTGGTGATTTCGTTTAGGATACTGAATTGCTTTTGTAGTTGTGTTTTTAAAAGAGTCAAATCAATATCAAATTCCGATAAAACTTTAGTTTTTTCGTTGATTAAATCATTTTGTTTTGAGAATAAGTCATTCCAGTTTAGATTTAATCTGTTTGCTTTTTTAATTTGTTTTTCGGTAGCCAAAAGCACCGAATTACGAACTAAAAGTATTGGGAAACTCACTTTAACCGTTTCAAAAAAAGATTTTAATTCCAGCCAATAGGCAATTTCTCCGCCTCCGCCAATGTAGCAAAGATTTGGTAAAATAACTTCCTGATATAAAGGGCGCATGATAACATTAGGACTGAATTTTTCAGGATTGCTTTCTGATAGAGTTAAAATTTCCTGTTGGGAAAATTCAAGTTTTGTATTGTTTACTAAATATTTTCCATCCTGATAGATAATACGTTCTCGTAAGTTGTTTTCTATATAAAATAAATTAATTTCACGTGGATTAACCTGAATACTGTATTCTTTTAGTTTTTCGGTGGTTTCGAGTACTTTTTTGTTTGCGGTTTGATTTACCAGTTCTTCTTTAATATAAGGAATGAAGTTTCTTTTCAAATCGGCATTATCGGAATCAATAATAACTAATCCGTGTGAACCAAATAAAGCATTAGCCAGATAACGTGTGGCATCGGCAAGATTGTCATGTTTTAAATAAGCATCCTGAAACAGTTTTTTTAGTGTTTCGGCATTAGTACTGTGACCTAATTCCTGTTCGAATATTTCGAAAAAATCTGCTAAACCATCAGTTGAAAGTCTGCCTACAGGACCAGTACTTTCTTTATTCCAACGGAATTTTTTCCCTTTGAAATTAAAATAATTGATTTCTTCAAAATCATGATCTTCAGTGGCCATCCAATAAATTGGGACGAAATTATAAGCCGGGTATTTTACTTTTAATTCATTTGTTAAATTAATAGTAGAAATAATTTTATATAAAAAATAGAGAGGGCCGGAAAACAGGTTTAATTGATGTCCGGTAGTTACGGTAAAAGTATTCTCGACTTTTAAAGATTCTATATTTTGTTGGGTTAAATGCGAAATTTCAAGTCCTGAATATTGTTTTTGTAACACAGCAACTAAGGTGTTTCTGTTGTCGTGCCTGAAATTATTTTGCTTTTCAATGATTTGCTTTTCGAAATTTTCAAGGCTTGGAAAGCGATTATATAAGGATTGTAATTTTGAATTTTGGTTTAAATAATCATTCATCAAAGGAGAGAAATATCCTGAGTTTTGATAGCTGATACAGTCGTTGGGCATGTTTTCATTTTGTTTTGAGTAAAATTACCAAAAAATATTGGAACTAAATATTTGTAGCTTTCAAAAATAAGGAGGATTTTTGCAGGATTTTTAAATTTAATTTTTTGTTTATGAAAGAACAGTCAGCTAAAATAAATTCTTTAAAACATGTTCTTTTTGGTAGTTTAATCGGGACTACTATTGAGTTTTTTGATTTTTATATTTATGCCAATGCAGCGGTGTTGGTTTTTCCACAGTTGTTTTTTCCGGGAGCGGATAGTACCAATTCGACTTTGGAATCTTTAGCAACTTTTTCCATTGCTTTTTTGTCCAGACCGTTGGGGTCTGCTTTTTTTGGGCATTTTGGTGACAAAGTAGGACGAAAAGTAACTTTGGTTGCGGCTTTATTAACCATGGGGATTTCTACGGTTAGCATTGGATTTTTGCCTAGTTATGCCAGTATTGGAATTTTGGCACCTATATTATTAATGTTGTGTCGTTTTGGACAGGGAGTTGGTTTAGGCGGCGAATGGGGAGGTGCCGTTTTATTGGCTATCGAGAATGCGCCACCACACAAACGTGCCTGGTATGGTATGTTCCCTCAACTTGGCGCGCCAATAGGTTTGTTGCTTTCGGGAGGTACTTTTTTATTGTTGACTGATAATATGAGTGCCGAGGATTTTATGGATTACGGTTGGAGAATTCCTTTTATTGCCAGTTCGCTTTTAGTAATTATTGGTTTTTATATTCGATTGAAAATTACCGAAACTCCAGCTTTTGAAAATTCTAAAGAAGAGCAGCACGAAGTGAAAATCCCGTTTTTTACGTTGTTGAAATCGTATAAAAACCAGTTGATTTTTGGAACTTTTGCAGCCATTACTACCTTTTTAGTGTTTTATCTAATGACTGTGTTTACGCTGAGTTGGGCTACTTCCGATTTAGGATTTACGAAAAGAGACGCCTTGTTGATTCAGTTGTTTTCGGTGTTGTTTTTTGCGTTATTCATTCCTGTTTCGGCCTTAGTTGCCGATAAAATCGGACGAAGAAAAATGTTGATTTATACCACAATTACAATTGCTTTTTTCGGTTTTTTCTTTTCTTATTTTTTAAATTCCGGAAATACATTTTTAGTAACTGCTTTTGTGTGTATGGGAATGGCTTTGATGGGCTTTACGTATGGACCTTTAGGAACTTTTCTTTCCGAATTATTCCCGACAACCGTTCGTTATTCCGGAGCATCCTTAACCTTTAATATGGCAGGAATTCTTGGAGCTGCTTTTGCACCAATGATTGCTATTTGGCTGGCTTCTAATTACGGGTTGACTTATGTTGGTTTTTACTTAGTAGCTGCATCGTTAATTTCATTGATTTCGTTATTGGTGATTAGTAAGCAGGAGCATAAGTTTTAATCAATAAAAGTTTGTTTTAAAATTATAATAGGGGATTTTTATCCCCTATTTTTGTATAAAAATATTTTTCCTTTGAAAACCAAACTATTCCTCATCACGCCGCCTTTTACCCAGCTGAATACACCATATCCGGCAACAGCCTATATTAAAGGATTTTTGAATACCAAAAATATCGATTCGGTTCAGGCTGATTTAGGTATTGAAGTGATTTTGAAAATCTTTTCGAGAGAAGGTTTAAAAGATTTGTTTAATGTTCAAAGTTTAAAGATTGAAGTTGAAGAGGTTTCGGATAATTCGAAAAGAATTTTTGCTCTTCAGGATGAATACATTAAAACGATTGATTCGGTAATTGCTTTTTTGCAGGGAAAAAATCCAACTTTAGCACTTCAAATTTGTCAGGAAGATTATTTGCCGGAAGCATCCCGTTTTGCTCAATTGGAAGAATTGGATTGGGCTTTTGGTAGCATGGGAACGCAGGATAAGGCAAAACATTTAGCAACCTTATATCTCGAAGATATCTCCGATTTTATTGTCGAATGTGTTGATGCTAATTTTGGTTTCAGTCGTTATGCCGAACGTTTAGGACGAAGTGCCAATTCTTTTGACGAATTATACGAAGCCTTACAGCAAGAACCTACTTATATAGATAACATATTGCTTTCTATTCTGGGAGAAAGAATAAATTCTGTTCAGCCAAATTTATTCCTGATTTCAGTTCCTTTTCCCGGAAATTTATATTCGGCTTTTCGATGTGCACAATGGGTGAAAAAACATTATCCGGAAATTAAAATTTCTATGGGTGGCGGTTTCCCTAATACTGAATTACGTTCGCTTTCGGATGCTCGTGTTTTTGAATTTTTCGATTATATTACTTTGGATGACGGTGAAGTTCCAATAGAAGAACTTGTAAATGATGTCACTTTGAGCGCAGTCGAGAAGTTTTATAAAAGAACTTTTCTTTTAGAAAATGGTAAAGTAGTTTATAAAAACAATTCCATAAAATCGGATTATAAACAATCACAGGTAGGAACTCCTGATTATTCTGATTTGTTGTTGGATAAATATATTTCGGTGATCGAAATAGTGAATCCTATGCATCGTATGTGGAGTGATGGTCGATGGAACAAATTGACCATGGCTCATGGTTGTTATTGGGGAAAATGTACCTTTTGTGATATTTCCTTAGATTATATTAAGGTGTACGAACCTGTTGCAGCTAGTTTGCTTTGTGATCGAATGGAGGAACTAATTGCTCAAACGGGACAAAATGGGTTTCATTTTGTGGACGAAGCGGCTCCTCCGGCTTTGATGCGTGCATTGGCTCTCGAAATTCTTCGAAGAAAATTATCGGTCACCTGGTGGACCAATATTCGATTTGAAAAAAGTTTTACGGCCGATTTGTGTATACTGCTTAAAGCTTCCGGTTGTATAGCTGTTTCGGGTGGACTTGAAGTGGCTTCCGACCGTTTGTTAAAATTGATTGATAAAGGAGTGACGGTAGAGCAGGTGGCTAAGGTTACCCGAAATTTTACCGAATCCGGTATTATGGTTCATGCTTATTTAATGTATGGTTATCCAACGCAGACGGTTCAGGAAACGGTGGATAGTCTAGAAATGGTGCGTCAGTTGTTTGAAGCAGGTGTTTTGCAATCGGGATTTTGGCATCAGTTTGCCATGACGGCGCACAGTCCTGTGGGTATGTATCCGGAAAAATATGGTGCCGTTAAAGAAACCGAAGTCATTGGAACTTTTGCTAATAATGATATTAATTATAAAGATTCAACTGGTGTTAACCATGATCAATTTAGTTTTGGGCTAAAAAAATCATTGTTCAATTATATGCATGGTATTTGCTTCGACTATGATTTGCAGGATTGGTTTGACTTTAAGATTCCAAGAACGAAAATCCATCCTGATTTTATTTTTGATGCTTTGCAAGTAGATCATCATCTTCATACAAAGCCTACCACTAAAGTAGTTTGGATAGGAGGGAAACCTACTCTGGAATATTTTACCAAGACTAAAAAAGGAAAATCATGGGAAATGGCAGCTTTAACTTTTCATAATAAAAAAGAAAGTTTTGCTATTCAAGCTAATAAAGCCGAAGGGAAATGGCTGGCTGAGATACTTCTAAAAGTGGCTGTTTCGAATTCCAAGATATATTCTTATCAGGAATTAAAAACGGACTTTGAATTAGAATTGGAAGATTTTGAGTTGTTCTGGTATTCTAAAGCGGTAACTGTTTTAAGAGAACATGGCCTGTTAATTTTATAAATAATTTCAATTTTCTGCTTATTTGAAGTGAATTACTGTAATGTTGCAGTGTAAACCTCCTTTTGGGAGGTTTTTTTGTTTTTATAAGTTTTTAAAGAATATTTAAAAGTATTGTTTTTTTATTTATACCCCTGTTTTTTTAAGGGGTTGCATTTGTTTTGTTTGGTTTAAAATTGATTTTTTGTCATTTTTTTAATGTTTTTTTGATTTTAGTGTGCAATTTATAAGGGGTGGTGTGTTTTTTACTGTGAGAATAATTAGTTTTTTGATGTTAAAAAATAATAAAAACGTATTTTTTTTTATCCGAATCCCGTTTTTTGATAAATCGACGCTGTAAATCGAAAAAAGTTATATTTTTTTATTTTGATAAATTTAAAAGTTGATAAATTTGCTTCAAGAAAGAGGTTAAAAATGTATTAAAAATTGAGAATAATATGTTAATATTTCTTTTTGAGTAAAAATAATTTAAAATAACCAAAACAAAATTCAACATGAAAAAAGTAATTTTTATTTTAGCTTTAGCACTGACAGGAAGCGTGACATTTGCACAAGACACACCGTTAGAAATTTCAGGATCTGCTGATGTTTACTACAAATATGATTTTGCAAAAGTGTCTAACATAGGTACCAGTTTTGCGTCCGATCAGAATTCTGTTTCTTTAGGTATGATTGATATCGCTTTGAAGAAAACAACGGGTAAAACTTCTTTCGTGGGTGAGGTTTCTTTTGGGCCTAGAGGACAATATCAATCGATTTTAAATACTCCAGGAGTAGTATTTGATGATAATGGTGATGTTATTGCGTCAACAAGCGGTGAATCATTCAATATACAAAACTTGTATGTTACTTATGCAGTTACCGATAAATTAAGCTTCACAGCGGGGTATATGGGGACTTTTATTGGTTATGAAGTAATTTCGCCGCTAGCTAATTTCCACTATTCAACTTCTTATTTATTTACTAACGGGCCATTCCAAAATGCAGGGGTGAAAGCGAATTATGCTTTTTCTGATAAAGTAGGTTTGATGGTTGGTGCTTTCAATGATAACTGGAATGTTTATTCTGCTGATCCTATGAAAGGTTTGAATGCTATTGGAGCTCAATTGTCTTTAACTCCAACTGAAGGAGTAAGCGCTTATTTGAACTTTATGGATGGTTCAGTGGCTGGGACAATTTTTGATTTAACAGCAACCTTCCAATTGTCTGAAAAATTTAAATTAGGGTTAAATGCAGCTGATTGGTCTGGTAATGGAGATAAAGTAGGATATACAGGAGTAGCTTTGTATCCGTCTGTAGCAGTTAATGATAACTTTGGTTTAGGTTTACGTGCAGAATATTTTAAAGCTAAAGAAAACAGTGCTATGTATGGTTTATCAGCTGATAACTCTGTAACAGCTTTTACTTTATCTGCTAATTATAAAGCTGGTGGTTTAACAATTATTCCTGAATTCAGATTGGATTCTGCTAAAGAAGATAATTTCGTAGACTCTGATTTTGCTCCAACTAAATCTGCTGCTCAAGCTTCAATCGCTTTAGTTTACGGATTCTAAAAACAACAATTCAAAGCCAAAACCAGATTACATTACAATATAATTTTTTTTTTACTGCCAAGGTACAATTCGATTGTGTCTTGGCAGTTTTTTTATGTCTAATTTTTGTCTTTATAAGAAACTGTTTTTTATTGTTTTAAGTAAATAGAGTAGATAGTGTTTATGGTATTTTGATCTAAAACAGCATTTACTTCTTCAGGTATATAGTGCAGTTTAAAAGCAGTTATGGCTGCATTTAAATTTTTGGTGTTGTAGCCAATAATTCGCAACGCCTGTTCCGGATTAAAATCAAAGGGGGCAAGAGGAAGGATGTCATCTTTCCAAATTCCAAAACCATTTTCGGCTAAAGTTTTCCATGGAAAAAAAGCGCTTGGATCTTTTTTTCGGGCTGGAGCAATGTCTGAATGTCCAATGATGTTTTGAGCCGGAATATTATAGTCTTTTTTTAATTTGCTTAACAAAGCCATCAAACTGGTAATTTGTGGTTCCGAAAAGGGTTCGCTGCCATTGTTGTCTATTTCGATGCCAATAGAAGCCGAATTGATGTCGGTGTTTTTTCCCCAGGAACTTACTCCGGCATGCCAGGCACGTAGATAATCGTTCAGCATTTGAACAACATGACCGTCTTTGGCCACGACATAATGAGCGCTTACCTGAGTACTTTCTTTGGTAAAGGTTTTTACGGTTTGCTGAATGGAATCCTGTGCGGTATGATGCAAAATGATAAAATTGGGTTTGCGAAGATTAAAATTAACAGTGCTTATCCATTCGGTATGGATGCCATTGTCTAATTGGGTGGAGCCAACTTTGAAAATACTGTCTTTGAAAGTGTATAATTGTTTGGTGTATACACTGTCAATGCTTATTATTACTTTGTTTACAATAGGTAGTGGTTCCGGTTCTTTAACAGAGATTTGTTCTTTAAAGCTTTTGAGTTTTGTATTATATTCCTTTTCGCTTTTTTTATAAGGATTTGTCGAACAGGAGGAAATGATTATTGCTGGAATTAAATAGATGAAATATTTACTCATTGCTGTTTGATTTTTATTAAAAAAGGAAAACTGTTTAGTCTTCCTTTTTCTTTTTCTTCTTTTTCTCTTTTTTGTTGTTTCCGCGCTCTTCTTTCAGCGCTTTATATTTTTGTCTTTGTTCCTCATTGAGGTATTCGTTTACCTTTCGTTCGTTGACTTCAAAAAGAGCTTTTATTTCGTTGGATTTTTCTTCCTGGCTCAATTTTTCATCTTTCATAATCGCTGTTTGCGATTTGATAATGTCGGTATATACATTTCCGATGGCTATCGTTTGCAGTTCATCCAGATTTAATTCCGGTTTTAGCTTTTCCATTATTTTTCCAACTGTAACTTCTACTGGAATTTCTTTAGGTTTCATAGCATTTTGTTCCACCTGACTCATGCCCATGCCGTAATTATTCCCGTATCCATTACCGTAGCCGTTTCCATAACCGCCATAACCGTATTGGGCAAAAGAATTAAAACTTATTAATATAAACGAAAATAAGAGGAGGAATTGTATCTTTTTCATGTTAAAGTTTTTTAAAAAATGGCTAAAAGCATTTAAGCTGGCTCACCGTATAAATCGTATTCGGTAGCGTCGATGATTTTAATCATTGCAAAATCGCCTGTTTTCAGATAGAATTTCGAAGCGTCAATTAATACTTCGTTATCAACATCCGGACTGTCAAACTCAGTACGCCCCACAAAGTGATTTCCTTCTTTTCGATCAATAATACATTTGAAAGTTTTTCCAATTTTTTCCTGATTTAAATCCCAGGAAATTTGAGATTGCAATTCCATGATTTCATTGGCGCGGGCTTGTTTTATATCATCCGGAACATCGTCTTCTAACAAATAAGCGTGCGTGTTTTCTTCATGCGAATAAGCAAAGCATCCCATTCGGTCAAATTTCATTTCCTGAACAAAATCTTTCAAAATTTCGAAATCTTCCTGTGTTTCTCCCGGATAACCTACAATTAAAGTAGTACGGATTGCCATTCCCGGAACAGCTGCTCGGAAGTCTTTTAATAATTGGGTAGTTTTTGCCTGAGTAGTTCCGCGACGCATTGATTTCAAAATAGAATTTGAAATGTGTTGCAATGGAATATCGATGTAATTACAGATTTTTGGTTCGCGTTTCATTAAATCCAAAACATCCATAGGAAAACCTGTAGGGAAGGCGTAATGCAAACGAATCCATTCGATACCTTCTACTTTAGCAAGCGCTTCCAGTAATTCGGCTAAATTTCTTTTTTTATAAATATCAAGTCCGTAATAAGTTAAGTCCTGAGCAATTAAGATTAATTCTTTTACACCGTCTCTGGCCAAACCTTCAGCTTCTTTGACTAATTTTTCAATAGGTTGCGAAACGTGTTTTCCGCGCATAATCGGAATAGCACAAAAGCTGCAGGGACGGTCGCAACCTTCGGCAATTTTCAGGTAAGCATAATTTTTAGGAGTTGTAGTAAGTCTTTCGCCTAATAATTCATGTTTATAATCGGCACCTAAAGCCTTTAATAATTGAGGTAATTCGGTAGTTCCGAAAAACTGATCGACATTAGGAATTTCTTTTTCTAAATCAGGTCTGTAGCGCTCCGATAAACATCCGGTTACGAAAACTTTGTCAACTAAGCCTTTTTCTTTTTTGTCAGCATATTCCAAAATCATATTTACCGATTCTGCTTTTGCATTATCAATAAAACCGCAGGTGTTGATAACGATAATATTACCTTCTTTCTCGGCTGGTGCTTCGTGTTCAACCTCTTTTCCATTGGCACGAAGTTGCCCCATTAACACTTCGCTATCGTATATGTTTTTGGAACATCCAAGGGTAATTACGTTTATTTTGTTCTTTTTTAAAGACTTAGTTCTCATAGAATTGTAAATTGGATGGCAAAATTACGTTTTTTTATTCAAATTGCCCCGATAGCTATCGGGATTGTTGCCATTTGACTATTTTTTATGATGCTATTTGTGGTACTTTAAGAAAGTACGGATGATTTTTTGAAATGTATTTTTTAAAAACAAACAACCGTCTTGTTTTAGAAAAGACAAGACGGTTGTTTGTTGGGATTTTGAGTGTTTATAATTCAAATAATAAAGTAAGTGTAACCGTGTTGTTAATTGAGTTTACAGCAGCGCCATCGGTAAGTCCTTGGCTAAAGAAACCTTGATTCGAATTTCTTTTTGCGTAAGCATAAGATAAGTCGGCTTTTGTTCCGCCGAAATTGTATCCTAATCCGGCAGAATAGCCGTGTAAGTCGCCAATAGTATTCTTGTTTTTGTATGGGCTTTCCTGAAAATGATACCCGGCTCTTAAGCTTAATCTTTCTATTTTGTATTCGCCTCCTACACGAACTTCACTTGTATTGGCTAACGTTTTGTCCATTTCGTTATTTAAAACCTGATAATAGCTGTCGTATTCCGGTTTGAATTTAGTCTTGCTATAGTTTTTAAGACTGTAATCAATGCTTAAAAGACCTGTTTTTCCAAAAATATAAGCGAAACTTGTGGTGAATTTTCCGGGAGTTTGTAGCTTGTAAGGAGCGTAAACATTGGTGATGTTTGGATTAATTACATCAGGATCCAGAGAGCCGGAAGTGTTAGAGCTTACAGCAACTACTGATTGGGTTAATTCGTCATTCAATTTGTACCATGTTGGTGATTCGTAAGCCAGACCTATTCTTGCTTCCGGAGTGATTTTTCCAATAATTCCAAGTTGGAAAGAAAAACCGGAACCGTAAGTATATAAATCATTGTTGAATTGCACTTTGTTTACTCTGTAGCTGTCGGGATCTGAAGGTAATGGGTTGTCGTTGTCTTCATAAAAAACGGATGATTGGGTGTAATCAACAAAATGAGAGTTTAAGTTGATACCAATGTAAAATTTGTCATTGCAGGCTGCTGCTGCATTAAAAGATAATTTGCCATTGTATCCATTAGTGATAATAGTATTTTCCTGGTAATAATTTCCTCCTTCAGCAATGTTAGAAATGTATTCGTTAGGATTTGGGTCGTTGTTAGCAGGGTCAATAATGTAGGCTTCAAAGGCTAAATAAGCTTGTTGGGATGCATGATCTAGATTTCCATAATAGGCATCTTTAAAACTATTTAAAGGAATACCATTTGCGTAGCTTAAAAAATAATCTCCGATTGAATTTGTTGGATTGACTCCAAAAGCACCAATAGTATTGTTGAAATTATTTTTGTTGTCATAATTGATAGCTAAGGAAAATTTATTCCATCCGTCATTACTTCTGTTGTTGTTAAAAACAAATACAAGTCCGGCTTGGTTAACATCGAAAGAATTATCATCTTCGGTATTGGTTGAACCAAAATATGAAGCTTTATTTTTGGTGGTGGAGTTGCTTATGGTTATTCCCATTTGGTTATTTGCAAATATAGCAGAACCGGCCGGGTTAACATTTATAGAAGAAAAATCTCCTCCTAAGGCTCCAAAAGCACCGCTCATCGCTCTGAAACGGGCGGTACCATTTATGTTTTCCTGACTAAATCGTACAGCGTCACTAATCTCTTGTGATTGCGCAATACCAAAAGAGCATACAGATATAATTAAAAATAGATTTTTTTTCATTGTAGTGATTTTTAACGATTAATTATCTTCGACTTCCTCCTGATGATCTGTAGCTGCCTCCGCTACTGCTGCCTCCGCTGCTGCCTCCATAAGATCTTCCGGTGCTGTATGAAGACGAAGATGATGAAGGGGTGTTGTAGCTTCTTGAAGGGCTATAATTTTCACTTCTGGAATAAGTTCTGCTTTGTTGGGTATTGTTGTTTTGATATTGTGTGTTGCTTCTTCTGCTGGTTTGTGTACTGTTCGAATTATTGTACGTTCTGGAATTTGTAAATACGGGAGTTCTGCTACTTTGTGAATAACGTCTGGTTGGAGAGTAATTCCTCGTTGGGGAATAAGTACTGTTGCTGTAGCTTGAATTTGTAGCGCTTGATCCTCTGCGGCTCGGATTGTAAGAGTAGTTTCTTCGGGTTCCGTAATTATTGTTCCCGTAGTAATAGTAGTAATTATTGTAACCATAATAAGGATAATTCCATCCGTAATAACCGTAGCTATATGGGTAATTCCATCCCCAGTTATTCCATCCCCAGCCGTAATTTAATCCCCAGTTGTTCCAGCCAAATCCATAGTTCATTCCCCAATTGTTCCAGCCCCAGTTATTCCATCCAAATCCGTAATTCATACCCCAATAATCAGGGTAAACATTAACGATTGTTCCGGTTTGATTGTTTCCCCATCCGGCATAGCTTATAGAATTGTTTTCAGTTGAATCAAAATCACTGTAGCGGTCAATATCAGTAAAGATTTCGCCGGAAGACGGATTTTCGTTTTGTAGCGAATTAAAATAATCTTTGTAGTAATTGTCAGAAACAGTATTTCTTTCGGTGTTTCTATTGTAGGAAGCTCCGTAGATTCCGTCATTTTCGTAATAAGAGCTGTTTTGAAAAGAACCACAAGAAACCATAAAAAGGCTTAGTAATCCAATATAGAGATAATTTTGCACTTTTTGTAATGAAAAAATATTAGTTTTCATATCTGTTGGGTTTTTTATTGTTGCACATTACAAAAATAGTTAGTTTTGCCAAACTATTTAGTTAAATAAAATTAAACAAAATTTGTGCCAAAATATACAATATGAGTAAGAACCTTACTACACGATCAGAAGATTATTCAAAATGGTATAATGAGCTGGTTGTAAAAGCTGATTTAGCCGAGAATTCAGGAGTTAGAGGTTGCATGGTTATTAAACCTTATGGTTATGCTATTTGGGAAAAAATGCAAGCTGAATTAGATAGAATGTTTAAAGAAACAGGACATCAAAATGCCTATTTTCCATTATTTGTCCCTAAAAGCATGTTTGAAGCCGAGGAAAAAAATGCCGAAGGTTTTGCAAAAGAATGTGCGGTAGTGACGCATTACAGATTAAAAAATGATCCGGACAAAGCCGGGAAATTAATAGTTGATCCTAATGCGAAACTGGAAGAAGAACTTATTGTTCGCCCTACGAGTGAGGCTATTATTTGGTCAACGTATAAAGGCTGGGTGCAATCTTACAGAGATTTACCTTTATTGATTAACCAATGGGCTAATGTGGTCCGTTGGGAAATGAGAACTCGTTTGTTTTTAAGAACAGCCGAGTTTTTATGGCAGGAAGGCCATACAGCTCACGCAACCAGAAAAGAAGCGATTGAGGAGTCGGAGAAAATGATGAATGTTTACGCAGATTTCGTTCAGAATTTCATGGCGATTCCGGTAGTAAAAGGATTAAAAACCGAGACAGAACGTTTTGCAGGCGCTGAAGAAACCTATTGTATTGAAGCTTTGATGCAGGATGGAAAAGCGCTTCAGGCAGGAACATCACATTTCTTGGGTCAAAATTTTGCGGAAGCTTTTGATGTGAAGTTTGCTAATGCCGAAGGAAAACAGGAATATGTATGGGGGACTTCCTGGGGGGTTTCTACAAGATTGATGGGAGCATTGGTGATGACGCATTCGGATGATCAGGGATTGGTATTGCCTCCTAATTTGGCGCCAATACAAGTGGTTATTGTTCCTATATATAAGTCGGATGAACAATTAGCTCAGATTTCTCAGGAAGTCGATAAATTAATTGCTGATTTACGTAAGTTGGGTATTTCGGTAAAATTTGATGACAGAACGACTCAAAAGCCGGGATTCAAATTTGCGGAATGGGAATTAAAAGGGGTTCCGGTTCGAATTGCTGTAGGACCAAAAGATCTTGAAAACGGAACTTATGAGGTAGCCCGAAGAGATACTTTGACGAAAGAAGTGAAATCTAAAGAAGGAATTGCAGCATTTATTAGCGAATTATTAGAGCAAATTCAGTCAGATTTGTTCAATAAGGCGTTGGATTATCGTGAAACTCATATTACTGAGGTAAACAGCTTTGAGGAGTTTAAAGAGGTGTTGGAAAACAAAGGAGGCTTTGTATCAGCGCATTGGGATGGTACGGCTGAGACTGAGGAGAAAATCAAAGAATTGACTAAAGCTACCATCAGATGTATTCCTTTAAGTGCTGTTGAAGAAGCAGGAAGCTGTGTGTTTACTGGGAACCCGTCTAATAAAAGAGTGTTTTTTGCGAAGGCATATTAAAAAAATATATTTTTTTTTGACAAGCTATTGTGCAATTAAAAAACAGTTGTATCTTTGCAACCGCAATACAGAAATGCACTGCACAATGTAACGCAATGGTCCGTTCGTCTATCGGTTAGGACGCCAGGTTTTCATCCTGGTAAGGGGGGTTCGATTCCCCCACGGACTACAAAAATATTGAAAATACAGTTCCGCTAAATAAGGAATTTTGGTCCGTTCGTCTATCGGTTAGGACGCCAGGTTTTCATCCTGGTAAGGGGGGTTCGATTCCCCCACGGACTACAAGTTAATAGAGGAAGATAGAATACTTAACTTTCTTAGAGGAATAATGGTCCGTTCGTCTAGGGGTTAGGACGCCAGGTTTTCATCCTGGTAACAGGGGTTCGATTCCCCTACGGACTACAAAATTAGTTGTGAAATAGTTTTATGAAATAAATATCAAGTGTCTCAGATGTTTATTTTATTAGTTAAAACCAAAGTGATTGCATTGTAAAAGATGTTGTTGTGGGAGGTTTTTCTTTTTTAGCTAATAGTTTAAAATAATTATTACAATTAAAAAAAAGTAAAATGGCAAATCATAAGTCAGCTTTAAAAAGAATTAGAAGCAACGAGAAAAAAAGAGTATTAAACAGATACCAACACAAAACTACACGTAATGCAATCAAAGCTTTGCGTTTAGCTACTGATAAAGCAGATGCTTCTGCTAAATTAACAAGTGTTATTTCTATGATTGATAAGTTAGCTAAAAAGAATATTATCCACGATAATAAAGCTTCTAACTTAAAATCTAAATTAACTAAGTTTGTAAACAAATTGTAATATTTACAATTTATATAATATAAAGCCTCCTTGAAAAAGGGGGCTTTTTTTATGCGCTAAAATTTCAGTAATGATTTGCAGAAAGCGAATTCTAATGTTTTTCTAATGTAGCGCTTTGAATTAAGTCTTAACTTGCAACCTCAAAATTTTATGAGGATGCTGAATAGTATTAGACATAGTGTTTTATGTAAATGTTTCCGGTTTTTTTTGCTGGGGTATTTTCTGTTGAGTATTATTAATATTTCGGGAAATTTGTATCATCATTGTAATCATGAAACTAAAATTTGTAGTTTTTTTGATAAAATGTTTAAGTGGAATAAATATTCAAATGAATTAGAAGAGACTAAGACCAAAGAAGCCAAGGGTGTGAAATTTGTAAAAGAAATTTCTATACTAGAGTTTTTAATTCCTTTTGGTACTTCTTTAAATAGTTATCTTTTTCAAAATACTTTGAGTAAGAAATTTAATCTTGAGAATCCGGTCTTTTTGTTTGGATTTTGCCGAGAAATTCACTTACCGCCTCCTCAATTTTTTGTGTGATTTTTTTGAGTTTTGGAAGTTTTTATGCTTCCTTGCATATGGTTTTCTATATGTTTATTATTAATTCTTGTATTTAAATAAAAAATGACACCTTTAAAACGATTTTATAATTTACTTAAATTAGAAAAGCGTGACGTATATCAGATTATTTTTTACGCTGCTTTTGCTGGTTTGGTGAATCTTTCTTTGCCTTTAGGAATTCAGGCGATTATTAATTTTATTCAAAGCGGGCAGCTTAGTGTGTCCTGGATTGTTCTGGTGATTCTGGTAACTATCGGAGTGGGATTTGGGGGCGTTTTGACGATTTTGCAATTGCGAATTGTAGAAAATCTGCAACAACGGATTTTTGTGCGTTCTTCATTTGAGTTTGCTTACCGAATGCCGCTGATTAAGTTTAAAGAATTGTATTCGGAATATCCTCCTGAAAAAGCCAATCGCTTTTTTGATACTTTGATGGTGCAAAAAGGAACCGCTAAACTTTTATTGGATTTTTGTACCGCTTTTCTTCAGGTTGGTTTAGGAATCATATTATTGGTTTTGTATCATTCCTTTTTTATGGTGATTGGACTTCTTTTTGCGGGTATTTTATATGTGATTTTTAAATTTTCTTATAAAGACGGTCTGGAAACGAGTTTGAGTGAGTCAAAATTTAAGTATAAAATCGCGGCTTGGATTCAGGAAATTGCCCGCAACCGTGAAAGTTTTAGAAAAAAGAGAGCTTTCGAATATGCTTTGGATCGAAATGATGCTTATGTGAGTAAGTATATTGATTTTCGTGAAAAACATTTCAAGGTAATGCGAAAACAATATGTCCAATTGGTTGTTTTTAAAGTTATTGTTACGGCGGCTTTATTGTCAATTGGTGGTTTTTTGGTAATTCATCATAAAATGAATATCGGGCAGTTTGTAGCAGCAGAAATTGTTATCGTGTTATTGATTAATTCGGTTGAAAAAATCATTTTTGGTCTTGAAGCTTTTTATGATGTTTTGACTTCATTAGAAAAAATTGGTCAGGTTACGGATATGGAAATGATGTCTATTCCTCAAACTTCAGATATTAATAAAACAGGACTAACTATTGAAACCGATAGTGTTATTTATAATTATCCAAAACATAATAAAAAATCTCTGAAGAATATTAATTTAAAAATAACTCAGGGTGAAAAAATTTTGTTGCAGGGAACAAACGGGGCCGGAAAAAGTACTTTGTTGCGTTTGCTTTCGGGATTGTTAGAGCCGGAAAGTGGGGCGATGTATGTGACGGATAATTATATGAACAGGCTCGATGAAGATGCTTATAGAGCTCAGTCGGGGACTGTTTTAAAAAGTGATACACTTTTTGCCGGAACCATTAGAGAAAATATTGTTTTTGAAAATGAAACTATTGATAATGATGAGCTGAAATGGGCTTTGGATAATGTGTTCCTGACGCCTTTTATTAAAACTTTTTCAGACGGACTTGAAAATCAAATTCATCCGGATGGTAGTGAACTTTCTGATTCTGATATGCAGAAAATTCTTTTGGCAAGAAGTATTGTACATAAGCCGAATGTCTTGTTTTTAGAAGATCCTGTTGATAAAATGGATCGGGAAACGGCGGCTAAAATTGTTAACTTTTTATTTTCTAAAGATAATAATTGGACGGTAGTGGTAACTTCTAAAAATGAAATTTGGAAGGATAAATGCGAAAGGGTAATAACGATTGATGATGGGAAAATTATAACTGATATTAAAAAATAATTATGCTTAATATATCTAAAAATAATGATGTGCTGATTACTCCGGGGAGATTTAAATCTATAAATAGTGTAGCTCGTAAACCGCATTATAAATTTTTAAATATGGTGGTTATTGGTTTTTTACTGTTTGGAGTTTTTTGTCTTTTTCTTCCATGGACACAAAATATTTCTGGAAGTGGTTCGGTTACGACTTTAAAACCGGATCAGAGACCGCAAACAGTTCATAATACAATTGCCGGAAAAATTGAAAAATGGTATGTTCAGGAAGGAGATTATGTGAAAAAAGGAGATACCATTCTTTTTATTTCAGAAGTAAAAGAAGATTATTTAGATCCAAATTTGGTTGAGAATACCAAGCAACAGGTGGATGCTAAAAAAATGGCTTTAGAATCTTACGGAGATAAAGTGAATTCTCTGGATGTTCAGGTAGAATCTCTTATTGCCGAAAGACAACTGAAATTACAACAGGCTGAAAATAAAATTAAGCAATCGCTTTTGAAGATTAAAAGTGATAGTATGGATCTTGAGGCTATAAAAACACAGTTAAAAATTGCTCAAACGCAATATAATCGTTCTACGGCTTTGAATAAAGAGGGTTTGAAACCCTTGACTGATGTTGAGCAAAAAAGATTAAAACTTCAGGAATCAGAAGCATATCTTGTTACGCAGCAGAATAAACTTTTAAGTAGTAAAAATGAATTGATTAATGCCCGGGTTGAAATTAATAGGATTAAAGCGGAGTATTCTGAAAAAATTTCGAAATCAAGAAGTGATAAGTTTACGGCTTTAAGTACACAATATGATACTGAAGCGCAGGTGAATAAATTACGTAATCAATATTCTAATTATGCTATTAGAAGTGGAATGTATTATATCACAGCTCCACAAAGTGGTTATGTAAACAGAGCTTTGTTGGCGGGTATTGGAGAAACAATAAAAGAAGGAACTTCTATTGTGAGTATTATGCCGGCAACTTATGATATTGCTGTAGAAACTTATGTAGATCCTATCGATTTGCCTTTAGTGCAGCGAGGAGCTAAGGTAAGAGTTTGGTTTGATGGTTGGCCAAGGGTTGTTTTTTCAGGTTGGCCGGGATTGTCTTATGGAACTTTTGGAGGTCGTATTGTGGCTATTGAGAATTTTATAAGTTCGAATGGAAAATACAGAGTGCTTATTTCTCCTGATGGTAAAGATCATAAATGGCCAAAAGAATTGAGTATTGGAGCAGGTGCGCAAAGTATTGCTTTGTTAAAAACGGTTCCGGTTTGGTATGAAATATGGCGAAATTTAAATGGTTTTCCGCCAAATTATTATAAGTCAGATGAAAAAGATGCAAATGCAAAAGAGAAAAAATAAATTGAAAGCTATTCTGCAATGGTTGTTTGTTTTTTTGCTGTTTCATAATTCTGTAATTTACAGTCAGGACTTTAATAAAGAAGTTTTGAGTTACAGTGAGTTTTTAGGTTATGTGAAAAAATACCATCCGTTAGTAAAACAGGCAAATCTTCAAATTAGTAATGCTGAGGCAGCTTTAATGGTTGCACGAGGAGGATTTGATCCTAAAATTGAAGTAGATTATAATACCAAAGAATTTAAAGGAACCGAATATTATTCGTTATTAAATAGTAGTTTTAAAATTCCCACCTGGTATGGAATCGAAGTCAAAGCTGGTTTTGATCAGGCTGACGGAACATATTATAATCCACAGAATAAAACTCCCGATGCGGGATTAACGTCAGTCGGGTTGAATATGGCTTTAGGCCAGGGATTGTTTATTAATCAACGAATGGCTGATGTGAGAGAGGCTAAATTACAATTGAAATTGAGTGATGCACAACGAAAGCTCATTGCGATTGAAGTATTGTACAAAGCAAGTGAGGCTTATTTTGAATGGAGAAAAAGTTTTAACGAAGCTGAATTGTACAGTAAGTATTTAGGTTTTGCTTCTACACGTTTTGAAGGAGTAAAGAAACTGATAGAATTAGGAGATTATCCGGCAATAGATAGCGTGGAAACTGGAATTACTGTTCGAAACAGACAGTTGAATCTGGAAAATGGGAAATTGAAGTTAGCGAAAGCAAAATTATACCTGTCTAATTATTTATGGATTGAAAATGTTCCGGTAGAGTTGGGGGATTTTGTTAGACCGGAAGAGAATTTAATAGAAACTCTGGAGGAAACACTTAAAACGGACGAAATGATGCTGGTGTTTGAGAGTTTAGAATCGCATCCTAAAATTCAGGCTTTGGAGACCAAAAAATCAATGTTGGAAGTAGGGAGGCAATTAAAAGCAAATGCCTTGCTGCCTAAAATAAATGTTGGTTATAATTTTATTGCAAAACCGCTTTCTTTGAATTCTTTCAATTCCAGTGACTATAAATTTAATGTTGACTTTAGTTTTCCTGTTTTTTTGAGGAAAGAACGTGGTGGGCTTAAAATGGCAAAACTTAAAATTCAGGATTTAGATTTTGATATACAGCAACAGCAACTTGAATTGAAGAATAAAATAAAAGCGCAGCAAACGGAGATTGCTTCGTTAAGGAAGCAAAAAAGTGTTATTGATAATCTGGTAAAAGATTATATGGTGATGCTTGCTTCGGAAGAACGAATGTTTTCTTTCGGGGAAAGTTCAGTTTTTTTAATTAATTCGAGGGAATCAAATTTGGTAAGTGCCAAGTTGTCTCAAATTAATATCGAAAATCAGTTTTGTATATCTAATGCCGAATTGTATAAAATCCTGGCAAATCCGGATTAAAATAGAATAAAAGTGTAGTTGTTACTATCCGTCCCGAAGTATTTCGGGACGGATTTTCTTTTTTATTAGTAGCAGTTTCTTGTCTAAAGGTCGTCTAGAAAGGATTTTTGTTACTATCAGGGCTGGTTTGTCTGTTTTAAGTGGGGAATTTCTACTATATATAGTAGTGTAAAGCTTCATTAAGATTGGTGTTGTCATTTTGTCCAGAGACATCGGGAGTCGAGGAATTTGTGCTATAGTTACTTTTTTATCCTTCCAAATTCCTACAAACCAAAAAAGGTTCAAAATAGAAAAGCTTTGTTATCAGGGTATTAAAAAATAAGTTTAAAAATAGTTTGCAAAAGGTGTTGTGTAATTGAATAAAGGTGCTATTTTTGCACCCGCAACAGCGAAAACGTTCAGAGAAACATACTGAGAAACGAATTAAGATTTAAGAAGAAATTTTTAAAAATAAAGTTTGGAAGTTGGATAAAAAATGTTTTACATTTGCACCCCGCAAAACGCGCAAAGTTATTTGGAATACTGGTTAAGAGAAAAGGGGTTTAGCTTCGAAAAACAATCGAAAAAAAACTTTAAATTTTTCTTGCGAGTAAAGAATAAAGTTGTAATTTTGCAGCCGCTTTG
>NZ_AUDK01000014.1 GCF_000425425.1 Flavobacterium daejeonense DSM 17708
CCTAAATGTCCCTGTTGTAAAATAGGCAATTTACACCGAATAGCGGTTTTTGACCAGCGCGGTCCGCCTGCTTGGTATCTTGGCAGTAGCCAAAATTCCAGTCCCTATGAAAGTTAATTTTATGGGTAAGGGAACTTGTGTCCATAAGTGAAGGAAAACACGCCAAAAAACCACCCCAAATACACCACAAAAAAAAGAGGACACTTAATACTCTTGCTATTCTCTCTCAAAACTTTTCGATAAATCCATAGTGCTGGCGGAATTTCAGCGGTTCCGTTCAACACGAGTTTCATTGTTCGGCTTACAGCCGCAACGAAACTCTAGCTGTTACCAGCTGGGCTTCTTCTTTCGTTGGTCATTCTTCCTGTATAATTTTCACAATGTTTCTGCAAAATGCGTCATTGTCAATAAGATTCTGAAGTGTCGTTTGAAAATTTCTTAACTCTCTTTCTTCAAGTAGTTTCTGCTGTGAAGTCTTTCCAATATGTCCTTTTCGCATAAACATTTCAATTGCTTTATCAATTCCGCCTAAAGTTGTTGGCATATCATAAAGTTTCAAAACGTCCTTGCTTTGATTGTCGTAAGTTACAAAAACCGGAAAATTTCTACTCGAAGTTTCAAATTGAATTTCTTTTAAAGTTTTGGATTTAAAATATACAGTTGCTCTTTTCTTAATGTCGGCATCAAGGTCTTTGGGTATTACTATGTTAAGTTCAAATTTTTTGAATATTGCATCATCAACTTTAATGTCCGATTTTGTGTGTATTGATTCGCAAACAATAGAAACAAAATTGTAAAAGTATCCAATAGCAAGAACTGTAGAAGGTAGCAGTCCTAATTCTCCAAGTGTGATTTTCTCATCAATTGTTTTCGATATTCTCTCAATTTCATTATTCAAGCTAGTTGAATTGGCAAGGGGAATAGTTTTTTCAAATTGTGGAACGGTAATTCCAAGTAAGTCTGTTGGAAGTTTAGCACCACTTTCCTGAATAACAAATGCTCTAGAAGGTCCAAGCCGACCAAGAAAAAGTCCAAACTCAAAAATTACATTGTCCCTTGGTGTGTCAAAAGATTTATCTCTAATGGTTGATAAATCGTCCTTGGTTGCAACAAGAATTCCAAAATCAAACAAACTAGCTTCTTTCAATAACGTGTAAAGAAAACTCTCGTTAAATTTGAAAATATCATCTGTCCAAAGGTAACATTCGTATTTTGTTCCTAATTGCAACTTTATATATTCTGCAATTTCAAGACCTTCTTTAGAAGAGCCAATAAATATTCTTGTTTTCATTATCCGTAGATTATGTTTTCATCAATGCGTTTAAATTGCTTTCCAAGCTCTTCAGTGATGTCTTCAATAAGCTCGTCAAGTTCGAGTTTTAATTTTTTAAGCTCAACGATTTTGATTTCGCTTGTTTCAAAGACTCTCTCTTTGCCGTTTGGAGACATTAAGCTCTCTCTATATAATTTGTCTGTGATAACCTTATCAAGTTGTCTAGAGCCTTCATTAAGCAAAAGTAATTCTTGATATTTGGGTTTGTTCAATGAGTGATTTTCCATAGCGAATACAATACTTGTAATCTCAAAACTTGATAGGTTAATTTCATAATCAGCATCAACTTTGAGAGTTTTTAAAAGTCTCACCAATTTAGCAAGCCCACCGTTTACCAAGGAGTTCTTTGCCTTAACATTAGCGATATGCAAAAATGGGAAGTCCTTTTGTCTTGAATGGTTGTCTTTATCGTAAATGTGAACACCACGATACTTCTCGTTGGAAGTGGATTGATAGTCTTGTGTATTTACCCAATTTGCAGGAACAACATCAACCTTTCTTTTTGGGTTAGTCGGAAAGACTTGAATTGATTTAGCTTTAGAATTGTCAACTTGGTTATAAATTGCATTTAGGGCATTGTAACACTCCTGTCTCAATTCCTTTAGGTCAGCCAAAGGGTCACCTTGATATGGGCTTATTGGTGTCAATGGGGGTTCCATACTATGATACTTTTCAGTAAATACAAGTATGTCAATGTCGCTGTGTAGCTTGATATGTGTGTCAGTCTCCACAGAACCTTGATGGCGATATTCAACAGTTAGTCCCTTATTATTTAATCCTTTAGTTAAGTTGTTCCGAATGTTTTCAGAAGCTACATATGTGTTATTTGTGTAACTAGGGTCTATTGGACTCATAGATTCAAGTGCATATTTTACACTTTCACTAATTCTGATGTCTGAGAATGATTCCGATAACACAGCTTTTTGTAGCTGGTCATCAAGTCGTCTCTTTTTTAATTTCTCAAGTCTTTGAGTGTAGTTTTTTTTCATTGTTTAATTTTTATGATTGTCGCGTCTAGCCTTGCTGGTAACGGTCTAGTATATGAAAAGTAGGCGATTTCGAAGCACGAAATTTTCAGTTAAGCATAAAGATTGATACGAGCCAAAAGACTTGATTTCACTACTGTTTCGCCTATTTTTTATATACATTGTTAGGCACTGGCTTTCTATTTTTTCCCTATTAGTTTGTCGTACCATTTCAAGTTTTTAAGTCGTTCTATTTCTGCTTTATTGGTTTGGTTTTCTTTATTCTTATTCCGTAAATCTGATTCAATTTTCTGAAGTTTAGTTTCAAGTCCGTCCGAGTGAATTTGTGAGTCAGATAGTTTTTTCTCGGTTTGTTTTAATGCTTTTTTCAATCGTTCGATTTCATTTTCAAACTCGGAAGTTTTTCCTAAAAGCAGTTCAATGGAAGAGTTCTGTTCTGATATTTTAGTTGATTTCTCTGTAAGTTCTTGTTTTTGCAATTCAATATTTTCTTTTGCCTCTGAAAGTTCATTCTTGGTTAATTCAAGTTGCTCAATAAGCGAAGAATTCTTGTGTTTGAAGTCCAAAAGACGTTTTCCCTGTACTTCAATGAATTTCTTAAAAATATCCGTCTCAATATCATTACGGAACTTTAAAGCTCTTTTGAAAAAGTCAAATGCCGATTTGATTTTCCCTTTTCCAAAATCTTCTCTTGCTTTTTTGTAGTAGAAATCCGCTTTGCCTGTATTAAGTTGTTCCGTTATTAATGTTCCGGGTGTTTCATTTTGGGCAAATTCGATAACTCTAGGGTCGGTTTTTATAGCATAACTGTTAAGTTGAGTTTTAAGCATTAAACCACTAAAGGAAGTACAACGACTTAAAGCGACATAAACCTGTCCTGGAGCAAATGCTCTTCCTAAATCAGCAATTACTTTCTCAAACGTTAAACCTTGGCTCTTATGTACGGTAATTGCCCAAGCCAAACGAATAGGGAATTGTTCAAATGTTCCTACAATTTCTTCTACAATCTTTTTTTGCTCTCTGTTGTATGAATACTGAATATTATCCCAAACTGCTCTTTCAACTTCAACTTCGGATTCATCATCAAATACAACTGTGATAGTAGCTTCTTCAAGTTCTTTTATCTTTCCAATTTTACCGTTGTAAAATCTTTTGTACTCGCCTGTGTCATTTTTGATAAACATTATTTGAGCACCAACTTTTAATTTTAAGTAATGGTCTGTCGGTTTATGTTTATCTGGAAAAGTGCCCGTTACATTCGCTTCATAAGTAAATAATTCAGTTGTGAGTTGATTTAGCTTTGTAAGGTTCGTTTCGTTTACAATGTTATTGTGGGTGGCAAGAATTATATAATCACTCCCGTTTCCTGAAAATGTCGGATTGTATTTTGCATTAAGAACACTAAAATCATTTGTATTTACTTGACTTACTCGAACCCTATTCAATAAATCAATAAATTCTTGTTCGTTCTGCCTGTAGATTTTCTTTAACTCAATATAAAGAGGTGTGTTCTGTTCTATGATTTTTGAACTAAAGAAAAAAGGGGTTTTGTAGAACTGCGATAGAATTGACCATTGTTCATTATCTGCAATTGGTGGCAATTGAAAAGTATCTCCAATTAATATAACTTGAACACCACCAAAGGGTAAATAGGGTTTTTTGCGAAAAACTTTTAAAATTCTGTCAATTACATCTAACATATCTGCTCTTACCATTGAAATTTCATCAATGATTAGCAGTTCCAAATTCTCAATTATTTCACGCTTATCTTCTCGGTACCTGAAAGTAGTATAAATTGTCTCCCTATTTTCTGTTCCCGTTGCTGTTGTTCTCAATCTTGAATCGTCAGGAACGAAAGGTCCAAAAGGTATTTGAAAAAAGGAATGAATAGTAACACCACCTGCATTTATTGCGGCAACTCCTGTTGGCGCAAGAATTACTGTGCTCTTATTTGTAGTGTCTTTTATGTATTTGAGAAATGTTGTTTTACCTGTTCCTGCTTTCCCTGTTAGGTAAACTAATTTATCTGTGTGTCGGACAAATTCAGCAGCGTTGTTAAATTCAATGTTTTCCTTGTCAAGTTCTATGTTGTCTACTGTTTCTGTCATTGTCGGTTTTTAGCTTGTGCCTAACTTGTTTATATGCTCAGTTTTTAATACTAAAGTTGAGCATATACCTATCTTTTTGGTTAGATATGCTCAACTGTAGTTGAGTTTTATTTTTCATAAATCATCAAAAGGACTTTTAATTTGTTGTATGTTTTTTGTACTTACATGAGTATAAATCTCTGTAGTTTTACTGCTATTATGCCCTAATAATTTTTGTATGTATCGCAAATCTGTTCCGCTTTCTAGCAAATGTGTAGCATAACTGTGTCGAAGCCAATGTAGCGTAACAGGTTTATTTATACCCGCCAATTTAATACTTTTTTTCAATACTTCTTCCAAACTTCTGTCAGAATATTTGTTATTTTTTCTTTGACCTTCAAAAAGCCAAGTGCTTGGTCTGTATTCTTCATAATAGGCTCTTAATAATATCAAAATTTTGGATGATAAAGGAGTGATTCTGTCTTTTTTACCTTTACTTTGCCTGATTATAACAATACCTCTTTTAGAATCAATATCCGTTGGTTTCAAATTTAAAAGTTCGCTTCTTCGCAAACCACAACTATAAATTATACTCAGCATGGTTTTGTGTTTTAAATTACTATGGGCTTCTAATATTGCTTTCACTTCTTCTTTACTCAAAACATTCGGCAAAACTTTGGCTCGCTTGGGACGGTGAATTTTATCCACATCAATCTTGGTTTTCAAAATGGTAACAAAAAACAATTTGATAGCATTCACAATTTGATTCTGGTAGGAAGCTGATAGTTTATTTTTCAAAATATACTCATTATTAAATACAATAACATCTTCGTTAGTTATTTCGGAAATGGCTTTCTCTCTATAAAAAATCAAAAACGATTTTAACGCATCGCTATATGTTGAAATAGTATTTTCGCTATAACGTTTGGAACGCATCCATTGTTTGAATTTTTCTATTTGTACTTGTGCTTCTTCCGAAGGAATGGTATGTGATAATGGGGTTATTTTGAATCGGACTCTGTTTTCTTCGGTATCAGGAATATGCCATGCTGTATGTGTCTGACTCCATCGGGCGCCGTCAATTTTTTTGATGCGTTCAATCAAGTCCGCATTTTTTTCAAAATAAACAGCAATTCTATTTTCTCCTTTGTGTTTGATAGCTTTAGCGGACCATTTCATAATGAATTGATTTTCTTATATAAATATAATGAAATAACCCGTTGGGTGAATTATTAAAAACGTCAGTTCGATTTTTTGTATAATCCCGACACTTCGGGACGGAACAAAAAATGTCCCGATAATTATCGGGACGAGAACCGTTTTTAATGGAATTTTTCTTGTTCCCGATACGATTTTCTTCCCGAGGCTTCGGGAGAAAATCACTCGAACTGACGAAAAATTTCATTAAAAACTAATTTCACCCAACGGGTTGAAATAACAATTGGAATGGCAATTTCAATTGCAAAGAATATTATTGTTTGATGCAGGGATTGTGTGGGGGATGGCAGCGGAGCTCTCCCTATTTTTCATCGGGAAGCGGGAGCGTACAGCTCTCCCCTGGTGGAACGTCCCGAAGCTTCGGGAGGAAGCAGGGGCACGCCCAAAAAAAAAGAGATTCTGAAACATCCCGACGTTTCGGGACAACATAAAAAAATCCGACTGCTTGTGACAATCGGATTGGGGTTTTACTATTCGATACAGTGTAAATTATCCATAAAATAGGTTTCGGGCTGGTAGGTTTTGCCGTTGAGTTCAGAAACCAATTCTTTTTTGATGATGTAATCTTCGGTGTCGGTCAGGTATTTGATGCGCATCAGGGAAACCGGAGAGGATTTTAAATCTTCCATAGTCCCTTTCATAAACATAAAAGTCCCTACAATCACGCGGTTGTCAAAGCCTTTTTCGTCGCGCAGCATGCTGCCGCAATATTCCATATTAATGTGTAACAGCGTAATGACTTTTCCGTTGTTTAACTGCAAATAGAGTTTGGAATTTTTGTCAAAACAATTGGCTTTGATGAATCCTTTGCTTTTTTGAATAAGCTGAACGTTCAGGGTTGGCAGTCCGTCAGTAGTTGCCAGCGTGCAAAAAATATAACTGGAAGTTCCGGCAAAGTTTTTTTCGGACATCAGGTATTCTTTCGTTTGCTTGTAAGTACCTATGGAATCCTTGACGTTACTGGAATATTCGCAGGGGAATTTTTGTGCCAAAGCATTCAGGCTAATAAAAAATAAGGCAGAGAGTACTAGTTGTTTCATTAGGATTGTTTCTTGTTATTTTATTTTGGCGCAAAATACTATTATTTTGTTAGTATTCACATCAGTGGTGAAAAAAGAATAGTGATTGCCGCCGTCTTTAATTTTCCATTTTTTACGAATGTTTTCCACGGTTTCAGGAAAATTTCGGGTGGTGATGTTGCATGGTTTGCCGCTCAGATGGGTTTTGATTTCGGGTTTGTTGTATGGGAAAACGGCTTTGATTTCAAAAATTCGTCCCGGAAAATCTACTAATTCTTCCGAAGTATAAAGGTGCGAATGCCGGTGTAGTTTGTCAAGTCTAAATTGAATGGCAACTTCGTCAAAAGCCCCCGATTTCATAATGGCACTGTTGGCTTCATAGAGGTATTTTTGAGGCAATCCGTAGTTGGGAAGACTTTGATTTTGCCGCATTTCAAAGTCAAAAGTATCAACGGAACCTTTGGTTATATTGGCTGTTTTTACGGAAATAATGCCCGAATAATCGCGATGTAATTCCCATAAAAGTTCTTTGACTTCGTTTTCTAAAGCAATAATGTGAATGGTTTTGACATTTTTCAACTCAGATAATCCGGCTGAAATATCCAGTAAAGGAGCGGTTTTAATCAAAATAGCAGCCGATTTTTCGAAATAGAAATCCAGATTTTCAGGAACGTTGGGCAGGCAGTCTTTGAGCATAAAAACCTTGCCTTTTATATCGCTTCTTCGGGAAGGATCAATGTAAATCCAATCCCATTTCTGGGTGCTTTTTTTCAGGATTTCCAGACTGTCGCCTGAACAACATTCGATATTTCTAACTTGAAACTGTTCAAAATTATGTTGTACAATTTCCGAAAGTTCCGGGTTGATTTCGCAATGAACTACAGATTTTACTTTTTTGGCAAAATAATAATCGTCCACACCAAAACCGCCTGTTAAATCAATCAGATTTTCGCCGGAAATCAAATTACTTTTGTATATAGCGGTGGCTTCGGAAGAAGTTTGTTCGACCGAAATTTTGCCCGGAAAAAGAATATTTTGGGTGTTAAACCAGCTTGGTAATTTGTCTTTGGCTTTTGCTTTGGCTTCAATTTGGTTCAAAATCAATTTCCAGTCCACTTCCGGAAAAGGATTTTTTTGCAAAGCCAATTTGGAAATCGAAGTATTACTATTTTTGTTTATAAACTCCTGAATTTCGGACTGTAAAATATTGATATTCAATTTAAATGTCTTTGGTTAGCAATTTGATGATTTTGTATTCCGGAAAGAATTCTTTACCAATTACTTTTATGATGGTATATAAAGGAACAGCGAAAATCATTCCCAAAATTCCAAAAAGAAAACCGGCAATTAAAATAACAAGGAATATTTCCAAAGGATGAGAACTGACACTTTTGGAAAAAATAAGTGGTTGGGAAACATTATTATCTATCAGTTGTACAATCCAGAACCCGATTAAAACATAGATGGTTACCGGTAAAATTTCAGATTGAAAATCATTTCCTAAGTGGCTTAACATCGTTAAAATGGCGGCTAATATTGATGCGATTAGCGGGCCAACATAAGGGATGATGTTTAAAACAGCGCATAAAAAAGCAATAATTAAAGCATTAGGTATTCCAAAAATGACTAAAACAATCAGGTATAAAAGAAAAACGATGAATAATTGAAATAATAATCCAATAAAATAGCGGGAAAGTAAATTGTTTATTTTTTCGAAAGAGTTTAAAAATTGCTCTTCGTGGCTGTCAGGGATGAGTTTTTTAGCTCCTCTGAGAAAGAGTATTCTGTCTTTTAAAAGGAAAAAAGTAATGAATAATACCGAACCAAATCCAACACCCAAACTACTAATCGTTCCAAGAAGGCCGTTTAAAAAATTAGGAATTACGGTAAAGTTGATGTTCGAAGTCAAATTGGCTTCTTTTAAAACTTTTGCCGAATCGATATTATGAGCGTCTAAAAAAGAAGTAATTTGATTTTGAAGTTCGATGATGTTTTTTTCAATTTCGGCAGTATTAAGCAGTGATAAGTTTTGTCCTTGCGAAGAGATTAAAGGAATAAACATTAAAATAAACCCCAGAATAAGTAATATAAAAATAAATACCGTAGTGGTAGTAGCGAGGATATGGTTGAATTTTAAACGTTTTTTAAAAAAATGGGAGATAGGCTGCCCTATCATGGTTAGAATTATGGAGATTACTAAATAAGTAAGTACAGTGCTGATTTTATAGATAAAAAACAATAGTAAACCGACTAAAATAGTCGTTGCTAAGGCTCTTAAAATACCTCTGGAAATAGTTCTTGATGTAATCATTGCTCTTTGTTTAGCTGATAAAGATAAAAAATATCAAATCAATTTAGAAGTAAATTCATAAAGTGCAATACTTGCGGCCTGAACGACATTCATACTGCTGTTTTTACCAAACATATTGATGTGTACAATTTGGTTGGAAAGCGCTAAAAGTTCCTCACTAACGCCGTTGATTTCGCTTCCGATAATCAGAGCAATTTTTTTGTTGGTTGGCAAAAGAACATCTTTAAGTGCTTTACTGTTAGAGGTGATTTCTAAAGAAATGATTTCGTAATCCTGTTCTTTTAAATGTTCAATTAAAGTGTTTTCTTCTTCAAAAACAAGATACGGAAGATGTAAATGAGTGCTTCGGCTGGTTTTATTTATTTTTCTGGGATTTAACGGAATATCTTTTCCTAAAAAGATGATTTTTTCAATTCCGAAAGCTTCCCCGATTCGAAAAAGTGAGCCGATATTTTGCTGAAAATAAATGTGGTCACAAATCAGGGTGATCGGAAATTGTGAGGATTCAAATTGGGTTTCTTCGTGAGTGAGTTGCACGGGAAAATAATTAGTTGTTAAAGATGTAATTGATAATGTTGGCGCCCATTTTCAGGGCTTTTTCACGCACAGCAACCGGGTCGTTGTGAACTTCGGCGTCTTCCCAGCCATCGCCTAAATCGCATTCGAAAGTATAAAGTAAAGCTAAACGGTTGTTGATGAAGATTCCAAAAGCCTGAGGACGTTTGCCATCGTGTTCGTGAATTTTAGGCAGACCATTAGCAAAAACAAAAGGTTTTTGAAAAATAGGATGTGTTGCAGGAATTTCGACTAAGGCTTTATCGGGGAATATTTTTTTGATTTCTTTTCGGATGTATTCGTCCATCCCATAATTGTCATCTATGTGCAAAAAGCCGCCGCCACTTAAATATTTTTGAAGGTTTTGTACGTCAGAAGGACTGAAAATAACATTTCCATGTCCGGTCATGTGAAGGAAAGGATACGAAAATAAATCAGGACTGCTTGGTTCTACTGTAGCTGGTTTTGGACTAATGGTCGTGTTGATATGGCTGTTGCAAAAACGAATCAGATTAGGCAGAGAAGTAGGATTGGCATACCAATCGCCGCCGCCACTGTATTTTACCAAGGCAATCTCCTGAGAAAAAGAAGCGAATGAAATCAATAATAAGATAAGATAGATTTTTTTCATTTTTTTTAGTCCTTAGTTGTTAGTCTGGTCATTGCGGGTTCCGATAGCTATCGGAACGAAGCAATCTCACTACTTTTTTTGATTTAATTTTTATATGCAGGATTTACTTGTATTAATGTGATTGCTTCGCTATCGCTCGCAATGAACTTATTCATTAAAAAACACCACACTATGACAGGCAACTACAGCTGCCGTTTCAGTGCGTAATCTGGTATTTCCTAAAGATACCGGAGTGTAATTATTTTCTAAAGCCAAAGCAATTTCTTTGGTCGAAAAATCGCCTTCAGGGCCGATTAACAAAGTAACGTCTTCGTTGGGTTTTAAAACTGATTTCAGTGTTTTTTTATCGGTTTCCTCGCAATGGGCAATCAATTGTAAACCCTTATTTTGTTGTTTGCTGATGAATTCCTTGAAAGTAACCGCTTCGTTTAGTTTTGGTAAATAGCTTTCGTTGCATTGTTTCAAAGCGGATAAAACGATTTTATCAAAACGTTCTTTGTTAATCACTTTTCTTTCCGAACGATCGCAGATAATTGGTGTGATTTCCTGAATACCAATTTCGGTTACTTTTTCTAAAAACCATTCAAAACGGTCGTTCATTTTGGTAGGAGCAACCGCTAAATGCAAATGAAATTTAGAAGTTTCTTTTTTCTCTAAAGAGTTAATTTTTACCGTGCATTTATTGTCAGAAGCTAAGGTAATTTCGCATTCAAATAAATATCCTGCGCCATTGGTTACATATAAAATATCGCCGTCTTTTTTTCGTAATACTTTAATGATGTGTTTGCTTTCTTCTTTGTCAAAAATGAAAGATTCCGTTAGCTCGTCAATATTTGGATTGTAAAATAATTGCATAGTTTAGAATTGAATTCGCGCTTTAGAAACTACTGAAGCATTTTCGAAATTTTGAGATAAAAACTTTTGATAACCTACAATTCCTATCATTGCGGCATTGTCAGTTGTGTATTCAAATTTAGGAACAAAAGTTTTCCAACCGTATTTTGCGTAGGCTTCTTTCAGCGTATTTCTAATTCCGGAATTGGCAGAAACGCCACCGCCAATCGCGATTTGTTTAATGCCGGTTTCTTTGACGGCCATTTTTAATTTGTCCATCAAAATTTCAATAATAGTATATTGAATGGAAGCACAAATATCGTTGATGTTCTCGTCAATGAAATTAGGATTCTCGGCTTTATTTTTTTGGATAAAATATAAAATAGCAGTTTTTAAACCGGAGAAACTAAAATCTAATCCCGGTACTTTTGGTTTGGTAAACTTAAAAGCTTTTGGATTTCCTAATTGCGCATTTTTATCTACCAAAGGGCCTCCCGGATAAGGTAAGCCAAGGATTTTTGCGGTTTTATCAAAAGCTTCTCCTACTGCGTCATCGGTGGTTTCACCAATGATGGTCATGTCAAAATAATTGCCCACACGCACAATTTGAGTGTGCCCCCCGCTAATAGTCAGAGCGATAAAAGGGAATTCGGGTTTGTCATAACCTGCTTCATCGATAAAATGAGCCAAAATATGTGCCTGCATGTGGTTTACGGCAATCAGCGGAATATTCAGCGCTAAAGCCATTGATTTGGCAAAAGAACTTCCAACTAATAAAGAGCCCATTAATCCCGGACCTTGTGTAAAAGCAATGGCCGATAATTGTTCTTTAGAAATGTTGGCTTTCTTTAAAGCGGCGTCAATTACCGGAACAATGTTTTGCTGGTGCGCACGCGAAGCCAGTTCAGGAACCACCCCTCCGTATTGGGTGTGAACCAATTGATTGGCTACAACATTTGAGAGCACTTTGTCGTTACATAAAACAGCAGCGGCAGTGTCGTCGCAGGAACTTTCAATAGCAAGAATGTAAACCTCAGGATTGAGCATAAAAAGGTACAATTTTTGGGTTATCTTTTTAGAAACCGATTTTATTTTTCATAATTTTACGGCGCAGCCAAAATTAAAGAATTTTTATTAAAGGTTTCGCTCTTTCCTTGGGCAAAATCATTTTTCATCAACATAACAGCAAAGCATATCAAAAAAGCGATCAAAATAACTTCAAATATAATTCTTGGGCTCATCATTCTATTGTTGTTGCTGGGTATCGCATTGACCTTACCGACGGTTCAAACCAAAGTGGGGAAATATTTGATGAATCGCATTAATAATGATTTTGGTACTCATATCGCTATTGATAAGGTTAAAATTTCGGTTTTTGGCGGGGTTAAAATTCAAAATGTATTGATTTTGGACCATCACAAAGATACTTTGATTTATTCCAGAATTTTAAACACCAATCTTTTGGATTTAAATGCGGTGATGGAGGGTGATTTGATTTTTAAAACGATTCGTTTGGACGGGGTTTTGTTTGATATGAAAACCTATAAAAACGAAAAGAAAACCAATATGGATGTTTTTATCGAATCTTTCGATTCGGGAGCACCGCCATCCGGAAAACATACCCTTTTTATTTCTGATAAGGCTTCTATCAGAAATGCGCATTTTAGATTGTATGATTATAACCGGGTTAATCCTAAAGATGTTGATTTTACAAAAGTCAATGCTGAATTAACTGATTTTAAACTTTACGGTCCCGATGTGGATATTAAAATTGATAAATTGTCTTTTTTAGATCATCGTGGTTTGTTTGTTGAAGATTTATGTACGGTTTTTAGTTATACCAAGAAAAAAATTCAACTTCGAAATTTTGATTTAAAAACACCATATTCGAAAATTAAAGGCGAATTAGCACTTAATTATAAAATTGAAGATTTTACTCATTTTAATGATAAAGTAAAATGGGATTTGAAAATCCATTCGGCTACCGTTGGAACAAATGATGTGAGATGTTTTTACGACGGTTTAGCTAAAAATCAGTTTTTTTATCTCAAAAGAACTGATTTGAGGGGAACTTTAAACGATTTGTACGTAAGTCGTTTGCGAATGGTTGATTCCAATGGTTCTAAAATGGATGGAGATATTCGTTTTAAAAATATTTTCGGAAAAGAGCAGCAGCGTTTTTATATGGATGGCGATTTTAGTCAGGTTGCAACCAGTTATGATCATTTGGTTCATTTGATGCCAAAAGTTTTAGGTGAAAAATTGCCTTTGGAAATCAAAACGCTTGGAAATTGCTGGATGGAAGGAAATATTCAGTTGACAGCTTCAACCGTTGATGCAGCTTTGAATATGAAAACAGAAATTGGAAGGGTGCAATCGGTTTTTTCGATGACAGATATTGATTTCATTGACAAAGCGGCTTATAACGGAAATGTAGTTTTTGAAAATTTTGATGTGGGAACTTTTTTAAATCGGGAAGATTTAGGAAAAGTAACGATGGACGTCAATGCTGACGGGAAAGGTTTTACGGAGAAATATTTGAATACGCAGGTAAAAGGAGCGATTAATACTTTGGATTATAAAGGTTATACATATAATAATATAACGGTTAACGGGAATTTCAAACTGCCATACTATAAAGGACAAATTACTGTTGCCGATCCAAATTTGGCGATGGATTTCGATGGATTAGTTGATTTAAGTGCTAAAGAAAACAAGTATGATTTTCATATTAATGTTACTAAAGCTGATTTGCACAGACTCAAATTTGTAAATGACAGCATTTCCAATTTCAAAGGAGATGTAGTGGTGCAACTTACCGGAAATACCATCGAAAATTTACAGGGAAATGTTTTTATCAAACAAACTTCTTATCAAAATGTAAAGGATACTTATGTTTTTGATGATTTTAATGTGAGTTCTAATTTTGATGAAAAAGGAATCCGAACACTTACCATTAATTCGCCCGATATTGTAGAAGGTCAGATGGTGGGACATTTTCAGTTTAAACAATTAGGGAAGCTCACCCGAAATTCGTTGGGAAGTTTATACACGAATTTCAAGCCTGAAAAAGTAGATAAAGGACAATTTCTGCGATTTAATTTCACGGTTTATAATAAAATTGTAGAGATTTTGTATCCCGAAGTGGGATTAGCAACTAATACGGTTTTGAAAGGATTTATTAAAGCCGACAGTCAGGAATTTAAGATGAATTTTAATTCACCTAAAATTACTTATGCTAAAAATACTTTTGATAATATCCGTGTGGCGGTTGATAATAAAAACCCGTTGTACAATGCTTATGTCGAATTAGACAGCATCAAAACGCCTTATTATAAAATGCGTGATTTTAGTTTGATTAACATTACGACTAAAGATACTTTGTTGTTCCGTTCGGAATTTAAAGGCGGTGAAAAAGGAGAGGATTATTTTAATTTGAACTTATATCACACTATTGATAAGGAAAATAATAATGTGGTCGGGATTAGTAAATCGGAGATGAAATTCAAAGAAAATCTTTGGTATCTGAATCAAAAAGACCATTCGGATAACAAAATTGTTTTTGATAAGTCATTTAAGAATTTTGTTTTCGACAATATTATTTTATCTCACGAAGGACAGTCGGTTTCTTTAAACGGAACCATTGACGATCGATTGCATAAGGATTTAGAATTAAATTTTAAAGACATCGATTTGTACAAAGTCACGCCTTTGAGCAGCAAATTTGTCTTTAACGGAAATGTTAACGGCGAGGTACATTTTAAGCAAAACAATCAAATGTACAAACCAACGGCTTCTTTAGTGGTCAATCGACTGAATATTAATAAAACCGATTTGGGTGTTTTGAAATTTAATATTGAAGGTGATCAAAATCTGGAAAAGTTTACTATTGATTCCTATTTAACTAATGATAATATTGAATCGTTCAATGCAAACGGAAGTTTTGAAATTGTAAATAAGAAAACCATTTTAGACCTGAAAGTTAAGCTGGATAAATTTAATCTTGGGGTTTTTAGTTCTCTGGGTGGTGAGGTTTTGTCTAATATAAGAGGTTTTGTTACCGGAAATTCGGTGGTTACAGGCGATGTTAATAAACCAAAAATTAGCGGACGTTTGTTTGTAGATAAAGCCGGGATGACTATTCCGTATCTGAATGTTGATTATCAGCTGAACGATCGCTCGATTGTGGATTTGGTTGATGAAACTTTTTTATTTCGAAATAATACGATTACCGATTCAAAATTCAATACCAAAGGTTTGTTGAACGGAAGTATCGAACATCGTAATTTTTCCGATTGGAAACTGGATTTTGATATTAGTTCTAAAAAATTAGTGGTTTTGGATACTAAAGATTCTGAAGATGCGGCTTATTACGGAACCGCATTTATTAACGGAAATGCTTCGATAAAAGGACCTACGGATGCTTTGTTTATTAAAATTGCAGCCAAATCAGAAAAAGGATCAGATGTTAAGATTCCGATTAATTATGCCGAAAGTGTAGGTGAAAATTCCTTTATTCATTTTGTAACTCCTAAAGAAAAGTACAATAACAAAATGGGTATCGTTGAAAATAGTCGAAAATACAACGGACTCGAACTGGAGTTTGATTTGGATATTACGCCTGATGCTGATATTGAAGTGATTTTAGACCGTAATTCCGGTCATGGAATGCGCGGAAAAGGGTATGGTTCGTTGTTGTTTAAAATAAATACTTTGGGGAAATTTCAAATGTGGGGCGATTTCCAGGCTTATGAAGGAACGTATAATTTTAAATACGGTGGTTTAATCGATAAAAAGTTTGCGGTTAGAAAAGGAGGTTCGATTATTTGGGAAGGAAACCCGATGCGTGCACAGTTAAATCTTCAGGCGGTTTATAAAACGATTGCAAATCCTGCGGTGTTGTTGGATAATTCCTCATTTAACCGAAAAGTTCCGGTTGATGTAGTGATTGGTATTCAGGGAGATCTGGCGAGTCCGGATCCGGAATTTAATATCGAGTTCCCAACGGTAAGTAATGTCTTGAAATCGGAAATACAGTATAAATTATACGATAAAGATGTGCGTCAAACACAGGCTTTGTACTTGCTTTCTTCGGGAGGATTCCTGAGTCCGGAAGGAGTAAATCAGTCGGATTTCTCCGGAAGTTTGTTTGAAACAGCTTCCAGTTTGCTGGGAGATATTTTGAAAACCGATAATGATAAATTTAAAGTAGGTTTAAATTATGTATCTCCCGATCGAAGAATTGGTAAAGAAACGGATGGGCGAGTAGTGGCAACGATTTCTTCTAAAATCAACGAACGTATTTCGATTAACGGAAAGGTAGGGGTTCCTTTTGGAGGAATTAATGAATCAGCTGTTGTAGGGGATGTGGAAGTGCAATACAGGGTAAATCAGGATGGAACGATGAATCTGCGATTATTTAACCGGGAAAATGATATTAATTACATCGGGCAGGGTATTGGTTATACGCAAGGTCTGGGGTTAACCTATGAAGTTGATTTTGATACATTCAGAGAGTTAGTGAGTAAAATTTTCAAAAAATATAAAATTCAAAAAGTAAAAACTACTAACGAATATTTTGAAGATTCTAATGTAACTCCGGAATATATTAATTTTAACAATAGTAAAGAACCTAAAAAAGAAGAGTCTAAGAATAATTCGGAGGCCGTTCGAACGGATGAAGACTAATAAAAGTGATTTTATTTTTTTGTAAAAAATCTAATTTCGTAATTGATGTTAAAAAGTTGTAAATAATAGGTTATTCTTATATAAAATCTATAAAAATCGTTTTCTTTTAAAAAAAATAAGGCTTTTTTTGTTTTTCTTAAAACTTATTAACGAAAACGTTTGAATTTGTAATAAATAGTTAAAATAATAAAACAGAAGCTTTTAAAGTAATTTATGTTTCTTATTTTTACCTTTCAAAACTAAAACTATGCTAAAAACAATTAAAAAAATAGGTGTTTTAACTTCAGGTGGAGATTCGCCTGGAATGAATGCCGCCATACGTTCAGTGGTTCGAACTTGTGCGTACCATAATATTGAATGTGTTGGGATTTACAGAGGTTATCAGGGAATGATTGAAGGCGACTTCGAAGAAATGGGACCTCGTAGTGTAAATAACATTATTAATAAAGGAGGAACAATTTTGAAATCGGCGCGTTCGTCAGAATTCAGAACTCCGGAAGGAAGGAAAAAAGCCCATGAAAATTTGATTAAAGCAGGAATCGAAGCTTTAGTAGTTATTGGAGGAGACGGAACTTTTACCGGAGCTTTAATTTTTAATTCCGAATATAACTTCCCTGTTATGGGAATTCCGGGAACTATTGATAATGATATTTATGGTACCAGTCATACTTTAGGTTATGATACAGCTTTAAATACCGTTGTAGAAGCTATCGATAAAATTAGAGATACAGCGAGTTCTCATAACCGTTTATTCTTTGTAGAGGTAATGGGAAGAGATGCCGGACATATTGCTTTGAATGCGGGTATTGCCGGTGGAGCCGAAGAAATTTTAATCCCTGAAGAAGATTTAGGTTTAGAGCGTTTATTAGAATCGCTTCAAAAAAGTAAAGCTTCCGGAAAATCATCCAGTATTGTAGTTATTGCTGAAGGAGATAAAATTGGTAAAAACGTATTTGAATTAAAAGATTACGTGGATGCTAATTTACCGGAATATGATGTGCGTGTTTCTGTTTTAGGACACATGCAAAGAGGTGGTTCGCCTTCTTGTTTTGACCGTGTTTTAGCAAGCCGTTTGGGTGTTAAAGCGGTAGAATCTTTATTGGAAGGGGTTTCAAACTTTATGGTAGGATTGAAAAATGATACTGTAAATCTTACGCCGCTATCATTAGCGATTAAAGGGAAGTCGGAAATTGATCGTGAATTGTTGCGCGTTTCTGATATTATCACAACTTAAAAAAAATTGTAGCAGAATTAATCCTTAAATTTGCACACGCAAAAAACAAATCACATAATAAACAATAAATAAATAAAAAAGAAATGTCAAAAGTAAAATTAGGAATAAACGGTTTCGGAAGAATCGGTAGAATTGTTTTCAGAGAGTCTTTTAACAGAGACAATGTAGAAGTAGTTGCTATCAACGACTTGTTAGATGTAGATCACTTAGCTTACTTATTAAAATACGATTCTGTTCACGGTCAATTTAACGGAACAGTTGAAGTAAAAGATGGTAAATTATATGTAAATGGAAGAAACATTCGTATCACTGCTGAAAGAAACCCGGCTGATTTGAAATGGAACGAAGTTGATGTAGATGTAGTTGCTGAATGTACAGGTATCTTTACAACTATTGATACTGCAAGTGAACACTTAAAAGGTGGTGCTAAAAAAGTAATTATTTCTGCTCCTTCTGCTGACGCTCCAATGTTTGTAATGGGAGTAAACCACGAAACTGCAACAGCTTCTGATTTAGTTGTTTCTAATGCTTCTTGTACTACTAACTGTTTAGCTCCTTTAGCTAAAGTTATCAATGATAACTTCGGAATTGTTGAAGGTTTAATGACTACAGTTCACGCTACAACTTCAACTCAAATGACTGCTGACGGACCTTCAAGAAAAGACTGGAGAGGTGGACGTGCTGCTGCAATCAACATCATTCCTTCTTCTACAGGAGCTGCTAAAGCTGTTGGAAAAGTAATTCCTTCTTTGAATGGAAAATTAACAGGTATGGCTTTCCGTGTTCCTACTGCTGACGTTTCTACAGTAGATTTAACTGTAAAATTAGCTAAAGAAACTTCTTATGAAGAAATCATGAAAGTTTTAAAAGAAGCTTCTGAAACTAACATGAAAGGTATTTTAGGATATACTGAAGACGCAGTTGTTTCTCAGGATTTCATCTCTGACAAAAGAACTTCTATCGTTGATGCTACTGCCGGAATCGGATTGAATTCTACTTTCTTCAAATTAGTTTCTTGGTACGATAATGAGTACGGATATTCAAGTAAATTATTAGATTTATCAGTTCACATTTCTGGATTGAAATAATATTCAAATCAATATAAAATCCCGTTATTTAAAATTAACGGGATTTTTATTTTCTAAAAACAAGAGATTGCAGCGGAATTTATTTCAATTACAATCTGAAGGCTAAAAACAAAAAACTAACACACCAAAAACAAACAAATGAAATTAATAGTTGACAGCGGTTCTACCAAAGCCGATTGGATTGCCATAGACGACCAGGGAAAAATATTATTTACCACCCAAACTTTAGGATTAAATCCGGAAATCTTAGAAGGAGACCAGATTATAGCCCGATTAGACGATCGTTTTGATATACAGCAAAGTAAAAAGTTAGTGTCTCATTTGTATTTCTATGGAGCAGGTTGCGGAACGGATCGAATGAAAATTACATTGAAGGGCGTTTTTCAGGAGTATTTTCCAAATGCTGAAATTGTGGTGGAAGAAGATACTTATGCCGCTGTTTATGCAACGACTCCTAAGGATCAAAAAGCCATCGTGTGTATCTTAGGGACGGGGTCTAACTGTAGTTATTTTGACGGAACTGTTTTGCATCAAAAAGTACAATCTTTAGGCTACATTGTTATGGATGATTCCAGTGGTAATGTTTATGGAAAAGAATTAATCAGAAAATATTATTTCAATAAAATGCCAAAGGATTTAGCGGTTGAATTTGAAAAAGAGTTCAATGTTGATCCTGATTTTATTAAAAACAAATTATATAAAGAGGAAAATCCGAATGCGTATTTAGCGACTTTTGCTAAATTTTTAATTCAGCATAAAGATACGGAATTTTGTCAAAAAATCATTCGTAAAGGGATGAAGTCTTTTATCAAGAATTATGTAATGCAATACGAAAATTGTCATGAAGTACCGGTGCATTTTGTAGGTTCTATCGCTTATTATTTAAGAGAAGAATTGCAACAGGCATTTGATAAATACAATTTAGAATTAGGTAATGTGTTGAGAAGACCTATTGACGGATTAATTTCATATCATGTAACGAATCAATAAAAAAATATGGAAATCGCTATAATTTCACATGATGGAAAAAAAGTTGACATGGTTCAATTTTTAAACAAAAATAAAGAGGTATTGTCAAAAGAGAGTATTCAGTTGATTGCTACCGGAACAACGGGAGGAAGAGCTGAAAAAGCAGGTTTTAAGGTAATGAAAATGCTTTCGGGACCTGTGGGAGGTGATGCGCAAATTGCAGCCAGAGTAGCGGAAGGGAAAACTAATATGGTTTTCTTTTTTAAAGATCCTTTGGCAAGTCACCCACACGAACCGGATGTAAATATGCTGGTTCGTGTATGTGATGTGCATAATGTGCCGTTAGCTACTAATGAAGCTACTGCACAATTGTTATTGGATGCAATTGCAACTAGATTGTAGCAATTACCGAAATTTCAATATTAACATTTTTTGGCAAACATGCCACCTGAACCGTTTCACGTGCTGGAGCGGTTACTTCGTTAAAATAGGAACCATAAACGGTATTAATTGTAGCAAAATCATTCATATTCATAATAAATATAGTTGATTTAATCACATTTTCAAAAGTCATTCCGGCAGCATCCAGAATGGCTTTTATGTTTTCCATAACCTGTTTCGTTTCGGCTTCAATGCTGGAAGTTACCAGATTTCCGTCGGCAGGGTTAATGGCAATTTGTCCTGAAGTATAAAGCATGTTTCCGATTAAAACAGCCTGGTTGTAAGGACCGATTGGAGCAGGTGCTTTTTCGGTGAAAATTATTTTTTTCATGACATTATTGATTTAAAATGATTTGTTGTATTTAAACTAAAGAATTAACGATTCGAATAGTTTCGTTTTTCCCATTTAATATCACTCAGGATACCGGATTTGATTCCGATAAAGAAATTCCAGTTGGCATTAGTACCAAAAGGAGTCCAGTTGAAACTCATTCGCCAACTTGATAAATCACGTTCAAAGCGTAATTGTGTGTAAGTTACTCCTTTTTGAACAAAATCGTATCCTGTAGAAACCCCAACTTTCCATTTTGGTGTTAAATCAGTATTGGCGGAAATCATTAAGGAGTTTCCTGAAATTCTGTTTTCCCGATTATTGTTGCTATAGGTAAAGGAATAAGCAAAAGTCATATCCCACGGAATTTTAGAATTAAAAAACTCCGAAATAGTATCTTCGCCTTCTTCTTCGCTGCCGTCAAACATACTTTTTCGGTTGTCGTTCAAATCGGTAGCGGTTCCAAAAAGGTCGTCTTCACGTCCACCGTTTCGGGTGGTTTGAGCATCTTTGTTGTCTTTGTTGTCTTTTTTATCCCTGCTTGACAGAGCATAATTTAAGGTAATATTGGCACTGGTCATTCTAAACAAACTACCGCCGTTTTCAATGTTGTATTTGTTAATTCTTTGACCGGAATTATCAATCGCATAAGGATCTAAAGTAGCGGCTAAGTTGGCGTTTAATTTGTTTTCAAAAAACTGTGCTCCTGTGCTTACACGAACCGGAGACCAGGCCAGAGCGGTTACACCGTCGGCATCTAAGTTATAACTGGTAGAAAGATTCAGGTTGTTCAGCAGCATTACTTTTTTAGGTTCTGTTTTGGTAGAGTCTTTGTCTCTTACTTTTGCTTCAAAAGTATTACTGATACTGATTCCTAATATGTTTGAATTACTTAATCCCGGCGCTCCGAAAATTCCGCCTTCAAAACGGGTGTATCGTTGATCCATTCTTCCGCTGGCATCAGAAGAATAGGTATCGTAATATTTTTCAAAACTAGGTGTGTAGGAATAGGAGAAAGAAGGGCGAATTACGTGTCGGATAGCCTGAATTTTTTTATCGTCACCAAATTTAAAAGTTCCGTAAATAGTGGTTCCTAAACTGGCTGAAAAATTATAAGTTCTGAAAGCATCAAATCCGTTAACGGTATTAGTAACAACGGCACTTTGTTCTGTGTTGTATTCTTTTCGAATCGTTTTAGTGTACCAAACTTCTTCGTAGTTAGCGGTGGTGGTGGCACTAAAATATTTGAATAATTTAAAGTTTGTACTCAAAGGAATACTGTGTTGGAAACCAATTTTAGCATCTTTAAACATTTCCGGTTTAAAGAATAAAGAATCTGTAGTATTGATATAGTTTCGACCGTTAAGGTTGTATTGTAAGTTAATATTTTTGAAAAAACCTTTTTTAACTCCGTCTTTTCCAACAAAAGGATACATTCTGTCCAAGCTAAATTGCAAAGTTGGCAGTGTCATATTGATAGATTCCGTTTGCGTATTTTGCGAATGTGTCGCGGTTAGCGACAATCGGGCCTGAGGAACAATGTTAAAAGTCTTTGAATAAGAAATCGAAGAACTCAGTGTATTGTTTAAGGTCGAACCGGTGTTGGATTGGTTAATGGATTGTTGGAAATATTTACTACTTCCTAAGTTTACCGATGCCGAGAAAGAGGAATTCGGGTTTGCTTTAGAATCCCGGGAGTGCGACCATTGGATGTTGTAAATATTTTGTTTGGAATAATCCGGATAACCTCTTTCACTGTTAATCAGGTTTTCAAAACGAACGTTAATATTTCCTCTGAATTTGTATCTTTTAGCATAAGAAGACTCAAATCGCATACCGTAACTTCCATTAGTGTAATAATCTCCCAAAACAGTTAAATCATAATGATTGCTCAGGGCAAAATAATATCCTCCGTTTTGCAAAGAGAATCCGCGGGTATTGGAATTGTTGTAACTTGGTAAAATAATTCCCGAAACGCTGGTTTCTTTACTCATTGGAAAATAAGCAAAAGGCAAAGCAATTGGGGTTGGTACATCGGCAATAACTAAGTTTGTTAGTCCGGTGATGACCTTTTTTCCGGGAATGAATTTTACTTTAGAAGTTCTGAAATAATATTCGGGATTTTCTTTATTCGTAGAAGTGGTGAAGCGTGCGCCTTTTAAAAAATAGACTGAATCGTTTTCTTTTTTCGTAATGGCTGCTTTTACGTTAAATTCGCCCTGATCGGTTTTAGAATTCCAAATTAAAGCTTTCTTGGTTTTAAAATTAAAGCGGATAGAATCGGGTTCTACCACATTAGAACCTTGTTTAAAGTTGGGGTATTGGGTATATTTTCCTAAAGAATCTTTGATTCTTCCGGCATAAACTTCATTTTTTTCATAATCCATTATAATTATTCCGGATTTCAATTCGATATCCTGATAATAAAGTTCAGCATTGTCATAGAGCGTGATTAATTTTCGCTTCTGATCAATTTTAGCATATTTATCGGCTTTGTATTTTACTTTTCCTTCCAAAAAAGCTTTTTTTGGATTGATGCTATCCTTTTTAATGCTGTCGGTTTCTTTACGAATAGTGTCTTTAACGGTGGTTTTGGTTTCCGCTGATTTTTTTGTTTGTTTCGCAGAGATGGCTTTCGTTTTCTTAGAAATATCCTGAGAATAGACGTCAGACGCCCCAAATGTTAAGAAAAATGATAATAAAACGATATGAAATAAGTTTGTATGCAAAGGGATAAATACTATTTTTGTAAAATTATGGCTTGTTTTTTGAAGTGTCAAACTTACAGATTATTTTTCGTCAAAAATAGTCAAATAATCAAATTCTAGCCGTAGTGTTTAATTAAAATTAACTTTAGATTTATGTTTGTAATTACTAAAACAAAAGTTGTACTAACTTTTTTACTTCTCTTTCTTTCTTTTACTAATTATAGCCAGTCGGGTAATTTTAAAGTAACTCTGGATGCAGGTCATGGTGACCATGATTTTGGGGCATCTTATAATGGTCACGTAGAGAAAAAAATAAACCTGGCTATTGTTCTTAAAGTAGGTAAAATATTAGAGTCTCATCCTAAAATAGATGTGATTTATACCCGAAAAACCGATGTTTTTATTGATTTGGTTGAAAGAGCTAATATTGCTAACAGAGCCAATGCGAATATATTTGTTTCCATTCACTGTAATGCTAATAGAAATACAGCTGCCGATGGAACGGAAACCTATGTGATGGGTATGAGTAAAATTGCTTCCAATCTGGAAGCGGCTAAAAAAGAGAACTCGGTAATCACTTTAGAAAAAGATTATAAAAGAAAATACGAAGGTTTTGACCCGAATTCGCCGGAAACGATGATTGGTTTTACCTTAATGCAGGAAGAATATTTAGATAATAGTATTTCTTTGGCAAGTAAAATACAAAATGGTTTTGCTGCTTTAGGCAAAAAAATCAGAGCCGGGGGAGTAAAACAGGCACCTTTTATGGTGTTGCATAAAGCGTATATGCCTAGGGTTTTAATCGAGACGGGATTTGTTTCTAATTATACAGAAGGAAATGTTTTAGATTCGGAAGAAGGACAAAACGATATAGCCCGAGCGATTGCTAATGCTATTATTAGTTATAAAAACGAATATTTTGGCGGCGGTGAATCGGAAGTTGGAGTGAAACCTTCTCAAAGAATGAACGAAAGAATGCCTGATACCGCTACTCCTGAAAAGAGTAAATCAGATTCTGTTGTGGCCAAAAAAACAGTTTCTCAGTCGAATTCAGATGTGATTTTTAAGGTTCAACTGGCTGTTTCGGGAAGAAAATTAGAATTAGCGCCTAAAAATTTTAAAGGACTTCGCAGTGTTACCATGGAACGCATAGGGAAAAATTACAAATATTTTTACGGACAAACGGCTGATTATGAAGATTCCAGAAAGCTTTTGAGCGAAGCTAAAGAAAAAGGATTTAATTCGGCTTTTGTGGTTGCTTACAAGAACGGGAATCAAATCGATATTCAGGATGCAATAAAATAACGTCAAGTTCTATTATTTGTTTTAAATTTGCACTAAAACCTATTATTTTGAAATTAACTAGAGAAATTAAGACAGCAATTTTAGTAATTGCAGCAATATTGATATTTATTTGGGGTTATAGTTTTTTAAAAGGGCGCGATCTTTTTAATAGTTATACTACATTATATGCTGAATACGACAGCGTGGAAGGTTTAGCTCCTTCAGCGGCAGTAACCATAAATGGTTTGGTAATTGGTAAAATTGAACAAATTACCATCAATCCTTCGAATGGAAAATTATTAGTTGAAATGCAAATTAAAACTGATTTTCCAATTTCAAAAACCAGTTTGGCAACAATTTACGAACCGGGATTTATCGGTGGAAAACAAATTGCTATTGAACCTGATTTTTCGAATAAAACAGAAATTGAAAACGGGGATAAGCTAAATGGAAGCGTTCGTTTAGGAATGACTGAGTCGTTGAGTAAAAAATTAGTTCCGCTTCAGGATAAGATTGAAAAATTATTGGTAAATGCTGATAATCTGATTGCCGGAATCAATAATGTTTTGGACAAAAACACACAGGAAAATTTAAAGAAAAGTTTAGCTGAATTAAGCAAAACGATGGAGCAATTTCATCAGGCATCAGTGGGAGTGAATTCTTTAGTGGCTGAAAATAAAACCCAAATCAGCGGAATGGTTACTAATTTTAATAAAATTTCCGGTAATTTTTCTAAAATCTCTGATTCTCTAAGTAAAGCCGATTTAGGGAAAACGGTTAAAAGTTTAAACTCTACTTTGGCTAAAGTGAACGGAATTATGGCTGGTTTAGAAGCCGGTGACGGAAGTATGGGTAAATTACTTAAAGACGAAGCTTTTTATAATAATTTGTCAAATACTTCTAAGGAATTAGAATTATTGCTTCAGGATCTTCGTTTGTATCCAACCCGTTATGTAAATATTTCTCTTTTTGGAAAGAAAAATAAGCCTTATGTAGGACCAAATGATACTATTTCCAAAGCAAAAAAATAACAAATTATGAGTTATTTAGACAATATATTATTTGCCATCGTCTTAATTATTGGTTTTGGATATTTTATTTCAAATATCAAAAAAATCTATCGTAATATTAATTTGGGTATTGATGTAAACCGCAAAGACAATCCTAAAGAAAGATGGAAGAATATGGCGATGATTGCTTTAGGGCAGTCAAAAATGGTAAAAAGACCTATTGCCGGAATTTTGCACATTATTGTTTATGTAGGGTTTATTATCATCAATATTGAGTTATTAGAAATTATTATTGACGGATTGTTTGGAACACACCGAATATTTGCTTCTTTGGGTGCTGTTTATAATTTTCTAATCGCTTCTTTCGAAATTTTAGCACTTTTAGTTATTGTTTCGGTAACGGTTTTTTGGATTAGAAGAAATATCATCAGACTAAAACGTTTTGCAAACCCGGATTTGAAAGGTTTTCCTAAAAATGATGCGAATTACATCCTGTATTTCGAAACTATTTTAATGTTTTTGTTCCTGTTTATGAATGCTTCCGATTTGCATTTGCAAAATATTCCCGGAGGTTATTCTCATTTTATCAAAGCAGGTTCTTTTCCTGTAAGTCAGTTTTTAGCACCTTTATTTGACGGAGTAAACAGCAATGCGGTTGCCATGCTTTATGATATATTCTGGTGGTTGCATATTGTTGGGATTTTGTTGTTTATGAATTATCTATATTTTTCTAAACACCTTCATATTCTTTTGGCTTTCCCAAATACGTATTTTGCTAATTTGAATCCGTTAGGAGAATTTGATAATTTAGAGGCAGTTACCAAAGAGGTAAAATTGATGATGGATCCTAATGCCGATCCGTTTGCCGCTCCGGCTGCTGCTGAAGGAGAAGCTCCGGCAAAATTTGGATCCAGTGATATTCAGGATTTAAACTGGGTTCAATTATTAAATGCCTACACTTGTACCGAATGTGGTCGCTGTACCTCCGTTTGTCCGGCTAACATTACCGGAAAGAAATTGTCGCCTCGTAAAATTATGATGGATACCCGCGACCGAATGGAAGAAGTGGGAAGAAATATTGATGCTAACAAAGGCGTTTTTGTACCGGATAATAAGTCGTTATTAAACGATTATATTTCTCCCGAAGAACTTTGGGCATGTACTTCCTGCAATGCCTGTGTGGAAGAATGTCCGGTAAATATTAGTCCGTTGTCTATTATTATGGATATGCGTCGTTATTTAGTTATGGAACAAAGTGCTGCACCGGCTGCTTTAAATTCCATGATGACTAATGTTGAAAACAATGGTGCTCCATGGCCATACAATCAACAGGACAGGTTGAATTGGAAAAATGAAATATAGTTTAATGGATTAATCGGTAAATGTTTATCCGATTAAACTATTAACTCATCAACGATTAAACAAAAAAAGAATGTCAGAAAATTTGATAGTACCTACAATGGCCGAAATGCTGGCTCAGGGAAAACAACCGGAAGTGTTGTTTTGGGTAGGTTGTGCAGGAAGTTTTGACGATAGAGCCAAAAAGATTACTAAGGCTTTTGTACGTATTTTAAATAGTGCTAATGTTTCTTTTGCTGTTCTTGGAACGGAAGAAAGTTGTACCGGAGATCCGGCCAAAAGAGCAGGAAACGAATTTTTGTTTCAAATGCAGGCCATGATGAATATCGAAGTGCTGAAAGGCTATGAAACCAAAAAAATCGTAACCGCCTGTCCGCATTGTTTCAATACTTTAAAAAATGAGTATCCGGAATTAGGAGGCGAATTTGAAGTACTTCATCATACAGAGTATTTGAAATCTTTGTTGAATAACGGAAGGTTGACTATTGAAGGCGGGCAGTTTAAAGGTAAAAAAATTACGTTCCACGATCCTTGTTATTTGGGCAGAGCGAATAAAGTATATGAAGCGCCACGTAATTTAATTGAAAAATTAGATGCCGAACTGGTCGAAATGAAACGTTCAAAATCCAATGGTTTGTGTTGTGGTGCCGGAGGAGCGCAGATGTTTAAAGATGCCGAAAAAGGAAATAAAGAAATCAATATCGAAAGAACGGATGATGCTTTAGAAACTTCTCCGGATATTATAGCAACCGGATGCCCGTTTTGTAATACGATGATGACTGACGGGATTAAGCATAAAGAAAAAGAGGCAGAGGTAAAGGTAATGGATATTGCCGAACTGATTGCCAATGCGCAGGATTTATAATAGTATAAGAAAAATGAAGAAGGCGCTTTTGATTGTAGATATTCAAAATGATTATTTTGTAAATGGAAAGATGCAACTTTTTAATTCTGAAGAAGCAGGAAAAAAAGCAAAATTAATACTGGAAAAATTTAGATCGGAGAATTTGCCAGTATTTCACATTCAGCACATTGCAACTAGGACAGATGCAACTTTTTTTATAAAAGGAACAAATGGCGTCGAAATTCATGACTACGTTAAACCTTTGAAAGAAGAGATTGTTATTGAAAAGACGTTTCCTAATAGTTTTAGGGAAACAGACCTTTTAAAATATTTGCAAGTACAAGAGATTACAGATTTAGTAATTGTTGGTATGATGACACACATGTGTATTGATGCTACTACACGAGCAGCAAAAGATTTTGGGTTTAATTGTATAATTATTGAGGATGCTTGTGCAACAAAAGATCTTGAAGTAAATAACAAAAAAGTAAAAGCCAATGAAGTTCAGACTGCATTTTTATCTGCATTAAATTATTTCTATGCCAAGATAATCGATACAGAAAAATTTCTATTGGAATAATTTAAAAATAAAAAAAATGTATATACCGTTTGAAAATTTACCGGAAGAATCCAGAATTTGGATTTATCAATCGAACAGAAAATTTTCGGATGCCGAAATTTCTGAAATAGCAAATGATTTGGAGTTGTTTTTAAATGGCTGGGCTGCACATGGCACTAGTTTAGAAGCTTCTTATCAAATAAAATACAACCGTTTTATAATCATTGCGGTGAATCAGGAAATTCAGGCAGCAACGGGTTGTTCTATTGATGCATCAGTTGCTTTTATTCAAAAATTGGAGCAAAAATACGATGTAGATTTGTTGGATAAGATGAATGTGACTTTCAAATTAGGAGAATATATTGCTCACAAACCATTGCTGGATTTCAAAAAAATGGTGAAAGATAAAGCGGTTACTCAAAACACCGTTGTTTTTAATAATTTGATTAATACTATTCAGGAATTTAACGAAGTTTGGGAAGTGCCTGCAATAGATAGCTGGCATAGCCGTTTCTTTTAAAAAGACTAAAACAAATTATTATGAAAAATAGAGACATCAAGATTTTAATTCTTTATGTCTTATTTTTTTTTGTAGCTGCCTGTAGTCCGACAAAAAAGAATAAGTCTGAGACAACTTCGTCAGAAACAATAACGCAGCCAAAAGAGATTTCAACGGTTAGAGAAATAGCTTTGGATACAGTAAAACTACGACAGTTTTATCAAAATTTAGATGCTTCAAAAACTGAAGCGGCACAATATTCTTCCTTTGAAAAAAACATCACTGTTTTGAAAAATGAAGAAGCCGTTTTGCCTATTAAAAATCTGGAAAATCAAAAGATTGCTTATGTGAAATTGGGTAATGCTTCCCATGATACTTTCTTAACTACATTAGGTAATTATACAGAAGTAACGGAAATTACCGATACAAATCTGGTAAGTTTACAAGCAAAATTAACAGGATTTTCAAAAGTTATTATTGGTTATCATCCATTGGAAACTAATATTGAAACGATTCAGTTTTCCGCTGCTGAATTGACGATGCTTAATACTTTAGCACAGCATAATTCGGTTATTTTAGATGTTTTTGCTTCTCCGGCAGTATTACAATCCATTCCGGATTTTAGCAATATTAAAGGTTTAATTGTTTCTTATCAAAATTCACCAATAGCTCAAACGGTTTCTGCCGAATTAATTTTTGGCGCTATAAGTTCGCAAGGAAAATTACCAATCAATATATCCTCATCTTTCACGGAAAATTTAGGTTTATTATCTGAAAAACTTAATGTTTTAGGTTTTTCGACTCCGGAAAATGTAGGTATGAATACCGCCATTTTATCTAAAATTGATGGTTTTGCTCAAAAAGCAATTGATGGCAAAATGACACCGGGAATGCAAATTTTAGTCGCCCGAAAAGGAAAAGTCATTTATCAAAAAGCTTTCGGCTATCATACTTACGAGAAAGATATTAAAGTTTCAAATTCGGATGTTTATGATTTGGCTTCTTTGACCAAAATTATTGCTACTTTACCCAATGTGATGCAGCAATACGATCAGGGAAAAATAAATATGGAAACGACTTTAGATATGATGTTGCCGGTTTTTAAAAATTCGAATAAAAAAGACATCACATTTAAAGAATTATTGTCTCATTATGCACGTTTGCAACCCTGGTATCCATTCTATAAAAATACCGTTGACAAAAAAGGAAATCCTTTGCCTCAATATTACAGAAACGTAGCAAGCGAAGAATTTTCTATAAAAATTGCCGAAAATCTATATTTAAGAAGTGATTATGAGGATACGATTTTGAAAATTATTGTAAACAGCAAATTATTGCCAAAGAGGGAATGTAAATACAGCGATTTTACTTTTATGATTTTAAAAGCCTATTTGGAAAATGCAACCGGAAAGAAATTAGATGTTTTAAGTATGGAAAACTTTTTTCAACCTTTAGGTTTGAATAATTCAATGTATAATCCCATTGGGAAAATAGATAAAAACCGAATTGTTCCAACAGAAGTAGATACTTATTTTAGAAATCAGACCGTTCAGGGATATGTGCATGATATAAGTGCAGCAATGCAGGGCGGAGTAGGCGGTCATGCCGGATTGTTTTCGAGTAGTTTGGATGTGGCTAAAATGATGCAGTTGTATCTACAAAAAGGGAGTTATGGCGGAAAGCGTTATTTCTCGGAAAAAACATTCAATGACTTTAACAGTTGTTACTATTGTCCGCAAGGAAACAGAAGGGGAATTGGTTTTGACAAACCGCAACTAGGTGATTCAGGTCCCACTTGCGGTTGTGTTTCGATGACTAGTTTTGGGCATACGGGGTTTACCGGAACAATGGCCTGGGCTGACCCAGCTGAAGAAATTGTTTATGTTTTTCTGTCTAACAGAACTTATCCGAACGAATCGATGAATAAACTTTCCCGAGAAAATATTCGCGAAGATATTCAATCGGTTATTTATCAGGCTATTGAAAAGTAGTTAGAAAACCCTGAGATTACCTTGGGCAGTTTTAGCCTTCTTTTATGAAATAAAAGGCTTATTTTTATTAATTTAGGCGTATTAAAAATTACAGATGAAAATAGCAATAGTTTGTTATCCAACCTTTGGAGGAAGTGGTGTTGTCGCTACCGAATTAGGGTTGGAATTAGCACGTTTAGGTCATGAAGTTCATTTTATAACCTACAGTCAGCCGGTTCGATTAGCCTTGTTGAGTCCTAATGTGCATTATCATGAAGTAAATGTACCGGAATATCCTTTGTTTCATTATCAGCCATATGAATTAGCCCTTTCGAGTAAATTGGTCGATATGGTGAAACTTTATAAAATAGATGTGTTGCATGTACATTATGCTATTCCTCACGCTTATGCCGGTTATATGGCTAAGCAAATGTTGAAAAATGAAGGAATCGAAATTCCGATGATTACTACTTTGCACGGAACCGATATTACCCTGGTGGGGAATCATCCGCACTATAAACCGGCGGTAAGTTTCAGTATCAATAAATCGGATGTGGTGACTTCTGTTTCTCAAAGTCTAAAAGACGACACGTATAATTTGTTCAAAATTAAAAGGGATATTCATGTGATTCCTAATTTTATTGAATTGGATAAAAACAATAACGAATACAATGTTCCCTGCCGACGTTCTTTGATTGCAAAGCCCGAAGAACGCATTATTACGCATATTTCCAATTTCAGAAAAGTAAAATGCATTCCGGATATTATTCAAATATTTTATAAAATTCAACAGGAGATTCCAGCCAAATTGTTAATGGTAGGAGATGGTCCGGAAAAGGAAAAAGCTGAATTATTATGTCAGGAATTAGGTATTTTAGAGAAAGTAATCTTTTTTGGAAACAGTAATGAAATAGATAAAATTTTAAGTAATTCAGATTTGTTTTTACTGCCTTCAGAAACCGAAAGTTTCGGATTAGCAGCTCTGGAAGCCATGGCCTGGGGTGTTCCGGTAATTTCCAGTAATTCCGGTGGTTTGCCTGAGGTGAATTTCGAAGGGGTTTCAGGTTATTTGAGTGATGTGGGTAACGTTGAGGAAATGGCCGAAAATGCTTTGAAAATTTTAAAAGAGGATTCGGTTTTAACTCAGTTTAAGGAAAATGCTTTGTCGGTGGCAAAGAAATTTGATATCAAATTAATTTTGCCTTTGTATATTGATATTTACGAGAAAGCCATCAAAAAATATTCTAAAAAATGCAAGCAATAATCTAAACCGGATAATGATTAAAAGATTAGAAATGAAAAAAAGTATTCTGGTATTAGTTTTAATGATAACTTTATTTTCCTGTAAAACGACTGTAAAAGTTCCCGAAAAGAAAGCTTTATATGAAGTTTTGCTACAGCAAAATGACGGCGGAGGAAATATTAATTTCTATGAAATTTTAACCGAACCCAAAGAGATTAAAATGCTGTTAGGCGACGAAAAGCTGATAGGAAAAATTAGTGCCAATGATGTGCAGGAATCTAATTTTATTATTCTGAATATGGGTAAAAAACCCACCGGAGGTTATTCTATTACAGTAGATAAGGTCACAGAAACCGATACAAATATTGTGATTAAAGTTAAAGAACACCATCCGGAACCCGGAGCAATGCTCACACAAAGTATAACTTATCCTTATACGGTAGTGAAAATAAACTCAAAAAAACCGATAGTAGTCCAATAAAAAAATGCCACCTTAAACGGGTGGCATTTTTATGTGTATTTTTTTTAGGATTAGAATTGGTATCTGATACCTAAAGCGATGTCCGGACCAAAATTATCTCCGCTAACATTATCAGAAAAATATAATTCAGGTCTGATGTCTAAAGAAAGTTGAATTGGCACTTCGTCAAAACCATATTCAATACCAAGATCTCCGGCTACAAAAACGAAAGTTTTGTTGTAATCGGCATTTTTAGCATTCCAGTTACCAACACCACCACCAACACCGGCGTACCAGTTAAAACCACCATCAATGTTCCAAACCCATTGGTAAATACCTGTTAATTTGAAAGCATCAACATTGTTGTTGTTTCTCCATCCTAAGTCTAACTCTAAACGGTTATTGTCAGACAAACCTCTTTGGTAGGATATCTCACCACCAAAACCATCGTTGTCTCCTAAACGTAAACCCAGAGCGTTTTTTGAAATTTCCTGTGCTTGTGTGCTGAATGCTAATCCCATTAGCATAAAAGCTGATAAAATGATTTTTTTCATAATTTAAGTTTTGATATTACAAATCTACAATTATTCTTAAACGTGACATTTATTATATAATTATAATCTTTTACAGAATTCCCATTTTTTTTTAATCGGAATCTATATACAAAACGTTATTTGGGAAGAATAATAGATGCAATAAGTTGTTCCTCAGTAAGTTCCTCTTTTTCTATGCTGATTTCTGTTTCGGCGTATTTGGATTCTTCGTAACGAAATAATTTCCATTTTTTTCGGTTGTATTCTAAAGCAGTCAGATTTTCAACCCAATCTCCGGAGTTTAAATACATTGTTGAGCCATTTTTATTGTTTTTTTTCAAAATTTTTGGCTCGTGAATATGACCGCAAATTACATAGTCATAATGGTTTTCAATGGCTAATTCGGTTGCGGTTTCTTCAAAATCCGAAATATGTTTGACTGCCTTTTTAACGCTGGCTTTGATTTTTTTTGAAAAAGAATAAGGTTCCTGACCTATTTTTTTGAGACACCAATTGATAAAACGATTCATCAGAATCAGATAATCATATCCTAAACCGCCTAATTTAGCAATCCATTTGGCATGATTTACCGAAGCGTCAAAAACATCACCGTGAAAAATCCATGCCTTTTTATCATTTAGTTCTAAAACAAGTTTATCCGCCAGTATAAAATTCCCCATGTTCATTTCGGTAAATTTCCGAAGCATCTCATCATGATTTCCTGTGATGTAATACACTTTAGTACCTTTGGAAGCAAAGCTTATTATTTTTTGGATGACTTTTAAATGTGATTTTGGGAAATAAGATTTTCTAAATTGCCAGATATCAATAATATCGCCGTTTAATACCAAAATTTCCGGTTTTATTGACGAAAGGTAGTTGTGCAATTCTTTAGCATGACTTCCGTAAGTTCCCAGGTGAACATCGGAGATTACAACTACTTCAACTTTTCTTTTTTTCAATTGATTTATTAATTTGTTGTTATGCAAATTAACATTGCCAATATGAATTCAATTTAAAGTTAAGGTTAATAAAAAAGTTTCTTATTGTAAATGAAGACTTTGTTTTAGGTCTAAGTTTTGAAATCTTTAAATCTTTAATTTTTAAAGCTAAAACTAAAATATTACATTTGTTCAAAATTTTTTATAATGGCAGGAAATAGCTACGGAACCCTATTTAGAATCACAACTTTTGGAGAATCACACGGAGAAGCTTTAGGAGGAATTATTGATGGATGTCCATCAGGAATTGCATTAGATTTTGATGCAATTGAATTAGAAATGTCAAGAAGAAAACCGGGACAGTCAGCGATAGTTACCCAACGTAAAGAACCGGATGCCGTACAATTTTTATCCGGAATTTTCGAAGGAAAAACAACCGGAACACCTATTGGGTTTATTATTCCCAATACCAATCAAAAATCAGACGATTATTCGCATATAAAAGATAATTACCGTCCTAGTCATGCAGATTATGTGTATGATCAAAAATACGGTTTCAGAGATTATCGCGGAGGAGGAAGAAGCTCTGCCCGTGAAACAGCCAGCAGAGTAGTAGCCGGTGCTATTGCTAAACAAATGTTGTCTGATATTAAAATTCAGGCTTATGTTTCTGCTGTTGGTCCGTTGTCTTTGGATAAATCCTATGAGGAATTAGATTTTTCTAAAATTGAGAGCAATCCGGTGCGTTGTCCGGATGAAGCAATGGCGGCCACAATGGAAGATTATATCAAACAAATTCGTAAAGAAGGAGATACAGTAGGTGGTGTGGTGACTTGTGTAATCCAAAATGTACCTGTTGGTTTAGGAGAACCGGTTTTTGATAAATTGCACGCTGAATTAGGAAAAGCAATGCTTTCTATCAATGCTGTAAAAGGTTTTGAATTTGGCAGCGGATTTGAAGGTTCAAAAATGAAAGGAAGTCAGCATAATGATTTGTACAATGCTGACGGAACTACTAAAACGAATCTTTCAGGTGGAATTCAGGGAGGAATAAGTAACGGAATGGATATTTATTTCAGAGTAGCTTTTAAACCTGTGGCGACTATTATGCAAAAACAGGATTCATTGAATAATAAAGGTGAAATTACCGAGATGACGGGAAAAGGGCGTCACGATCCTTGTGTGGTGCCACGTGCAGTGCCAATTGTGGAAGCCATGGCAGCCATTGTTTTGGCTGATTTTTATTTGATAAATAAAACTTACGCAAAATAGCAAGCTAAGGATTTTTTTTATTTTTGCCTATAAGAGGTGATTTGTTGAGATATTCTTTTGGTTTCTAGATAAAATATTATAATTTTTCAGTGAAACTGTTAAAAACTCCTCTGAGAACAGAGGAGTTTTTTATTAGTAAAATTTAAACTAACATAAATTAAGGATGAAGAAAAAAGGCCTGGCTTTGCATTGGAAAATAGTTTTAGGAATCGTTCTGGGATTGTTGTTTGGATTCCTAATGAAAAATTTTGAGTTGAAAGATTTTGTGGTGGATTGGATAAAACCATTTGGAACTGTTTTTATTAATTTATTAAAAATGATTGCCGTTCCCTTGATTATTGTTTCTTTAATTGTGGGTTTAGCCGATTTGAAAGATATTTCCAAACTATCAAGATTAGGAGGGAGAACGGTATTGTTTTATTTAGGAACTACTTTTTTTGCAGTTTCTTTAGGATTGGTTTTGGCCAATATTGTAAAACCGGGAAGTTATATTAATCAGGAAGCAAGGGAGAGTTTGTTGTCAAATTTTGCCGGTGATGCTTCGCAAAAAATTGAGTTGGCACAAAAAGCTAAAGAAAGTGGTCCTCTTCAGCCATTGGTAGATATTGTGCCGGATAATATTTTTACAGCTATGGGAGATAATTCCAGTATGTTGCAGGTTATTCTATTTGTGGTTCTTATTGGTATTGGTTTGATTTTAATTGAAGAAGAAAAAGCAAAACCGGTTGTTGATTTTTTCAAAGGAATGAATGATGTCATTTTGAAAATAATAGACATTATTATGTTGTTTTCACCTTATGGAGTTTTTGCCTTAATGGCAGCTTTAATGGTTGAAATCCCGGGATTTTCAACCTTAGAAGCACTGGCTATTTATGGTTTGACTGTTTTATTAGGTTTGATAATAATGACTTTCTTATTTTATCCTACTTTACTAATGTTATTGGCCAAAGTAAGTCCTAAACGGTTTTTTAAAGCGATGGCTCCGGCTCAATTATTAGCTTTTTCAACCAGTTCCAGTGCCGCTACACTTCCGGTAACAATGGAATGTGTAACAGATAATTTGGGTGTTGATGAAGAGGTTTCCAGTTTTGTTTTGCCTTTGGGAGCTACGGTAAATATGGACGGAACCAGTTTGTATCAGGCGGTGGCTGCTATTTTTATTGCTCAGGCCATGCTTCCTTATTCATTGGATTTCTCTACACAGGCTATGATTGTAATTACAGCTACTTTAGCATCAATTGGTTCGGCAGCTGTGCCAAGTGCCGGAATGGTAATGCTGGTAATTGTTTTAGGACAGGCTGGAATTCCTGAGGCCGGATTGGCTTTAATTTTTGCTATCGACCGGCCTTTGGATATGTGCAGAACAGTGGTGAATATTACCAGCGATGCTACTGTGGCGACGATTGTTGCTAAATCGGTGGGGAAACTAAACAGTAAGTCTTAATTTATATAAAACAAAAAACGTTGGTTTAGTACCAACGTTTTTTGTTTTTCTTAGAAGCATCTGATTTTCTGGATTTAGTCGATTTTCCGCTTCGGTTATTGTTTTTGGGTTTGCTTTCCGTTTGTTCAGGACTTCCGGAATGCCATTGATACGGATGATCAGTGATGGTTTTTACATCAACTTTTATGAGTCGTTGAATATCTTTCCAATAAACATGTTCGTCTTTTCCGCAAAAAGAAATTGCAATTCCGCCATTCCCGGCACGTCCGGTTCTTCCTATTCGATGGACATAAGTTTCGGGAATATTCGGTAAATCAAAGTTAATTACATAAGGTAACTGATCGATGTCAATTCCTCGTGCTGCAATATCAGTAGCGATAAGTACACCAATTTCTTTATTTTTAAAAGCATCTAAAACGCGTTGTCGGGCGCTTTGTGATTTATCACCGTGAATGGCTTCGGCGGCTACATTTTTTTTGCGCAGCGCTTTTACAATATTATCGGCACCATGTTTGGTTCGGGCAAATACTAAAACATCTGTCAGATTTTCATTGTGCAGCAAACTGTGAAGCAGGTTTCTTTTTTCGCCTTTTTCAACAAAATAAATACGTTGTTCTACTTTTTCGGCTGTGGAAGAAACCGGAGAAACTGTAACTGTTTCCGGATCGGTTAAGAACATTTCGGCTAATTCCCTGATGGCAATTGGCATCGTGGCCGAAAAGAATAAGGTTTGACGGTTTTTAGGAGTCAGTTTTACGATTTTTTTTACATCGTTTACAAATCCCATGTCGAGCATTTGATCGGCTTCATCTAAAACTAAGGTGTGTAAATGATCTAAGTTTACAAAGCCTTGTTTGTGTAAATCCAACAATCGTCCGGGAGTTGCAATTAGAATGTCGATTCCTTTTTTTAATTCATCTACCTGAGGATTTTGGGAAACTCCTCCAAAAATAGTCAGCTGTGTAAGGTTCGTATATTTGGCATAAGTATTAAAACTTTGACCAATTTGCACCGCTAATTCCCGAGTAGGAGTGATGACCAATGCGCGGATTTGTTTTGATTTTTTGGAAGAACCAACTATTCGGTGCAATTGATGAATGATCGGAATAGCAAAAGCAGCCGTTTTTCCGGTTCCGGTTTGGGCGCAACCAATCAAATCAGTTCCGGCTAATATAAGGGGAATCGCTTGTTCCTGAATAGGGGTAGGTTTGGTGTAACCTTCTTCAAAAACCGCTTTTTGAATACTTTTTGAAAGTGATAAATCTTCGAATAACATAAGTTTGGTGTTAATTATCCTGTAAGCGTTACAGTGATAAGTGCTGCAAAGATAGTATTATTATTCCGGATGCTTATTGCGTAATGCGGTTTCGAAGTTTTAAATTAAGGATTCTAAAAGCCATTTGTTTTAAAGGATGTTTTTGCTTGTTCTGGATTTGATAAAATCAGTAACCAGATAACCGATTAATTTTCCAACGAGATGGTTGTTTTTATCGACATCCAAATCAGGAGCACCTTCACAAATGTGTAAATAAGAAGCGTTTTTGTTTTTAGCAAAAAAAGTAATAAACTGGCGTAATTCTTCGACTGAAAAACCGCTTAAAGTCATGGCATTACTGGCAATATTAGGAATGGCACCCAAATCGACTTCAATACCAAAAAAATCATTTTTGATAAATTCTAAGGCATCATTCATTTCCTGAGTGAAGTTTTTTTCTTTTCGGATATTGATGCTGTCGTAGGTGTTAAAGCGAATTCGGTCTTCGGTTTTTTTGATAAAGTCTAAAACACTTTTAGAAGTATAATTTTCGTGCAGCCCAAAAACAAAATATTTTTTTAAAAAACCCTCTTCGTAAGCATAAGAAAAACCATTTCCGCTATGGCGACCTTCTAAAATTCTAAAGTCGGAATGCGAATCAAAATTGATGGCATTAACGGGTTTTCCTTTTGCTAAAGCGGTTCCTTTAATGTTTCCGTAGGCATTGTTGTGTCCGCCGCCAATAATAATGGGAATTTTGCCTAATTTGACAATGCTAAAAATAATATGAGAAACATCTTTGTCAATTTTTTTGACTAACTGACTCAGTTTTACGCGGTCGTCAATAGTATTAAAATCTAAATTTTCTACTTCGGCCATTTCTTCCGAAACATTAATTTGTCCTAAAACCAGTATTTGATTGCCTTTGCAAAAGCGATTGTGCTGAATATTAGCGATGCTTTTAATGGCTTCATTCCAGGCTGAAGCCGCTCCGGGTCTTCCAAAATTAGCTCTGATACCAATATCTTCCGGAATTCCTAATAAAATATATTTTGCTTCGGTATTTTTGATGTAAGAAATTGGATTTTCGCCAATGGGAACCGTAAGCATTTTTTCTCCAAATTTGATTTCGCCACTTCTATGGTTCGTTACTTTAGCAAGATCATTGATTGTAAACGGCAGAAATTTATCCATAAAAAGAAAATTTTTTCTCAAAAATAATATAATTTCTCTACTTACGTTATAGGTTAAAAATTATATTGTTAAATTTGATATTATTAAAATTGAAAAAAAGTTAAAAAAATGGAAAACAAGCAAAGTAGTACAAGTCTTAAAGCAGTTATTGCTGTATTGGCGGTTTTATTAGTTGGGAGTTTAGTTTATATTTTTAAATTATCTTCTGACACCGAAAAAGTACAAACAGTATTAACCACGACTGTTAGCGAAAAAGAATCGGTATTGAAAGATTTAGAAGAATTAAAAGCGACTTATGATGCTGCAATTGCTGAAAATACTTCAATGTCTGATGAGTTAATTCAGGAAAGAGACAAAGTGGTAAGTTTAATGGCTGAAGTGAAAAAATCCAAAGGAGATCTTTCAGCTTTTAAAACCAAAATGAACCTTTTACAAAATAAGTTAAAAGCTTTAATGGCCGAAAATGAAGGTTTAAAAAATGAAAACTCTGTTGTAAAAGCTCAACGCGATAGTACCGCTGTGGTTTTGAACGAATCTAAAAAGTTCAATGAAGCCTTAGTTGGTCAAAATGACGAATTAGCTAAAGTTGTTGAAAAAGGTTCTAAATTAACGGTTTTAAACATCCAAAGTTCAGCTTATAAAGTAAGAAGCTCAGGAAAAGAAATCGAAACGGAAAAAGCAAGAAGAACTAATATGCTTAAAATTAGCTTTACAATTGCCGGAAATGAAATTGCACAATCTGGTGATAAAACCTATTATGTACAGGTGATTGACAGTAAAAATAATGTTTTGGGTGAAAAGAAAAACATTAGTTTTGACGGAAAAGATTTGACTTATAGTTTTACCAGTACTGTAAAATATGAAAACAAAACAGTTCAGGTTTCTGAAAATTTACCAGGAAAAGATTTCCAAAAAGGAACTTATTATGTAAATGTTTTTGATAAAGGAGATTTAGTTTCTAAGTCAAGTTTCGAATTGAAATAATTTAATAACAATCAAATATAAAAAAGAGGAGTGTTTAAAGCTCCTCTTTTTTTTTGTGTCTAAATTTCCGTAAATTGTAATGAAAAAGCCCTTAAATATTGAGTTTACAGGCTTTTTTGTGGAGTAGAGGAGATTACAATTGAGTTATATTCAAATTGAAATTCAACTGAATTTTCATCAACAGCAATCACCGTCCCATTTAGCCATTTGGCGAATGGGGACGGACTTCCTGAAAATGGTTTTCCAATAAAACTTTGAAGTAACTGAAGTCTTTTGTTTTTCATTTTATTTTCTATTTATATTTCCAAAAATTCTAATGTCTTTTTTACAAAATCTCCGTGACTTTGAAATATGGAACCAGGGTGTTAATTAGCTATTTCATTCCTGGACTTATTTGCCCCATTATTTTAATAGCCATAGCACGGCTAAGAAACTTGAAGTTGAATAACATTAAGCGGTTTTTCCAGCCTGATATTACTCTTGGTTTACTTCTTCTTTCCAAACTGGTAATTAAATCTTGTGCAACGTCATGAATTGTGGATAGTACAAATTCGGGATATGAATTGGTTTCCTTACCAGCATTTGAATGAAAATCTGATTTAGTTGCTCCAGGATTAAAACCCATTACATAAATACCTTTCTTTTTAAATTCAAACCACAAGGATTCGGAAAAATTAGCAACAAAGCTTTTAGTTGCTGCATAAACAGCTGCTCCCGGAAAAGAAGAATGTCCTAAAAGTGAAGCCACATTTACCAGACTGTCTCCTTTTTTTGCGTTTTGCAGGAAAGCGTAAGACAGTGTTACCAATGCATCCATATTAAGGTGCATACCATTTATTTGTTCCTGAAGCGGCATGTTGATAAATTGCCCGTACATTCCAACACCTGCATTATTAATTAGGACATCATAACGTTCTGATTTAATGTGTTCAGACAGCCTAACCAAATCTTTTGAGTTGTTTAGATCGGCTACTAGTACTGTGTGGTTATTTCCATGAAGTATCGCTTTGGCTTGATTTAATTTATTCTCACTTCTTGCTAAAAGTGTTACTGCATAATTTTTTTCAGCCATCAATTTGGCTACTTCTAATCCGATGCCTCCACTGGCACCTGTAATTAATACTTTTTTATCTTTTAATTTCATGTTTTTTAATTTTATTTTGTTAGTAATTCAAGAAAGAGACTCATCATAAGTCTGGCTCTTGGTTTAGTTAATGCTATTGTTAAATTTTTCCAAAGATGGAGGAATCAATTTATACATTACAGGTGTTACAATTCTTGCCAAAATTGTTGAACTTATAAGTCCTCCAATCAATACAATCGCCAATGGAGATATTTGAGGATTGGGATTTACTGCCAGCGGAATCAGCCCACAGATTGCGGTAACTGATGTTAAAACCACTGGTAGGAAACGAGTTTCACCAGCAATAGCAATCGCTTCGTCAATAGACTTTCCTTCTTGTCTTAACTGATTTGTAAAATCAACTAGTAGCAGTGAGTTTTTGACTTGAATTCCAGACAAACCTATGAAACCAATAATAGAAACCAATGACATTGGATTTCCTGATGCTATCAAAAATATTACACCTCCAAGAACTCCAAGTGGAATGATAGATAGTACGATGATAATTCCTTTAAATGTTTTGAATTGTAGCAATAAAACAGCAATGAATAAAAACGTACTTAATATAATTACAGCAAGAAAATTACCTCCTAATGCATCACCTTCTGATTCTTTTTCTCCGGATAGTTTGTAGTAATATCCTTTTGGTATTTCAAGTTTATCTAATTTCGGTATAATAGCTACCAGCAGGTCATTGGCTAAATAACCATCTTTTGTCATGGCACTAACTTTTGAAAAAGGCGATTTGTTAAAATGATTGATTGCCGTAGGTGCAGTTTCAAAAGATACTGTTGCAATCTGATTGAGTGCTATTGGAGTTCCCTGAACATTATTTACATATAAATTTTTCAGTGCATCAAGATTAGAAAATTTCTCTCTTGGTAAAGTAATGGTCACGTTTCTGGCATCACCACGGTCATCTATATAATCTCCAATTTTTAGACCAGCCACAGCAAGACGAATTACTTTATCAATTTCACTAGTTAATACGCCTAATGTTCTTGCTTTTTCTTTATTAATTTTTACTTTAACATCCGTTTTATAGGTGTTTAACTCGTTGTTGATGTAAACTGTACCTTCCTGATTTCGCAAAATAGTTTCTACCTGAGAAGATAATTTGCGTAAAACTTCCTGGTCTTCACCGAATAAACGTACAACGATATTGGCTTCCAATGGTGTGCCTTGTTCAAAATCTTTTACTTCTACTTTAGCATCAGGCAGCTTTTTAAATTTTTCACGTAATTCTTGTATAAGAATCGTTTTTTCTGAAGGTTTTGCCTCATCTTCCAATTGCACAAAAATTTGAGCAAAATCAGATTTTCTATCTTGTGGATGCACATTGTAATATATTTGTGGATTACCGTGTCCTACATTTGAAGTGAAATACACAATTTCTTTATGGTTTTTCAATTCGGATTCCACAATTTTAGTTACCCTGTCACTTTCTGAAATATTGGCTTGAAGAGGCATTTTTATATTTATCAAAAACATTGGTTTTTCCGAAGTTGGGAATAACTTAAATCCGGCTACAGAAAACAGTCCAAAAGCGATTACACTTAAAAATATAGAAATGGCAATCGTGATTTTTGGAAATTTCAATGCTTTAGGCATAATATTTTTGTATGCGTTTGTAAGGAACTTTTGCAAATACTGAAGAAATATGTTTCCTCCTTCATGTTCATGTGTTTTTAAGAATCGACTGCTTAAAAACGGAACCAATGTTAAAGCCACTATCATAGATGCTAATACACTCGTGATTACCGCCATTGGTAAACTTCGGATGAATTCACCTGCCATATCAGGAAGAAAAGCCAGTGGTATAAAGGCTATAACCAAAGTAGCTGTAGTACCTACAACGGCTATGCCTATTTGTTTTGTACCTTTTAAAACAGCATCCATTTTAGAATGTCCTTCACGTAGCCAACGTTCAATATTTTCAACAACTACAATACTGTCATCGACCAATAGTCCTAGAGCAACCACCAAGCCCACAATACTCAATTGGTTTAAAGAATAGCCTAAAGCATTCATGGCAATTAATCCTAAAGCCAAAGATAAAGGTATGGAAATCATCACTATAAGCGATGCTCTTCCTCCTAATGGAATTAATGTAATGACTACCAAAAGAATTGCCAATCCAAAGTCAAAACCTAAATGCCCTAAGCGTTTTGATACCATATCGGCCTGGTCAAAGTTTTTAATGAGTTTGATGTTTGCAGGCAAGTCTTTAGAGAATGCATTTACTATAGGCAGGTATTCTTTCTGAACATCACTAATGTTAACATTATCCTTCATTCCGGCAGTAACCAAAACGCATCGATGTCCATTAATTCTTGTAATATGATAGGCTACTTCAGACTTGTAATTTACATCAGCCACATCTTTCATATAGATGATTTTGCCATTAGCATTGAAAATAACCGTATTGGCTACGTCATCAGCATTTTTGAATTTTCCACTTGTTTTTACATTGAATACTTTGGTATCTAAATCAATACTTCCTCCGGGAATGTCAGCAGCTTCACTTTGCAAACTTCCCATTACCACATTCAATGGAATTCTCAATTGTGCCAATTTTTCCAAATTCAAATCCACGCGGATTTCCTGTTCCGGAATTCCGCTGTATTTTACATCTTTAAGATTGGTTATTTTTTCAATTTTTGTCTTTAGTTTATCTGCTTCATCACGTAGTTTCTTGTCAGATGCATTTTCGGAAACCAAAGCTACCTGAAGAATTTTTACATCCGAAGATGAAATTTTCTCCGTTTTAATCTGATAAATATCTTTTGGTAATTCGCTACTTTTAAGAGCATTCATTTCGGTAGAGATTTCCTGATATTTATTATCAACATCCACTCCGTATTTGAATTTTACTTGAAAGGCAGCAACTCCGTCTTCTACGGTTGTTAATATTTTTTCGATATTTTCTAAGCCGTAAATCTTGTTTTCAATAGGTTTTACGACTTGTTCTTCCATGTCTTTCGGACTTGTACCAGGGTAAATAACGGTAATTAAATATTGCGGAGGATGTGTTCCAGGGTCTTCTGACCTTGGCATCGTGAATAAAGTAAGAACTCCTACCACAGCCACTAAAAGAGCGAGAATCAGTGTGAACTGATAATTCTTAACTGAAAAGTTTGTAATCTTCATGACGTTGTTATTTAATTATTTTGATAGTCGATTGTTCGTTTAGATAAGCACTATTAGAAATGACTATCTGGTCTGTTTTTTGAAGCCCGTCTTTTACAAAAACCTGATCATTGTCAAATTTGAAAATCGTAATGGGTTGACGTTTCACTTTGTTGTTTTCGACTACAAAAACAAAAGCTTTGTTGCCATCGGCTTCAATAAGTGAATTATAAGGGATAGCTATAAAATCTTCGGCTTTATCGGTTTGTATTTCTGCTTTTCCAAACATTCCTACAGCTGGTTTTTGATTTTTCATGTCCAGTTTTAGTTCAACTTGAAAAGACCCAAGAGCTGCATCTGCCGCTTGTGATTTTCTAAAAACGGTAGCTTCAAATGCTTCATCAGGAAATCCGTCAAGAAATACTTTAGCTTTCTGACCTAGTTTAACCGAAGCCCATTCTTTATCAGTTAATCCCACTTTCAGCAGATAATTATTGTTTTGTTTTGTTTCATTTATTGCCAAAATTGGAGACCCTGGACCAACTACTTCGCCTTCATTTGCTATCTTATTAGCGATAAAACCATCGGAAGTAGCATATATTTTAGAGTAACGAGAATTAAACGCTACAGCTTCTTTTTGCTTTTTGGCAATGTCTAAACCTGTCTTTGTGTTTTGAAGCTGTTCCAAAGTATAAACACTGTCTTTATACAAATTAACAGCTCGTGTATAATCGCGTTCATATTTCTTAACATTTAAATCAGCCTGATTTAAACCGGCACTAATTTCTGTAGCATCCAATGTTGCTAAAAGTTGCCCTTTTTTGAAAAACTGCCCTTCTTCAACATAAATTTTACGAACAACACCACCAATTTTGAATGAGTAATTCGCTTGGTTTTCTGTAGTTACCAATCCTGATGCACTTATATTATTTGTTAATGCTAAAGATTCAACTGTAGCTGTTTTTATTGAAATAACGTCCGTAGTTTCAAAAGGATGGCTTACCTTTTTATCGTCTTTGCAAGAGAAAAAAAGTGGTAAAGTTAAAAGGGAAACTAGTATTGTTGTTCTTTTACTCATAAGTGTAAAATTATTTTTTTTGTATTCGTGACCCGAGCCTGAAAGATGACCGGATGTAATAATCGTTGATTTCATAATTTTATGTTTTTGTGAATTATTTAAAAGTAAATGTTGCGTTAGCTCTTTCCATTTCAGCGAAAGCAATCCAGGAATTATAAAGAGAAATATTTGCATTAAGTTGGGCATTTACCCACTGATTTTGAGCATCCAAAAGTTCAATGTAGATAGTCTGACCTTCTTTATAAAGCTTCGTTATATCATCATTATATTTTTTGGCAGATGCTTTTTGGTTATTATCAGCATTGAATTGTTCCAGTGCAGATTTAAGGTTGTTTTGTGAAACTTGAAATTGAAGCAACAGTTGTTGTTTTACATTATCTATTTGGGAATTTATTTTTTTATTGTCTTCTTCAACTTGTTTAAGTTTATATTTGTTTTTGTTTCCGGAGAAAATGTTCCACTCAAGAGATAAACCTGCAAAATAATAGCGAGAGTCTTTATTTACATCAAAATCAAAATCCTGAAATCCAAAATCAGCAAAACCGCCTAAAGTTGGCAACCAGTGCGACTCTGTGAGTTTACTGATATTGTTATTTATTTCTTTTACTTCGTTAAGTTTTTTTAACTCTTCTCTGTTAGTTGTATTATCTGCAGCCAAATCGCTTGGGAATGTTACGTTTAGATCAGTTTCAATGGGCGAATCCAGTTTTTTATTCAATAAAAAATTGAAATAAGCCTGTGCATTTTTACTGGTTTGTTTTGCTGTTTCTAAGTTGGCCTGGATGCGAATGACTTCATTATCACTTCGCAAAACAGCCGTACGGTTTATTTTGTCATTTTTAAATAAGGAATGGTTTACCCTTTGGTTCTCTTTAACCAGAGCCAAAGCATCTTCATAAATCTTAATCCCTTCTAACGATTGTAAATATTTGTAATAGGCAATTTTTATATCCTTAACCAATTCTCGCTGATAGATTTCCAATTCAATTTTTTGTAAAGTTGTTTGTTGAGCCTTAATTCTTTTGTTATAAATGATTTCAAAATTCAACAACGGCATTGTGGTATGAATTTTAGCGTCATAAAAATTATCGGGATTGATTAATACCGATTGGTTTTGTAGCGTAGGGAAAGCATTAGAATTTGTAATTTGATTTAAAGTATTATATACCGGATTTAGCATATCACCTACAGGAATATCAATCGTTCTTCCGCCTTCGGCCTTGGTATATGTTCCATTTAATGAAACGCTAGGGTAGAATAACGAACGTGCTTCTTTTAAAGCATACATACTTTTGTTTATGTCAAAATTATGTTGCTTGATTACCTCATTGTTTTTTAATCCGGTTTTAATATAACCGTCTAGTTTACTTTGTGAATATCCCAGATATCCACAAATGACCAATAGCAGTGTTAATGTTTTATTTTTCATTTTATACATTGTTTATTAATTGAACTACGTTCATTTTTTTGAATAAAAAAAATTATAATCTATCTATTATTTTTAAAAACTCATTGTAACCATCATATAGGATAGTATCTGGATTTGTGAATTTTACTCCTTTAGTTCTTTGGCGTATTTCTAAACAGCACATACCGTGTACTAAACTCCAAATCATAAAAGTCAATGGTTCTAATGTATGTCCTTTAAAATGTTCTTTTTGTATACATTGATGAACCGTTTCTTTTAAAGCACCAAAGGTTGTTGCACCTTCATCCCAATCTTCATTATCGCAGTTTGTCAGAAATTCAATAGGTGCTTTAAGGTTGAACATTAAATCATACATTTCCTGATTTTCAAGGGCAAATTTAATGTAGATAAAACCCATTTTTCGGAGACGTTCCATTGGATCTTCAATACTAAACAGCTCTTTAAAATAACCTCCTAATTCCTGAAATCCAATAGAATGCAAATCATGTAAAATGGCATTTTTATCTTTAAAATAAACATAAACAGTACCAACGCTATAGTCAATTTCGTCTGCAATGTTTCTTATAGTTGTTTGCTCAATTCCTTTTTCTATAAAAAGCTTTTTTGCTCCTTTCAGAATAAGCATTTTTAACGCTTCTTTTTCCCTTGCTTTTCTGTCTGCTACACTCATAAGTAATAATTTCTTCTGCAAAGATATGTTTTATTTTTGAACAACGTTCATTTTTTTAATTATTTTAATGAAGTGATTTAAACTTTTTTGAGATTAAATTACTTCCATTATTAACTTTAAATCCGTATAAATCAATAGTGTCCTTTGAGAGTGATTTACATATAATTTTCGCAAATGGCATAATTATTTGATTTTAATGACAACTTTACCTTTTACTCGTCCCGTTTCTACATATGCCATAGCATCATTGGTTTGGATGTGCAAACAAAAACTACAGAATGAGAAAGAAAAAAAACATCTTAACTTTTGCTCAATTTTTTGTTTACATGTCCAGACAACCTGAATTGAAATTAGGTGATCAACTACAGGAATTTGCAACAATCAAAAAATCATACAAAAGTCAAATATCAAAAAACTTCCCAAAAAAAAAACAGAAAGATGTCCTCACTAAATTTTGATTACTGTCTTTTTTTCCAAAATTTTCTCTACTTTTAATTCCGATTAGACCGACAAATTACACGTCAAAACTTAAATATTGATTTGAAATAAACCAACATACATTGACCCACCAAGAATTAAAATCAGTAATACAAAAACACTACAGTTATATTTTCGAAGAAGCCCTCATTGATGAAATTGCAACGGTGGCAGTAACAAAAAAATTCAAAGAAGGGGATATTTTAATAGAAATAGGAAGTACTATTTTTAAAATGCCATTGTTACTGGAAGGTGCCATTAAAATTTTGAGGGAAGCTCCAGATCAGGGAGAGTTATTTCTATATTTTTTAGAAAAAGGAGATACCTGTGCCATGTCTATGGCCTGCTGCATGGGAAAAACTAAAAGCGAAATCAGGGCTGTTGCCGAAACAGACGGCATCGTACTTATGTTACCTGTAGAAAAAATGGAAGAATGGCTGGGTAAATACAAAAGCTGGCGAAGCTTTGTTTTTGACAGCTATACTAACCGTATGAAAGAGATGCTTAATGCGATTGATACTCTTGCTTTTATGAATATGAACGAGCGTTTGATTAAACATCTGAATGAAAAAGCAAAAGTAAACCAAACAAACATCATGCAAATTACCCATCAGGAAATTGCTGATGAACTCAATACTTCACGCGTGGTCATTTCAAGATTGCTTAAGGTGCTTGAAGACGAAGGAAAAATAAAACTCAACCGAAATATTATAGAATTATTGTAAAATTTTAATTCACAAACAAGTTATCTATTTTATAGTAAAAGTCCCTTTTTGGGACTTTTTAAATTTTATGGGTTCCCTATGTAACTATTGTTACAAACTACCTTTCCCCTCTCTCTTACTTTTGCTTCAAATTAATGAAACAACAGTAACGATGAAAAATAAAAATATATTTACTCTCTTCGGGCTCTTAGCCTTATCATGGACCGCTTTCGGTCAGGATACTTTGCGTATTTCAAAAAAAGACCTGATTCCGAGAATGTCCGAAAAAAATCTGCAAATCAAAATTGCCGAGAAAAATTATGAGTCGGCTATGGCAGATTATCATCAGTCAAACTCTTTGTTTCTTCCCAATGTGAATTTGTCTCACACCGCTATGCTGACCACAAATCCGCTGATGGCTTTTGGTTCAAAATTAAATCAGGCTATCGTTAGTCCTGAGGACTTTAATCCCAACGTTTTGAACCATCCTTCACAAACTAAAAATTTTGCCACCAAAATCGAAGTGCAGCAGCCATTAATCAATCTTGACGGTTTGTATGGACGTCAGGCGGCCAAATCAAAAATGGATGCTTTTGCTTTGCAAACCGAGCGTACCAAAGAATATTTAGAACTGGAAGTAAACAAAGCATTTATGCAGTTGCAACTGGCGTACAAAGCAGTTAAAGTTTTGCAAAAGGCTGAAAACACAGGCAAAGCCAATTTAAAATTGGTTGAAAACTATTTTAAACAGGGAATGCTACAAAAAACAGATGTATTGAACGTACAGGTTCGTGTAAACGAAATTAGTAATCAACTGCAGTATGCCAAATCAAATGTTCAAAATGCTTCGGATTATTTAGGTTTTCTTTTAAATGACGAACAGTCCAAAAAAGTGTATAAACCGACAGAAGAATTTGAAAGTGAATTTTCGGTTATCAGCGTAAACACAGTATTACCAACAAACAGAAAAGATATTCAGGCATTGGATAAATCATCTGAAGCGTATGAAAAGATGGTAATGTCGAGCAAAATGAATTTACTCCCAAGATTGAATGCTTTTGGAAGTTATGAAATGTATGATGACAATTTATTTGGAACTAATGCCAAAGGATATTTGGTTGGAGCGCAATTATTATGGAATGTTTTTGATGGTTATAAATCCATTGGAAAATTGGAAAAAACAAAAGCAGACTACAGCAAAGCCCAAACAGAAACCGAACAGTATAAAGCCAAAAGTCAGATGGAGTTAAACCAAGCAGTCCGGCAGCTTTCGGATGCAGAAAACAACGTAAAGCTAACTCAACTGGCTTTTAAGCAAGCACAGGAAGCCTACAAAATCAGAAGCAACCGTTTTGCCCAGGGATTGGAAAAAACAACAGATTTACTGCAATCCGAAACCTTGCAGTCCCAAAAGGAATTAGAAAACCTGCAAGCCATTTTTGAATATCGATTCACACAAGAATATATTCAATTTTTAACCAAATAAAAAGCCAATATCAATGACAATTACAAGAATCAATATCAATTTTAAAAATATTATAATGAAGAACTTCTTTTTAAAATCAACACTAACGATTTCGTTTTTGGTTTTGCTGTCTTCCTGCAACGGAGAGAAAAAAGACGTTATTGCTAATGAACCTGCCATCGTCGTAAAAGTAAGCGGCACGGACACAAACAGCAACAGCCCATTTATAACGGCAAGCGGAAAAATTGAAGCCCAAAACAGCGCTAACCTAAGCACTCGTATGATGGGATATGTGACCAAGCTTCACGTGAAAGTTGGTCAAAAAGTAACTGTTGGACAGCTTTTGGTGAGCATCAACAATACCGATTTACAGGCCAAAAAAGCTCAAGTAGACGCCAACATCCTTCAGGCTACGGCCGGGTACAACAATGCCAAGAAAGACTACGACCGCTTTACGGTTCTATTTAAACAACAAAGCGCTTCGCAAAAAGAATTGGATGACATGACTGCCCGTTATGAAATGGCAAAAGCCGGATTAGAAGGTGCCAAACAAATGCGTAACGAAGTAATGGCACAGTTTGCCTACTCCAATATCACGGCACCATTTTCAGGAATTGTGACGAATACTTTTGTAAAAGAAGGAGATATGGCAAATCCAGGAATGCCTTTAGTAAGTGTTGAAGGAAATTCAAAACTACAAGTAACCGCGATGGTTGCCGAAAGCGACATTGCATCGATAACAAGCGGAATGTTGGTCAAAGTTTTGGTCAAATCAACCAATAAAACATTGAACGGAAAAGTGAGTGAAGTGAGTTTGTCAGCCAAAAATACCGGAGGTCAATATTTGGTAAAAATTAACTTGGAAGGAGCTGATAAAACAGTTTTATCAGGGATGTTCGCAAATGTGCAATTTCCGGTAGCCAATAAAAATAGTACGACACAAACATCCGATAAAGTCTTGATACCTCAATCAGCATTGATTCATCAAGGACAATTGACGGGAGTTTATACTGTGGGTGCAGGAAATGTTGCTATTTTGAGATGGCTTCGCATCGGAAAAACTTTTGGTAATGAAGCAGAAGTTTTGTCAGGGCTTTCGGCAGGAGAGCAATACATCGTTTCGGCCGATGGAAAGTTGTATAACGGAGCTAAAATCAGTATTCAGTAAACAGTAATTAGTAGCAGTTTTAAGTTTAGTTGAACAGCAATTTTAAACTTATAAACCATAAACTTTAAACAAAAAAAATATGCAAGAAGGAATTTCAGGCAGAATAGCCCATTTTTTTATCAACTCAAAATTGACTGTCTTATTGATGGTAGCGTTGATGATTATTGGGGTTTACAGTTCGTTTCTGATCCCAAGGGAGGAAGAACCGCAAATTAACGTTCCTATGGCCGACATCATGGTAGGCTATCCGGGAGCAAGTCCGGCAGAAGTAGAAAGCCGAGTAGTGAAACCATTGGAAAAAATAATTTCGAACATCAAAGGGGTTGAACACGTCCACAGTATGGCCATGAACGGTCAGGCCATGATGATTGTCCAATTTTATGTGGGACAGGATGTTGAGCGTTCGTATGTGAAATTATACGACGAATTGGAAAAACATGAAAATATGTTCCCAACCGGCGTTTATAAACCAATGGTAAAAACCCGTTCTATTGACGATGTACCCATGTTGGCACTGACCTTATGGAGCGAAAAACAAGATGAATTTCAGTTACGCCAAATTGCCGAAGAATTGACTTCGGAAATAGAGAAAGTTAAGGACGTGGCAATCACCAAAGAAATCGGAGGACAAAACCGCGAGGTAAAAGTGATTTTGGATAAAGATAAAATGGCTGAAAACGGTGTGGATCCTTTGAGCATTATGCAAATGATCCAAGCCAATAACGGGAGTTCGCAATCCGGAAGTTTTGTGAAAAACGATCAGGAGTATTTGTTAACGACAGGTCAGTTTTTGTCAAATACTGAAGATGTAGAAAATCTTGTCGTTGGAATAAACAAAAACATGCCGGTTTATTTGAAACAAGTTGCTACCGTTCAGGACGGACCATCAACACCAAAAAGTTATGTGTCTTTCGGATATGGAAAAACCAATGAAAAATTTAAAACTGCAAAATCCGAATATCCTGCTGTCACGATTTCTATTGGCAAAGTAAAAGGTGCCGATGCAATGAAAATTTCAGCCAAAATTTTGGACAAAGTAGAACAGCTTAAAAAATCGTTGGTTCCAAATGACGTTCATGTAGAAGTAACCCGAAATTACGGAGAAACCGCATCTGATAAAGTAGGCGAACTGCTGATGCACCTTGGAATTGCGATTATTGCCGTGACCGTTTTGGTTATGCTCGCCATGGGATGGCGAGGCGGTTTGGTGGTTTTTCTTTCAGTACCTTTGACTTTTGCTTTGACCTTATTTGCTTACTATCTGCTTGGATATACCCTAAACCGAATCACCCTTTTTGCCCTGGTGTTTGTAGTGGGAATTGTAGTTGACGACAGCATTATTATTGCCGAGAATATGCACCGTCATTTCAAAATGAAGCGACTACCGTTTAAGCAAGCGGCCATTTATGCCATCAATGAGGTAGGGAATCCAACTATTTTGGCAACTTTCACTGTAATTGCGGCAATTTTACCAATGGCTTTCGTGTCAGGAATGATGGGACCTTATATGAGTCCGATGCCAATCGGGGCTTCTATAGCGATGATACTTTCTTTGTTTGTTGCATTGACTGTGACGCCATATTTAGGATATCATTTCCTTCAGGAAAAAGAAGAACAGCAGCACAAGGAAACCCACGGTCTTGAAACGAGTTGGATATACCGTTTTTACAACAAATTTGAGCGTCCGTTTCTTGAAAATTCAGGAAAAAGAAAGATATTGATGGTTGTAACAGTGATTTTATTATTGGGTTCCATACTAATGTTCTTTACCAAATCGGTATTGGTAAAAATGCTGCCGTTTGACAACAAAAATGAATTTCAGGTGGTTATCGATATGCCTGAGGGAACTACATTGGAACGTACTTCGGCGGTGACAAGGGAAATTGCACACTATCTGTCAACACGTCCCGAAGTGGTGAATTACCAAAACTACATAGGAACTTCGGCTCCGATTACCTTCAACGGTTTGGTTCGCCATTATGATATGCGTGGCGGAAGCAATATGGCCGATATTCAGGTGAATCTATTGCACAAAGAAGAAAGAAAAGCGCAGAGCCACGAAATTGCCAAAGGAATGCGTCCTGAAATTCAGAAAATTGCCAAAAAATATGGCGCAAATGTAAAACTGATTGAAGTGCCTCCGGGGCCACCGGTATTGTCAACTTTGGTAGCCGAGATTTATGGGCCTGATTACAAAGAGCAGATTAAAGTGGCGGATCAGGTGAAAACTATTTTGAAAAACACTCCCGATATCGTGGATGTTGACTGGATGACCGAAGACAACCAAACTGAATACAAATTGGAAGTTGACAAGGAAAAAGCAATGCTAAACGGCATTGCTCATCAGCAAGTAGTTGGTAACCTTACTTATTTGCTGAAAGAATATCCGGTTTCGAATCTGTATGACGAAAAATCAAATGATAATGTAGCAATCGTCCTTTCGCTTGACGATAAAGACAAAACCAGCCTTCAGGAAATTGAAAACCTGAAAATCAAAGGGAATCAAGGAAATATGGTTCCGGTCAGTGATTTGGTAAAAGTAAAAAATGACACTTTACAGAAAACCATCTATCGTAAAGACCAAAAACGTGTAGTTTACGTAACGGCCGATATGGCAGGAACATTGGAAAGTCCGGTGTATGCGATTTTGGGAATGAACGAAAAACTTGCCAAAATAACTTTGCCAAAAGGCTATAAAGTAAACGAATTATATATGGAACAACCCACCGATGAAAGTGATTTCACGGTAAAATGGGATGGAGAATGGCAAATTACACTCGAAGTATTCCGCGATTTGGGCGTGGCATTCATGGTGGTTATCGTCATCATATATATGCTGATTGTGGGGTGGTTCCAAAATTTTAAAACGCCTATTGTGATGATGCTTGCCATTCCGCTGTCACTTATCGGAATCGTGTTGGGACATTGGTTATTGGGGGCTTACTTTACGGCAACTTCTTTCATCGGGATGATTGCTTTGGCCGGTGTTATGGTTCGAAACTCGGTATTGCTGATTGACTTTATTGAAATTAGGCTCAACGAGGGTATTAATCTCAAACAAGCCATTATCGAGGCGGGCGCGGTGCGTACGACCCCTATTTTACTGACTACAGGTGCGGTTGTAATAGGTGCATCCATTATCCTTTTTGATCCTATTTTTCAAGGGTTGGCAATTTCGCTAGTGTTTGGAGCCATTATTTCAACTATACTAACGCTTATTGTAGTGCCGATAATTTATTACATCACCGAACGCAAAAAGTGGGAGAAATAATGAATATTTTTCAGGGCTTGGAAATCTAAAACTTGAAATTCAGACTCTGATTTTTTTTAAAATTTAAACTGATTAAAAATGAAATTAGTACTAATAACCGCCATTACTGCTTTTGATTCTGAGGTTAAAGCAATACTTAAGAAAACAAAAGTAAACACATTTACTTATACAGAAGTAAAAGGACATAAGAATTTGACCGAATCAGAAGAAATCGAAAACAACTGGTTTGCAGGTGAGGCAGTAGAAACCGACTCAACCCTGTTCTATGCTTTTGTACCAAGCCAACAAATGGAAACTGTTTTTGAAGAAGTAGAAAAACTGAATTCCAAGCAGGATATTGCTTCAAAAATCCACATAGCCGTATTAAACATCGAAAAATAAATTAAATATGAAATGAGCATGACTTGGAATTGGTTTAAACCACCAATGAAGATATGCGGCTCGAGTCCCGATAATTATCGGGACGAACAGGCGAAGCAATTACATATGACCAATAAAAAAACAAATATTATTTACATATGAAAAATAGAATTATTAGAGCCGTTGCGGGGAGTTTTATCTTGTTGAGTTTACTTCTGGCTATTTATGTCAACCAAAATTTCCTTTGGTTTACCGCATTTGTTGGAGCCAACTTATTGCAATCTTCAATTACCAAATGGTGTTTACTTGAAGATATACTGACTAAACTTGGTGTCAAAGACTAATTTTTAAATTCTTAATTCTTAAGTTTTCAACGCAGATTAGATCTCTTATTTTTTTTAGAATAGCTTTTTATTTGAAAAAACAAGCCAAAAAACAAAAGCCTGAATACTTAAATATTCAGGCTTTTATTATTCATATAGTTAAGTTAAAAATACATAATTGAAAAATATCCAAGGAAAATTTTTGAAGCCAATGATAAATCGGGAAATGCGTAGTTTTATGATTAGGTCAATAGAATACAGATCAAAAATGAATATTTTTGCATATTCAAAAAAACAAAAAAACCGATGATAAATATAAATACCGATCACTCATTTTCAATAAAAAATACTTTATTCTCTTTTGCCTTAACCTCCGAGGCTGCCGATGTTTTTGAAGAGTGCAACACTATTATAACAGGAATAGGCAAAGTAAATGCCGCTTATGAATTAACAAAAATCATTCAAAATAAAAGACCTTCATTAATTGTTAACTTAGGATCGGCTGGAAGTAACTTTTTTCAGAAAGGAGATATTGTCTGCTGTACCAAATTCATACAAAGAGATATGGATGTACGCGGTTTAGGTTTTCAGTTGTATGAAACGCCTCTATCGGGCTTACCTCCTATTTTAGAATATGGTTTAAAAATGGACGGTTTACAGGAAGGAATCTGCGGAACGGGCGATAGTTTTGAGATGGAACATTCAGAAGTGTTATATAATGTCGTAGATATGGAAGCCTATGCCTTGGCGATGGATTGCCATGAAAGAGCAAATTCCATTTTTGTGTCTGAAATACATCTCGGATGGCGCTGACGATAACGCTGCTGAAGACTGGACTATTCAGGTTCATAAAGCAGCTATGCTTATGGAAATCTTTTGGGAATAAATAAGTGCAGCTCTGATAAACTTTAAAAATCAGAAAGTATTTTTAGAACCAATAAAAAACCTCCAAAGTCAAATGATTTTGGAGGTTTTTATTTTTTGGAAAAAAGGTAACAGAAATGGTATTAGCTTCTTTTTTCCTTGCTTTTCTGTCTGCTACACTCATAAGTAATAATTTCTTCTGCAAAGATATGTTTTATTTTTGAACAACGTTCATTTTTTTTAAAATTATTTTTTAAATAATTGATTGTCATATCAAAATAGTTTTAATTTGGAGAATAGAAAAAACAAAAATTATATAAGAAAACATTCGTAATTTGGCCTTTTTACAGCTATTGACCCTCTTATTAAGAAAGTAGTTTGAAAATATAACAGGACTTTTGGTCATTCTAAAAAATTACTATTTTGTTAAAATAGAATAAATTGAAAATCATGAAAAAAATATTTTTACCCTTATTTTTTATTGCATTAAGCAACGGTATTTTTGGACAATCTTTGTCGCTTCCAACAGAAAGTTTGGAAAAATTATATCCAAATCAAAAAATCGTAAGCCGTTATCATAATGACTGGACACAAAAATATTATCCAAAGCGTATTCAGGAGTTTAAAAAGGAGCCGCTGGAATTTGGCGAAATTGTATTTATTGGCAATAGTATTACAGAAGGAGGAAAGGATTGGAGTGCAAGATTTGGAATAAATCATATCCGCAATCGCGGAATTGCCGGAGATCTTACCGATGGTGTATTGCAGCGCTTGGATGAAATTATTTATTCAAAACCTAAAGCGGTATTTATCCTCATTGGAATTAATGATCTGTTTAACCTTCATCACAATGAAGACAATCGTTCTTTAAAGTATGATAAAATTGTTCCCTCAACCGGATATATAGCCAAAAACATATTGAAGATTGCCAAAAAAATTCATCGTAAATCACCTGCTACAAAAATTTATGTGCGTACACTTTTGCCCAGTCGAAGAGAATATGTGAAAAAAGATATTCTTGAGGTAAATAAAATCATTAAAAAAAATGAGACTAAAGCTTATTACGAAGTTATTGATTTATATGCACAATTTATAGATACTAATGGAGAATTGATTAAGGAATTAACTAAAGACGGTGTGCATTTAAATGATGAAGGGTATGAGAAATGGATTAATTTTGAGAAATCAATAATTGAAAGATTGTGAGAAAAATAGAAATATCTTTCTTAAGATCTAGTTTTATCTCTATTGGGACTTCGTGAGGACTGTTTGAATTATTTTGTGTTCTAATTTTGATGTTTGTTATAAAATTAGATGCGATTTACTAATTTGCTCCATAAAGTCTTTATTTACCTTGGTTTCTTCGGCGAATGTTGCCCATTTACCCACTACATCATTAATTTGTTGTATAATTTGGTTTGTAAGTCTTTCTTGAATCTGAGGCCTTTTGGCGTAAAATTGTACCAATCTGTTTATTTTGGATAGTCCAATTACGGCTCCATTAGAAATATAGGTAATATGGACTTTTCCAATAATTGGAACAAAATGGTGTTCACAATAAGAGTAAAGAGTAATGTCTTTTTCGATTAACATTTCTTCATATTGATACTTGTTTTCAAAAAGGGTAATTATTGGTTTGTTTTTAGGATTAATGCCACTAAAAATTTCTTCAACATACATTTTAGCAACTCTCCTGGGCGTATTTTGTATGCTGTCATCAGTTAGGTCGAGTCCAAGAATATGCATAATTTCTTTGAAATGATTTTGGATCAAATCTATTTTTTGATTGTCATTAAGTTCAAAAGCATCTTTACGAATTGGATTAAGTAAATGATTTTTTATCGATTTTATTTAAAGTTTTTTCTGTTGACATTCTATAGTTTTTTTATTTTATTCATAACATTAAGAACCATTGCATCGCAGTAAATTAAATTGAATTCATATAAATCGGTTGCAGTATATGATTTTTCAATTTGTTTTCTGAGCATTGCTTTGGCACGATTCAGACGCACTTTGACATTAGATTCGCTGATGTTTAGGGATTGAGCCGTTTCTTCAACATTTAATCCTGTAATTTCCCTTAAAGAAAAAACTATTCTATAGTCTAAAGGAATTTGAATTAAAGCATTCTCAATTACAAAATTCAGCTCTTTAGCCATTATTACTTTATTGGTATCTGTATGTGAATTATCAGAAAACATAGGAATTGCTTTTTCATTAATTTCAGTTATAATTTCATTTTTGTAGCCTAACTTGTGTAGCTTTTTATAACAATTATTAATCATGATTTTAATAATCCAAGTTTTGAAAGAAGAGCGATTTTCAAATTTGGATAAATTAAGATAAGTATCAATAAATGTATCCTGCATCAAATCTTGGGTATCTTCGTGATTATAGTTATAACTTCTTCCTATTTTATATAAAAAAGGATTGTTCCGCCTGATAAGGATTTCGTATAAAGCTAATTCTCCTTCCAGAATTTTATTTATTAATTCGGTATCGTTATATTGATTCATCATTATTGTTTTTGAACCTATTGGAATTAATTCAGATTATACAAAAAATGGTTTCTATTTTATTTATAGAAACCATTTTTATTATTCTATAATTTTGGCAATTTTAGCAGTTGAAAATGCAGCAATTGCCATAACTAAATCACGTACAGCTACATCTAAATAATTCCCACTGGCAATTAAAGTTAGTGCTATTAAGGTAAGCCAAGCTGCAACGATATAAGATCCTATCTCTGTTTTTTTCAAAACAATAATACCTGCAATGATTTCAATTAAACCAATAATCATCATAAAAGTACCACTATCAAAAGGAATTATAGCTGTTAAGGAAGGATTAATGTAATTTTCCCAATTAGTCAAAATATTGGTAAACTTATCTAATCCGGCAACAATGGGTACAATTCCGAAAGTGAATTTTAATAAATGATACGTTGGTTTAATAATTTGAATTTTGTTAGCGCTTTCCATTTTTTTTCTTTTTAAAGTTATATAATAAATCGGTTTATATTACTTTAGAGTTAATGAAAGACAAAAAGGTTACAAAATTTATGCTGATAATTCCATTATTTTTTTCCAAATACTTTTGTCAACTGGAATTCCGTCTTTTATATTTTTATTTCTAGTTGCTGCACTTCTTTCTCCTGGATAATAAATTTTGTCTCCCGGATTCATGGGTTCTACATCATGTGTATAATCGATAATTTCGTTAATAAGTCGTTCTTGTAGATTTTTATCATTAAAAATTTCAGGATAAATGCAGTTTTTATTTGCATATCCATATTGTAATAAATAAGTTTTGAAGTGAATTTTGGTTTGATGTTTTTAAAAAAATCTATTTCTATTTCTTGTGATTTATTTTTCTCTTTTTCAAAAGTATTCTTCAATTTTTCAATTGAATTTATAATAATATTTATTGCATTTTCACTTCTATGAATTGGATCATCTATTTCTAAGTCTGTAAAGTTTAATTGCTCGTTTAATTTAGAAAGTAGATGTGAGGCTTTGTTGTTCAAAAAGTTATTATTTAATGATTTGAGAACAAATTAGTTAATTATTTTATTGGTTATTTTTTTTGCCGCAATAATTGCTCCTTCCATGTATCCTGCATATTCACTCGCCGTTTCTGTGCCACAGAATAAAAGTTTACCATTTAGATACTCTTTTTGCAATAAAGGATGCCCATTGTTTTGATGTGGTCTATGAATGATTGGATTACCTGACAATACAAATTTATCTGTCCAAATTTTATCAAAGTAAGCAATAGGATTTAATGCTTTAATTCCTAGTAATTCTCCAAGTTGCCGCAATACAAATTCTTTACGAACTTCTTGATTATATGATGTAGCTCCTCCATTTAGAAAACCAGTAAAGCCATATTTATCTTCTTCAAAATTAGTATGGTCATACATTTCCGTAACAATGCCTGCGTGGCTATATAACATGCCAGAGTAACCTTCATTTCTCCAAAATGGTTCCGAATATTCCAATGTGAATTTAATCGCTCCTGCCATCCAAGTTTGCACAGTAGGAAGGACTTCAACTAATGAATTATCTAAGATTGGTGAAAATTTGATTTTGGAGGCTACTAATTGAGGAGGAATAGTGATAATAACTTTATCTGCTTTATATTCTCTTCCATCAGCAATTGCTATTACCACTTTATCAGCAATTTCATTAATTGACTTAACTTCTGTATTCAAAAGAATATTTTCAAAAAGTGTTTTTTTTGCTAAAGTATCAATTAAAGCCTGTGTACCATTAGCAATTCTATAGGAAGGATTTTGAGATTCCGGGACATAAAATTCTTGAGGCGGTTCAAATGATTTGGTTTGAAACAATGATTTGCCTCTTGAATATTGTGGATATTTTTTTAGATTCAATTCTTCAAGTAATGAAATTAGATTCGAATGGAAGTCTGAAAACCAAGTTGCACCTAATTCTAAAGGAGTATCTGAAATTCCTTTTATGGTTTGAATTCTACCACCAAGTCTGTCTGATGCCTCTAAAATAGTAGTTTCAATATTTTTTTTTGATAGTAAATAAGCCAAAGTAAGACCACTTAAACCACCACCTACGATTATAATTTTTTCATTTGTTTTCATAGTGCAAAATTCTATTTTATAAAAAATAATTTTAATAGAAAAATGAGAAAATTTATGGTATAAATTTACATTTATAAGCCATATTGATATAAATGGCATCAAATTGTATGCTTTTTTGTAAATTTGCTTCTCTTCAAATTAAAGCTATGAGTACAAAAAAGGATTCAGTCATTAATGAATATCATCTTAATAAAGAGCATTATGATAAGCCTCGATTTAGAGTTCATAATTTGAATGATTATCTAAGGAAGCATTATGGCAATACTACAAAACCTCATATTCACAGTTTTTATCAAATAATTTGGTTTAAAAAAGGTAGCGGTATTCATTATGTTGATTTTAAAGGTTACGATGTATTTGAAAACGCTATTTTTTTAATTGCCAAAAATCAAGTTCACTATTTTGATGAGACTATTGATTATGAAGGTTTCTTAATCCATTTTAATGAATCTTTTTTGGTGCAAAATGATAGTGAAGTTGATTTTTTTCTAAAGTATAACCTCTTTAACAGCCCTTATCAACAACCTTCTTGTTGTGTGAATAATGGTGTAGAATTATTAGATGAATATATTATTCAAATAGAAAAGGAATTGAATAATAAAATTGAGTTTGGTAAAGAAGAATTATTGAGAACTTACTTAAAAGCAATTTTAATTCAGATACAACGTAGAAAAATTGAAGTTGATGAGAAAGATAATAATCATATTATCAACGAGAAGAGAATTCAGCTTATCAAATTTGTCAATCTAATTGACGAGAACTATAATAAAGGTTTTACCGTAGCTGAATATGCTCAATTAATGAATATCTCTACAAGAACCTTGTCAGAATTAATAAGTAAGAATCTTAATAAAACACCTTCACAAATGGTATATGAACGTATCATATTGGAAGCAAAAAGATTGTTATTACATTCAGACCTTAATATTAACCAGATTGGTTATAGATTGGGTTTTGATGATCCTTCTTATTTTGTGAAATTCTTTAAAAAGCATTCTGAAATTTCTCCTTCAGAATTTAGAAAATCCATTTCTTAATATTACCATTTCTTTTCTCTTTTGTCCCTTGTGAGCCTACTGGCTTATTTTGAATTTTGTGAAATAAATTTCAAATGACAAAATAATGGCAAAATCTTATTTACAAATCAGTTTAAAAATTGATAATGCAGACCGTGGAAATGCAGCTGGTGTTTACAATAAATACAAAACCCCATTTCTTAACGGGATCAAGGGAGCAACATCTAAAGAGCTTTTAATAAGAGATGAGGATGTACAGGTGTTACATGGTTTTGAAACAGCAGAAGATGCACAAAACTATCTTTCAAGTGAGTTGTTCAACAATGATGTTGTAATCGCTTTAAAACCTTACCTGAAGGACAATCCTGATGTAAGGATTTATACAATTGCATAAGTATTCTTCACTGTTTTTGCCAATGCTGTCATTTTTTATGGAAGTATTGGCAAAATAAAATATTAATACCAAAATTGGAAATATTATGAAACAAGCATTAATTATTGGTGGTACAACCGGGATGGGGAAAGCCACCGCACAAGAATTATTAAAAAAAGGTATCGAAGTTATTATTGTTGGTAGAGCGGATAAAAATCTGGAGACTGCTAAAGGGGAGCTAGCTTCTTTTGGAGCTGTAAAAACAATGGGAGTTAATCTTTTTGATATGAATGAGGTAAAAGTGTTTGCGGACTCATTGTCCAAAGAATTACCAAATTTAAAATACCTGGTAAATGCAGCAGGATATTTTAGTCCGAAGTCATTTTTAGAACATACAGAACAAGATTATGATATTTATCACAACTTCAACAAAGCTTTTTTCTTTATAACCCAATCGGTTGTTAAAGTAATGGCTTCAAATGGTGGTGGTTCTATCGTAAATATTGGATCTATGTGGGCTAAACAAGCTATTAAAGCTACACCTTCATCTGCTTATTCGATGGCTAAAGCTGGTTTACACAGTCTTACACAACATTTAGCAATGGAATTGGCTGATAGTAATATTCGTGTAAATGCTGTTTCTCCTGCTGTCGTGGTAACACCTATTTACGGTTCATTTATCGAAGAAGCTAAAATTGAAGAAACATTACAAGGATTTAATGCTTTTCACCCAATTGGAAGAGTTGGAAGACCTGAAGATATTGCGAAAACCATAGACTTCTTATTATCTGATGACAGTTCATGGGTTACAGGTGCAATATGGGATATTGATGGTGGTGTTATGGCTGGTAGAAACTAAAAATACCTCCAGCGAATACTAAAATTAGAATGGAGTCTCGGATAGTTTAAACAAAATTAATATAAATTAAAAAATCGAATAAGATGGCTAAAACCATAAAAACAAAATATTTAGGGGAATATTATTCAGCTACTGAAGCTCCTTTAAATGAAAAACCCATTACCGTAAATGCAAATACTTATACCCCTGTGGATTTATTAGTGACAGCATATGGTAGTTGCTTACTTGGGACAATAGATTCAGCAGCACGAAAAAATCACTTTGATATAGCTGATACTAAAAGTGAAATCACTTTTTCTATGAGTGAAGATAAAACTAGAGTAGGACAAATGGAAATTAATATACTATTAAGTAACGATTTTACAGATAGTCAAAAAGAAGTAATTGAAACAGCTGCTGTTAATTATTGTCATGTAGGTAATAGTCTTGATCATAATATCGAACGCAAATATGAGTTCACTTACAATTCTAAAAATAATTTGTGGTGAATTCTAAGGTTAATTTCTAAACAATTAACCAAATTTGTTTATAAATTATGAAAAACTGCAGTATTTTGATTCTTAGTAAATGGATTTGGTATAGGGAATTGGTCTCTATTAGAAAAAAAACCATCTTCTAAATCCATAATATCATCGGAGGTACAAAGACAATGTGTTAATTGATTGTAAATTTCGTTTTTGTTTAAGTCAATACCTATAAAAACTAATTCGTTCAATCTGTCACCAAATTTTTTATCCCAACGCTCTTCAATACTATCTTGATAATTAACAAAGTTTTGGAATTTAATGCGTTCACCAAAAGACATACTTGCCCACCAAATACCAGCTCCTTCAACTTTCATTGATCCACCAGCCTGGCTCCAGTTAATGGCTTGTGCAGGACGGGAAGCAATCCAAAATAAACCTTTACTTCTGATAACAGTTTGTGGAAAATTAGTTGTTATAAAATCATAAAATCGCTTTGGATGGAACGGGCGATGGTCTCTAAATACAAAACTTGTTATACCGTATTCTTCGGTTTCGGGTGTGTGTTCACCTTCTAATTCTCGCATCCATCCTGCTGAAGCTTCAGCTTCTTCATAATTGAAAAGAGCTGTATTGATAATTTCTTTCAAATCTACTTTTCCATATTGAGAAGTTAAGATTTTAGCAATTGGATTTAGTTTTGTAATCGAAGCTTTTAAAACTTCTAATTTTTCCTGAGTTATCAAATCGGTTTTATTTAAAATAATTACATTGGCAAATTCGACTTGGTCAACTAACAAATTAACTATGGTGCGATTATCATTTTCAATATCTGATGCTTTAATATCTTGTAAGGTTTTTGCCGAGCCAAAATCTTTAAAAAAATTAAACGCATCAACAACCGTAACCATGGTGTCGATGTAACTGAATCGGGATAAATCAATATTTTCTTCCTCGTTGACAAACGTAAAAGTTTGTGCCACGGGAATAGGCTCGCTTATTCCTGTACTCTCTATCAACAAATAATCAAAACGATTTTCTTTGGCTAATTTCTCTACTTCGAGCATTAAGTCTTCACGCAAAGTGCAACAAATACAACCATTACTCATTTCAACTAACTTTTCTTCAGTGCGCGATAAAGTCATTTCGTCTTTTACTAATCGGGCATCAACATTGACTTCGCTCATATCGTTTACGATTACAGCAACTTTTAATCCTTCTTTGTTATGAAGAATGTGGTTAAGCAAAGTGGTTTTTCCTGCGCCAAGAAAACCAGAGAGTACAGTTACGGGTAGCTTTTTCATAATTTTTTTTGTCATTGCAATTATGTTGCAAATATATTGTTTTTTTTTACGTTAATGCAACAATGTTGCTTTTATGTTATTCAGTGATTTCCACAAAATTTTTATTGGTTTCAAAAAGCACAATAGCTAGTTTCAATTGATTATCTAACTTCGATTTTAAAATAGTATAAATCACTACTGCTAAATTTTCGGTAGAAGCTATTGTATTAGCAAATTCCGGACAATCAAGATTGAGGTTTTTATGATCAAAACGGTCTTCTATTTCGGTTTTTATAATGGCGCCCAAAACTTTCATGTCTATAATGTATCCTGTTTCGGGGTTTATGGAGCCTGTTAGTTTTACAATTAATTCAAAATTATGTCCGTGATAACTAGGATTGTTGCATACACCAAATACTTCTTTGTTTTTGGCATCACTCCAATTAGGGTTATGCATTCTATGACAGGCGTTAAAGTAGGCTTTTCGACAAATGGTTATTTTCATTTCTTGTTTTTTTTATTCCAAAACTTCCTCGTATTCTGTTACAACCAATCCTTCTATTGGATGGAAATAAAGTTCAATTTTCTGATTTTGGAAAGCGATCCAAAAAGTGGAACTCAAAAAATGACCTTTCTCTCTAATGGCTGTTATTTCCTGAAAAGAATTCGTCAATGTAGATTCCCAAATTTCTAATGGGGTAGCTTCTGTTTTTTGAAGTCTTATTTGCTGTAGAAATTCGGTTTGTAAATTTTTTTTGTATTTCTCAAATTCAAATTCGGAGGTTATTGCAATTCCGGAATCATCTTCATTAAGTTTAAAAAACAAAGAAGAATTATCATCAAAAACAAGTTCAATAACATCTATAAAACTATAATGTTCGTCAGGATTTGATGAGTTTATCCAATAATAATAGAAAACAGAAAGAATGTTTTTTTTAGAATTAAAGTCGTCCAGTAGTTGAATTTCTTCAGGATTTAGGCAGGCTGTTTTTTGCATTACTATTTTTATTTTAGTTGATTGTTTTTTTACAAATCTTTAAAAGCAGGTGTTTCTAAAATAGAAATGTCAAAAGTTTTCACTTCAATCTCATTGGTATGTACCACCTGAAAATTTCTCACATCTACCATATCATTAAACTCTGGCGACGTATTAATGATAATGCCTCCTAATAAAAAAATACGTTCGCACTGAAATTCCTTTTTAGACATTTTGACCAGCAATTGGATCTTTTTATGAATCTCTTCATAGAAAACTTCGGTTATTTCTTTTTTGGAATTCTTTGCCTCCAGAATCCTTTGTTTATAAGGCATTATGGTTCGTTCCAACAATATTTGTTGATAATCCATTTCCGAATTGATGGGCACATATACCTCACTTTGCTGTTGCAATCGTTCTAGTCCAAGCATCAATGCTCCACAACTATTTGTTAATCGCGATTGTCCTGGTCGTATCATTTTTCCTAATTCACCTTCATCGGTAATTCCGATATGTGGCCCGTAGAAAATAAAGGCATCACCTCCGTCAGGAATATGATGGGCAAAAGCCGCCATGCCGGTAAAACCAGCATAGGGTAAACCTCCCAAACCTCCCATAGAAAAAGGGCGGGAAAGTACTTTTCTAAAATCGGTAGAAACATTGACATCATCAGAACAAAGTGAGGTGGCAAATAACATTTTAGACAAATCAGCACCATATTCTTTTTCTAAAAAGTGAAGGTATTTATTGGTTACAGCAGTACCTGTTTCTGCATTTGGAAATTCATTTGAAACAAATTTATTCATGGCTTTGATTTTGTATGAGTTTTGATTTTCCTGCAAGGTTTTCAAAACTGTGTAGGTATTAAAATTCTGAAAATTGAGACGGACTAGGTCAAAAAGTGACCGTGCAGGAAATTAAAAACCAAATAAGTTTTGATAATCAATATTTTGAGTTTTAAATAGTAATGAAAATCCGGTTGGTTACATTATTCTTAAAATTAAATCATCTTAAAAAAGTCATTTCTCACTTGATCTTCTTCAAATTTCCCTCCATATTCAAGAGTTGTCGTTTTGGTTGTTTTGTCATTCACACCTCTGGTGGATACACAAAGATGCTCGGCTTCTACGACAACAATAACATCATTGGTTTGTAAGGCTGTTTTTAATTCATTAAAAATCTGAATGGTCATTCGTTCTTGTACTTGCGGTCGTCTGCCGTAATAGGCTACAATTCGATTCATTTTTGAAAGTCCAATTACTTTTCCCGAAGAAATATACCCAATGTGAACTACCCCAATAATGGGTAAAAAATGGTGCTCGCAGGAGGAGTTAAATGTAATTTGGCTCTCTACCAGCATTTTGTTGTATTGGTATTTGTTGTCAAAAACCGAAATTTCGGGTTTGTTTTTGGGATTTAAACCAGAAAAGAGTTCTTTTACATACATTTTACCCACTCTATATGGTGTTCCTCTCAAGCTATCATCCGTTAAGTCGAGTCCCAAAATTTCCATTATTTTTTTGTAGTGTTCTGCAATGGCTTCTATTTTTTGGTCATCAGGCATCACAAAGGCATCGGCTCGCAACGGAGTTTCTGCTGATGTACTAATATGATTATCGCCAATACTATCTGCTATTTTATGTTGTTGTTTCATAGGTATTTCTTTTTAAATAGTTTTATTCTTCTATAAAATCCAGCTTACTTTCTGTCCAATTTATTTTTCGATAAAAACAAGCTTTTCTGTTCTTTCCCTTTTGATTAAAGGTGTGACAAACCCCACCTTTTTCCAGCGTAACTTGATATACCAATGCGTCCTGATCACAATCTACCAGTATATTGTCTATTTTTAGCGTATTACCGGAGGTCAATCCTTTTGTCCATATTTCGTTTCTTGACGTGCTATAAAAGGTTGCTTTTCGGGTTTTTATGCTAATTTCGAAAGCCTCTTTGTTTACGGTAGCCAACATCAATATTTGTCCTGTACTTGTTTCCTGAACAGCAACAGGAAGTAGTCCATTTCTTTTTTGAAATTGCAGGTTGAGTTCGTCAGTTTCTTCTAATTCGGCGTTACCAATTTTCATTTTCAAAGTCTTTAAATAAATAACTCGGTTGGATGCAATCGTTTTTTTGATACTTTCCACTTATGTACGTTTCAAATTCGCCTTCGATAGTGTGGTAATAAATTTGGCAAACTTCAATATTGGGATAAATAATCAAAGGCTGAATGACGAAGATTTCAAGTGTCCAATAGCCTTCAAAACCAACATCGCCAAAACCTGCCGTAACGTGTATGAACATTCCTAAACGTCCAATACTGCTTCTGCCTTCCAGCATTGGCACATAATTATGGGTTTTGGTATATTCTACGGTTCTTCCTAAATAGAGTTTATTGGGTTCTAAAAGCAATCCCGATTTTGGGATACTAATTATCGACGCTTTATTCTCCATTTTCATATCTAAAATGGTAGTGTCATAGACCAATAATTCCTCGTGCAATCTCAAATTGTAACTATTGGGATTGAGTTGTTTTGCATCGAAAGGCTCAATCGAAATATCCTTTCCGAGCTTTTTTTCTATTTCTTTTCCGCTTAAAATCATCTAGATTATTTTTAGTTCCTGTCTAAAATTTGCCATAAATTCCGAAATCAAAACAGCTCCTTTGTCGCCTTGACCGTGTATCCGAATCGAAACTTTTTTTTCTTGGTTCTCTTTTTCGCCCACGATAAGCATATAGGGTATTTTTTGTGTTTCGGCATCCCTGATTTTGCGTCCAATTTTTTTCTCCCGCTCATCGACTTCAATTTGCAAATCGAATTCCTCGTTGATTTGATTGACAATTTCCTGGCAATAGGGAATGTATTTGGATGCAATAGGTAACAGAATTACTTTGATTGGTGCGAGCCAAACGGGGAAATTACCCCCAGTATGTTCAATTAAAAGTGCAATAAATCGTTCCATGGAACCAAACAATGCCCGATGAATCATTACTGGTCTGTGCAAGGCATTATCGGTTCCGGTATAAGTCAAATCAAAATTTTCGGGCATCATATAATCCACCTGGATTGTGCCAATTTGCCATTTTCGTCCAATGGCATCACGCACCATAAAGTCGAGTTTTGGCCCATAAAATGCCGCTTCGCCTTCCTTGGTGGTGGTTTTCATCCCTCGTTCTTGTGTGGCTTCTATAATGGCATTTTCGGCTAAATTCCACATTTCGTCTGTACCTAAATATTTTTCTTTATTTGCAGTATCGCGCAAAGAAATTTGGGTCTGAAAATCAGTAAATCCTAATTTCCCATAGACCAAGTTTACTAAATCGATTACCTTTAAAAACTCGGCTTTGAGTTGGTCTGGTCGGCAATAAATATGGGCATCATCTTGGGTAAATCCTCGCACCCGAGTTAGTCCGTGCAATTCCCCACTTTGTTCATAGCGATATACGGTGCCAAATTCGGCATATTTTATAGGCATATCTTTGTAGCTTCGGGGTTTGGCGGCGTATATTTTGCAATGATGCGGACAGTTCATTGGTTTTAGAAAAAATTCCTCATTTTCGGCAGGTGTTTTTATAGGCTGAAAAGCATCTTGACCGTATTTGGCATAATGTCCAGAAGTGATATACAATTCTTTTTTACCAATATGCGGACTTGCTACGTGCTGATAACCTGCCCGCATTTGTATTTTTTTGAGAAACCCAATTAAATTTTGGCGTAACGCTTCGCCTTTTGGAGCCCATAACGGCAACCCCATTCCGACTTCTTCATCAAAATAAAAAAGATCCAATTCTTTGCCCAGCTTACGATGGTCACGTTGTTTTGCTTTTTCTAAAGCTTCGAGATAGTGGTCAAGTTCCATTTTTTTAGGAAACGAAATTCCATAGACACGAGTTAGCATTTTGTTTTTTTCGTTGGAACGCCAATACGCTCCGGAAATAGCAATAAGTTTTACGGCTTTGATAAATGAAGTATTCGGAATATGAGGACCTGCACACAAATCGGTAAAATTTCCTGTTTCGTAAAACGTAATTGTCCCGTCAGGCAAACCTTCAATTAATTCTAATTTATACTTGTTGGATTGTTTTGTAAAAAATGTGGTAGCTTCAGTTTTTGAAACTTCTCTTCTCACGTTCAATAATTTTTGCTGGGCTAATTCCAGTATTTTATTTTCGACTTTAACAAAATCGGCATCGGTAAATTTGTATTCGCCAAAATCAACATCATAATAGAATCCGTTTTCTATTGCCGGGCCTGTTCCCAGTTGTATACCCGGATATAATTCCTGCAAAGCCGCTCCAAGCAAATGAGCAGTAGTATGCCAAAAGGCATTTTTGCCTTCATCGTCTTTCCAGGTCAGCAAATTAACTTTGGATTCATTTTCAATCTTAGTATTTAGGTCTATAATTTGTCCGTTTGCATTTGCCACGAGGACTTCTTTGGCTAACGAATTGCTTATAGATTGAGCAACATCCACTAAAGTAACCCATTCTTGGCGGAATGATTTTTGTGTATTTAAAGGTAAGAATATGGTAGTCATAATTATTTTTCAGGTCTAAAAATGGAAATAGTTTCTGGATTGCAAATCATAAATGGGCCTTCGAGTAAATCAATGCAATAGGGTATGGCTGGAAAAATTGCTTTCAGGCAGGTTTCGATGGCACTGGGTTTTCCGGGTAAATTGACGATTAATGTTTGGTTCCTGATTCCCGCCGTTTGTCTTGATAATATAGCTGTGGGAACATAAGCAAGACTTGCTGCACGCATCAATTCGCCAAAACCGGGAAGCATTTTTTGACAGGCTTTTTCAGTTGCTTCGGGTGTTACGTCTCGCAATGCTGGACCCGTTCCGCCAGTAGTAAAAATCAGGTTGCATTTTTCGACATCGGATAAGTAAATTAATTTTTCGAGTATTAAATCTTCTTCGTCCGGTATTATGGAACAGGCAAAATCACCGCTGTCATTTGTATAACTGTCAACTACTTTTCTAATTTCGGCACCAGATATATCTTCATAAATTCCTTTGCTGGCCCGGTCAGACACAGTAAGGATTCCTATTTTTATCTTTTCCATTTTAGGATACTTGTATTTTTTTATTTTTGACAATAGCACTTTTGAGTAAACGCTCTATAGTTTTTAATTCTAATTCTTTTCCAATAAAAACTAACTGACTTTTTGAAATCTTTTGGTTTTTGGCTGGCGTAATGACTACTGTTTTTCCTGTAGTTTGTACTAATAAAACTTCATTTTTTGCATTTAAAACATAGCCTTTTATCCTATAAATTTGATGGTAGTATAAATACAGATTTTTAAAAAGCTCGTATTTTAATTTTTGAATGTCAAAAAAAGAATCTGTTTCATAAAACATTGTTTTGATTTTATGAACGCTTTCGGATTTATAAATTGTGGTAGGCGTTAGTATTTTTTGAGTGTTTGCTGTTTCCAAATTCATTCGGTCAAGAGAACCATCATTGGATAAAATAATAGAGGCATACGGATTTACAGCTTGTGTGAAATCTTTTATAGCTCCAATAATTTCGGTTGTAACCAAGGCTGATTTATTGATAATGACACAATCAGCAGCTACAATTTGCTTTTGTACTTCAGGGTTAGAATCTTTATAGAAAAGTAAATTTTCTGCATCGACAACGGTTATAATTTTCTTTAAATCAAAGACTTCTGACACAAAAAGAGAAGTGAAATTTGCTGCAATTTCTCCAGCATCGGCAATACCTGTTGTTTCTATAAACAAATTGTCAGGCTGGTTTTCTAAAGTAATAATTCGAGTCAAGGTTTCTAGCAATTGGTTGTTTATCGAACAGCAAATACAACCATTTGTGAGTTCATAAACGTTTTCAAATGTTCCGTTTACCAGCGTTGCATCAATATTTATTTTTCCAAATTCGTTTTCTATCACTACATTTTTTTCAGCAGAATATTGTTGTAACAAATTGTTCAACGCTGTTGTTTTTCCTGAGCCTAAAAAACCTGTGATGATGTAAACGTTAATTTTTTTTAGTTGTTCCATTGGATTATTTATTTCGAATGTGATTTTAAAATGTTATTTATGCTTCAAAAAAAGTCCAACTACCATTCCGATTCCACTTCATTGCTGGTTTTGAGACTACAATCCAATACAGGAAAAAAAGTATCAATCCAGTGAATATTTGAAATTAGCGGTTGTTGTTGCTGTTTCTTCATTTTCTTGTATATTTGCTTAATGCAATTTAGTTGCAAATGTACTTGATAATTTATTAAACGCAACAATGTTGCGTTATTTTTTGTGAAATATGAAAACAACCCGAAATACCATTGCCAAAGCCGCTATTTTAGAATTAATAACCCATTCTGAAGTAGCATTGTCACATGCTGAAATTCAAAAATTGACAGGAGATTTATGTGATAGGGTAACCATTTACAGGGTTTTAGACCGTTTGGTCAACGAAGACGTGATTCATAAAATTGCTACTACAGACGGAACGGTAAAATATGCCAGCTGTAGTCATTCGCATGAAAATCATTCCCATAACCACGTTCATTTTAGTTGCGAAAAATGTAAATCCGTGACTTGTTTAGAAAATGTGGTTCCAATGTTTAAACTGCCAGATAATTATTTAATTAAAGGAGTAAATTTTACTTTGACAGGTTTGTGTCCTAATTGCATTTAAGATATTTATGAGTTAGAGAACCAATAAATGAATTATGTTTTATTAAATCCAATTTTTAATTTGAATTTATTCATTTTATAGGATAACATAATATTCAAAATGAATTTGTTCTTAAATATTTTTTTTGGATTGTAAAATTGGATTTGAAATAAATTTATCTCTTAAAATCATCCTCATTCACTTTTGTCTAATACCTTTAGAATACCATGTACCACAGGAAACAGGTTCATATTAATCTAGGTTATTATTTGTCGGGGCAACAAATATTCGATGCATTTACCTAATACAAAAATTCAAGCCATTGATGATGTTTCCTGAATATAAACTATAGTTAGACCAATAAACAGACTAACAGATTTAACTATAGCTTCTGGTCACGGCACAATTATAATAGGAAAAAAAATGCCTCCTAATATTTAAAGAATAGTAGTATAAAGAAAGTTTTTTTTGCTAATAAATTAAAATCTACAGAGAAAAAATTCATTGGAACAAATAATCATTAATAATAGTATTGTTACTACAAAAAAGTCAAATTTTTTTGAATAAATATAACAAAAAAATCATAACTTGTTAATTACACAACAACTTGTTTTCTCTTTAGCACAATTAATATACAAGTATCACCATGACAAAAGAAAATGATTTAAAAAATCTTCGTTCAGATTTTTTTAATAATGCGGATTTACATTTTATAGTATTTGATAAGGATTTAAATATAATTGATATAAATGATAACATGCTTAAATACTATCATCTGGATTATAATGAAATCATTGGTAAAAATATTTTAGAAGTTGGACCCGATGTAAAAGAAAAAGGATTATATGACAAATACCTAGAGGTAATCAGAACAGGAAATCCAGTTATTATTGAAGATAGTTTAAGCCACCCAAAATACGGAAACCAACATAACAGGCTAAAAGTATTTAAAGTAGGGGACGGTATTGGTGTAACCGCATCAAATATAACAGAGTTAAAAAACACGATAAGTGCTTTGGAGTTGTTTTCTTATAAAGTAGCCCATGATGTTAATAGTCCAATAGCAAGTATATTAGGAATTACCGATCTAGCCCTTAATGAACCTAATGATGCTGATGAATTAAAAATGTACTTTGAATTAGTGCAGGAAAGCATAAAACAACTAATGGACACTTTAGATCAGGTTAACAAAACGCTAAGAATTCAAAAAGGGAATACCCATTTAGAATTAATAAATTTTAAACAAATTATACTTGACGTCAAAAAATCGCTTGCTTATTTACCTGGTTATAACACGATACGATTTGAAGAGAATATAGAAATAATACCGGATTTTTATTTCGATAAACTTATTGTAAATTCTTTATTTCAAAATCTCATTGATAATGCAATAAAATATCGAAAGGAAGGACAAAATGATTCACATATAAAAATTAATGTTTCAAGAGCAGATAATAATTTCACAAAAATTATAATTACTGATAATGGAATAGGGATAGCTGCAAATTTACAAAAAAACATTTTTAAATTATTTTATCGGGCAACTAATCAGGCCAGTGGTAGTGGAATTGGTCTTTACACTCTTAGATATGGTATTGAGAAAGTCGGAGGGCATATTAAATTTGAAAGCACAGAAAATATTGGTACCACTTTTACTATTTATTTGCCAAATAGAATTAATGAAATAACTTCAATTGTTAACTAAAATGTCTTTTATTAAAGAGGTAATTAGATAAGATGATTTAAAGAAAAACAATGCTAGTTATGATGTTACAGAATGTTTTTGAAAATTTAATAAATTACCTCAGAGGCTCTGTCCTGAGGTAGTCTATTGGATATAGAAAATCAATTAGCTTGTTTTTTTGAATTGTTACAATTGATTATTGTGAATTTATTCTTTAGTATTTTCATATCCTCACTTACTTTTCTATCCAATACTTTAGCATAGTGTTGGGTAGTTCTCAGATTTTTATGTCCTAACATTTTACTTACACTTTCAATAGGAACACCATTGGTAAGCGTTACGGTGGTTGCAAAAGTGTGTCGGGCAATGTGGAATGTTAGTTCTTTGTCTATTTCACAAATATCAGCTAACTCTTTTAAATAAGCATTCATTTTTTGATTGGATAGAATAGGGAGTAACTTGTTTTTATTATTGCATTGTGGATGATTTTCGTATTTGTCAATAATCATTTGTGTTACCGGAAGGATTGGGATTTTAGAAGCACTTTCCGTTTTCTGTCTATGAGTTGAAATCCATTTTTCACCATCTATACCAAGCACAATATTGGATTTTGTTAAATTGAAAACATCAATATAAGCAAGACCTGTAAAACAGGAAAAAATAAACATATCTCGAACTAATTCTAAGCGCTTTATTTTAAAGTTTTTATTCAGTAATGAATCAATTTCATTTTCAGTGAGATAGGTTCTTTCTGTTTCTTTTACTTTACCCTTGTAATTTATAAATGGATCCTTTTCAATCCATCCATTAATATAACACTGCTTTACTATTTTGCCAAAGTTTCTAACATACTTTATTGTTGAGTTATTGTTGCAATTTTTGATGTTTCTTAAGTAAAAATAAAAATCATTAATAAAAAAGCTATATCTACTTGTTTTATTGAAATGTCATTTATAGAATATTGATACTTTAGAAATTCTTTCGTGTGACTGAGAGATGTTTCATATTTCTTATAAGTGTTAATCGAGAATTCTTTACCGATTAGCTCTTTCATGCGTTTATTGTGATCTTCAAAAATAATAATTAATTTTCTTTGTTTTTCTTCAATACCTAAAAGCTTATTTTTGAAAGTTTGGGCATTAATTTCCTGGTTGTTATTTACCATCCATTTTTCTATTTCATAGGCTTTGTTTTTAAGAATATCAAGGTAACTATTTAACAGTATGGCTTCTTCTGAATTTCCTTTGATTTTGCCTGCCGCTGTATTCCATTTGATTTTTCTACAAACTTAGAGGTGCTTAATTCAATACGAGTACCGTTAATAGTTATTCTCTGATAAATGGGAAGTAAACCGTTTTTAGATGCTTTAGAACTTTTTACGTAGAAAAGTATTGATATTTTGTGTTTCATTTTGTGGTGACTTTAATGTTATTCAAATTAATTATTTAATGCTCATTTGTCAAGATGTTCATCTTTTGAACTGCTTGCTATCACTGGCTTTGCGAGAAATTCGGTTACCCTGTTTTGATGTTTTTTAGGGTAACCGATTTTAGCACCAATGATTTGAGATTTAATAGATAATTTGGATAGCACCAAAAACAAAAAAGCCTGTAAATCATACGATTTACAGGCTTTTGAACCAATTTGAATTTGTTTTTGTGGAGTCGCCGGGAATCGAACCCGGGTCCAAACAAGCAACTAAAGAGCTTTCTACACGCTTATTTCCTGATTGAATTTTCGATAGGATGCCAGGCCAGAAACAACCACATACTACTTAGCTTCTTAATTTTCGAAATCCGTCCGAAGCTAACGGAAATCTAGGTCTATTTTTACGGTTCCCCTGTACTGACCGCCATAAACCAAGGCTTTCAAGGAGAATCCAGCTTCCCTACCTTGTAGGGACGTGGCGTAATCGTACTATAATTCAGATTATGCAGCTAAAGCGTAAGTATTTTCGCCGTTTAAAAGTTCGAAATCTTATATTTACGAGCAAGGTCTCAATGCTCGACGTGCTTACTGTTCAATTCGACTTGCTGTCAAAACCAGTCGACCCCAGTTTATTTTCTCAAAAAATTTGAGTGTGCGAATATACAATTTAATATGACTATCAAATAGTCTCAATGCAAAAATTATTCCTCTTTTTCTTCCTTACTTAATTTGAAAGGATAATCACCAAACAAAGGTGCTATTTTTTTTACCTGATAAGTTCTGGTAGTAAATTTATTTGATAAAGCAATAATGGTAACATGTTCTTTTAATAAAGTAATATAAGCCGAAGTGTTTCCGTGCCACCAACCGTTGTGGAAGTAGAAATTTTGACCGGTTTCCCAGTTAATCATTCTAATTCCTAAACCATAATTTTTTTCTCCTTTACGTTCCTGACTAAAAGGAGTATAAACCAATTTTAATAATTTGGGGCTTAAAAAATTAGGATTATTTCGTGCTAAATCAAATTTTAATAAATCTCTTGGAGTGGAATAAATATTTTTGTCTCCGTAAATTTTATCAAGATAGTCTTTTCCTATTTCCACTTTGTTGCCTTTATAAGAAGGAACAATGCTGTCTTTGTCCTGATCATAATCAAAAACAAAGGTGTGATTCATTCCCAAAGGTTTAAAAATCATGCGCTCCATAGCTTTTTTATAGCTTAGTCCGGTTACTTTTTCAATAATAAGTGCCAAAACGGCATAGTTGGTATTGCAATAGGCAAAACGGGTGTTGGTTCTGGCTTCTAAACCAACGTTTTTAGTTGCCATTAATTCTACAATATCTTTGTTCGTAAGGATATTGTGTCTATCCCAAACTCCGTCTTTTTTGTCGGTAAAATAAGCATAATTACGCATACCGCTTCGGTGATTTAGTAGCATTTTTACTGTAACTTCCGGAAAAGGAAATCGGGGTAAGATGGTATTTACTTTTTGGTCTAGACCAATTTTTTTAGCGTCAATTAATTTCAAAATTGCCGATGCGGTCAATACTTTACTAACTGAAGCCAAATGGAGCGGAGTCGTGGCTGTAATAGGTCTTTTGTCTCTGAAATTAGCCATGCCTTCGTATTTTTCGAAGATAATTTGTCCATTTTGAGCGACTAAAAAACTTCCGTTCATGCAGTTGTGAGACCAGTTTTTATTGTAAAAATGTTCAATAGCATTTCTTTTACTTTTAATATACTGAGCCGATAATTTAGGTAATTTTTGAGTAGGAGGTTCCATGTGCGGCATGGTATCCTTAGGAATGTTGGATTCTAAATTGTTAGTTCTTTTCTTTTGATTACAAGAACTCAAAACCAGAATAAGCATGAGTAATTGTAGTATATTTGTCTTTTTTATGAAAATCATTTTGTGAGGGCTATAAGGGCAAATATATAGAATCGAACGCGTTTTATAGTCGTTTTTTTTAACGTTAACAGAATTTTTTGAAAGTTTTTTTAAGGCATTTTTGCTATGTTTTTGGCTTTCAGCTTTTAATGTTTTGAACCGTTTATTTTAGTACAAAAGTGGTTTTTGTAATAAGTAAATTGAAAATAAAAATTTAATAGATATGAAATTTGGAATTATAAAAGAGAGAAAAAAACCGACCGACCGGAGAGTTATTTTTTCTCCTGAACAATTGGTAAAAATCCAGACGCTTTATCCGGAATTAGAATTTGCTGTGGAAAGTTCGGATGTTAGAGTTTTTAGTGATGCTGACTATGAAAATGCAGGGATAAAAGTGGTAAGTGATCTTAGTGATTGTGATGTTTTGTTTGGTGTAAAAGAAGTTCCGGTTGAAAATTTAATTCCTGATAAAGCCTATTTCTTTTTTTCACATACGATTAAAAAACAGGTTTATAACAGAACTTTATTGCAGAATTTATTAGCAAAAAATATAACGTTTTATGACCACGAAACGCTGGTTGACACTCAAAATAACCGTTTGATTGGCTTTGGACGATATGCCGGAATGGTAGGAGTTTACAATAGTATCCGGGCTTTTGGAATTAAATTTGAATTGTTCAAATTACCCAAAGCCGATACACTCTCCGGAAAAGAAGATTTGATTCGTTCTTTGAAAAGAAATATGCTGCCACCATTAAAATTTGTTGTAACCGGAACCGGAAAAGTAGGAGGCGGGGTTAAGGAAATTCTGGATGCTATCAAGGTTAAATCCGTTACGGTAGATAATTTTTTGACAAAAAAATATTCGCAGTCCGTTTATACGCAAATTGATGTTTTAGATTATAACCAAAGAAAAGACGGAGCCGTTTTAGATTCAGCTTATTTTTTCCAAAATCCGCAGGATTATGAAAGCAACTTTGAACGCTTTACTAAAGTTTCCGATATTGTGATTACCGCGCATTTTCATGCTAATGAAGCGCCTTTAATTTTAACTCAGGAAATGTTAAAGGCTAAAGATTGTAAGGTAAAAATTGTAGGTGATATTTCCTGTGATATTAACGGACCGATTGCTTCTACATTACGCTCCAGTACTATTGAAGATCCTTTTTATGGTTATTTACCTTTTGAAAATAAGGAAGTCGATTTGTTTCATCCGGCTGCAATTGTGGTAATGGCAGTCGATAATTTGCCTTGCGAATTGCCCAAAGATGCCAGCGAAGGTTTTGGAGAAATGTTTTTCGAAAAGGTTTTGCCTGCTTTTTTTAATGGTGACAAAGACGGTATTTTACAAAGAGCAAAAATCACCGAAAACGGTAAATTGACACCAAGATTTAGTTATTTGCAAGATTTTGCAGATAATAAATAGGTCTGGTTTTTACCGCAAAGCGCGCTAAGAAATTGCTTAGGAAAGTTTAAATAAAAGCGCAAAGTGTGCAAAGCTTTGTGAACTTTGCTTTTTTCAAAACAATAAGAAGAAAGAGCCTTGCGGACTTTGTGGTTAAAAATCATACCATATCTTCCGGTTTTACCCATTGGTCAAATTCCTCAGGAGTTACATAACCCAAACGAACGGCTTCTTCTTTAAGAGTTGTTCCGTTTTTGTGAGCTGTTTGCGCTATTTCGGCAGCTTTATAATAGCCAATTTTAGTGTTTAAAGCCGTAACTAACATTAACGAATTATCGACTAATTCTTTGATGCGTTTGTAATTTGGTTCAATTCCCTGAGCACAATGCTTGTCAAATGAAGTACAGGCATCTCCTAATAATTCTGCCGATTGCAGGAAGTTGGTTGCCATCATCGGTTTGAAAACATTTAGTTCATAATGTCCCTGCATGCCTCCAATAGAAATAGCAACATCATTTCCCATTACCTGAGCACAAACCATTGTTAAAGCTTCGCATTGTGTTGGGTTTACTTTTCCAGGCATAATAGAAGAGCCAGGTTCGTTTTCCGGAATGAGAATTTCCCCAATTCCTGAGCGTGGTCCCGAAGCCAGCATTCGAATATCATTGGCAATTTTATTCAAAGAAACCGCTAATTGTTTCAATGCTCCATGCGATTCTACTATGGCATCGTGCGCCGCTAAGGCTTCAAATTTGTTATTAGCAGTTATAAAAGCAAATCCTGTAAACTGACTTATATATTCAGCTACTTTTACATCATAGCTTTTGGGAGTGTTTAGCCCGGTGCCTACGGCGGTTCCACCTAAGGCCAATTCTGCTAAATGGGACAAAGTATTTTTTAAAGCTTTTATGCCGTGATCGAGTTGGGCAACATAGCCGGAAAGTTCCTGTCCGAGCGTTAGTGGAGTGGCATCCATTAAATGAGTCCGGCCTATTTTTACGACTTTTTGAAATGCTTTGGCTTTAATGTTTAAAGTATCTCTTAATTTCTCGACTCCGGGAATGGTTTTTTCAACAATGGCTTTGTAAGCCGCAATGTGCATGGCTGTTGGAAAAGTATCATTGGAAGACTGCGATTTATTGACATCGTCATTGGCTTTCAGAAAAGATTCGTCTGCGCCAATTTCTAATCCTTTTAAAACCTGAGCCCTGTTAGCAATCACTTCATTGACATTCATATTGCTTTGGGTTCCGGAACCGGTTTGCCAAATCACCAAAGGAAACTGATCATCGAGTTTTCTTCCTAAAATTTCGTCACAAACAGCGGCAATGGCATCGCGTTTTTTAGAAGATAAAACGCCTAAATCACAATTGCTAAAGGCAGCGGCTTTTTTTAAATAAGCAAAACCCATAATAATTTCCATGGGCATTGAAGCTGATGGTCCAATTTTGAAATTGTTTCGGGAACGTTCGGTTTGTGCGCCCCAATATTTATCGGCAGGAACCTGAACTTCGCCCAGTGTGTCTTTTTCGATTCGGTATTTCATGATTTTTGAATAAAAGTTGGCTATTTTTAACGCAAAGACGAATTGAATTTTTTTTTAATTAACAAAAAGCTGTTTAAATGTACGCATAAATGTATTTTTATGAAAATTGAAGGCGGTTTTTATTGCTAAGAAAAAAATTAACTGTTACATTTGTGGCTACATTCAAAATTCCGGAAAACATGTTTGAATTTTCACAGTATTTAGGCTTTTTACTTTTCTTAACCATCCTTACAATGGGGTTTTGGTTGATGTTTTTCTTGGTTAGCTTCGTATCTTACTGGGTAGGAGGAGCAGCTTGGGAGCGTTTCAAAGAAAAGAAAGCAAAAAAACAAGAATCTCTATAATTGAGATTTAATAAAAAAGGATTCGTTTTTACGAATCCTTTTTTTATTCCCCAAAAGTACTTTCTGTAAAAAAAAAAATTCCAAATTCCAACTGTTATATTTGGAATTTGAAATTTAAAATTTTGGAAGTTATTACATATTATCCCGGGAATTCACCTCCACCGTTGTCATCACCACCGTTATTTCGAGGCATGTTTTTGTCTTTGTCTGTTTTCTTCATGTTCAGACGGTAAGTGAAAGAAAGATTAATTTGTCGTTTTCTCCATTGAAATTCACTGTAAGACATTACGCTGGTTAAGTTTGTTTCCGATTTCATTCTTCTGGAATTAAACAAGTCGCTTACGTTTAGTGCAAGAGTGGCTTTGTCTTTTAAGATATCTTTACTGAAAGCCATATTTACCACATAATTCCCTAAGTTTTTTCCCTGAGCAGTTGTTCTGGGACTAAAATACATTCCGGTTAACTGCCAGTCAATTTTAGCCGGAAGTGTCAAACGGGAGTTGATACGTGAAAACCAGGCGAAAGTTTCGTTGTTTAAGTCTTGCGTGATTTCTTCATCATTTACATTTGTATAAGTATAACTTCCTGTAGTTTTTGAATTGGATAAGTTAAAACTACTGTTGATTTTCCATATTTTAAACGGATTGTAGTTTAAGGTAAATTCGAAACCAAATTGTTGCTCTTTGGCTAAGTTAATCGGACTGCTTAAGATTACAGGGTTTTTAGTTTCCAAATATTCTGGGCTATCAGGGTCATTTGAATCATAATCAGGATTTGGTATTTCAGTAATTACATAATCTCCAGTTGGAGTTCTGACAAAAGAGAATACATTTTTAGTATTTTCAAAATACATTGAAGTACTGAAAGTTACTTTATCCCATTTTTTTAAATATCCAATATCAAATTTATCGGTAAAAGAAGGATTCAAATCCGGATTTCCTCTGAATAAATTGATATTACTTGAAAAGTTGGTTGCCGGATTTAAGAAACGACCTCTTGGTCTGGTTAAACGTTTGCTATAACTTAAAGACACACTGCTTTCATCAGATATTTCATAGTTGATAAAAGCACTTGGGAAAAAGTTGTTGTATTTTTTAGTATTGTAACTGATATTTGGTTCTCGTAAGGAATTGATTTCAATGTTTGTATCTTCCCATCTAAGACCAAATAAATACGAAAATTTGTTTAATTTGAATCCATATTGTGTATAAAGCGCATTAATTCGCTCTTTATATTCTAAGATGTTAGAAAGGTAGTCATTTATTGTACCTTCTTCAATAGTACCATCTTCACTAATAAGGTTTTGACTGTCCAGGTTGTTAAAATTTCCTTTATATCCAGCTTCAAACTGACTACCGTTTTCAAATGGTAAAACATAATCAGTCTGAACCTGAAATTGTTTTTGAGTTCTGTTTTCTAGCGTTTCATCTGTTGATGCCGGATTTCCACTATCAATAGTTTCATCGGTAATCAGGGAGTTTTCTTTATCTTTATTTTTCGAATAAGAAAAATCAACAGTCAGTTTATGGCCTTTATCATTGAAATTTTTCAGGAAATTAGAAGCTAATTCAATGTCTTTTGAATTGTCACTTCCTTCACTTAAACGGTAACGTTTTGAAATAAAGTTTTTATCTGCATCAAATGAATTGTAATATACTAAATCGCTATCAGTTCCTCGGTTATCGCGATAACTGATAGAGTTAGTCCAATAAGTATTAGGAGCAATGGTCCATTCCACACCGGTTTTAGACGAAATTCCTTTTCTAAGACGTTCGGTATCTTTGTCCTCATTGGTATATCCAATAATATTTTTATTATCGTCAAACAAAGTAGAATGCGTTAAACCTCTTCCCTCACTGGTTCTGTAATCGTATCCGGTTGAAGTAAAAAAGTTTACTTTTTCGGTTTTGTAATTCAAATTGGCACTCAAACCGTAAGTTTCAGGAATACCGGTAGAAGCAATGAAGCTTCCGTTGAAACCTAAATTTTTTCCTTTTTTCAAAACAATATTCAGGATTCCGGCACCACCTTCGGCATCATAACGGGCAGAAGGGTTCGTAATTACTTCCACTTTATCGATAGCATCGGCAGGAATTTGTTTTAAAGCCTCAGCCATATTTAAAGAGTTTGAAGGACGTCCGTCAATAAAAATACGCACATTTTCGTTGCCACGTAAGCTTACATTTCCTTCCACATCTACCGTAACCGAAGGCACGTTTTCAAGTACATCACTTACCGTTCCACCTTTTACAATCATGTCCTGACCAACGTTGTACACTTTTTTGTCCAGCTTGATTTCAACCGTTGATTTTTCGGCGCGAACCACAACTTCGTTCAATTGTGCAGCATCTTCGACTAATGAAATTGTTCCTAAATCAAGATTTTTTTGCAGATTGCGTTGGTTGAATTCTACTGCTTTAAAAGAGATAAATTCAATTTTAATATTGTAAATTCCAGGTGCGACTTCAATGGCAAAATTTCCTTTCGCATTGGTAATTCCTCCGGTTATGGCTTTCGGATTTTTCGTATCTGTAATAGTTACTGTGGCATATTCAAGCGGTTGTTTAGTCGTTTTTTCGATAACAGTCCCCGAGATTTTCACTTTTTCTTTTACAGGATCAGCGATTGGTTTTTCTATTTTAGCATAAGTTGTCCAAAAAGAAAAAAAGAAGCTGAGCCCTAAAATTAATTTTAAGGTTTGTCGCATTTTTTAAATTTTTATTATTGTTTTTGTGTTTGGAGTCCAAAAAAGCAATTTGGTTTAAACCAGTTTTATTAAAAAACTGTTAAAAATTTTAGTTCTCTTTAAAGAAAGCTTCGATTTTGTCCATTTCACGGGCTATAATTGCTTTGTTCCCTTTGATTATAATAGGTCTTTCGATTAAAATAGGGTGTAAAACCATTGCCTGAATAACGGCTTCATCGGTCATTTTCTGATTTTTGTAATTTTCAATCCAAATTTTCTCTTTTTGGCGTACCAAATCAATTGCTTTGATTTGTAATTTTTCTAATAAAACCTTTAATGTTTCAGCACTGGGAGCTTCTTCTAAGTATTTGGTAATTTTATATTCCTGGTTGCTGTTATCTAAAAAAGCCAGGCAGTTTCTGGATTTTCCACATCTTGGATTGTGATATACTTCTATCATGAATTCTATTTTTAAATTTTGGATAAAAAAGTTATTTTCGAAGAAGCAAAAATAGCTTTTGAAAGTGAATTAGTATTATTTTAAATCATAAATAAATGTTTATAGAGCAAGGCATTCGTTCGGAGAATAAATTTTGGAAATATTTACTGGGTTCAGGATTGATTATTTTAATGTCGTTTATCGGACAACTTCCTTTGTTAGTTGCGGTTATTTGGAAAACATTTGCAACAGGTGAAGCTTATCCGACGACAAATGACGGAATGATGCATTTTTTAGATGCGAATCTGACCTTGTTTTTATTATTGATTTCCTTTGTTTTTGCTTTTGCAGGAATTTATTTTGTAGTGAAGTATTTGCATAATCAAACATTGCTTTCGGTGACCACTTCCCGAAAAAAAGTCGATTGGAGCCGAATTTGGTTTTCCTTCGGACTTTGGGCTGTTTTTACCATTGGCTCAACTTTGGTGTATCATTTTCTAAATCCCGAATTGTATATTTTGGATTTTAAACCCGTTCCTTTTGCCATTTTATTTGTTATTGCTGTGTTTTTGGTTCCCGTGCAAACCAGTACCGAAGAATATGTTTTCAGAGGTTATCTGATGCAGGGTTTTGGAAATTTGGCAAAAAATAAATGGTTTCCGTTATTGATGACTTCGCTGATTTTTGGCGGGATGCATTTTTTTAATCCGGAAGTTTCAAAAATCGGGAATATCATTTTTGTGTATTATATCGGGACAGGATTGTTTTTAGGAATTGTCACGCTGATGGATGAAGGTATGGAGCTGGCGTTGGGTTTTCATGCAGCGAATAATCTTATTGGAGCTTTGTTGCTAACGTCGGACTGGTCGGCTTTTCAAACGCATTCTGTTTTTAAAGATGTGTCCGAACCACAGGCGGGATATGATATTATTATGCCGGTAGTATTGGTTTACCCTTTGCTTTTATTTATCTTTAGTAGAAAATACAACTGGAGTGATTGGAAAGAAAAATTAACCGGAAATATCCATTTAGATAATTAACTCATGAGAAAAGTGACTTATAAAAACATTCACAATTTTTTTAAATTAAACGGAGTTCATTTTGACAGTAATGGCTTGCGGGTTGCGGCTTATTATTTGATAAAAGAAGGAGATGCGCACGAAAAAGCCATGGGGGAATTTTTATTGGATTGGTTTGATGACAGATCTTTTATTGATTTACAAACTTCAGGAACAACGGGGACTCCTAAAATCATCAGGAAAAACAAACAGGTATTGGTGAATTCGGCTTTGGCAACAGGGGATTTTTTCGAATTAAAACCCGGAGATACAGCTTTGTGTTGTTTGCCAATTCAGTTTATTGCCGGGAAAATGATGTTGGTTAGAAGTTTTATTCTGGGCTTAGCCATTGATGTTGTCGCACCTAATTCGAATCCGTTGGCTCAGCTGAACAAAGAATATGATTTTGTAGCGATGGTTCCTTTACAGGTTCAAAATTCCTTAAAAGAATTCTATAAGGTAAAAAAACTCATCATAGGCGGTGCTAAAACGGATAGTGCGTTAGAGCAAAAACTTCAGGGAATTAAAACCAAAGTCTATGAAACTTATGGCATGACCGAAACTATCACGCATATTGCAGCCAGAAAAATTGGAGTGGAAGCTTTTTCGGTTTTGCCACATGTGAGTATTGCACAGGATGAAAGAGAATGTTTGGTTATTGATGCACCTTTGGTTAGTGACGAACGTTTGTTTACTAATGATTTGGTCAAAATTCTCAATGAACATCAGTTTGTACTTTTGGGACGCATCGACAATGTAGTAAATAGTGGCGGGGTCAAATTAATTCCTGAAAAAATTGAAGAAAAATTAAGTCTGTTCATTAACGAACGTTTTTTTGTAGGCGGAATTCCGGATGCGGTTTTAGGTGAAAAGTTAGTTTTAGTTATCGAAGGTGAAAAAAAAGAATTAGCCGAAACTATTTTTGAAACATTAGATAAATACGAAAAACCCAAAGCGGTCTTTTTTGTGCCTAATTTTGAAGTTACCGAAAGCGGAAAAATAAAGCGAAAAGCAATTTTAAAAAGCTTGTCTTGATTTATTTGTGCTCAATAATTTCAGCGTTTAATTTATCAACATGCAGCAAACCAATTTTTTTATTGACAATTTTGATAATACCTTCTTTTTTCAGGCTCGAAAGAATTCGGGTAACCTGTTCGTCAGTCGTTCCGGCAAAATCGGCGATTTCTTTTCGGGACAGGTTGATGTTGAGTAAACTATTAGTGTGACCGAATTTTTTAAGTAAATAAAGCAAAATATCAATGACTCTTTCGCGAACATTCATTTGAGCAATTTTTTTCACTCTGTTTTCGCTTTTGTTCAATTCTTCGGCATAAAAAAGCATCATGTCATAAGTGAACTCAGGAATCGATTTTAGAATTGAATACATGACATCGTTACTGAAATTACACAAAACAGTATCTTCAATTGCTGAAGCCGCAATCAGATAGCGATTACTGGTTCCAAATCCTCTAAAGCCAATGGTGTCTCCATCACTACAAAGACGAACAATTTGTTCTTTGCCGTAAATTCCTGTTTTAAGTACTTTAGCTTTACCTTTTTGAATAAAATATAAACCTTGAATAGGTGCTCCTTCAATCATGAATTGTTGCCCTTTTTTGCAGGTATAATTGGTTTTTTCCAACACAAAATCCTGCATTTTTTCCAGATGCAGATGCTTTTTGATAAAGCAATTGGTGTTGATACAGTTCGTACATTCTGTGGTAATTCCTCTCATTTGTTCTTGGTATTGATGAGTTGAACTCGGTTTTAACTAGAACAAATGTAATTAAAAATAAGTATTAATACGTATTTTTAAAAGATTGAATTACTTAGTTTGAGTCACTTTTATGGATTTAGAAATTGCAGCACTGCTTTTTGACAGATTCTTATTTTTTAGATTGAAATTATACTAAATTCGTACTCAAAATATTTTTTCATTCGGTTTCTTCATACATTTTTAACAAATGTGTTACCGTATTCCAGTTTCGTATTGTAGCAGTAAGATTGAGTTTTTTCTCGATGTATTTTTGGTCTAATCTTGTTTTTCCAGCCGAAACAGCATATTTAATAAAAATTCTGTTTTGGTCAATATGTACTTCATCCGGTTTTACGGCGCTCATTTTAAGGTCGTGAATGCGGTCTTTGTGTAATTTCATCGAAACGAAGGCAACATATAGTTTTTTGGTATCCACATTTTTTTCTTTCAAAAAAGGATTGTTTTGCTGGCAGGTTGTTAAATCGTCTTTGTTAATTACCACAATAGGCACATCATGACCAAAAGTTTTGAAAATTTCCTGTTTGATTTTAAAACCCACAGCAGCCGGATTTTCTTCTTCAGTAGTAACAAAAACATTTCCGGTTTGGATGTAGGTTTTCACATTAGTAAATCCCATGTTTTCGAGCATTTTTTGCAAAGCATCCATTTTCATCATGTTGTGTCCGGAAACGTTGATACCGCGAAGTAAAGCCAAATATGTAGTCATTTTTAGGTGTTTTATTGTAAGAGTAATTCTAAGTTTTCCATATCGTCAAAAAGCGGAATATTCATTTGTTGTAAGGCATCTAAATTCGCATGATTCGTAAAGCCAAAAACAGTAAAACCGCCGCTTAGAGCCGCCTGAACTCCGGCGGGACTGTCTTCTATAATTACACAGTCTTTTACTTCAAATCCCATGGTTTTAGCAGCATGGAGATACAATTCAGGATTGGGTTTCCAGCTGTTAATGTCGTAAGCACTAAAGATATTTCCGTTAAATTTATCAATTAACTTTGTGGTGGTTAGATTGAGTTTTATTTTATCGGCAGGACCATTGGAAGCTACGCCAATTGGAACTTTTATTTTAGCCAGAAATTCGTGAATTCCTTTTATAGGCTGCAGTTCGTTTTTAAAAGCTTCAAAAGTGCGTTCTCTGAACTCTTCTTCAAAAGTTTCCGGTAATTTTTTATTGGCGATTTCTGCAATATAATCAAAACAAAATTCGAGTGATTTTCCTAAAAAAAACTGATGTGCATAATTGAGGTCAATTTTGGCGCCATGTGCTTCTGCCATAGTAACCAAAGTACCAATAGAAATCGCTTCGCTATCGACCAAAACGCCGTCGCAGTCAAAAATGATGCATTTGTATTTCATGGTTTTAGTCTGAATCTTAGTTTAAAAGCGCCATTAATTCCGAAGGATGACTGATGATAGATTGCGCACCTTCGGCAAGCAATTCTTCTTTTGGACGGTAGCCCCAAAGTACGCCTACAGCGTGCATCTTGGCATTTTTGGCGGTTTGCATATCAATTCCGGAATCGCCAACATACAGGAATTCTTCAGGAGAATAACCCAAGTCCTGACTGATTTCTACCGCTGCAATTGGATTTGGTTTTTTGGTCAATTCACTTTTCAAACCCATCACAATTTCAAAATAATCAGGAAACAAAGTTTCTCCAATTTTTTTGGTCAATTCATCTGCTTTATTGGATAAAATAGCCAGTTTTACATTTTTGGATTTTAATTCCTTTAAAAGTTCCGGAATTCCTTCGTAAGCATAAGTTTTGTTGGTGCAATTTTCGCGGTAGTTGCTCATCATCGCCTGAAAATAGTTTTCAATATTTTCTTCATTTCGATGGCTTTCCGGAAGTGCTTTGGTTACCAAAACACGAAGTCCGCTGCCAATAAAATTATTGACTACTTCGTAACTGTGCGTAGGTAAATTGTTTTCTTGTAATACTTTATTAATAGAATCGGCGATGTCTTTTAAGGAATTGACTAAGGTTCCGTCTAAGTCAAATAGTACGGCTTTAAATTTCATTTTTGATTTTTAAATAAGAAGTTTGGAACAAAGATAAAAAATGAAAAATGGATAAAAGCAGATAATGCATTTTATCCATTTTTATTATTTATAAAAATAAGTTGTTTACTTTTTATCCGCTACAATTCGGTTTTCTCGGTTGGCTAATTCCCAGGCAATCGCAAAAGCCAGTTGGGTTCTTTTGACTAAAGCATTATATTCAATTTTATCGGGAGTGTCGGTTTTTCGGTGGTAATCGGCGTGAGTTCCGTTAAAAATAAAAACGGAAGGAATGCCTAAAGCCGCAAAATTATAATGATCGGAACGACGATAAAAATTATTAGGATCGTTCAACGCATTGTATTTGTAATCCAAGTCTAAATGAACATATTTGTCATTAACTGTTTTACAAATTTCATCCAATTCACTCGAAAGACGGTCGGCACCAATTAAATACACATAATTGCTGGAATTAGGATGGTAATCATCGCGGCGTCCTATCATGTCAATATTAATATCGGCAACGGTATTTTTTATGGGAAACAAAGGATTTTCGGTATAATAGCGAGAGCCGTGCAGACCGTGTTCTTCTCCGGTAACGTGAAGAATTAAAACCGAACGTTTAGGACCGTGACCTTCTTTTTTAGCAATTTTGAATGCCTGAGCAATTTCGAGCAGGGCAACAGTTCCGGAGCCATCGTCATCGGCGCCATAAAAAATCGCATTGTTTTTAGTTCCCACATGATCGTAATGTGCCGAAATAACAATGATTTCCTCCGGTTTTTCCGAACCTTCAATAAATGCCCAAATGTTTTCCGAATCCGGCAGATTTTCATTTTTACGGCTATTTAAAAAAGCCGAAGGAATGTGCTGGTAATAGTTTTGAGCGCCTTTTGGAAAAGGAATTTTATCTTTTTGATATTGACTAATAAGATATTTTCCGGCTCTTTTTTGTCCCACCGAACCAGTTTCTCTTCCTTCCATAGAATCACTTGCTACGATATACAAATGTGTTTTGAGTTCGTCGGCAGTGATGGAATTAATAAATTTTGTGGGATTTAATGTGTTTTTTGCTGCAACATCTTTAGTCCCCTGACAGGATGCAATACCGCTGAAAACAAGGAGTAAAATTAATTTTTTCATTCTGTAAATACTAGAAGTTAGATAAGGCATAAATACAAATATCTGAAAATTAATCTAATAAAAAATTGATTTTTTGAAGCCGAAAAAAACTTCTATCGGAATTATACAAAAACTTTGAAAAACGGCAGGTTTATTTACTTTTTGAGTAACTTACTAAGGTTTTGAAAGGCAATAAAATATACGTAATTTTGTAATATTAGAATTAATATAAATATCATGGAACAAATACAAGAAATGCTATCGTCAAAATCAGAAGCTTTAATCAATAAAGAAAATAATTATGGTGCACACAATTATCATCCGTTGCCGGTAGTTCTTGAAAAAGGAGAAGGTGTATTTGTTTGGGATGTGGACGGAAAAAAATATTATGATTTTTTATCGGCATATTCGGCTGTGAATCAAGGACATTGTCATCCTGAAATTGTGGGGGCAATGGTGCAACAGGCTCAAAAGTTGACTTTGACTTCCCGTGCTTTTTACAACGATCAATTGGGTGTTTATGAAGAATATGTGACGAATTATTTTGGTTTTGATAAGGTTTTGCCAATGAATACTGGTGCGGAAGCCGTTGAAACCGCCTTGAAATTATGCCGAAAATGGGCGTATGAAGTAAAAGGAATTGCCGAAAATAAGGCGCAAATTATTGTTTGCGAAAATAATTTTCACGGAAGAACGACTACGATTATTTCTTTTTCAAATGATGAAACGGCGCGAAAAAGTTTTGGGCCGTTTACCGATGGATTTATCAAAATTGAATATGACAATATCGAAGCTTTGGAAAAAGTATTGGAATCGTCTAAAAATATCGCCGGATTTTTAGTAGAACCTATTCAGGGAGAAGCAGGAGTTTATGTGCCGAGCGAAGGTTATTTGGCGAAAGCCAAAGCTTTATGTGAAAAACATAATGTTTTATTTATTGCTGATGAGGTGCAAACGGGAATTGCCCGTACCGGAAAATTATTGGCGGTGCATCATGAAAATGTGCAGCCGGATATATTAATTTTAGGGAAAGCACTTTCGGGCGGCGTGTATCCGGTTTCGGCGGTTTTAGCTAATAATCCTATTATGGATGTTATTAAACCAGGACAACATGGTTCTACTTTTGGTGGAAATCCGGTAGCGGCTGCTGTTGCTGTGGCTGCTTTAGAAGTGATTAAAAATGAACAATTAGCTGAAAACGCAGAACGGTTAGGGGTAATTTTACGAAAAGGATTAAACGAAATTGCAGCCCGAAATCCTTTAGTAGCAATAGTAAGAGGAAAAGGATTGTTGAATGCCATTGTGATTGATTGTGACGAAGAATCAGATTTAGCATGGGAAATTTGTCTAAAATTCAGAGATTACGGTTTATTGGCTAAGCCTACTCATGGAAACAAAATCCGTTTAGCGCCGCCATTAGTAATCACCGAAGAGCAAATTAAAGATTGTCTTTCTATTATTGAAAAAGCACTAAACGATTTTAAATAATTTTTATGGAACGTCTTATTAAATTGATTAAAAACCGCTCTGATATAGGAGGTAGCGCACGTGGCTCTGATTTAGGCATTGATGCCTTGGAAATTGCTGCGATTAATAGAGGAAGTGATTATTTTAATCAATATACTTTTGAAGATGTCAAAACCCATAACGAGACCATTTATGACAAGACTCAAAATACATTTGCTAAGAGAATTGAATTTGTTTTGGAGCAATGTACGAGGGTTTCTTATGCTGTAAAACGTAATTTAGAAGCACATTTTTTTCCTATTGTTTTATCAGGTGATCATTCATCAGCATTAGGAACTATAAGCGGAATCAAAACAGAGTATCCTGATAAAACTTTAGGCGTAATCTGGATTGATGCCCATGCCGATTTGCATTCTCCTTATACATCTCCTTCCGGAAATATTCACGGAATGCCATTGGCGGCGGCTTTGGGATTTGATAATCGCAAATGTCAGATTAATGAGGTTATTCAGGAAACACAGCAACATTGGGAAGAACTTAAAAATATCGGGATTGAAGGCGCTAAATTAACTCCGGAACATTTGATTTATTTTGGAGTTCGCGATACTGAGGAAGCAGAAGATATTCAAATTGCCGAGTTAGGTATTAAGAATTTCAAAGTGGAGGAAGTGCGTTATAAAGGTTTGGAGAATTGTGTAGAAAGAGCCCTGGCACAGTTAATTCATTGTGATATGATTTATGTGTCTTTTGATGTGGATTCTATGGATTGTGATTTGATTTCTAACGGTACCGGAACGCCGGTTTCCAAAGGTTTTGATCAATATGAAATTATAGCCATTATCAATCAGATTATTGCTTCTCGAAAAGTAGTTTGTGTCGAAGTTTGCGAAATCAATCCGCTTTTAGATACCAAAGGAAATAAAATGGCTGAGGCAGCTTTTGAGGTTTTGGAACAAATTACCTCTTCATTAATTCTGCCTTTCGAATGATTTTTTGCCTCAATTGTTAGAATTTTATAACAATTCTGCTAAGTTTGGATTGTAGATTTAACATTAAAACGAATTAAAGATTATTTTTTTCGCAATTTATAGCAAATTAATTTCCAATGTTGTATTTCGCCGCTTTAGAAACTCTTTTTTTAGTGGTACTAAATAAAATTACGTATATTTGCTAAGTATTAGTACTTAGTTTTTAAAATTTTAAGTTTTATGATTCAGGTAGCCGATGCTTTAAAGATAATAGCTGAGAATAGTTGCAAAATGCCAATTTCAAAAATCAAAGTGAGTAAATCACTGGGATTTGTTTTGGCAGAAGCTGTTTATTCTCCTATAAATATGCCTCCTTTCCGTCAGTCGGCGATGGATGGATATGCTTTTACGCATAGCGGTTTGAATCAGTTTGAAGTGGTAAAAATGGCTCAGGCGGGAGATTTTTTAGATGAAAAAATTGAAGAAAATCAAGCGGTTCGCATTTTTACCGGTGCTTTTGTTCCTGATGATGTAGATACGGTGGTGATGCAGGAGCATACAAGAATTACCGATAATTTGTTGCAAATAGACAAAATGCCGGTCGCTTACGCAAATGTGAGAGCGAAGGGAGAGCAAATTAAAAAAGGCGAATTGGTTTTGGATGTCCATACTGTAATTACAGCTGCGGCTATCGGTTATTTGAGCAGTTTGGGAATAACCAAAATTAAGGTTTACGAAAAACCAAAAGTAGCTATTTTGGTTACCGGAAACGAATTGGTTTCAGCGGGAAAAAAATTACCAAAAGGAAAAATTTACGAAAGTAACTCAGTGATGCTGGAAGCTGCTTTGAAAGCCATCGGCATTAAGAAAACGACGGTATTTAAAGTAAAAGACAGTTTGAAAAAAACTAAAATAGTTATCGAGAGTTGTTTAGAAAATTATGATGTATTGTTGGTTTCCGGCGGAATTTCGGTAGGAGATTATGATTATGTGAGAGAGGCTTTGTTGAAAAATGGCGTAACGGAGTTGTTTTATAAAATCAATCAAAAACCCGGAAAACCTTTGTTTTTTGGTCGAAAAGAAAACAAAATCGTTTTTGCTTTACCGGGAAATCCGGCTTCGTCGTTGACATGTTTTTATGTGTATGCTTTGCCTGCATTGAAAAAAATGATGGGATTTGAAGCGATACATTTGCAGGAAATTAAACGAAAAATTAATACCGATTTTAATAATACATCAGGGAAAACCTTATTTTTAAAAGCCTTGTGTGATGAGGAAAAAGTAACGGTTCTGGAGAGTCAGAGTTCGGCGATGCTGAATACTTTTTCGATTGCAAATGGTTTAATTGTCATACCACATGATATTGCTCATGTTAAGGCGAATGAGAAAGTGGTAGTTTTGCCTTTTAATTAAAAAAAAAATGAAAAAAGTAACCATCTCAATTTTATGCGGAGGCAAAAGCAGCCGAATGCAGTCGGAAAAAGGATTGGTGTTTTTTCAGGGAAAGCCATTTATAGAGCATATTATTGCAGCGGCTTTGCCTATTAGTAAGGAAATACAATTAGTGACCAATACATCGGCTTACGATTATTTGTCCTATTCGAAAATAAAAGATATTGAATTAGATAAGGGACCTGTTGGCGGAATTTATTCAGCTTTGGTTCATTCGGAATCTCAAATGAATTTGATATTAAGTTGCGATATTCCGTTGATTTCAACGGAAATTTTGCAGGAATTGATAGCAAAACATCAGGCAGAATTTGAAGTTTCTGTTTTTTCAGATACTAATAAAATTCACCCTTTGATAGGAATTTATTCGAAGAAAATAATTCCGGTTTTGCAAAAGGCAATTGAAGATAATGATTTAAAAATGATGCGTTTGCTGGAAAAAGTAAAACATCAGCTAATAGAAGTGACAGATGAGAGAAGCGGACAATTTAGAAATGTAAATTCTCCTGCCGAATTAAAGGAATTGAACATCCAAAATTGAAGATTATGAAAAAGGCAAACACAGCAAGATTGACTATAGTAGGAGCGGGGCCTGGTGATGCAGAGTTAATTACCATTAAAGCCATTAAAGCGCTGGGCGATGCAGATGTAGTGCTTTATGATGCACTGGTGAATGAGGATTTATTGCAATATGCGGCTGCAGGAGCAGAAATTGTTTTTGTAGGGAAACGTTTTGGTTGTCATGCTTATACTCAGGATCAAATTAATGAATTAATTGTGGTTATGGCTCAGAAGTACGGTCACGTAGTTCGATTGAAAGGAGGCGATCCATTTGTTTTTGGTAGAGGAAGTGAAGAAATTGAATTTGCTCAAAATCACGGTTTGTTAACCGCAATTGTACCGGGAATATCTTCAGCTTTAGGAGTTCCGGCTTCTAATGGAATTAGTTTAACGCAAAGAGGAATTTCAGAAAGTTTTTGGGTTATTACCGGAACCACTTCGGCTCACAAATTATCGACAGATGTGAGTTTGGCGGCGCAATCTTCGGCTACGGTTGTAATTTTAATGGGGATGCATAAACTGGACGAAATTGTAGCCATTTATCAAAATAACCGAACTGATGATTTGCCGGTTGCTATTATTCAAAACGGAACTAAAGACACTCAGAAAAAAGTGATTGGTAAAGTTAGCAGCATTAGTAAATTGGTTGCCGAGCACCAATTGTCTTCTCCGGCAATTATCGTGATAGGCGAGGTAGTGAATCACACTTCTGAATTATCCGTTTTTACTAAAGCGGCTTATAGTGATGACGAGTTTATTTTTCAAAATCTAAATGTAACCGAATAATGCTAAGTGTAAAATATTTTGGCGCTGTAGCCGAAAAAACAAAGATTCAAGGAGAGAATATTCCTTTTTCTAATTTATCTTTACAGGAATTAGTAGATGAATTAGAACAAAAATATGATTTGGCTTCGCTTTCTTATAGCGTTGCGGTTAATCAAAAAATAGTGCAAGATGCAAATAGTTATATGTTAATAAGCAATGATGTTGTTGCTTTGTTACCTCCATTTGCCGGAGGTTAAAAAACATACTATTTCTTAATTGGTAGAAATGATGCGATACAATCGACAAATTATACTTTCTGAAGTTGGCGAAAAAGGTCAGGAAAAATTAACTCAGGCTAAAGTTTTAATCATTGGTGCTGGTGGTTTAGGTGCGGCAATTTTACCGTATCTGGCAGCGGCCGGAATTGGTGAAATAGGTATTATTGACAATGATGCCATCGAAATTACTAATCTGCAACGTCAGGTAATTTACAGAAATGATGCCATAGGAAAATCAAAAGCTCTGGAAGCTAGAGAAATGGCTTTGTCTTTAAATCCTTCGATACAAATTAATGCCATTACGGATACTTTGAATGTTAAAAATGCCATTGCATTATTCGAGTATTATGACATTATGGTTGATGCTACCGATAATTTACAAACCAAATATTTGATTAATGATGCCTGTGTGGTAACCAACAAAGCTTTTGTTTACGGCTCAATTTATAAATTCCAAGGGCAGGTTTCGGTGTTTAATTATCAAAACGGACCTACATACCGCTGTCTTTTTCCGGATGAAAAATCTAACAGTAAAAATTGTGTCGATGCAGGAGTGATGGGAATTTCTGTTGGAATTATTGGGATGTTTCAGGCTAATGAAGTGTTGAAAATGGTTCTTGGAATAGGAAAAGTGCTTTCGGGTGAATTGTTAATTTACAATATGCTGACGAATGACCAACAAAAATTTGAGTTGGTTAAAAGTAATACTAGTTCATTAAGCCGATTGGATTTCGAAAAAAAATACAATGCTGTTGAAAATACTACTTTGGAAATAACAGCTAATGAAGCTTTGGAACAAATAAATGATTTGGAAGTTCTTTTTCTGGATGTAAGAAATGAAGAGGAATTTCCAAAAATAAGTTTGCCAAATCATATCCAAATTCCATTAGCTGATTTAGAAGACAATTTATCGGAATTAGATTTAAATAAAAAGCTGTTGGTTTATTGTCAATCGGGAATTAGAAGTAAAAGAGCGGTTGAAATCTTAAGAAATCATTCGTTTTCAAAAGTACAAAGTATTGCTGGTGGTGCTTTAAAACTGGAAGGAGTTATAGCCGCTAACACTATTTCTATTTAAAAATAATAGCCACAGATTCACAAATTATAATTATTTAAAATCTGCGAATTTGCGGTAAAAAATAATATTATGAGCAAAAAAGTTTTCATTGAAGGAGCCATTACTCCGGAATTTATAGCCGATTCGATTGCTAAACACCAGGGAAAACATACTATTGGTGCGCACAATATTTTTTTGGGTCAGGTTCGCGCCGATGTTCATGAGGAAAATGTGGTAAAAGCCATTGAATATACTGCTTATGAAGAAATGGCGAATGAAGCTTTAAGTGTAATCAGAGAAAGAGCTTTTGCCCAATTTGATTTGGTTTGCATGCATATTTATCACAGTTTGGGTGTTGTAAAAGCTGGCGAAATCTGTTTGTTTGTTTTTGTTTCTGCCGGACATCGTACACAGGTTTATGAAGCGACCGAAACAATTGTGAACTGGATTAAAACCGAAGTGCCTATCTTTGGTAAAGAAATTTTTGAAAACGAAAACTTCATTTGGAAGCAAAATAAATAAAACATGGTTGATATCACCCATAAAATAAATACCTTACGTTCGGCAACTGCGATGGCAACAGTAAAAGTAAGTTTGCCGGAAACCATTGAAGCTATTGAGAAAAATTTAGTTCCCAAAGGCAATGTGCTTGAAATGGCAAAAACAGCGGGTTTATTTGCAGTAAAAAATACGCATTTATCTATTCCGGATTGTCATCCGCTGCCAATTGAATATACGGCGGTGGCTTATGAGATCAAGGATTTAACGATTGCTATTTTGTTTACGGTAAAAACCGTTTACAAAACAGGAGTAGAGGTGGAGGCCATGCACGGAGCGTCTATTGTGGCGTTGACGATGTATGATATGCTGAAACCGATTGACAAAAATATTGAAATTTCTACCATTAAATTAGTAGAGAAAAAAGGCGGAAAATCGTCTTATAAAAACCGATTCCGTGATGTTTTAAAAGCGGCTGTTTTTGTTTGTTCGGATTCTATTTTTGCAGGAGAAAAAGAAGATCGTTCGGGGAAAATTATTGTAGAAAAATTAGAATCTTACGGAGTAGCAACTTCGCATTACGAAATTATTCCGGACGAAATCGACTTTATTCGGGAGCGAACTTTAAAATATTCTCAGGACAATCAATTGGTGATTTTTACCGGAGGAACCGGGCTTTCACCAAGAGATGTAACACCGGAAGCATTAGAACCATTGTTAGAAAACAGAATCCCGGGAATCGAAGAAGCGATTCGTAATTATGGGCAGGACCGAATGCCGTATGCCATGCTTTCGCGTTCGGTGGCGGGAACAATCGGAGACAGTTTGGTTTTGGCTTTGCCGGGTTCGGTTAACGGAGCCAAAGAATCTATGGATGCTGTTTTTCCACATGTACTGCATGTTTTTCACATCCTAAAAGGGAGTAATCATGATACCAAATAACACCATATTGACGGATGATTTTGGTCGTAAACACAACTATTTGCGTATTTCCTTGATTGAAAAATGCAATTTGCGTTGTACCTATTGTATGCCTGCCGAGGGAATTACATTATCTCCAAAAAAAGAGTTAATGACCGCCGATGAGGTTTTTGCTATTGCCCAAACATTCGTAAATAATGGCGTTAACAAAATAAGATTAACAGGAGGCGAACCGCTGTTGCGAAAAGATTTTCCTGAAATTATTGAAAAACTGGCTCAATTAGAAACAGAGATTTCCATCACCACAAACGGAATTTTAATCGACAGACATCTTGATGTTTTGAAACAATTTAACATCAAAAAAATTAACCTGAGTTTAGATACTTTGGTTGCTGCCAAATTCAATACGATTACGCTTCGTAATCAGTTTGAAAAGGTAATTGATAATTTGCATTTACTGCTAAATAATGATTTTAAGGTCAAAGTAAATGTGGTTTTGATTAAAGGATTTAACGATAATGAAATCATTGATTTTATCAAATTAACTGAATATTTACCGGTTTCGATTCGTTTTATTGAATTCATGCCTTTTGCCGGAAATCAGTGGGACAGAAGCAAAATGGTTTCCCAAGCAGAAATTTTAAATCAGGTTTCCGCTCATTTTTCTGAATCGAATCTGGAAAAATTACATGACGAAAAAAACTTCACCGCCAGAGAATTTAAAATTAAAAATCATTTAGGAAGCTTCGGAATCATTAGTTCGATTACGAATCCTTTTTGTGATGGTTGTAATAGAATCCGCCTTACGGCAAATGGAAAAATCAAGAATTGCCTGTTTTCTAATTCAGAAACCGATTTACTTACTGCTTACAGAAATGGAGAAGCAATCGAGAGTATAATTGCCACAGCTATTAAAAATAAGAAAAAAATTAGATCTGGAATGACAACTATTGAAGATGTTGATAATCCTGTTTTAAATCAGGACAATCGTTCTATGATTGCTATTGGGGGGTAGATTTGAAAAGTTTTTTAACCGAAAATTACACAAATTTTCACAAATAGATTTGCGTTAATTTGCGGTTAATTAATTTTAGTCTTTCAATAGAAACAAAATCGGTACAAATACAAAAAGCACAGCATTACACTGTGCTTTTCGCGTTTTTAGATGTTGTTTATAGATTCGGCCGATTTAAAAAACCGGTCGGGTCTATCCAACTCTTATTTCTCAAAATCGACTTTTACTTTGTATTCTTTTGATTTTAAGATGTTCTCAATGGAACCAAAAGTAGCAATGGTTTTTTGGTATTCTTTTTCTTTTTTCAAAGCAATCTGACGCAAGGCATTTTGAAAACGGCTTACTTCTTTCAGCGTGGTTAAAATCAATCCCGGAACGGCTACATTTTTTCCCTGTTTGTCTTTGGCAACCATGGTGAAATAAGACGAATTACAATGTTTAATCACTCCGGTTTGAATGTTTTCGGCTTCTACCCGAATACCGATAATCATCGAGCTGTTTCCTACATAATTTACGCTGGCTTTCATGGTGACCAATTCGCCCACTTCAACAGGCATTAGGAAGTTTACCGTATCCACAGAAGCCGTTACACAATAATTTCCTGAAAATTTAGAACCACAGGCAAAGGCAATTTGGTCCATTAAGGATAAAATATAACCTCCGTGAATTTTTCCACTGAAATTCGTATGCGATGGAAGCATTAATTCGGTTATGGTTATTTTAGAAGAATCAACAGTTTTGTATTCGATACTCATAAATCGTATTTTTGGATAGTTTTGGTTTTAAATATCTTGTTTTTCGGTTGTTAAAAGTACAAAATTAGATTTTGGAGCTTCGCACAAAGAACAGCAATAATCATCAGGTAAATCTTCAAACAGAACACCTTTGGCGATATTTTGTACCGCATCACCAAATTCCGGATTGTAAACCGTCAAACATTCGGAACATTGATAAACATCATATTCCGGATTTTCTTTTTTAACTGTTGCAGCCGTATTATTGTCAGTTGTTGTGTTGCTTCCTAATTCGTTAAAGTATTTTTTACTCAATTCGATAAGAATACTTGGCAATTCCAGCTTGTCAATATCCTGAGTGTGAACAATATATTCCCGGGTATTTGGGTCGAAATGTTTGGCATACAAAACATTATAGGTGTCTCTGATTTTGATGGATTCCAAATCTTTAGGCAACTTGTTTTTTTCAATGACAATAGAAGTAAAATAATGCCCTTCACGATTGTAAGCGGAAATGCCAAATGTAAGTCCGTAGGTACTAATGTCAAACTGATCCAGAGTTCTCACCAAAAAAGTTTTCAGGTTCAAAGACCAATCGGTAGCAACTGGTAAATGCCAGTTTAATTCCAAAAGAGAATGACGAACGTTTATTCCTTTTTTACCAAGGAATTTTTCCCAATCCAGTTTTCGGTCTTTCGGGATACCTTTAATAATGAAAGATTTCCAAGAGGTAATACATATTTTCCCAATTTTGCAATCAAAACACAAATCGCACATTTCTTTTAGAAATTCTAAATCATAGAGGTTATTTCTCCAGTATAAGCCTAACCAATATTGGTCAATTCCCAGACGATTCATTCCTTCGTAATACGGAAAAGGATAAAAAGGAACATTTAACGGTTTGTCAATGGTTCGGTTATTAGAATCAATATTTTCACTAACCAAATTGAAAATCATATCAATTCCCATCGATTCTTCGCTCACCAGACGCTCAATTTCGTAGTAAATTTCGGCAATATCCCAGCTGTAAATCAACACCGGATAAACTTCCATGCGCTGCCAGTTAGGCAATCGAATGTACAAATACCAATAATCTTCGTGTTCCGAAGCGATAAAATTGATATGACCTGTAAATAGCGGAACCAATTGTTGTTTAGGATCGGTAATATTTACTTTTAGAACAGGCTGCTCTTTAAATTGTTCCAATACATACAGAAATTTATTGCCCGTAAGCCAGGGCGTGTTTCTGAAAATATCGGTCGAAACATAAGAAGAAACAATATTATTTCCGCTTTGTTCATTGGGATACACAATGTGCAGTTTGCCATTATTTTCGGTTTCAGAATATTCGAAACCATTTGGAAAAATGATATCCTGTCTGGAACCAAAAGAAATATTTTTCAAACCTTGTTCTAAACTCAGGTTGACAATGTTTCTTAACTCTCCCGGCGAAATAACGCCTCCTTTTACTATCAATCGTGTTAATTCCATGTTGTTTCTTTTTAGTGAATAGTGAATAGTGAATAGTGAATAGTGAATAGTGAAAAGTGAGTAGTGAAAAGTGATTAGGATTAATCAAATTCCTATTTACTAGTTACTTATTTGCATTTTGCTAAAATCTCTTTTACTTCGGTTTTACAACTTCCGCAACCCAGTCCGGCACCGGTTGATTTACATAGTTCGGTAAAATTGGTTGTTCCGGATTTGATGGTTTCTTCTATGTTTCCACTTCCAACCTGACTGCAGGAGCAAACCAGTTTTCCAACTACAGGTTTGGCAGCAGCAGCATTTCCTCTCAGGAGTTGGTTTCGTTTGTCTGACAATTCGATTTTGCTTTCAATCATGGTTTTGAATTCGGCAAATTCGTTTTTATCTCCCATTAAAATAGCACCAACGAGTAAGTCGTCTTTAACAATACATTTTTTGTAATAACGTTTTTTCATATCCGAAAAAATGATTTCTTCATAGCTGTCATCATTTTCAGGAATGCTCAAATCACCAATGCTGCACAGATTAATATCTTCCAGTTTTAGAATATTCATTAAAATGGAGCCTTTATAAAAACTACTGATATCGCCGGCAAAATAGTTGGCTAAAATATCTGCCTGTTCTTCGGCAGCCGATGTAATTCCGAATAATTTGCCTTCAAATTCAGCAATTTCGCCAATAGCAAAAATATCAGGATTAGAGGATTGTAAATATTGGTTGACTTTCACTCCGCGTCCGCAAACAATTCCGGCTTCTTTGGCAATTTCGATATTTGGAACGGTTCCAATGGCGTAAACAATGGCATTTGCAGTTAAAATTCGACCACTTTTCAGTGCAATTTCCAATTCATTTGGATGATCGGATTCGAAAACAGTGCTTACTTCATTATCAAAATAGATTTGAATGTCACGAAGTTGCACTTCTTCGGCTAATAATTTACAGGAAATACGATCCAGTTGGCGTTCCATCAATCGGGAAGCTCTTTGGATTATGGTGATTTTTACTTTTTTATGTTTTAAGGCTGCAGCCAATTCGAGTCCTAATAAACCACCACCGACTATTACCACGTGTTGGTTTTCAGGAGCCAATTTAGTTTGATCCAAATAATTTTTCAATCGGTCAGCGTCTTCTTTTCTACGCATGGTAAAACGTCCCGGAAGGTGTAACTGAGCATTTTCCGGAATAAAAGGACGGCTTCCGGTGGCCAAAATCAGGCGGTCAAAAGTGTGGATTTCGCCACGACTGTCTTTGATGGTTTTATAGGTAGTATCAATATTTTCAATACCTACACCAGATTTCAAAGTGATATTCAGTTTGCTTAAACCATCATCATTCCTGATTTTTAATAAATTTTCCCAGGACAATTCGTTGGTTACATATTCCGGCAACAATACACGGTTGTAAAAAGGATTGACTTCATTAGAGAAAACTACAATTTCATCGGTAATGTTTAACTCTCGGTAATTTTGTATAAATCGGAACGAAGCGGCACCGGCACCCACAATGGCAATTTTCTGAAATGGTTTTTCGTATTTTTTTACTGCTACCGCCGTATATTTAAAATCAGGTTCTTTAGAAACCGGATCTACTAAGGTATTTGTTAGATTATTGGCTCGGTTTAAATCATTTTCTAATTGTTTTCCCCAATGCATTGGCAAAAAGACAACACCTTCTTTAATAGTATCGGTAACCGTTGCTTTGACACGAACATCGCCATTTCGGCTGCTTGCCACCACGATATCTCCGTTTTCGATTCCGTTTTTAAAAGCATCAATAGGATTAATTTCCAAATACGGATTAGGAATATGCGACAATAATCGGGATACTTTTCCGGTTTTAGTCATCGTATGCCATTGGTCGCGAATACGTCCTGTAGTCAGAATCAGTGGAAATTTATCATCTGGTTTTACCGAAGTATTTTCAATAGTTGTTGGTAAATTGAAAATGGCTTTTTGCGAAGGCGTATAGAATTTTTTATCGGTAAAAAGACGAGGTGTACCCGGATGTCCGTAATCGGGAACCGGCCATTGGAAAGTACCTTCGTGTTTTAATCGGTTGTAATTCAGGTAAGAAATATCAATATTGGTGTTTTTTGTCATTTGACAATATTCCTTATAGACTTCTTCCGGTGTATTGAAATTAAATCCTTTGAATCCCATTTTTTTAGCAAAACGGGTAAGGATTTCAAAATCAGGAAGAGCTTCTCCCGGAGCATTAATCCCTTTCGGCAAATAAGAAATTCGTCTTTCCGAATTGGTCATTGTTCCTTCTTTTTCTAACCATCCCGCAGCCGGAAGCAATAAATCGGCGTATTTAGCTGTATCGGCCTTATGTGAGATTTCCTGAACGACTACGAATTTTGCGTTTTTCAAGGCTTTTTCGACCTGTCTGGAATTTGGCAAACTTACCATTGGATTGGTACAAATAATCCAAACCGCTTTCATTTTTCCGGATTCTAAGGCTTCAAACATTTCGGTGGCGGTGAGTCCCGGTTTTTCAGAAATGCTGTCCACTCCCCAAAAATCGGCTACTTCCTGACGGTGTTCCGGATTAGCTAATTCTCTGTGAACCGCTAATAAATTTGCCATTCCACCCACTTCTCGTCCGCCCATAGCATTAGGCTGTCCGGTCAGTGAAAATGGTCCGGATCCCGGTTTCCCAACATGTCCCGTTAAAAGTGAAATATTAAGTAAGGCGGTGTTTTTATCAACTCCCACAGCACTTTGGTTCAGTCCCATAGCCCAAAGTGAAAGGAAGCCTTCGGCTTTTCCGATTAAATCAACAGCCTGATCAATTTCTTTGATAGAGATACCACACAACTGAGAAGCTTTTTCTAGAGAAGTAGCTAAGACTAATTCTTTATAAGCTTCAAAATTTTCAGTGTGTTTTTTGATAAAATCATTATCGGTATAGCCTTTTTCAATAATTCTTTTGGCTAGGGCGTGGTATAAAATAATATCGCTTCCCGGTAGAATTTGCAAATGTAAATCGGCAGAAAGTGCAGTATCGGTTTTTCTCGGATCGATTACAATAACTTTTACTTTTGGATTTTTCTCCCGATGTTGTTCCAAACGTCTGAACAAAATAGGGTGGCACCAGGCCGGATTAGCTCCGGTAATCAGGAAAGTATCGGCCAATTCGATATCCTCATAAGCAATTGGAACCGAATCTTCTCCGAACGTTTTTTTGTAACCCGCAACTGCCGAACTCATACAAAGACGGGAATTGGTATCGATATTATTCGTTTTTAAAAAACCTTTAACCAATTTGTTTACCAAATAGTATTCTTCAGTCAAACATTGCCCTGAAATATAAAAACCAACACTGTCAGGCCCATATTTTTTTATGATAGAAGAAAAAACTGCCGCTGCACGATCCAATCCTTCATCCCAACTCACGCGCTCCATAGGATGGGATTTACTCCAGCGCATTTCGGGAAAAAGAATTCTGTCAGAGGTATCGTTGGCTACATAATGTAGATTCATTCCTTTAGAACAAAGCATTCCTCGGTTTACCGGATGATCTATATCTCCTTTAACAGCAACTCCGTTACCGGAATCTTTGCTGACAATGATTCCGCATCCTACACCACAATACGAACAGGTAGTTTTGATTTCTGAATTTTGCATTATCATTTGTGTTTTTTAATGGCGAACTTCTTTTTTTAAACTTAATGTTAAATTTGATAGTGTAAAAATACGTATTAATTACGTATAAATACTTATTTTTTTAAAATATTTTGTAAGTTTGATAAAAAGATAATAGAAGTCTAAAATAATGCTTATTATCTTTTTTTTAGCTCAAAAAATAAGTATTAATTAAAAACAAAATTTATGTCGGCAACAATTTTTGATTTCATTGGAGGAGAATGAGGGGAATGGAAGCTAAGAAATATGCAGCTTTTAAAGGGAGAATCGCTGGAAATTATTAAATATTTAAAAAAAGTACCAGCTTCTTCGGAACAATCTAAAGAAGGAATTTGGACTTTAAAAGGAATTGTAAGTCATCTGAGATATACTGAAAAGGCAGAAAAAGAACAATTGGTCGCCATTCAGGAAGATTTAGGAAGACCATCAGCGACTTTTGCCGGCCATTGCCCGAAAGTTATTCCATAGTCGGGACATTGGAGAGCCTTTTGATTTTTTAATCTGGTTCGAATATGCTCCTGTTGATGAAGAAGCTTTTGAAGAACTTTTGTATAAACTTCGAAAAACAGAAGAGTGGAATTTTATCGAAATAGAAGTAGATATGCGATTTGTAAAAGTTTAAAGAATTTCATTTTTAAAGTAAAACCATTAAGAAATTAAGTTTAGTTAAAAACTTAAGTTCTTAATGGTAAAAATTACACCTTCCCTAAAGCATACAATTGTTCCAATGTTGGCGTAATACTTCCGCCGGCAGGTTCTAAAGTAATTCCGAAAGCTTCGGCTTCAGCAGTGTTGTTGACAGCAAAAAAGCGTTGGCTATTGTCTTCGAATTTATCCAATAATCCGATGCTGGCAGGAGTTAAAGGGTTTAATTTTAAAGCCCAAACCTGATACACCATGCCTTTAGGTGGTTCCGGTAAGCCGGAAGCATCAACATAAACCGTTTGAGTTTCTTTGTTCCAATAAATTTTAGCCGAAGATTCCGGAGAAACAGTTTGACCACTAAGTGCAATTACCGTATTGTTACTGTCTTTTATTATAGCCAGATTGGTTTCAAGCGCTTTTTTTTCCAATTCAATTTGTTTAAGGTTTGTATTGGTTTTTGTTTTTTCAACAGTGCTGTTTACCAATTGTTGATTACTTTGTTGCAATTTATTGTAAAGAAAACCAATTCCTCCCAGTAAAAGTACCGCCGCAGCCCAACCAAGATATTGAGCCCAATTTCGCTTCGGAGTAAAGGGAATAACTTCAGTTTGGTTTAGAGCTAATTTTTCTTTAATCTTAGCATAATTTTCAACTGATTGCGAAGGAGAAAAGCTAGAAGAAAGTGCCAGTATTGCTTTTTCAATAGCTAAAATTTCAGCTTGAATTTCCGGATGTTTTTTTGCCATAGCGGCTACTTCTTCATTTTCTGTTTCAGATAATGAGCCGTAAACATAAAGTTCTAATATCCCTGATGCTATATATTCTTTCAATTCCATTGTGCTATACTTTCAAATAGTTTCTTAAATCATTCATACAGTTTCTGTTGTGCGTTTTTACCGTTCCTAAAGGGATTTCCAGTTCGTCCGCAGTTTCTTGTTGGGTATAGCCTTTAAAAAACAATAAATCAATGATTTGAATACATTTAGGTTTTAATCGTTTGATGAATTCCTGCAAACCTATTCCGTCCACTTTATTCGTCAATTTATTATTGTCTTCTAATAGATTTACGAAATTATCAGAAGAAAGGTTTTTTTGACTGTTGTTAAAGTTCTTAGAACGCAGTTTGTCTATAGCTGTATTGCGGGCTATATTAATTATCCAAGTGTAAAAACGCCCTTTGTTTTCGTTATAACTGTCTAAGTTTTTCCAGATCTTTACAAATACTTCCTGCAGTACGTCTTCGGCTTCTTCGGTATTTTTAATTAGAACACTAATTACCGAAAAAAGACTTTTGGCATACATATCATAAAGAACGGTAAACGCCTTTTCGTCTTTTTGATGGATTAAAACTAATAATTCGTCTTGAGTCATTGTTTTGATTTTTGTTTTACAAACTTATGCAAACTTAATTTAAGAAAGTATAGCTTTTATTAGATTCAGAATAAAAATCTTATTTTTCTTTTTATTATGATGAAAATCAAGTTTATCATGATATACAGGATACTATTCTTTGTTTAACATTTTATATTTGACCAGCAGACCAACTAAAATGATATAATTTTCATGAAACATATTTTTACAGTATTTGCTGTTTTTATAGGTTTTTGTACTTTTTCTCAAACACAAAAAGGAATTGTTATTGACGAATACGGAAATGCGATTGGAAATGCTTTTATCATGAATCCAATCACCGAATCCCATTCGCATACTGATGATTCGGGGGAATTTACAATTGAGGAAACCAATGTTGGTGATGTTTTAAGAATTACCGCTTTAGGATTTAAAATAAAAAATCATGTTGTCATTGATGGCGAGAATAAAATTATATTGGCTGATGGTGTTTTGAAACTAAATGATGTTGTCATTCAGCACAAACTTTCGGCGATGAATCTAATTTCGAAAATAGATTTACAGACTTCACCGGTGAATACTTCTCAGGAAATTTTGCAAAAAGTACCCGGATTGTTCATTGGTCAGCATGCAGGCGGAGGTAAGAGCGAACAAATGTTTTTAAGAGGTTTTGATATCGATCACGGGACTGATGTAGCCATTTCAGTAGATGGAATGCCAATAAATATGGTTTCGCATGCGCATGGTCAGGGTTATGCCGACTTGCATTTTGTAATTCCGGAAACAGTAGACAAAATAGATTATGGCAAAGGAACGTATTATGCCAATAAAGGCGATTTTGCCACAGCTGGATACGTAGGTTTTCAAACTAAAGAAAAACTTGATTACAGTAGTATCAGTGTAGAGGCAGGACAGTTTAATATGAAACGTACAGTAGGTTTGTTTAATCTTTTGGACAATACTAAGAATCAAAGAGCTTACATTGCCACAGAATATTTTTTGACCGATGGACCTTTTGAATCTCCTCAAAATTTCAATCGTATTAACTTGTTGGGAAAATATACTTATTTGTTAGGACTGAATAGCAAATTTTCGATTTCGGCATCGCATTTTTCTAGTAAGTGGGATGCTTCCGGGCAAATTCCGCAGCGATTAGTAGATGATGGGACTATTTCCCGATTTGGTGCTGTCGATGATACCGAGGGAGGAAACACTTCCAGAAGTAATATCATTGCTTCTTTGGTAAAACCAATAGACAAAAATACCTTTGTAAAAGTCAATACTTTTTTTAGCAAGTATGCATTGGAGTTGTATTCTAATTTTACTTTTTTCTTGAAGGATCCGGTTAACGGAGATCAAATCAGGCAAAAAGAGAGCAGAATGCTTTATGGAATGAATGCCGAAATCAATAAAAAAATTAAAAATAATATTTGGGATATTAATTACCAACTAGGACTTGGTTTTAGATCCGATGCTACAAAAGACAGTGAATTGTCCCATACGTTGAGCAGAAAAACAACTTTGGAGCATATTAAATTAGGGGATATCGACGAAAGCAATCAATATGTGTATTTGAATTCAGAATTTGTTTTTGGGAAATGGATGATTAATCCGGGCTTGCGTTTCGACTATTTTAAATTTAATTATCAGGATAAACTAAGTGATACCTATACGAATCAATCGGAAAGTGAAGTGAAATTTTCTCCAAAATTGAATTTTATTTATTCTTACAATAACAATTTGCAGTTTTTTTTAAAATCAGGAATGGGCTTTCATTCGAATGATACCCGCGTTGTGGTTGCGAATAACGGATATAAAACATTGCCAACAGCTATTGGGACTGATATTGGGACAATTTGGAAACCTTCTCATAATTTAATTATCAATTCGGCTTTGTGGTACATGTACCTGCAACAGGAATTTGTGTATTCCGGCGATGGAGGAACCATTGAGCCAAGTGGAAGAACTAAAAGAATGGGAGCCGATTTTGGAATCCGCTATCATTTAAATGAGATTTTTTATATTTATTCGGATGCCAATTATACTTTTGCCAGAAGCATTGATGAACCGAAAGGACGGGATTATGTTCCGTTATCGCCTGATTTTACTACAGCAGGAGGGATAAGTTTTCAAAATTGGCACCGTTTTTCAGGAGGAATTCGTTACCGTTACATTAAAAATCGTCCTGCTAACGAAGATAATTCTATTGTTGCCGAAGGTTATTTTGTGACCGATATGAATTTGAATTATGATTTGAAAAATGTTAGTTTTGGTATATCCATTCAAAACTTATTTAATACCGAATGGAACGAAACCCAATTTGCAACTGAATCAAGATTAAAAAACGAAGTTAGTCCTGTTGATGAAATTCATTTTACTCCGGGAACACCTTTTAATTTAAAAGCTAAAATTACCTATCGATTCTAAAAGGTACAGTTTTTGTTTGCTTTTTTAGCAGTTAAAAAGAATTGATTTGATTAATTTTATCAAAAAAGAAACCTATGAAAAAAATTGTATTTAGCCTTTGTACCGCATTATTGTTTTTAAGTGGAAATATTGAGGCACAGAGTAAAAAAGCAGATAAAGTAAAAATAGTAAAAAAAGAAAAAGCAGTGGATACCCAAAGTATTTATCAGTTTAAAGTTGAGGATTTATCAGGAGAAACATTTGATTTCTCGAAATTAAAGGGCAAAAAAGTATTGATTGTCAATACGGCTTCCAAATGTGGGTATACGCCACAATACGAACAATTAGAAGCGATTTATAAAGAATACAAAGACAAAGGTTTTACAATTGTGGGTTTTCCTGCGAACAATTTTAACGGACAGGAGCCGGGAACTAATGCTGAAATTGCCAGTTTTTGCAAATTAAACTATGGGGTTACTTTTCCAATGATGGCAAAAATTTCAGTAAAAGGAGAAGATATGAGTCCGATATATAAGTTTTTAACACAAAAAGAAAAAAACGGAGTGAAAGATTCGGAAGTAAAATGGAATTTTCAAAAATACCTGATTGACGAAAAAGGACATTTAGTAGAAGTCTATTATTCTAAAACCAAGCCTGATGCTCCGGAAATTGTAAACTGGATTAAACAATAATTGATTTTAAATTATATCTAAAAAGCGATTTTTAATTGAATTTAGAAATCGCTTTTTTGTTTATATTCAGATATACAAAATAGTATGATTTTAATATAAATTATTTACATTATAATACAAATAATTTATACTAAACTAATGGCATCTTTGTATCTTTGATTTTTTTTGAAATAAAAACAATGATTTATCCCAAAAAACCTTTAGCGCAAAGCATTCTTCAGATTTGTTTAGCCAAAGGAATCGTCGATATTGTCATTTCTCCAGGTTCCAGAAATGCACCACTAACAATTGGTTTTGCCAATAATCCTGATTTTAATTGTTATAGTATTGCTGATGAGCGTTGTGCGGCATTTTTTGCTATGGGTATTGCGCAACAAATCAAGCGTCCGGTAGCCGTAGTTTGTACTTCGGGTTCGGCATTATTGAATTATTATCCCGCTATTGCCGAAGCTTTTTACAGTCAGATTCCTTTGATTGTTATTTCGGCAGACCGACCACAAAGTAAAATTGATATTGGCGACGGACAAACCATCCGTCAGGAAAATGTTTTTGAAAATCATTCGCTGTACAATGCTAATTTAACCGAAGAAGCCTCAAAAGAAAATGACCATAAAGTCAACGAAGCCATAGATATAGCCTTTTATAAAAAAGGTCCGGTACATATCAACGCGCCTTTTGAAGAGCCTTTGTACGAAACAGTGTCGGAGCTTACGGTTGATGTGATGGTCAATCATTTTGCCAGTTTGAATTCGATGAAGACATTGGAAGATTTAGCCCCTTTTGTCGAAATATGGAATCAATCCACGAAGAAATTAATCTTAGTAGGCACCAATGATCCCTATTTAATTTCGAATGAAATCATTCAAACTTTAGCCAAAGACGAATCGGTTGTGGTGATGACCGAAACGACTTCTAATTTGCATCATCCTGATTTTATTTCGAATATTGATACGATCATTACACCATTTACTGAAAGTGATTTTGAGGATTTTTGTCCGGAAATTTTAATCACTTTTGGAGGAATGATTGTTTCTAAACGTATCAAAGCTTTTTTACGCAAATATCAACCCAAAGAACATTGGCACATCGATTCCTTACGTGCTTATGATACTTTTGATGCTTTGACTAAGCATTTTGAAGTCAATCCTAATACTTTTTTCGAATCATTTTTGCCTTTGACTAAAGCGGTTAAAAGTGATTATTTTTCAAAAGCTTCAGAGTTAAAAGTTTTAAGAAAAGAAAAACAACAGTACTATTTAAGCAAAATTCCATTCTCGGATTTTCTGGTTTTTGATACGATTATTAAAAGTTTACTACAACATTCGCAGTTGCAAATCAGTAACAGTTCGGCAATCCGTTATGCGCAATTAATAGAAATTGATCCTTCAATTGAAGTGTTTTGCAACCGTGGTACCAGTGGAATTGACGGCAGTACATCAACGGCTATCGGGGCGGCGGTTGCAAGTAAAAAGCCAACGGTATTTATTACTGGTGATGTGAGTTTTTTATACGATAGTAATGCCTTGTGGAATGCCTATATTCCAGAAAATTTCAAAATCATTTTGATTAATAATGGAGGCGGAGGAATTTTCCGGATTTTACCGGGGCATGAAGAAAATCCTGTTTTTAATACTTTTTTCGAAACTTCACACCAACTTACAGCGGAACATTTAGCTAAAATGTACGGATTGAATTATTTCAAAGCTAGCGATGAAAAAAGTTTAGAAAGTGGTTTGAATCAGTTGTATGCGAATAACAATCAACCATCTATTTTAGAAATTTTCACCCCAACCACAGAAAATGATACTATTTTAAAACAGTTTTTTAAAGAGTTGGTTTAAAAATTGAAATCGCTGACTGATTTTTAACAGTTAGTTGATAGTTTATAGCAATATCGGGAATCTTAAGAATATTAATTTCTATAGATTTCCGATATTTTTTTTGTCTACTTTTTAAAGATCCAGATTGTTTTGTGGTACGAGTTTAAAGTTTTTCTTAAAAAATTAAAGTTAATTTTGTAGTGTTTGGCTTAATAATTGCAAGTGTTTTTTTGTGGTTTTTAAGAATATACGTTTTTGGTTTAAATGCTGTATTGGGTAATTGGTAGTTATTCTTATTCTTTTTTAGTTCATCATTAAATTAACGTATATGATTAAAGAAGCTATTTGTTGCCAAAAACAAGCTTTGTTTTGTTTTCTCTATTTGTTTTTATTTCCGATTTTCGTTCAGGCACAGGATACTAAATCCATTTCTGATATCGAAAAAATCTACCTGCACACGGACAGAAGTACTTATTTTATGGGCGAGGATTTATGGTATAAGGCCTATGTGGTAAGGGCAACCAATAATTTATTGTTTGATTTAAGTGGAATTTTGTACGTCGAATTGATTTCGCCGGAAGCCAAAATTATTGCCCGTAATAAAACCAAATTAACAATTGGCTTAGGAAATGGTGACTTTCACTTGGCTGATTCTGTTGGAGTGAAACCAGGGAAATATCAATTAAGAGCTTATACGAATTGGAATCGGAATTTTGGAAATGATTTTGTGTTTACCAAAGATATTGAAATCATCGATGTTTTTGAATCGAAAGAAAACACAAAAGTTGCTCAAAAATCGATTTTGGAAACTAAAAAATCGAATAGTGAAGTAGCCAAACAAAATCCTTACAAAATAGATTTTTTCCCCGAAGGTGGTTCGCTTATAGAAAATGTAGCCAGTGTAATCGGTTTTAAAGCCGTAGATGCTAACGGAAAACCAATAAATATTAAAGGCGAAATTTATGATTCGGATAATGAGTTAGTCAGTGCTTTTGAAAGTGTACATGATGGCATGGGAAAAACACAATTGCTACTCATTGAAGGCAAAAGTTATTATGCGAAAATGAAAACCGAAAGCGGATTTGAATTCCAACAGGATTTCCCAAAACCATTAAAATTGGGTTATACTTTAAGTTATCGCAATTTTAAAGGGAAAAATATTGTAAGTATTAGTACCAATTCCGAAACTTTAGCCCAAAATCCAAATGCAACATTTAAAATTGTTTGCAAATCCAGAGGAGTTTCCTTTTTAGAAACTACGCAAAATTTAATCGAAACCAGTTTGTCTTTTGAAATCCCAAAAGACAAAATTTCGGACGGTATCAGCCAAATTACTTTATTTGATGCAACCAATAAACCTCAAAGTGAACGCTTGGTTTATTTTGAGAAAGATAAAGATTTAGAAGTAGAGCTTTCTACTGATAAGAGTACTTACGAACCTGACGAAAAGGCTGTTGTTTCTGTTTCTTCTAAATTGAAATCCGGAGAAGGAAAATCAGCGAGTTTTTCATTGAGTGTTACCGATACAAATGGTATAGAAGATGATGCTTACGAATCAAACATTTGTTCTTATTTTCTAATGGAATCAGATATAAGAGGAAAAGTACATCATCCGGGCTACTATTTTGATACGCGAAATCCGAAACGTTTAGAACATTTAGATAATTTATTGTTAACGCAAGGATGGCGGGATTTTGTTTGGAAAACTATACCCCAAGTTGACAAATCTAATCTTTATAAAGAAGAAAAAGGAATCACAATTTCCGGCAGAGTGAAACAGCTTTTTGCTGACAAACCATTAGTAAATAATAATGTGACTTTGGCTTTAATGGGAAAAAAGAGTAACGGAATTTTCAGTGCCGTGACCGATTCTATTGGACGTTTTCAATTTGAAAATCTGGAATTTTCCGGAAAAACAAAAATGTATTTGAATACACGGGATAAAAAAGGGAAATTCAAAGGCGAAATGCTTTTGGATTCTATCGAACGTTCACCGATGAATGTTTCGTTGCAAAAAAAGGATATTGATTTATCAGAACCAACCAATACATTGGCAGAAAATGTTTTGAAAAAATTAACTGCTTTTGGTGTTAAACCAGAGAATGTTTTGAAAGAGGTGGCTATTAGATCTTCTTCGATAAAAACTGAAACAGCTATGATGGTAGCTAGTAATGGCAATTATGGATTTGCTGATTTTAGTTATATTGGAGATGAAGACACTAATTCATATAGTAATATTTATGAGCTTATTTCACAAAAAATTCCACATGTTAGGATTGAAGAAGATTCTTTTGTTGTCGATGCACCAATAATTTTAGTCGATGGTTATAGAATTTTTGAGAAGTCTCAATTAGATGTAATTATACCTACTGATGTATTAAGAATTGATTCTGTAAAAGGGGCTCAAGTAGCTTTGTTTCAAGGTTCCCAAGCAGGTAATGGAGTTATTATAGCAATTTATACAAATAAAAATACAGGTAATAAGCTTAAACAAACACCTAATCAATCTATTAAAAAAGAAATAGTAGGCTTTTACACCGCTCGTGTTTTTTATTCGCCAGATCCTGAAAAACCTAATACAGAGTTGGATAAAAATGCAGCTATAAGAAATACTATTTATTGGAATCCTTATGTACATCCTGACAAAGCAGGAAGTACAAGTGTAGAATTTTATAATTCGAAAGTAGTAACCAAAGTAAAAGTAGCTCTGGAAGGAATTACAGG
>NZ_AUDK01000015.1 GCF_000425425.1 Flavobacterium daejeonense DSM 17708
ATTTAAAAAAATACCAAACAATACTAATCTAATCTTACATTCAGACCAGGGTTGGCAATATCAAATGAAACAATATCAATTTTTATTAAAACAAAAAGGAATCATACAAAGCATGTCGAGAAAAGGAAATTGTTTGGATAACGCTATTATTGAAAATTTCTTTGGAATAATCAAATCAGAGCTATTTTACCTTAAAAAATATAACTCTATAATTCAATTGAAAGAAGAAATTCATCAATACATTGTCTATTATAATAACCAAAGAATTAAATCAAATTTAAACAAAATGAGCCCGATACAATATCGAGCTCATCATTATCAAAATTAATTATTAATTTGTCTAAACTTTTGGGTGCAGTCTATTTCGGGACGGGTTTTGTTTTTCTAACCATTCATTTTAAACAATCCTTTGTAGTTTTGCCAGTGCGAATAAATCAGGAAGAGATTCCCTAGAAAAACAGCAATACCAATAGGAAGATTGTTTGGGGTTAAAAAGTAATTAATTAACAGAATATTGATAATTACGGGAAAAATGACAATATTGGCCAGAGTGGTAAATTTTCCGGTAATAAATGACAAGCCACATAAAAATTCAACTGATTTTGCTAAAGGCATTAAATAAGTTGAAGCGATTAAACCAATTTGGAACGCTTTGAAATCTCCTGTAGTTGTTGGTTCCGGATTAGAGAGTACAAAATAACTAATAGAAGTACAAAGAAATATGGCTCCCATGAGCGTACGAACAATAAGGGTTGCAATTTTCATGATATATTAGATTTTATGGGTTAGCAAATCAAAAAAATCAGGTTGCGGTCCGGCACTTTCATTGTTGGTAAAAACTCTCTTTAGATAACCGTTTCAATCAGAAAAAACCAGTATTTGCAGTTAGAACAAACTACTTTTAGCGGCTTTTGTTTTTCTGTTCTATTGTAAATTTACAAAAAATGCAGCTGATTTTGTGTTTTTTAAGAAATTATTATTTGTTGAAATGTTAATTTGATAATCTATTGGTGATTTGCTTTTAAATTTAATGATAAAACTTTTGTTTGTAATTATGATTTTCGAATTCCAAAAGTCATTGTTCTGTGTTAAAATCTGAAAGTAAAATCCCCAATAAGTCGCGTATTTATTGTAATTTTACCCTTTAAAATTTTACTTTGAGAACATTCTTTACAAAAGATATAACAGGCTTACAATTCCTTAAAAAACAGCTTTTGTTGTGGTCACAGCAGTTTCGGGAAGTGACTTTTTTGGATAGTAATCAATACCAACAGGAATATTCCAGTTACGACTGGATTTTGGCCGTGGATGCTTTTACTTCAATTAAAACCGATTATTTTAATGCTTTTGAAGACTTAAAACAATACCAACAATCCAGCAGAGACTGGTTGTTTGGCTATTTGTCTTATGATTTAAAAAACGATACCGAAGCATTAACTTCTGAGAATTTTGACGGTTTGCATTTTCCGGATTTGTTTTTTTACCAGCCAAAAAAGCTTTTTTTAGCCAAAGGAAATAAATTAGAAATTAGGTATTTGCATTTTTGTGATGATGAATTTGAAGAAGACTGGAAGGAAATTATTTCTTTGACAGCTGATTTTGAAGTTACAGCCACAACTTTGCCTATACAGCAACGTATTTCAGAAGAGGCTTACAAGCAAAAGGTAAGTAAAATGCTGGATTATATTCACAGAGGAGATTTGTATGAGGCTAATTTTTGCATGGAATTTTATGCCGAAAACGCACAAATAGATCCATTAGATACTTTTTTAAAACTGAATGTTATTTCCAAACCGCCTTTTGCAGTATTTTTTAAAAATCACAAACAGTTTTTATTGTCGGCTTCACCCGAACGCTATTTGAAGAAAGAAGGAGATACACTTATTTCGCAGCCGATAAAAGGAACAGCCAAGCGTTTTTTGGATCTTGTTGAGGATGAAAAGTCTAAAAACGAATTGGCAACCAATGCCAAAGAGCGTGCTGAAAACATTATGATAACTGATTTGGTTCGGAATGATTTGTCGCATACGGCTCAAAAAGGCTCTGTTCAGGTAACGGAGTTATGTGGGATTTATTCGTTTCTACAAGTGCATCAAATGATTTCAACTATTACTTCAAAACTTGATACGCAATACACTGGTGTTGATGTTTTAAGGTTTACTTTTCCGATGGGAAGTATGACCGGAGCTCCAAAGATTTCAGTAATGAAGATTATTGAAGAACTGGAAGAAACGAAAAGAGGTTTGTACAGCGGAGCCGTAGGTTATTTTACTCCTGAAGGTGATTTTGATTTTAATGTGGTTATCCGTAGTATCTTATATAATCAGGAAAATAAATATTTGTCTTTTTCGGTAGGAAGTGCCATAACTTCGCTTTCGGTTCCGGAAAAAGAATATCAGGAATGCTTGTTGAAAGCAAAAGCCATGTTTGAAGTGTTGCAATAAATTTTAATTGATAATTCATGTTCGAAAAGTTTGAAAAACATATCCGTCAAAATTTTCCTTTTCTGGAAAAAAGTCGCTTGCTTTTGGCTGTTAGCGGAGGAATTGACAGCATGGTTTTAGTTCATTTGTTACATCAATTGAAGTGTAATATTGCGTTGTGTCACTGTAATTTTCAATTACGTGGATTGGAAAGTTTTGGAGATCAGCATTTTGTTCAGGATTATGCTGATGCGAATGCAATTCCGTTGTTTGTAACGCAGTTTGACACCGAAGCTTTTGCGGATGATTTTAAACTATCTACACAAATTGCTGCACGGGAATTGCGTTACAATTGGTTTTACGAATTATTAGAAACTGAGAATTACGATTATATTTTAACGGCGCATCATGCCGATGATAGCATTGAAACTTTTTTAATTAATTTAAGCAGAGGAACCGGATTAGAGGGTTTGACGGGAATTCCGTCTCAAAATGGTAAAATTATTCGTCCCTTGTTGTCTTTTTCGAGAGCTGAAATTTTGGAATACGCTAAAGAAAATCATATTCAATGGCGCGAAGACAGCAGTAATGCTTCGGATAAATATTTGCGAAATAAAATCAGACATCATATGGTCCCTTTGCTAAAAGAATTAAATCCGCAATTTTTGGAAAGCTTTCAAAAAACACAGACTTACCTTCAACAATCTCAGGAATTAGTTGAAGATGCCGCTATAATGGTCTTTCAGCAGGTTGCGAAAGAAGAAGGAGAGATAATTGTTTTTGATTTGAAACAATTGTTGAAATTGCCTAATTATTCTTCGTATTTGTACCAATGGCTGCATGAATTTGGATTTACTGCCTGGGAAGATATCTATGATTTGGTGGAAAGTCAGTCCGGGAAGCAGGTTTTTTCAGCTAATTACCGTTTGTTAAAAGACAGAGGGCAATTGATTCTTAGTCCGCTTCAATTAGAGATCGAAAATTCCGAATACTGGATAGAAAAGGATTGCGGTGTAATTGATACTCCTTTACATCTTCGTTTTGAAAAAGCTGATAATATTGAAAATACTTCGACAAACACAATATTTGTTGATGCGGATAAATTGCAATATCCTTTGGCCTTAAAGCCTTGGCAGGAAGGCGATGCTTTTCAACCTTTTGGAATGAACGGAAAATCCAAGAAGTTGAGCAAACTTTTTAAAGACGAAAAATTATCTTTAATTGAAAAAGATAATTGCTGGGTTCTTTGGTCAGCTAATCAAATTGTTTGGGTAGTGGGAGTTCGTCAGGACGAAAGATTCCGAATTTTGGATAGTACAAATAATATTTTGAAAATTACTTTAGAATTTTAAACCACTAACCCAAGCTCCGCAAAGTCTCCGACTTTGCGGATGTGATTAAAGGTCTGCGACCTTCATTACCAATTGTATATTGTATTGATTGATTGTGGTTTCAAAACGTCTATTACTGGATTATCTACTTTTGTAATTGTTATAATTCCATTATTGTTAACATAATTTGAAGCACTGGAATATAAATAATGAGAAGCTTTGGAAACAATTCCTGCGCGAACAGGATTCAAATGGATATAATCCAATTTCGACCAAAAAAACTTTTCAGAGTAAATTTCTTCGGGATGATTACCATACTGCCAAAACTGATATTTTTCATTTCGATTATGACTTTTACAAGCAAATTCAAAACGTTTCAGCATCCAATTGGCTCTACTTTCTGGCTCTGTTTCTATTTTATTCAAAATGGTTTTTGCTGTAAACTTCTTGAAATCCCGAATCAAATCGGATAATTTACTGTTTTCTGACTGAATGATTAAATGAATATGATTAGACATAATTACAAAGCCATACAAAATCATTCCTTTGTTTTTTATACAAAAATCCAAACTTTCTATTATACAATCTTTATATGTTTTTCTAGAAAAAACATCAACCCAGTCTACAACCGTTGCGGTTATAAAATGCACTTTGCATTGATCTCGAATTATGTATCCTTCTTTTTCTTTCATATTTTTTTAAAGGTCAGTCAGAGACTGAAAATCACATCCTCAAAGTCGGAGACTTTGCGGAGCTTGGGTGATTCAACAAAAAGCATTCTTCAAATTAGTTTAGAACTTTAAGCCGCAAACTACAAATAAAAAAAACATTACCCCAGCCAACCATCTCTGTCCAGACTTCGATATTGAATGGCTTCGGCAATATGAGCAGCAGCAACTTCCGGGGAAGTTTCTAAGTCGGCGATAGAGAGTCTCTTTAAGTGTATTTTTTATAAGTATTAAAAAACAAAAATAATTTTAAATACTTGTAATATTTTAGCTATATTGCAAAATAAATATTAGACTACACAAAATAGTGCAAATGTACCTGGATAGGTATGAATAGTAGGTGTTTAATAGTATAAATAAATTGTATTTAATGCAGGCATATTTGGTTTTTTGTTAATACAAAAGCTAATGCTGAAGAAATCTAAAGTGCTTTTTTGTAACATTTAAAGAAAAGAGGAAAACCATAATAATAAACAATAAATAAAATAACTGTATTTTTAGGATATTATTAAAAATAACTGATTTGCAAAAAGAATGACAATTGACGAAATCTATAAAAAAGAAGAAATAAGTGTTAGATCTTATCACGTTTGCAAATACAACGAATTACACTTTGTATCTGATTTAAAGAAGTATTATTACAAAAATAAATCCTTCGAGAAACTTCGAAATTGCGGTAGGAAATCAAATGAAGAACTCATTGAGATATGTAATAAATATCTAGACGACTATATTGAAAATAAAGATATTGAAGTCAAAAAAGAAAATCCTCTAAAAACAATAATTTCAGAGTTAACAAGAGTTCAAAGGGAAGTAATAAATAGTTTCATTTATGTAAATACTAACAGCTTATCAGTAAGAAGTAAGAATGCAATATCACTGCATTTAAAAAACAACTTAAAGGTTAAAAGCTTTATAGAAAAAATACTGCTTTCCGAAAGTTTCAATGTTCAAAATATAAAAAATGTTGGTGCTAAATGTGTACCTGAAATAGAAGTTTATATTTTAATCATTAAGGATTTCATATTTGAAGTAAGCCAAACAACAGATGAAAATTATTTAATTGCATTAAAAAATAAATTTTTAATACAACGAACTTTCGATATTCCATTAGTTCCTAGTGAAATATTAGAGTCAGAATCAATTTTTCAACTTACAGACTTTCTCTTAAATCAAAACGCATTTTTTGATGAAACTCAAACAGTTATTGTTAAGCGAGCGTTGAAGTTATTCAATAATCAAAAAGAACTTACACTTGATGAGATAGCTGAACAAGTTGAACTTTCTAGAGAAAGAGTAAGACAAATAAGAAAACTTTGTTTTGAAGAATTATTTAACAAGCTACTTTTTATTTCTAATTTCAATGACGATTTATTTCAAAAATATAGCATAGATGTTGAATCAATGTATATTGAAATAAACACAGATATTTTAGATAAAATCAACCAATCAAATAACACAGATTTTTCTAGAGAATTTATCACTTACATACTTTCAGCATATCTAAAAGATAGTTTTTCTGTAGTTGGGAATTATGAAGATGTATTACAACCAAAATATTTTAATTCACGCAACAGACACAATTGGAATAACTTCTATTTAGTAGAAAAAGAATTATCCTCGGAATTTGATTTCACTTCTTTTACTAATGATATTTCAAACAGGTTAAGCGATAGAATTGAAGAATCGTATTTCTTTAATTTCAAAAGCTATTTATCAAAGTTTCTATCAAACAGCAATATTGATATTCTAGACTTGTTGTTTCCAATTTGTGAGAAAATAATTAATGAAGAATTTGAAATTTATCTTGATTTAGATGAAAACATAAATTTCAAAAGAAACACTACTCGACAAGCACACGAATATGCTTTTGAAGCACTTGAACATTTAGGAAAACCTTCAAAGGTTAAAGAGATTTTTGAAAAGGTAATAGAACTGCATCCCAACTATGACACAGAAGAAGCAAAAATCAGAGTTTCAATGAAACGGAAAAATGGTTTTGTGCCAATTGGTAGAAAAAGTGTATTTGGTTTGAAAAAATGGGAAAGTGAATTGGACAATTTCAAAGGAGGTACAATACGAGATATTGTTGAAGAATATTTAATGCAATTTTCTGTACCGATACATATTTCACACATAACAGAACACGTTTTAAAATTTCGTCCAAAATCAAATCAATATAGCATTCTTCAAAATTTAAAACTTGATGAATCTGGATTGTACATATTTTTTAAAGGTTCGCATATAGGATTAACAATAAAAAAATACAAATCTGACTTTAAGAGAATATCGGAAGTCCAGAAAACCGATAAGAAAACGTGGGAAGAAAGGTTTGAAATGCTTCAAAATTTTGTCTCAATAGAAAAAAGGCTACCATTTTCAAATGGTGTGCCTGATAAAGAAATAAAACTTTACCGTTGGCTTAATGTTCAAAAAAGTACGCAAAATAAAGGAAAATTAACTAAAAATAAAGAGGATAAGCTAAACAGCTTATTAGCGAAATATCCAAGTATTAATGGTAGACAAAGATTGAACTCAAATGAGAAGTATCAAGAATTAATCTCATTTGTTACGAATAATCATAGGTTGCCTTCAGCTAATAAAAATGGTGAGGAAAATTTATATCAATTCTTTTACAAACAGAGAAAGCTATTTGATAAAAACGAACTTGACAGCAAAGAACAAAATAAATTTATTGAAGTTGCTAAACTTCTTCAAAATATAAAATATGAAAATTAAAGAAGCTAAACTATTGCAAAATCAAAGACTCAAAGAGATTTGCAATGATAAGGAAGTCAATTTTGAATCTATTGAAACATTATTGGATTCAGTTAAAACAAAGAAGTTGCTGAAAAGAAATAATTACCATCAGCAAAAAATTAATGATGTTATTGAAAAAGCAATAAAATGAAATTCTCAAACATAAAAATTAACAATTTTAGACAATATTACAATGCTGTAAATATTGATTTAACAACTGATACCGACCAAAATATCGTTGTTATAGGTGGTAGAAATGGTTATGGTAAAACAAATTTCTTGTTATCAATAGTTTGGTGTCTTTATGGTGAAAAAATTTCACAAATTGATGATAACTTTAAAAAGGAAATCCAAAAAGAAAAAAACTATTCATCTTTTATGCAACAGTCTATAAATTGGACAGCAAAAAGAGAAAATAAAGATACATTTTCGGTTAGTATTAAAGTTTCAGAAATAGAATTACCAGAATTGAGTAAACTAAATTCAAACTCTGATAGTGTTATTATAACTAGAACATTTAATGTTACTAGTATGAATGAAACACTTTCTATTTCAGATACTAATTCGAATATGGAAATATTTGATGATGAAGCTGATAAAATTAATTTCATCAATGATTATATAATTCCAATAGATGCTGCAAAATTTGTGTTTTTTGATGCAGAAAAAATCTCTGAAATAGCAAATTTATCTATTAAGGAAGAAGGTAGTTTTATAAATGATGCATTAGGAAAAATATTAGGTCTTGATACATACGACACTCTAATTGAAGATATAGAGTTTTACATTAATACCTTAAAAAAAGAAGGAGCAACTAAAAATTTACAAGAACAAATAGTAGATAAAGAAAAAGCAATTGAACTCTCTGAAATTGATATTGAAAAACTTGAAGAGGAAAATGCCGAAAAACTTAAAGAGATTGATGATTTAAAGAAAACCATAAGACAATATGATAATCTTATATCGCAACACAGTAAACAAGGCAATTCAACATTTGATAGAGATTCAATTTTATCAGAAATAGAAAAGTTAAAAGCAAAGGAATCTGAACTATCTGAAAGATTTAATGAATTAAGCGAGATAATTCCGTTAGCAATTTTAACAGGTAAACTTGAAGAGGTAAGTGAACATCTTGAAATTCAAGAGAAAAACACAATATCCCAAAATTCCTCAAAAGAAAATTCTGAAAAAATAGAGAATTTTATTGAACTACTTTTTAATAAACCACCTGAACCTGAAAATTCTACTATGTCATTCAAGGATAAGCTTTTTTATTACGATAAGGCCAAAAATTTAGGTTCAGAATTGTTTGCCTCTAATGGAGATTATCAGGATTTAGAATTTGAACACGATTTAAACAATTCTGAAAAAAGCTTAATCTATGATGCAATTAATCTTGTAAGTTCTCAATCAAAAGACTTATTCGAAACAACAATTGAAGAATTCAACAAGACAAGAATCAAACTTGCAGAATTAAACAAAACGTTGAGCAAAGTTGATGCTGATATGGAAGATGAATTGATTTTAGACTATTCATCAAAAAAAGAAACAGCAGATTACAACATCACAGAAAATAATAGAAAAATTGGAGAGAATAATCAGCAAATAAACAAACTTAAAGGTGACATAATACGACTAAACCAACAGTTATCTGTTTTAGTTAAAAAAGTTGATGTTAATGCCCAAAACAAAATTAAGATTAAAGAAAGTCAAAAGTACATTGACGTCTTAAATTCATTCCTTGAAGAACAGAAAAACAAACATAAAGACAGTCTTGAAAAAACAATTTTAAGCGAGTTAAAAATTTTAATGCACAAACTTGGAAGCGAAGAAAATAGTAGCAAGTTTATTGAAGATGTAAAAGTTACCATTTTAGCATCTGGCCAAGGAATGAAAATAACTCTTTTGGATCAAGACGATAATGAAATTAGAAAGGAGAGCTTATCTTCTGGTGAAAAACAAATTTATATTTCGTGCTTAATAAAAGCAATCTTAAACGAATCGATACAAAGTTTACCAATATTTATAGATACACCTCTTGGAAGACTTGATGAAGAACATAGAGATAATATCACTAAAAAATATTATCCTGCTCTTTCTGAACAAGTTGTATTATTCTCTACAAATAGCGAGATTACGCCTAAAAGGCATAAAGACATTTCAGCAAATATTTCTAAATCCTATTTATTATTTAATGATGGGGCAAACACAAATTTAAAAACAGGTTATTTCCAAGGTTATGAGAATTAAAATAAGCAAAGAAAATGACGAATTATTATATAAGCTAAAAACCTTATACAATTTTAAAAATGACGGTATAGTCCCTCGTATTGCATTTTCCAATAGTTTGCTATCAGGGAAAATATTTGACATTGAAAATGATATTATTCCAAGCTCTGATGGTAAAGAATTTAGAGATGATAAAGCAATTTTTGGAACTGTTATAGGGAATGGTTCAAATACAATAATTTTTAAATCTATTCTTGACCAACATTATGGCAGAAATACATTTGAAGATGAATTTATAAAACTATTTAAGCTTCATCTAAATCACGGATTAGAAATTTGGAATAGTAAAATTGAAAAAGCCAACATATCTAAAGGTGACCACATTGATATTCTTTTAAAAGTTGTTAAAAGCGGACTGGATTTAAGGAAAAACGTTGTTAAAACAAACATTTCCTCAAAAAACATTGATGTCAAAGAGTTTGAAGACCTTTTAACTTTTGAATTAGGCCAAACAGTAGAAGGTGAAAATGTTGTTATAAGAATTAATGATTTAAGAGAGTTTGACAATAGAAATATAGCAATTGCTGGAATGGCTGGTTCTGGTAAAACGCAATTAATGAAAGATATTTTATATCAAATTTCTAAAAACACTAATAATGAACTGAAGTTTATCTTCTTTGATTACAAAGGAGAAGGAAACCCAGAACAATTGAAGCCTTTTCTAGATGCTACTAAATGTGAGTTTGTTGATATTGTAAATGATGGTGGTATTGAGTTTAACCCATTTTTATCTATAAATCTTGACGAAAGACAAAGACCTTTTAGCATAAGAGCTTTTGTTGATACGATATCTACTTTCGTTCCTAGAATGGGTGTGAGTCAAGAGAATATATTAATTACTCTAATTAATGATTTATTAGACAGTAAAAATGGTAGTTATCCCACTATTTTAGAATTATTTGAGGAATTAGAAAACTACTATGAGGAAAACAATATTAGGCAAGATACTTTATATTCAATTATACGTGATTTGTCTACAAACATCTTTAACTGTGACCCGAATAATCTAAACATTTTAGATAAAAGTTTATATCTCAATCTTCCACCAGCTTTGTCTGACACTTTAAGACAGTTGGTTGTATTCTTATTATTGAGATATTTCAACTCTTATTTTAGTTCTACGAATGATTGTGAGCCAAAAGACCATATTTTTCCATTACGTTATGTAATTGTAATTGATGAAGCACATATATACTTAAAAAATAAAAATGCTAGAAAGGCACTTGAAGAACTTTTGAGATTATTAAGGTCAAAAGGTGTTATTATCGTTATGCTTTCACAAGGAGTTGAAGACTACAAAACAAAAGACTTTGATTTTGCTTCACAAGTAAAACTTCCTATTTGTTTGAATGTTCAAAATAAGGATTATAAATCCATTAGTAATTTTGTTGGTACACCAAGCAGTAAGTACAAATTGGAAACTGAAATCAAAAAATTAGAATCAGGAAAAGGACTTATAAATATTGGCGAACCAAAAATGATTGAATTAAGACAATGGTGGAAAACGAAAAAAGAAGAGAATATTTAGAGAAGCAAGTATCGCAATCTCGAAAGCTTTCGGGATTGCGGAACGAAAGTTGAGCTAAAAACTAAAAAACATTACCCCAGCCAACCATCTCTGTCCAGACTTCGATATTGAATGGCTTCGGCAATATGAGCAGCAGCAACTTCCGGGGAAGTTTCTAAGTCGGCGATGGTTCGGGCAACTTTCAAAATTCGGTCGTAGGCTCTGGCGGAAAGATTCAGTCGTTCCATCGCATTTTTTAATAAGGTTTTGGAATCTTCGTTTAAGGCGCAAAATTCGCGGATGTGTTTCGTATTCATTTGCGCATTGTAATGAATATTATCCATTTTTTCAAATCGTACCGATTGAATTTCGCGGGCAGCAGTCACTCTTTTTCGAATGGTCACGCTGTTTTCGGCTTTTTGATTATCGGATAATTTTTCAAATGGGACAGGTGTAACTTCGATATGAATATCGATTCGGTCTAATAATGGCCCTGAAATTTTGCTCAGATAACGTTGCATTTCGTAAGGCGAAGCGGTTTGCGCGGCATTGGGATCATTGAAAAATCCACTCGGACTGGGATTCATACTCGCAACCAGCATAAAAGAGGAAGGGTAAGTCACCGTGAATTTGGCGCGTGAAATAGTAACTTCTCTGTCTTCAAGAGGTTGACGCATGACTTCCAACACATCACGTTTGAATTCAGGTAGTTCGTCTAAAAATAAAACCCCATTGTGAGCCATCGAAATCTCACCCGGTTGCGGATAACTGCCGCCGCCCACCAAAGCCACATTAGAAATGGTGTGATGCGGACTTCGAAAAGGACGCTGATTCATCAAGCCAACTTCTTTTAGTTTTCCGGCAACGCTATGGATTTTAGTAGTTTCCAGAGCTTCGTGTAAGGTCATAGGAGGGAGAATGCTTGGTAAACGTTTGGCTAGCATGGTTTTTCCGGCTCCCGGAGGACCAATGAGAATAATGTTGTGACCGCCTGCTGCGGCAATTTCCATACATCTTTTAATGCTTTCCTGACCTTTGACATCCGAAAAATCAAATTCGGGAAAGTCTAATTCTTTGTAAAATTCGGCTCTGGTATCGATTTTTGTAGGTTCCAAATTGCCTTTTCCTTCAAAAAAATCAATGACTTCCTGTACGTTTTCTACTCCGTAAACGTCCAAATCTTTAACTATTGCTGCTTCTTTGACATTATGTTTAGGGAGAAAAAAGCCTTTGAAACCTTCTGCTTTGGCTTTGATAGCAATAGGTAAAGCCCCTTTTATGGGTTGTAAGCTGCCGTCAAGCGATAATTCGCCCATGATAATGTATTTGTCGATTTTGTCTCCTTTTATTTGGCCGGAAGCAACCAAAATGCCTAAAGCAAGTGTCAGGTCGTAAGCAGAACCTTCTTTGCGTAAATCGGCAGGAGCCATATTGATAGTGATTTTTTTGCCGGGCAGCATATAACCATTGTTTTTTAAAGCAGCCGCAATGCGAAAACTACTTTCTTTAATAGCATTGTCAGGCAAACCAACTAAATGGTATCCGACACCTTTATCAACATTAACTTCTACGGTGATGGTAGTGGCTTCTACTCCAAAAACGGCACTTCCAAATACTTTTATTAGCATATAAAATGATTCTGAATAGTGATTAAAAATAAGAATTTTTTTATTACAAAAGTATTTTTTGATAAGGTATTTTTGAGGTTATAAGAAAGCATAAGTTTTAAGTTTTATGTTTGGAAAAGCTGTTCAAATCCGATAAAAAGTAAGCTTAAAGATTAAGGTGTGTAAATAGTAATGCTAAAAAAACATCTGTTTTTGGCTGTTTTTTTATATATTTGCGAATATTTATTTGTTTTTTCAGGGTTTAATAGTGGAAAATAAGTCATTTTTTCATTTCCCTTTTTCTGATTTCAAATTCTTGAAATCGTTGTTACAAAATAATTCTTTTTTGCAGTTAGCTGCATCTTTAGCCTCTTGGAAGAATTCCTTATCGGGCTTTAAAATAATCGTAATAATTAAAAGAAAATGCACATCATTGATTATGCAATTTTTTTTGTCTATATGCTGCTAATGCTCGGCGTAGGACTCTATTTTTTTAAAAAAAATGAAACAGCAGAAGATTTTTATGTAAGCGGTCGAAGTATGAATGCCTGGCACATTGGTTTGTCGGTGGTTGCTACTGATGTTGGAGGCGGATTTTCTATTGGTTTGGGAGGTTTGGGTTTTACGATGGGATTATCAGGTTCATGGATGCTGTTTACCGGAGTTTTAGGAGCCTGGTTAAGTGCTGTTTTTTTGATTCCAACCATTAGTCGATTGGGACATAAACATAAATTTTTCACATTTCCTCAGGTTTTTAGTCACTTTTATAATGGAAAAGTAGCTTTTCTAGCCGGTATTATTTCAGCCATTGGTTATATAGGATTTACCAGTTCTCAGGTTTTGGCCGGTGCCAAATTAGCTTCGGCAACCATTAAAGGTTTGGATATTCAAACGGCTTTGATAGTTATGGGAATAATTGCGGTGGCTTATACCTCAATTGGGGGATTAAAAGCGGTAATTTATACCGATACGATTCAGTGGTTGGTCTTGATTTCCGGTTTGGTTTTTATAGGAATTCCGGTAGCTTATCATGCAGTAGGTGGATATGAAGTTATAAAAAACTCTTTGTCTGCTGAATATTTATCACTCACCAATGTTTCTGTTTATCAAATCATCAATTGGTCGGTAACGATAATTCCCATTTGGTTTGTAGGAATGACATTGTACCAACGAATTTACGCCAGTAAAGGGGAAAAAGAAGCTAAGAAAGCCTGGTTGATTGCAGGTGTTTTTGAATGGCCAATAATGGCTTTTATGGGAGTTATTTTAGGAATGCTGGCTAAAGTTGCGGCCAATCAGGGAATGTTTGCCGGAATTACGGATGCGGCTTCAATGGATAGTGAAATGGGATTACCGGTTTTATTGGCTACTATTTTACCTGTCGGATTAATGGGATTGATGTTGTCCTCTTATTTTTCGGCCATACTTTCCACAGCGGATAGTTGTTTAATGGCGGCTTCAGGAAATATAGTTACTGATATTATAAGCAAATTTGCTAAAAACAAATTGACTCATAAAAGAGAATTACAGCTCTCACAAATTGTAACGTTATTGGTGGGAATATTTGCCATTTTTTTGGCTTCGCAAATGCAAAATGTACTGGAGCTTATGCTGTATTCCTATGCGTTCATGGTTTCAGGATTGTTTGTACCTGTTTTGGGAGCTTTGTTTTGGAAAAAAAGTCATTCTATTGCGGCTTTTTGGAGTATGCTGTTGGGAGGAGGAATTACCATTTTGCTGATTCTTACCCAAAATAAGTTGCCATTTGGCATACAGCTTTCAGAAAATTTAGATGCTAATATTTATGGAATAAGTCTTTCGCTTATTTTGTTTATTACAATTTCAATGTATCATCATAAAAAACAATTAAAAAATGAATTTCAAGTTAATTAATACAACAACTGGAGAAGATAAAATCTATTCTAATCAGATAATTGCCGAATTTTTATATACACATTTGGAGCAATACGGCGATAAGATTGAAGATATATTAAAATGTATTGCTTATGTAATGAATCCCCAAAAAGGCGGAAATATCATCGTAGGAATTGATAATGATGCCATTGTAGGGGTTGTGATTTTGAATAATACCGGGATGAAAGGTTTTATTCCTGAAAATATATTGGTTTACATCGCGGTTGATAACAATCAACGAGGGAAAGGCTATGGAAAAAGTTTGATGGAAAAAGCAATTTCAATAGCGGATGGCAATATAGCCCTGCATGTAGAACCTGAAAATCCAGCGAGAAAATTATACGAAAAACTAGGTTTTACTAATAAATATTTAGAAATGCGTCTGATAAAATAGTTGCAAATGGAATATTTTAAAAAACAGCTCAATTCGTTGATTCGCTTTCGCAAAGAGTTGCATCAATTTCCGGAAGTTTCGGGTAAAGAAGTGCAAACAGCGCAAAAAATTTGTGCTTTTTTGGAACAATTTCCACCTGACGAATTAATTAAAAATTTAGGTGGAAACGGAGTTGCGGCTGTTTATAAATCCGGAAAATCCGGTAAAAAAGTATTGTTCAGAGCTGAACTGGATGCTTTGTCAATTGAAGAAATTAATGATTTTGAACATCGGTCACATTATAAATCGGTTTCGCATAAATGTGGTCATGACGGACACATGGCAGTTTTATGTGGTTTGGCAATCGAATTGCATTACAAAAGACCCGAAACAGGAGACGTAATATTTTTGTTCCAGCCTGCTGAAGAAGACGGTACGGGAGCACAAAAAGTGATTCAGGAGTCTGCTTTTTTAACCTTACAACCAGATTATGTTTTTGCCTTGCATAATTTACCGTCTTTTCCGTTGCGTCAGATAGTGGTTAAAAATAATAGTTTTAGCTGTGCGGTTCAAAGTATTATTATAAAATTGAAAGGCAAAACTTCGCACGCAGCCGAACCCGAAAAAGGTATTAATCCGGCATTGTCAATTACCCAAATAATTAATGATTTTCATCAGTTAATACAATCGGATATACGTCAAAAAGACTATTGCCTGATTACACCTATTTATATTCAAATGGGAAAAAAAGCTTATGGTGTGTCGGCCGGAGCTGGTGAAATTCATTTTACTGTTAGAACAACTACAGATACTCAAATGCAAATAAAGGAGCATTTATTAGAAAGTATTACCCGAAAAATAGCCAGTGAACATCAACTTTCAATAGAAACTAAATGGATTCAGGTTTTTCATGCTACTGAAAATAATTCAGAAGCAGCAGATGAAATTCGGAAAGCCGCTCAGAAATTAACATTGGATTTAAATGAAATTGAAAGTCCTTTTAGTTGGGGAGAGGACTTTGGCTTATTTACCCAAAATTACAAGGGAGCTTTATTCGGAATTGGAGCGGGTTTAAATATTCCGGCGCTTCACAATCCGGATTATGATTTTCCGGATGAAATTCTGCCAACAGCAATCCGTCTTTTTTATCAAATTAGTAAACAAATTACAGATGCAAACTAACTCTCTGATAGAACTTAGTCATTCGGCTTATCAAAAAAACATCGATTTTTTAAGGCAGCTATTTGGGAAAAAAGTCATTTTTTCGTCGGTTGTTAAAGGAAACGCTTATGGACATGGAATTCCTGAATTTGTTACAATGGCTTCGGCTTGCGGTGTTCGTCATTTTTCCGTTTTTGATGTTAGTGAAGCCAGAGAGCTTAAAATGGTTTTAAATGATAAAATTACCATTTTAATTATGGGTTTTTTGCAAAAAGAAGATTTGGAATGGATTATTGAAAACGGAATAGAATTTTTTGTTTTTGACAGGAAAAGATTGTCTGAAGCTTGTCAAATAGCGAAAAAACTTCGAAAAAAAGCAATCGTTCATATTGAAGTAGAAACCGGAATGAACCGAACCGGATTTGAAAAATCCGAATTAGCTGCAGTAACTTCTCTTTTGAAAAATGAAAAAGAATATTTAGAATTTAAAGGTTTGTGCACCCATTATGCCGGAGCCGAAAGTATTTCCAATTATTATAGAGTAGAAAGACAAATTGTACGTTTTAAAGAAATAAAACAATACTTTTTAGAAAATGATTTAAAACCTCAAATTTGTCATTCGGCCTGTTCGGCAGCTTCGGTGATGTTTCCGGAAACCAGAATGGATTTGGTACGAATAGGTATTATGCAATACGGGTTATGGCCCAGTCAGGAAGTATTTATCACTTATTTGAATGCAAAAAAAATGAAGCTGGATCCTTTGAGCCGTGTCATTACCTGGAAAAGTGTAGTTATGAGTGTCAAAAAAATAAAGACAACTAATTTTATTGGTTACGGAACCAGTTTTATGGCAAAAAGGGATATGAAAGTCGCTATAATTCCTATTGGTTATGCGCATGGATACAGCAGGTCGTTAAGTAATCACGGGAGAGTACTTATTCAGGGACAGCGTTGTGTAGTTATTGGATTAGTGAATATGAATATGATTGCAGTGGATGTCACTGATATTAAAACAGTAAAAAAAGGAGAAGAAGTGGTTTTAATAGGAAGTCAAAATGAAGGGGTGATTTCTATTGCTTCTTTTGGAGATTACAGCAATCAGCTGAATTATGAATTATTAACCCGAATTTCTAAATCAATACCAAGAAAAATTATAGACTAATGGCATTTATTAAATTATATAGAGAAAAATTAAAGGAAAATTATCAGTTTTTAGATTCAATTTTTAAATCCAGAGGAATTCATTGGGGAGTTGTTTCGAAAATGTTGTGTGGAAATGAGATTTATTTAAAAGAAATTATTGCGTTGGGTGTTCGGGAAATTCACGATTCCAGAGCGAGTAATTTGCGAAAAATAAAAGCATTGGATCCGGAAATTCAAACAGTTTACATCAAACCACCGGCTAAACGCAGTATTGAAAGTATTGTGCGCTATGCTGATGTGAGTTTTAATACCGAAATATATACGATTAAGTTGCTTTCTAAAGAAGCCCAAAAGCAAAATAAAATACATAATATCATTATTATGATTGAAATGGGGGATTTAAGAGAAGGTGTAATGGGAGAAGAGTTGATAGAATTTTATGGTAATGTACTTAGTTTGCCAAATATTGAAATCCGTGGTATAGGAACAAATTTAAATTGTTTGAGCGGAGTGATGCCTACACAGGACAAACTGATTCAGTTAAGTTTGTACAAACAATTAATTGAAGCCAAATTCAATATTCATATTCCCTGGGTTTCCGGCGGAACTTCGGTGGCAGTGCCGTTGATTTTAAAGAATGCCCGTCCGATGGCGGTGAATCATTTTAGAATAGGAGAGGCTCTTTTTTTTGGGAAAGACTTATTTAACGGAGAAACCATAGAGGGAATGCATCACGATGTTTTTAAACTCTACAGTGAAATTATTGAAATCACCGAAAAGCCAGACACACCTACCGGTGAGCTGGGAGAAAATGTAGCAGGACATACATTTTCTGTCGACAAAGCCGAAGATTTAGGAAGTACTTCTTTAAGAGCTATTTTGGATGTAGGATTGTTGGATATGCAACCGCAGTATATAAATCCGGAAGATGAGGGAATTACTATTATTGATGCCAGTTCGGATATGTTGGTAATTGATATTAGTAATTCGAAGCGGAATTACAAAGTAGGGGATTTGGTATCCTTTAATTTAAGATATATGGGAGCACTTTATTTGCTAAATTCTGATTATATTGAAAAAAAGATTGGGTGAAATTCTTTTTTTATTGCAAAATTGTAAATGATATAAGAAATGGATTTCAATTTTGTTTAAGATTTTGCTGTGAGAGCATGTTTTTAGGAGGTGAAATTTAATAAATTGTTATTTTTTGGTGATTTTTTGGTTTGTGCTGTCAAAAAATAAGGGGTTAAACTGTTTAAGTAATAAAAATTTTTGTCTTTAGGGGTGTTTTTTGTGGGGGTATGTTTTCGTTTTATATTTTTGTAAAAAATTTAAACCAAATAAAAAACAATGAGAAAAGTAACTTTAAGTGTAATAATGATTGCGTTGTTAGTCATTACATTATTTTCAAGTTTTATTTTAACTGGAAGCCCAGTTCCATCAGAAGCTGTTGCATTTGATACAGGAGATACTGCCTGGATGATTGTAGCTACAGCTTTAGTTTTACTTATGACTCCGGGATTAGGATTCTTTTACGGAGGTATGGTAGGTAAAAAAAATGTTATCAGTACTATGTTGCAAAGTTTCATGGCAATGATAATTGTTACCGTATTATGGATTGTAGTTGGATTTAGTTTGTCTTTTGGTACTACCATTGGAGGGATTATTGGGGATCCAACGACTTATCCGTTTTTTCAGGGAGTAGGAACTAATACAACATGGAGTTTGGCAGGAACCATTCCATTTATGTTGTTTGCTTTATTCCAGGCTAAATTTGCCATCATTACCCCGGCTTTAATTACGGGAGCTTTTGCCGAAAGAATTCGTTTTTGGGCATATATGTTATTCATGGTATTATTCATTTTAGTGATTTATGCTCCATTGTGTCATATGACCTGGCATCCTGATGGATTATTCTTCAAAATGGGAGTTTTGGATTTTGCAGGAGGAACAGTCGTTCACATGAGTGCCGGATGGGCAGCATTAGCAGGAGCTATGTTCTTAGGAAAAAGAAAAGTACAAAAAGTAAATCCGGCTCGTATTACTTACGTTTTATTAGGAACAGGATTATTATGGTTTGGATGGTTTGGTTTCAACGCTGGTTCGGCTTTAGGAGCTAACGGATTAGCAGTTCAGGCTTTAGGAACTACTACTGTTGCTGCTGCTGCTGCTGGTATGGCCTGGGTGTTTATGGATAAAATTTTAGGACACAAGTTATCTGCTATGGGAGCTTGTATTGGTACGGTTGTAGGTTTAGTTGCAATTACACCGGCAGCCGGTTTTGTAAGCTTACCACATGGAATCTTCATTGGTATGTTCAGTAGTGTTGTAAGTAACTTTATGGTAAGTAAATTTCCTAAAGGAAAAATTGACGATGCTTTGGATGTATTTGCCTGTCACGGTGTTGGAGGTATGGTAGGTATGTTGTTAACAGGAGTTTTTGCTTCTAAAGAAGTAAATTCGGCTGTAGCTGACCAAGGATTAATCTTTGGAGAATCTACTTTGTTTATCAATCAATTTACAGCATTGGTAGTCGTATCTGTTTTTGCATTTTGTGCTTCTTATGCATTATTCTTTATTGTAAACAAAATTACTACTTTAAGAGTTACAGAAGACAAAGAAGAATTAGGTTTGGATATTTCTCAACACGGAGAATATTTATAATAAACTCTTTTATATAGAAAAAAAAGCTTAGTTGAATTGCCAACTAAGCTTTTTTTGTTTTAGGGTATTTTTATTTTTTTTAGTTCAAATTATAACCAAATTCTCTAAAAGTATTTCCCTGTTTGATGTCACCTGATTTATAACCTTTCATAAACCAGTATTTTCTTTGTTCAGAAGTACCATGAGTAAAGGATTCCGGAACAATATGCCCCTGCATTTTTGACTGAATGGCATCGTCACCTACGGCATGAGCCGCACTTAAAGCTTCGTCCAAATCCCCTTCTTCTAAAATATTATTCATTTCCTGATTATAATGTGTCCAAATTCCAGCGTAAAAATCAGCCTGAAGTTCTAAACAAACAGATAATTTATTGGCTTCAGTTTTAGATACACCTTGTTGCATTTGTCTCATTTTAGCCGAAGTTCCTAATAAAGTTTGAACGTGGTGTCCTATTTCGTGCGCTATGACATAAGCCGTTGCAAAGTCGCCTCCTTTAGCGCCAAAACGGGTTTTGAGTTCTTCAAAGAAAGTTAAATCCATATATACTTTTTGATCTCCGGGACAGTAGAAAGGTCCTGAATCGGAAGTAGCATTCCCGCAGGCTGTTTGTACTGCTCCGTTAAATAATATAACGGAAGGTTTTTTGTAACTAAGATTGTTTTCTTCAAAAATTCGGGACCAAACGTCTTCGTTGTCTGCTAATAATGTTTTAACAAAAGCCTGCTCTTCGAGTTCCTGTGCCGTTAAATCCCGATCCCTTTGTCCGGATGTTTGCTCGCTTTGTCCCTGATTCAGTTGTTCTAAAACCGGAGTAATCATTTGGGCATTTTCGCCACCAAAAACATTAAGTAATAAAATGATAATTCCAAGAATTCCACCTCCTACAATTGTTTTTCCACCGGAGGACATACCTCTGCGGTCTTCCACATTGTCACTTTGTCTTCTTCCTTTCCATTTCATAGCTTTTAATTTTAGTTAATAGTTTATTTAATCCATTTGAGCAGTGTTTTTTCGATGATGCCTTTTACTATTGGTTTCGAAATATAATCATTCATTTGCATTTCAAGGCATTTGTTTTTTTCTTCTTTTTCGGTTCCGGCGGTAATGGCTATAATCGGGACTTCTTTTCCGTGGTCTAATTCCCGAATGGCTTCCGTGGCTTCATAGCCGTTCATAACCGGCATTTGGATATCCATAAAAATAATGTCCGGAAGAATATTTTCAAATTGCTTAACCGCTTCAGCACCATTTGCAGCTTCAAAAAGTTGGGCTTCCGGAAGACTGTTTTTTATAATGGTTTTTAACAAAAGCATATTGATTTTATTGTCTTCTACCAGTAAAATTTTGCTTTTTGCTAAATTAGAATTAGCCGTTAGCATTGCCGGCGTATCCATATCGGAAACTGTTTTGTTTTCTTGTTGTTCTTTCGGTAATTCGGAATTTGTTTGTAAATCAATATCAAAATAGAAATGACTACCTTTTCCAATTTTACTTTTCAATTTTAATCGGCTGTCCATTATATTTAAAAGCTTATTTGAAATGGTTAATCCAAGACCTGTTCCTCCAAATTTTTTGGTCGTAGAACTATCTTCCTGCGAGAAGGCTTTGAATATTTTTTTCTGATTTTGTTCTAATATTCCAATTCCGGAATCGATTACCGAAAAACGAATTCTGGTTTGGTTTTCGCCTATTTTCTCTTTTAAAATAACATTTAGTTGTACGCTTCCTTTTTCGGTAAATTTCACCGCATTGGATAATAAATTAATAAGAATCTGTTTGATTCTCACGATGTCTATCCAGGCATAACGCGGAACTTCGGTATCAATGTTTAATTCCAGTTTCAGGTTTTTTTGATTGGCTTCAAATTGAATTAAATCAATCACCTGCTCCATTAATTCTTTCAAATCGTGTTTTTCAATATGTAATTCCAGTTTGCCGGCTTCGATTTTTGAAAAATCCAAAATATCGTTTACAATTTCCAATAAAGTATGCGCCGACTGATTGACCGTTATCATGTGTTTTTCCTGAATACGATCCAGTTTGGTTTTCATCAGCAAATCGGTAAATCCGATAATTCCATTAAGCGGAGTTCGGATTTCGTGGCTCATATTGGCTAAAAATTCCGATTTTGCTTTGTTAGCCGCTTCGGCATATTCTTTGGCTTTAATAGCTTTTTCGGCATCTTTTCGTTTGCTGATGTCGAGCATGATTCCTTCAATGTATTTGATTTCACCATTATTAACCACCGTATCCACAAATTCGTCAACCCATACGATTTCGTTATTTTTGTTTATAATGCGGTAAGCAAGATGAAAAGGCTCTAATCGGGATAGTTTTTGGGTGGTTTTGAGTAATGTTTTTTCTAAATCATCCGGATGGATTAAATCTTTGAAAATGATTCTTTTTTCCAGAAAATCTTCTTTCGGATAACCCGTTAGTTTTTCAATTTCATCGTTGAGGTAAATTTTGGTGAAATTCTCGTCGTTTTCAGACAGATAAACCGTTCCGGGAATATTATTGGCCAACAATCTGAATTTTTCTTCACTTTCGTTAATTGCAATTTCGTTTTCTATTCGTTCAATAGAAGAACCAATATTCATCGTTAGTGTTTGCAAAATTTGAATTTCATCATCAGCCCAGTTACGATCTTCGTTCAAATCGTTTAAGCCCATGAAACCGTGAAATTTATTTTTTACGAAAATGGGTAAAAGAATTATAGAACCAACTTTTAAGACTTTCATTTTTTGTCTTAAGGTTTCGCTTTTTACATTAGAAATCGTATTGTGATAAATTTTATTTTCTAATAAAGGTTCCAGTAAATCTTCAAAAAAAGGATATTCCAAATTTTGGAAGGAATCATCTATCTCCGTTAAAGTTTCATGTCCGGTTGTCCAGCGGTATTTTTGGCTGATGGTATTGTTTTCCGGATTGTTTTGGTAATAAAAACTGCGATAAGATTTAGTTGCTTTTCCAATAATAATTAAAACGTCAGCAAAAACTTTGTCGATGTCTTTTACATTTAAAAAACGTTCGGTACAAAGGTTCATCGCAGCAAGCAGTTCACTTTTGTATTTAAGTTTGTGCTCGGCTTCCAGTCTTTTTTTCGATTCAAAGGCAATAGCAACGCTGTCGGCAATGGCTCTGGAAAAATTAATATCCTCATTATCCCATTGCTTGATTGTTTCAATCATTTCGATACACACTAATCCGATAAGCGCACCGTTGATAAAAACCGGGGTTTTGATTACGGAGGAAACGCCGGGCATATCCGGACTGTCGGGATATAATTCTTTTATTATTGGATTGTTTTTTACATTCGAAGCTACCAGCGGCGTTTTGCTTTCTAAGGATAAAAAGAAATCCGGATAGTCTTCTTTGGTGATGATTAAACCATTGGTGAAAGTGTTGCTGTTAAGTTCGTATGATTGTAAGCAGCAAATTTTATCTTCAAGATATTCCCAGTAACTCGTTCTGCTGGCGCCAATGGTTTTAGCCGCATTTTCCAGAATCGATTTTAATTTGGTCTCTAAATTTTCTTCGGTTGAATAACTTTTTGCGGTAAATTTTAATAAGTTCTCATTATATTTTTTGTTTTTATCATCTCGTTTTTGCTTTTCTACATCAATATTTTTCATAAAAGTGATGTCACGGGCAATTGCCGAATAACCGTTGATTTTCCCAAAATCATTTCGGCTGATGATAACTTTTTGGGCCACCCATAAAGTGTCTCCGTTTTTCTTCAAAACTGGAACTTCCAATGTTGGGAAATCTACGCTGTTTTCGCTATTGTTACGGTAAAATGACTCCAAAACGCTCAGATAATCTTTTCGGACAAAAAGAGAATAATGCTGGTTTACAATTTGTTTTTTGGTATAATTAAGGCTCTTTAAGGTATAATCATTGACAAAAGTAATGTTTCCATGTGTATTCAGTTCATAGATGAAATCCTGAGCATTTTGAACCAGATTTTTATATTGATTTTGAATTTGAATCTGATTACTGATATCCTGACCAATTCCGATAATTAAATCATTAGAAAATTGTTTGTTTTTCCATTGAATGTATTTGTATTCACCGTTTTTACATCTTAATTTTCTAACAAAAACTCTATCGTTTATCTGGCTTTCAAAAGTTTCATTAGCCGTTATTTCGGGATTGTCTGTCAAATTATAATAACCATACCCCAGTAATTCTTTGGAATTGTAACCCAAAACTGTTTGTACACTTTCGCTGCAAAAAACAATTTTGTTTTGATTGTTTTTGGCCATTATCAACGAATTTCCTTTATGAATAATCTGATTGTAAAATTGGAATTTATCATTTAAATCCTGTATTGACATGTGACGGATGTAATTGACAAAAACAATAATTAAAGTGTAATTAAAAAGAATTGTAATCCGGTTTAAGGGCGCTAATTTGAGTAAGGAAATTCCAATGAGTGTACTGAATACAAACAGTATAAAAGACCAGTAAAGTTTGCCGGGTTTTAAGGTAGTGTATGAAAAATAAATAAATAGTAAAAAGGTTAAAAACGGGATGTTGTCCGCATCCAATTTGATTACATTGCGGAGTGTATTGAGGAAGGCAACAAAAAAAACAACTCGAAATATTTTTACGATATTTTGAAATACAAAATCAAATTTTGTACTAATAAAACTCACGAAAATTAGAAAAAAAGCAATACTCACATTAGTGATTAACATGCTTTTAGGTCTTAAATTAAAATATTCGAAAGTGATTTCCAAGATTAAAACAATCAATCCCAGAAATAAAAAATAGAGTTGGTATTCTTTTCTTTCGGAGTTTTCAGGAGTAAAGTTTTTAATAAAACGATTCCCAAAGGAATATTTGATTTGATGAAATTTATAAATCAATAAAAAAATAATCAAAAAGATAAATGGAATCACAGTTCGATAAAGATTTTTATCAATAGGTAACTGATCTACAATGTCAAAGGTATTAATAGAGTAAAAATTAATGAAGCCACTAACACTGTTTGTAAGCATTTTTAATACAATGAGAAATTGTGGCATCATAATTTGATGGATTAAATCTTAAATTTAGCAAAATTATTTGGGGTAATTTCGTTAAAAATAAGAATGTTTGAAAGAAATTGGTAGTTGTTTTGTCAAAAAAATGAGTTTTTAAGGGAAATTAAATGGTTATTCGAAATCTATAATTGATTTGTAAATTGCGTAATACATGGAATACAAAAGCGGCAAAGTAAAAAACAAACCGATGAAAAACATGAAAACACCCGTTATGCAAAATAAATAAGTAACCGTTAGCAGTCCTAAAAGCACCAGTGGTTGTTTTGAAACCAAAGTAAAGCTGGTGTTGATGGCTTCGAAAACTTTAAAATCACGGAAAATAATTAACGGAACTGTGAGTACATTCAGAAGCGAAATAGCTAATGAAGCCAAGAATCCTAAAATAGGCAATCCGCTTAAATCTGCCACAGAGGAAACGCCCATGTTTAAAATTGTGATGAGCAAAGTGGCTAGGAAAAGTGATTTGAAATATTGGAATTGGTAATATTGAAAAGCTGCCGAAAGGTGAAATTCTTCGTCTATTTCCGCGCAATGAGCCATTTTTATAATTCCTGCAAAAAACGGACTCACCAAGCAACTGAATAAAGTGACGCTGCCAATATAAATAATTAAAAATTCATCAGAAAAGTTGTTTGGATCTAAATTTTCCGGTTTGATGAATTCCTGGAAATTTTCTATTCCGAAAGTGAAGGCTATAATTACGAATGCCAACATTCCAAGTAAGACGGCTGAAACTAAAAACAGTAAACCGGCATAGACCACTATTTTTTTATAATTTTCAAAAGCAAGGTTGAAAACCGCCTCAAAACTAAGTTGATAACCGTTGGTTTTTAATTCCTGAATTCGGTCTTTATTAGATTTCATAAGTAATGCTGTAAGAATAATTGATTGAAAATTTGAAGCGTATAAAGCTACGTTTTATTTTTCTCTTCTAAAATACTAAATCGCGTTCCAAATTACATCGTTCGGAACGGGCGCAACAATAGTGAGTATTTCTTTAGAAACCGGATGCACAAAAACTAATTTTCGGGCATGTAAATGAATTCCACCATCAGAATTACTGCGGTCAAAACCATATTTTAAGTCGCCTTTTATTGGTGAACCGATGGCTGCCAACTGCGCTCTGATTTGGTGATGTCTTCCGGTGTGTAAGTTGATTTCTAAAGCGGTGTAATTGTTAAGTTCTTTGATAATTTTATAATCCAGGCTAGCTGTTTTACTGTCCGGAACTTCTTTTAAGTGCGCTTTTGAAGTGTTGTTTTTTTCGTTTCTTTTAAGGAAATGTACCAATTTGGCTTCCTTTTCCAGCGGTTTATTTTTTACAACAGCCCAATAGGTTTTTTGGGTTTCTCTGTTTTTAAATAAATCATTCAATCGGGTTAAGGCCTTGCTGGTTCGGGCAAAAACGACAATTCCGGTTGTGGGACGGTCTAAGCGGTGTACTACGCCTAGAAATACTTCTCCGGGTTTGTTGTATTTTTCTTTGATATATTCTTTAATGACTTCACTTAGTGGTTTGTCTCCGGTTTTATCGCCCTGAACAATATCACCAACCCGTTTATTAACTACAATAATATGATTGTCTTCATGTAAAACCTGAAGATTATTTTTGTTAGAAAGTTCTTTCATCAACTACTTTATTAGATTGCAAAAATAGCAGTTTTATAATTGTTATCTTTTAACAATAGTGTCACAAAAACACTTTTTTTCAGATTTTTTAGGCTGTAGTTTTTACCAGATAAGGCTTGAATGTTTTGCTTTTTGCCGTTTTGTACGTTTTTTTAATGAAATATAAATCAAGCCAGAGTTTAAAAAAATAGCTGGGTTTTACTTTCGAATTTCCTTTTTCAATCCAGGATTTAAGTGGAATTTCGTTCATTTTTTTCAGCGCGTTTTCTTTGCCAAAATGCTTTATCATTCTAAAGAATAATTCGACATCAAAAAGCCATTTGGATATAAATTCTTTTTGAAACAGAAGTAGGGCAATTTCACTTGTGAAAACTTTACACCCACATTGGGTGTCATATACTTTTAAATCTAAAATATTCGAAATAAAAGTAGCGATAATACGTCCGATAAGAAAGCGACTGTTTTCACGGTTGATGGTAGAACCTATTTTTCGAATTCGGGAGCCAAAGCAAAAGACAATTTCGTTATCTAAATTGTTTTTTACCGCCATAAATTCTTCCAGAGTTGTGGCCAAATCAGCATCAAGATAGCCGATGTGTTTGGGTCTGAAATTTTTAGTACAAAACAGTATGCCCTGTCTGACTGCTTCGGCTTTTCCGCTGTTTTGAGGCAAAGGTATCAGCTGAATTTGTTGCGGATGTTCCTTTTGGATTTTTTGTAGAACAAGGAGCGTATTGTCGGTAGAGCCGTCATTTACAAAGCAAACAGAGGCTTCGGGGTGATTTTGTAAAAAACGGGAATATTCAATGCCCGAAATAGCTTTTTCTTCATTATAACAAGGAATAACAATAAAGGTTTTTGATATTTCGGGCATTTCTTTTTTTTTTTGGTAAATATAGAATTACCAAAGAAGTGCTACTTTATATAGAGTTTAAGAAAAAGTTAATATTGCTCTTTCTCGTTCGGAAAGTCTTTTGACTTCACATCTTCAACATACTGACTGATTGCCGAAGTCATCCCTTCATATAAATTCATGTAACGACGTAAAAATCTAGGACTGAATTCATTATTCATTCCCAGCATGTCGTGGATTACCAAAACCTGTCCGTCAACTCCGGAACCGGCACCAATTCCAATTACCGGAATAGAAATGCTTTCGGCAATTTGCTGGGCTAATTTAGCAGGGATTTTTTCTAATACTAAGGAGAAACAACCTAGTTTTTCCAGAAGTTTGGCATCTTCAATTAATTTTAACGCTTCCTGTTCTTCTTTGGCTCTTACGGTATAAGTTCCAAATTTATAGATGGATTGTGGCGTTAATCCCAAGTGTCCCATTACCGGAATTCCGGCATTTAATATTTTTTTAATAGAATCTTTGATTTCTTTTCCACCTTCTAATTTCACCGCATGACCGCCACTTTCTTTCATAATTCGAATTGCCGAACGCAAAGCTTCTTTAGGGTCAGACTGATAACTTCCAAAAGGTAAATCGACTACAACCAAAGCTCTGTTGGCACCTCTTACCACCGAAGAAGCGTGATAAATCATTTGGTCTAAAGTGATCGGCAGGGTTGTTTCATGTCCCGCCATTACATTGGAAGCCGAATCTCCCACAAGAATCACATCAATTCCGGCCGAATCCACAATTTTAGCCATCGTATAATCGTAGGCAGTAAGCATGGAGATTTTTTCTCCCTGTGCTTTCATATCAATTAAGGACTTAGTTGTAATTTTTTTATAGTCTTTTTTTGCTGTTGACATAGTAGTAAAATTAGGAACTGCAAAAGTAGTAAAACAATTTTGGATGAAATATAGAAAAGCTAATTAACTATTGAATCCCGCATTTTTCACGTAACCATTTTATAGATTGAGTATTGGTTTCTCCAAAGCGCCAATGGGCAGAAATAGGAGTGATTACAATTTCTTTTGGTGCTTTAACCGAATTAAAAGCCGAAAGGGTAGAAGTAGGCGGGCAGGTATTATCGTTGTACCCTGATGAATAGAATCCGGGGATTTTTATTTTTTTAGCAAAATTTACTACATCATAATATTCCATAGTTTGTAGCTTTTCAGCGTTGTTGTTTTTGTATTTATCGCTAAACATATGTGGCCAGCCTCCGGCACGATCATGTAAATAACCTGAATTATCACAAAGTGCCGGATAAAAAGCAGCAATACAATTAACTCTTTTGTCGATTCCGGCAGTGACCATAGTTAAGGCACCGCCCTGACTGCCGCCGGTTACCACCACGTTTTTTTGATCAAATTCAGGAAGGCTTGTCAGGAAATCAATGGCTCTGACACAGCTTAAATACACACTTTTGTAATAATAGTTGTCCTTATTGTCTAAGTGAATAGCCCAATAATCTGTAAGTTGTTTACGGATTTCCTGAAAATCTGTTTCGTTTATTTCGGGAGAAACACCGTGAATTTCAGTTGTAAAACTGATGAAACCGTCATCTGCATAAGAGGTTATCGGATTGATTTTCTTGACTCCCGCACCCGGCGGATTGAATAAAACGGGATGTTTTTTATCGTCTTTTGGTTTGCTTAAATAACCATAAAGATAGTGCCCTAATTTATAGTTTTGTAAACGAACCAAATAAACGTCAACTGTTGGAGTAGATAATTCCGGTTTGTGTGTGATTATGGCATCCATTGGGATTTTGCTGTTTTCGGCTTTGGCTTTTTCCCAAAAATGGTCAAAATCATTAGGCATTTTTACCGTTGGCTGAATTTCAAAAGGAGCAAAGCCTACTTTGATTTCGTTTTTATAAACGTAACCATCAATTTTGGTTTGAACTTTCAATTGTCGAAAGCCCGGAGTATTCATCGTTCCAATGTTAATCTCACCAATTCCGTGAGTTAATTTCAGCGTTCCTTTTTTTTCGGGAGCTAATTGTTCGGGACCGTATTGGTATTCAATTTCTACATTTTCAACAGCCGATCCATATCGCAGAACGCTAATTTTTACGGTAGCTTCTTCATTGAGTTTGTAATTCCAATCGGGATGACTGGCAGTAAGTAGAATATCAATCAGTTTGATGGGAGCGGGCGTATTTTGTGCGTTTGTATTTACACTTAAAAAAAGGAGGAGAAGAACTAGTTTGTAAATAATTTTCATAGCAAAAGATGTTTAAAAACGGCAAAGGGTATAATATGTTTGATATTATACCCTTTGCTGTGTATTATATTATTTTAAAAATAGAATCATTTTTATTTGATGCTTTTGTTGTTCACTACTACATTTTTAAGTTTTAAACCTGTAATGATTGTTTTATCCATCTCCTCTTTTTTGGCTTCGATTTTTAAATTTTCAAAAGTGAAGTTGCTCAATTTGTCGTACTGTGTAATGGCCATATCATAGAAAACATCACATTTGATATCGATATTTCGCATAGTAATGTTGTCGCAATAAGATAACGGAACGTCTTTTCTTCCTTTTAAGTCAAAAAACTGAGTCCAGGGTTTTACATAAATCATACTTTTAGCATAACCTTTAATGTTTTCAACGGTAATGTACTCGTATTTTTGAGGGGTATCCGGACGCATTTTTAACCATAAAAGTCTAATGGCATTGTCAACAGTACAATTGCGAACAATAATATTTTTGTTGTGAATAGCTTCGCTTCCGCTGGTTAAAGCACCGTGGCAAAATCCGAAATCGCAATCTTCGATAATGATATTTTGATTGGCTCCGTTGCTTGGGTCTTTATCCGCCCAAGGACCTTTTCCACCTTTTAAGGCAATAGCATCATCATTTACCGCCATATAACAACCTTTAATTAACACATTGGTACACACGTCAATATCAATAGCGTCAGTACTTGGTGCTTTTACAGGAGCATGAGGCGAAGTAATATGAACATCCAAAACTTTTACATTGTTACACTGATAATAATGGCTGGTCCAGAAACCCGAATTGTGCAATTTTACATCCTGAACCTGAACATTATCGCATTTCCAGATAAAAACTAAACGCGGTCTGGAAACTTCCAGGTTTGTACATTGCGGATTTTCTTTTCTTCTTTGCCAAAAAGCTTCCCAAAATTTCAAACCGTTTCCGTCAATAGTTCCTTTTCCGGTAATGGTGAAACCGTTGATACCGTAAGCATTTACCAAAGCTGTGAAATATTCAATACTTTGTCCTTCAATTCGGGAAGGCATAAAAGGATAATCATTAATGTTGTCTGAACCTTTTAGAACCGCTCCTTCAGATACATGAAGATGGGTGTTTGGTTTAAAAAATAAAGCCCCGCTCATAAAAGTACCTTTTGGAATCACTACCACACCGCCGCCGTTTCGGTACGCTTCGTCAATGGTTTTTTGAATGGCTGCAGTTTGTACTTTGGTACTGTCATTTAACGCACCATAGTCGGTGATGGAATAAAATTTACCTAAATCCGCCGGATTGATTTTGGAAGCATCCGAAAACCATTCCGGAATTGGAGTTCCGTCAGGAAAAATATTTTTATCGTTTTTTTGCGAAAATGAGTTTGTTGTTATTGCTAATGAGGCAAGAAGGAATAAACAGATTTTTTTCATTTTTTCTATTAAAGGTTAATAATGATTGGTATCACCACAAAAAAGATGCCTGAGTTATTGGTTTTATCAGTGCTAAAATTTTGTGGGAACACGAAGATAAGCAATTTAGGAGGAAAACTTTATCCTGTTTAGTAAGCAGGACACTCATAAAAGGCCATTGTTTTTTTATTTTTTAGTGTTTGAAAAACGAATCAAGGCATAAATTGCAGTTAAAACGATAATTGCAATTACCGTCCCAATGATTTCATTTTGAGCTAAATTGGATAAAAAATAAAGAATAATACTGATGGAAAGAACAGGAATTATTAAGCCACCCGGAATGGTAAATTCGTCCGATTTTGTTGGTTGGCTGTAGCGTAATTTAATGACTGCCAAAACAACTCCGAGGTAAACCATCAGGATAGAACTGCTGGCAATAACTACTAAACTTTCAAAACTTCCTGTGACAGCAATTAAAAAACCAATTGCAGCATAGAGTATAATAGACAAATAAGGCGTTGCAAATGAAGGATGGATTTTAGCCAGCGCTTTAATCGGGATAACGCGGTCACGAGCTAGTGCGTATAAAGTTCTGGGATTGTTTAAAATATCACCACTTAAAAATCCAAACATAGAAATTGCCGCACCAATAGTTAAAATCAGGAAGCCAATAGGTCCAAAAATCACTTTGGCGGTAGCAGCCAGCGGGGTAGCAGTGTATTGAGGTAATTCGGTACCTAAAACGCCCTGCGCAACAGTTTGAATAAGCATATAAAGAACCACCACAGCGGTAATGCTGATAAAAATAGCCTTTGGAATGGTTCGTTTGGGATTAATTACTTCACCTGAAACCACAATTCCGGATTCGCAACCCTGAAAGGCAAAAAATAATACCAGTGAAGTTTTGCCCAGTTGTTGAATATCAGGAAAACTTTCGATAGTAAGATTAGCAGTAGTAACCGCTTCCCATCCAAAAGTGACTAAAAGCAACAGTGGAATTAATTTTGCCACCGTATTGATTTTTACCAGTCCAATTCCCTGTTTGACCCCAATCACATTGATAAAAGCCAAACCAAAAAACACTATGGTTAAAAAAGAAAAACGTACCAAAGTTTGTTGGAAAAAAGGATGAGCAGCAGCCAGTACATTGACTAAGGCGTTAGAAACTGCGGCATCGGCCAGTAGCGTTCCCGTTACAGTAAAAACTCCAGCCAGAAATCCGGCATAAGGACCAAAAGCCGTTTCAATATACGAATAAACACCTCCGGTTTGGGTTACTTTACTGGAAGCTTCGGCAAAGCAGAGCATAATCAATGCCATTAAGAGTCCGCAAAAAAGATAAGCTATAATACTTGAAGCGCCCATAGAAGTCGCTACAATGGCAGGCAATGCAAAGATTCCGGCGCCAATAATTACATTCATAATATTGGCAGATAGGCCAAAAACTCCTATGGTTCGTTTTAATTCTTCTTCCTGGTGACTCATTTTTATGTTTTCTGAAGTTTGTAATTAAAACGAATTTAGGTAAAATATGTTTTTATTAACAAAATAAAATCGAAGATTTTGGTTTTATAGCTTGTTTGTTTTGTCAATTGAAAGGTGAAATGTTGTTCCGTTATTTTCGGTACTTTCAAACCAAAGTTGTCCGTTGAGTTCTTCGGTGAGCTTTTTACTGATGTAAAGTCCCAAACCAGTCGAAACTTCGTTTTCAGTTCCAGTTCTCTCTGTTTGTGGTTGTTTATCAAATAGAGTAGAGTGAAAACTTTTGGGAATTCCTATTCCGGTGTCAATTATTGAAATAAGGGCTTTGTTGTCTTGTTGTGTCAGTTTTGTTGTTATGAGTCCTTTTCGAGGTGTAAATTTCAGGGCATTGTCGAACAGATTGTTTAGTACACGGATAAGTTTAGTTCGATCGGTTCGGAGATAAATATCTTTGTTGGAGAATGATACTGTTAACGTTATATTTTTACTGTTGGCACGGTGTTGGTGTGTTTGTTGTAGTTCAGTAAGCAATTCGTTAAGATTAAACCAGCTTTGTTGGTAGGGCAAAATGAGTCCCGAGGTTAGTTCTGTTCCAAGTTCGCATTGTGTGGCAATCAATTTTAGGTATTCCTGAATTTCGGGGTCTGCATCTCTGTTTAGTTTTTCGGATAGGAGTTGGTTCAGACCATAAATACCGTTGATGATGTTTCTGAAATCGTGTGCTGCCAGAGCAATTTGTTCTGATATTGTCGGACTGTTGCTTAGTTGTGTTTCATTTTTCATTTGGACTTTTGGTTTTATGTTATATTACCGATGTCCCACAAAAAAGAGCGTGGGACAGATGCAAACTCGTAACCGTGGGAGTCCAAGCCCAGAGAACAAAGTAAGGCAAAAGCCCACGCCATGCGCGAGCGTTTTGTCTAAACTTCCCTGTTCTCTAATAATTTTGGACTTTTCGGTTACAGGTAGCGTAGCAAACGCAATATTGTTATTTTATAATTTTTATTTTTTTGACTCTATACTTTTTGTTTTTGTTGGTTGTTAAATCATTAAGTTTTAATAGTAAACCTTAGTAAAAAATGGATTTAATTTAGGTAGATGAATGACAAAGAGGTGTACTTCATTACGAATCAAATATATTGTTTTATTTCTTACAAAAAAAGAAATTTTTAATTGTTGTTTGAAAATTAAAAAAGCTCTTAATAGTTTAGGATAAATATAGAAAATAGCTGCTTACGATAGACACACGAAGGGATTTGTGCCTGAGGCTTTGATTTACCGAAAAATTTGTGTGATTTCTGCTTTTAATTCGGGTAAAACTTCCTGAGCAAACCACTCGTTTTTAGCCATCCAGATATTGTTTCGGGGAGAAGGATGCGGCAGCGGAAAATAGTTTGGCAAGTAGTTTTTAAAATTTCTAACGGTTGCTGTGAGTGTTTTTTCAGCATTGTTGCCCAAGTAATAATTTTGAGCATATTGACCAATGAGCAAAGTAAGTTTCGCCTTAGGCATTTGTGTGATTAATTGTTGATGCCATAACGGAGCGCATTCCGGGCGCGGTGGTAAATCGCCGTGTTTTCCGGTGCCGGGATAGCAAAATCCCATCGGGACTAATGCTACCAGATCAGGATTGTAAAAGTCGGTTTTGTCAATATCCAGCCATTTTCTCAGTGTGTCACCGCTTTTATCATTCCAGGGAATTCCTGTTTGATGCACAATTCTTCCCGGTGCCTGACCAATAATGATGAGTTTGCTTTCGGTTCCTGCTGCTACAACCGGACGAACGCCATCGGGCAGATAAGCTTCGCATACGCGGCAGTTTCTTATTTGGCATAAAAGTTCTTCCATGATTTTTTATCAAAAGTTGTATGCTTAAAAATAAGAAAAAAAAGTTGATATACATATTGTGTAAAAAGAAATTCGACCGCTTTTTAATTTTGCCGCAATCTTGTCATGCTGACGGAGGAAGCATCTCATCTATTAACTCGACAAAGTTATTTGCTCACTGTTGCAGGCACAGAATGCATCCCGAAACTTCGGGACTGCGCTAACGGTTGTGTATATCCGAGCGGTCGGGTTATTTTTCAATTAGTTCTATAAATTCAGTTATTTTTAATTCGTTATCTTCTCCTTTTATTGTATGTGAATTTCCAATATATTCCATTCCTAAATATTTTGCTGTTTCGGAAAAAGGAAGCCAAAAATATTCTTCAAGATTTTCTCCTATTGAACAACTTAATACCGCCATTTTCTTTCCTCGAAGTTTTCGTCCGAGTTCTTTTTCAATAGTGAGTAAATCAGTAAATCGGTCAAAAAACACTTTCATTATTCCGCTCATTGAGTACCAGTAAACCGGGGTTACAAAAATTAACGTTTCATATTTTTCTACAATACTCTTTATTAAGTTTAAGTAGTCATCATTTCGGTTTTCGTGTTTGTAATCAAAATAGCTGAATTCATAATCGTTTAAGTTTAATAAGTCCCAATTTGATTTCTCAATCAGTTTTTTTGTCAAATTTGTTGTGTCTCCATCGTTTCTTGAACTACCCACTATTATTACTTTTTTCATTCAGGATTTCTTTTTTTAAATGTGTTACAATGTCAGTCTAAAGGATTCTTGTGTTAGCAGGGAACTATGATTTTATGGACAATATTGCAATATCATTTTTTATTTGGTCAAAGTTTTTTACTTCTATTTTTCCCTTTGTAGGTATCATATTTTGCCAAACCCAGTTGTAATGTTCAATTACTTTTTCTGCTCTCAAGTGGGGTCTATCTCCAGTTGTATGTCCGTCTGCAACTACTGTAATATTATAATCTTTTGCTAAAGCAGACTGAACAGTGGATTCTACACAAAAGTCGGTCGCACATCCAGTAATAAACAATTCAGTGACATTTAGTTCTGTCAGCTTTGATTGAAGTCCTGAATTGTAAAATACGTCATTTGCATATTTATCAATCAGAACATCAGTAGATTCGATATTTAATGTATCTAATAATTCCCATTCTGATGTGCTTTTTTCAAATTCTCCGGTTCCAGTTCCATCATGTTGAATATAAATTACAGATAATTTTGCTTTACGAAATAATTTAGCAAGTTCATTGATTCGCATAACAACGCTATCTGTGTCAAAACGAGGTGTTTTCGAAGTGAAAGAACCTTTTTGCATATCAATTATTAAAAGACTTTTTCTGTTTTTCATTTATTTACAGTGATTTTTGGTCTTATTTACTTTTTGAAACAAATTAATTTTTCCATTCTTCTTTTAGAATACTGTAGACGTAAGTTCCGTCACTTTCTCCATAAGATTGAATGTTGTAATTTCTCAAAATTCCCTCTTTAATAGCTCCAATTTTTTCTATTGCCTTTTGTGACTTTATGTTTTTAATATCTATTTTAAATTCTACTCTTCTTAAATTAAGAGTGTTAAAACAATAATCTAAAAGAAGTTTTTTGCAAATCGTATTTATACCTGTTCCTTGGAACCTTTCCCCAATCCAGGTCCAACCTATTTCTAATCTTTTATTACTAAAACTAAAATTTCCAAACATCGTCACTCCAATTGTACTATTGTCTTCCTTTCTGATAATTATTAGAGGATAAAGCTCTTTTTCTTTTTTTGCACCTAGACAGAAATTAAAATAATCCATTAAATCATTTCTGTTTTTTACTTTTGCTCCAAATTCACCTAATTCCTTATTATAGCTTATAGATTCTATTGTGTCAATGTCATCAAAAGATAATGGGCGCATTAAAATTGACTCATTTTCAAGAGTCAATTCGCATGAGAAAAAATTATCTAAGTTCATTTTTTGTGATTGTATTTATTTTTATTGTGCGTTAGAAGTTTGTATATTAAGATTGATTTTCAAAGTATATTTTACAAATTATCAATATTAATGACAAAAAAATACTTAATTTGTCTGACCTCTTGTTATTACCAATAGTTTAGTTTCTGTTTATAATACTCATATTGTAAGTTGACCAATATTCATTGCCAACTTTTGAATTCTCTTTGAATAATCCTTCGATTTCTAATCCACAATCCTTGTAACACTTGATTGCTTGTTCGTTGAAATCATAAACTCCTAAATCTAATCTATGTAATTTTAAATCTTCAAATCCAATTCTAATGAGTTCTTGAATTAGCGTTTTACCGAATCCTTTATTTCTATTTTGTTTATCGCCAATCAATATTCGGCATATCCTTGCATTACTATTTTTTTTGTCTATATTATTTAATTCGGCATGTCCAATTATCTCGGAAGTTTCAGAATTTATAACTTTATATATTAATCTATTGTCAGCATTTATATATTTATCAAGTTGCTCAAATGTTATTGGGAAATTAAAAATAGGTCCGCTAAATTGAATCATTGATTGTTCTGAATCAATCCAGTTTATTAATCTATCATAATCATTTTTATCAAATTTTTCTAATCGAATCATTTCTTCTATATTTTTTACTATGGGTAACAACTAGTTTATGTGTATGATCCTCAAATATATTAAAATATTCTTACAAAATTGATTAAGAGATTAAAAGTTGTTTTTAGCCCCGATATAGCCTATATCCTAGTAGCGGAGTGTAGAGATAAAGGCGAAAGCGGGAGGGATTCTTATTGAAATACAAAAAGTACCGCTCCTAAAACAAAAAATCCCCAACTACTTTCGTAATTGAGGATTTCTAAATTTATGCGGTCTGCAAACTATTCATTAACAATAACCCATTCGCCGGTAGCTAAAAGGGCTTCGGCTTTTTTGTATTTCATGGATTCCGTTTTTCCGGTAGCAATTTGTTGTACGGTAACGGTATCGTTGCGATTGATTTTTGGCATCTCTCTAACGATGGTTTCTGTTACCTGACGTTGTTGCGTCTCTCCGGCTTCGCGGTTCATGCTTTCGCTGTTAGGAATTTCATCTTTTGTTAATTGTAACTTTTCTTGTGGTCGCTCAATTTCTCTTGCTTCCTCAATTGGAGCCTGTTGTTGTGGCAAATCTCCTTTAAATAAGAACGAAATCACTTCTTTGTTGATACCGTTCAACATATTGTTGAATAAGTTGAAAGCTTCAAATTTATAAATAAGCAACGGATCTTTTTGTTCGTGAACGGCTAACTGAACTGATTGTTTCAATTCGTCCATTTTACGTAAATGTTTTTTCCATGCTTCATCCACAATCGAAAGCGTGATGTTTTTCTCAAAATCGGCAATTAATTGTTTTCCTTCAGTCTCGTAAGCTTTCTTCAAATCAGTTACCACGCTTAAAGCTTTCACACCATCAGTAAATGGTACTACAATGCGCTCAAACTGATTGTTTGGATCTTCGAAAATGTTTTTTACAATCGGGAAAGCTTCTCTGGCACTACGCTCGCATTTTTCGTTGTAGTATTTTAAAGCTTCTTTGTACACTTTTCCGGTAATTTCCAGTTCGTTTAATCGGCTAAATTCAGCTTCAGTAACTGGTGAAGTGATTGAGAAATAACGAATTAAATCGAATTCGAATGTTTTATAATCATTAGTAGCTTTAGTATTTTGAACGAATAATTCGCAGGTATCATACAACATGTTAGCGATATCCAGTTTCAAACGCTCGCCAAATAAGGCGTGACGACGACGTTTGTAAACCACCTCACGTTGTGCATTCATAACGTCATCATATTCTAATAAACGTTTACGAACCCCAAAGTTGTTTTCTTCTACTTTTTTCTGAGCGCGTTCGATAGATTTGGTCATCATCGAATGTTGAATTACTTCTCCTTCTTCAAGCCCCATTCTATCCATTACTTTGGCTACTCTTTCAGAACCAAATAAACGCATTAGGTTGTCTTCCAAAGAAACATAGAATTGTGAACTCCCCGGATCTCCCTGACGACCGGCACGACCACGCAGCTGACGGTCAACACGACGCGAATCGTGACGCTCCGTACCTACGATTGCTAAACCTCCGGCAGCTTTCACTTCGGCAGATAATTTAATATCGGTACCACGACCCGCCATATTAGTCGCAATAGTCACTACTCCGGCTTTACCGGCTTCTTCTACGATTTGAGCCTCCTGTTTGTGCATTTTAGCATTCAATACGTTGTGCGTTACACCACGCATTTTCAACATACGGCTTAATAATTCAGAGATTTCTACCGAAGTTGTACCAATCAATACCGGACGACCTGCTTTAGATAATTCGGTTACGTCTTCAATTACGGCATTGAATTTTTCACGGGTAGTTTTATAGATAAAATCTTCTTTGTCATGTCTTGCAATCGGACGGTTGGTTGGGATTTCCACTACGTCTAATTTGTAAATTTCCCAAAGCTCACCAGCCTCAGTCACTGCAGTACCGGTCATACCACCCAGTTTGCTGTACATTCTGAAGTAGTTTTGCAAAGTTACTGTTGCAAAAGTTTGCGTTGCCGCTTCGATTTTTACGTTTTCTTTGGCTTCAATGGCTTGGTGTAACCCGTCAGAATAACGACGACCATCCATGATACGACCTGTTTGCTCGTCTACAATCAGGATTTTGTTATCCATGATTACATATTCTACATCTTTTTCGAAAAGGGTATAGGCTTTTAAAAGTTGCGTTAAGGTATGGATACGCTCGCTCTTCACGCTGAAATCCTGGAATAATCTTTCTTTGGCTTCCGCCTCAGCATCTTTTTCTAATTTTTGTTTTTCGATGTTGGCAATTTCAGTTCCAATGTCCGGTAAAACGAAGAAATCAGCATCCGTGTCACCAGAAAGAAATTTGATTCCGTTATCGGTCAATTCTACCTGATTATTTTTTTCTTCAATTACAAAATACAAGGCTTCGTCAACTTTTGGCATTTCGCGGTTGTTGTCCTGCATGTATTGGTTTTCTGTTTTTTGAAGCAATTGTTTGATTCCCTCTTCACTTAAAAACTTAATCAAAGCTTTGTTTTTAGGTAAGCTTCGGTAAGCTCTCAACAACATGAAACCACCGTCTTTGGTGTTTCCTTCTTTGATTAATTTTTTAGCTTCGGTTAAGAATCCTGTTGCCAACTGACGTTGTAAACCAACAAGTGTTTCGATTTTTGGTTTTAATTCGATGAATTCGTGACGATCTCCCTGAGGTACCGGTCCTGAAATAATCAATGGTGTACGGGCATCATCAATTAATACCGAATCCACCTCATCGACAATAGCAAAGTTGTGTTTTCTTTGTACCAAATCAGATGGCGAATGTGCCATATTATCTCTTAGGTAGTCAAAACCAAATTCGTTATTGGTTCCGTAAGTAATATCAGCATCGTAGGCTTTTTTTCTTCCTTCGGAGTTTGGCTGATGGTTGTCGATACAGTCAACAGTCATTCCGTGGAATTCGAATAAAGGTGCTTTCCAGGTGCTGTCACGTTTAGCCAAATAGTCGTTCACGGTTACTAAGTGAACTCCGTTTCCGGTTAAAGCATTTAAGTAAAGCGGAAGAGTTGCTACTAAAGTTTTTCCTTCCCCTGTTTGCATTTCGGCAACTTTACCCTGGTGTAAAACCATACCACCAATCAACTGAACATCATAGTGAATCATGTCCCAGGTAATGTCTTTTCCGGCAGCATTCCATTTGTTTAACCAAATGGCTTTGTCTCCTTCAATAGAAATATAACTTTTAGTAGCCGAAAGTTCGCGGTCTCTGGCAGTAGCAGTAACAGTAATTTGTTCGTTTTCTTTAAAACGACGCGCCGTTTCTTTTACCACAGCAAAAGCTTCCGGAAGAATATCCATTAAAGTTTTTTCAGAAACAGTATAAGCTTCTTTCTCCAGATTATCAATTTCTGTATAAATATCTTCTCTTTTGTCAATATTTTCAATGCCTTCTACTTCTGATTGAAGAGTTGCAATTTTGGCATCAATTGCGGCACGGGCTTCTTTAATTTTTTCTTTGAAAAAAATAGTGCGTGCTCTTAATTCATCATTGGATAAACTGCTTAAGTTGCTTTCAAAAGTTTTAATTTTATTTAAGTAGGGCTGTAAAGACTTTACATCTTTCTCGGATTTGTCTCCTACAAAAATTTTAATAATGCTGTTTATGAAACTCATAATGTTTGTATTTCTAATTAATTTTTTCTCTTTAAATGAACAAAAAAAAAGTCTCTTTTGAGACTTTTTCTTAGTTTTTAATATTCATCCTCATTCCAAAGGTAATCTTCGTCAGTAGGATAATCCGGCCAAATTTCTTCCATTGACTCGTATATCTCGCCTTCATCTTCAATAGATTGCAGGTTTTCTACTACCTCTAATGGGGCTCCAGCACGTATAGCATAATCTATAAGTTCGTCTTTGTTAGCAGGCCATGGTGCATCACTAAGATAGGAAGCTAATTCTAATGTCCAATACATCTTTTGTCGATTTAGTTTTGTGCAAAAATAAATTTTTTACTGAAAAAGGCAAGTAAAAAATCATTTATTTTAAAAAAAATTAAGAACGTGTTTTTTTAATTCCAAAAAAGAAATTCCAAATTCCAAAAACAGAATGGAAATCTCAATATTTTAAATTCCAAATTCAGAAAAAAATCTCTTGGAAGTATTGGAATTTGGGATTTTATACCCGAAGCTTCGAAATTGGAATTTTTAAGAAGTTCTTACTTCCTCGGAATCCATTTAATTTCCTCGGCGTTTAAATCGAGGGTCAACTTTCGTGCCAAGACAAAAAGGTAGTCAGAAAGTCGGTTTAAATAGCTGATGGTAATCTCAGGAATACCTTCATTATGGCTTAAATGTACTGTTAAGCGTTCGGCACGACGGCAAATACATCTGGCAATATGACAATGTGACACTGTAGGGTGTCCGCCCGGTAGCACAAAATGTGTCATTTGTGGTAATTGGGTTTCCATGCTGTCAATTTCTTTTTCTAATAATTCAATATCACTTTCTAGAATACCTAAATTTTGCAATCTGGATTTGCCATTTTTTAAAATGGTTTTATCTTGCGGAGTTGCCAAAATGGCTCCAACCGTAAAAAGGCGATCCTGAATTTCTATTAAAATGTTTTTGTAATGTGTGTCTATTTCCTGATCGCGAATCAATCCGATGTAAGAATTGAGTTCGTCAACCGTTCCATAACTTTCAATGCGGATATGGTCTTTAGGGACTCGGGTTCCGCCAAAAAGAGCTGTGGTTCCTTTGTCTCCTGTTTTAGTGTATATTTTCATTCTTGGTTGTTTAATCGTTTAACTGTTTAATCGTTATCCGTTAAGTGTTGATTCGGTTAAACACATTAACAAATAAACGGTTAAACTTTACTCGTGTCGCTTTCAATCATTCCGTCTCGTAAACGAATTACGCGATGCGCATAAGCGGCAATTTCTTCTTCGTGAGTTACTAAAATAACGGTATTTCCATTAGCATGAATATCATTAAAAAGATTCATGATTTCTATTGAAGTTTTACTGTCCAAATTTCCTGTAGGTTCGTCAGCCAGAATAATGGAAGGTTTATTGACTAAGGCTCTGGCTACAGCCACACGCTGGCGTTGTCCTCCGGAAAGTTGGTTGGGTTGATGGTCCATTCGGTCGGCAAGATTGACCTGTTTGAGTACTTCAACGGCTCTTTTATTGCGTTCAGGTTTTGGATAACCCGCATAAATCATAGGTAAGGCTACATTGTCCAGAGCGGTAGTTCGGGGCAATAAATTGAAGGTTTGGAACACAAAACCGATTTCTTTGTTACGAATTTCGGCCAGTTCATCATCTTTCATTTGGCTGACATCTTTTCCGTTTAAAATATAAGTTCCGGAAGTTGGCGTGTCTAAACAGCCTAAAAGATTCATCAGCGTTGATTTTCCGGAACCCGAAGGTCCCATAAGTGCCACATATTCGCCTTTGTGAATTTCTAAATTGATTCCTTTTAAAACATAAACAGTTTCGTCTCCTAATTCAAAATTACGTTTGATATTGGATATTTTGATTAATGGTTTGCTCATCATTTAAAGCCCGATTTAGAATTTATTTTCGAAAAACCAAAGCTAAAAAATCATTTACTAATATCTGGGTAATATTGTGAAAATCTTATGATAAATAATACAAAATAACTTGAAAATTACACGCGGATAACGAAATGTTCTTTGGGTTGTTCGCGTCGGAAGAAAACCAGTCCCCATTGAAAAGTATCGATAGTTACACTCACTTTTGGGCGTTTTTTGATGGCTTCCCAAGCTTCTTCCATTTCGGCTGACCAGTGAATGTCGTCAAAAATCCAAACCGAATCGTTAGTGATAGTAGGTAATAAAAGTTCGAAATAGTCTAAAGTAGCTTGTTTCGAATGATTACCGTCGAAGTAGATTAGATCGTGAGTTGTGGGTTGTGAGTCCCGATAGCTATCGGGATGAGTTTTCAGGTATTCTGAAAATTCAGTTATAACGCATGCTACATTATTAATATTGAATTTTTGTAATTGCAATTGACATTGATTTGCTGTATTCGGGCAGCCTTCCAGAGTTATAATTTGAGCATTTTTATTTCCAAGAGCCATAGCTGAAGTGGCTAATCCCAGAGAAGTGCCTAGTTCTAAAATATTTTCCGGTTGGAAATAATTCAAAATTCTAAATAATAATCGGGCTCTTTTAGCCGAAATTCCTGCTGTTTTGGCTATTTGGGCAATTTCTCTTTTGTTGGATTTAAAAACTTTGGAACCAGCACCAAAGTCGGTGACTTCAATCGAATTTTTATTTTCTAAAAGTGTGTTGCGGTATTGCTGTAAAATGGCGTACTCTGGTTTTGATTTTTTGTCATAAAAACATTTGGTAATCAAATTGAATACAAAAGGGGAGTGCACCGCATGTTCATTTTTAGAATACCAAAGGAATTTTAGGTAGGATTTTATTTGGAAAAGCATAGATTTAGAAAGTTTTACTTTTGGTTTTAAAAAAGCCACAGATTTAAAAGATTATCACAGATTAATCCGTGCTAATCTTTTAAATCTGTGGCAAAAATAAAAGAATTTAATAGAGGCTTTAATCTGTCAAATAAATTATCTACTCTTTTTGATACTTACTTTTCTAAAATCAATAGGGAAACCTTCATATTGCAATAAAACTCTTCCTTCAGTAACCGAAGATTCGATGCCTTCATTTACTAATTTTCCGTTTAGTTTTTGAGTAATTTTTCCATTTTTGGATATTACAACTAATTTATTCCATTCTCCAATCGGTTTTTCAGCATCTGCAAAACGTTTGCTAACCACACTTTTTCCTGGCTCTGATTTTTTACCATTAATGTTTAAAGTTACTTCCTGAAGAAAAACAAAATCGCCGGTAGCTCCTTCTTTTATTTGGAACTGAATGCCTTTTGGCCATAAAACATCGGGAGTTTCAGCAGGAACCAGATACATTACACCACTGTTTTTGCTGTTGCTTTTTCGAACAAAATTAACATCGGTATTCCATCGGTATTCTACTGATAGTTCAAAATTACGAAAGGATTGTTCTGATATTAAGTAGCCCGCCTTTGGGCCATGCATTCGGATCATATTATTTTCTACCAAAAATAGTTCAGAGGCATTGTTTGCTTTACCTTTTTCTTCTCCAAAAGCATACCAGTTTTTTAAATCTTTTTGGTTGAAAAGTTTGATACGTTGCGCATTGCTATTTTGTGAAAACAGAAATAAAACTATAAATAGAAAACGATATACAGGATTCATAACGGGATTTTTAAATATATAAATTGGAAATATTAAGAAATAAAATTTTCGCGAAGAGGAGTGAAGCTGTCAACCAGTTTCACATATTCTGATAAGGTTTGAATGCTGTGATTTAAGTTGGATTCAATTTTATAAACATCACCTTCGTTTAAAAGGTATTCCCGGTCTTCTACAAATAATTTTAAAGAGCCAGAAGCAACATAAGTTATTTGTTCGTGAATATGTTTGTGAGGTGGATCCGGAGTTTCCATTGGGCCGTTGTGAAATTCAAAAATAGTCATCATCAAATGGTCTAAGTGAATCACTTTGCGCATTAATGACCCATTCGGATGGATCGCTTCAAATCCTTCGGTGCTTTTAGTTACTTCCATGTTTTTTTGTTTATAAGTGCTTCAAAGTACTTAAATATTTTTTGTAAAAAAGCTAAATATTCAAAAAAAATCCTCCGTTTTAAAAAAACGGAGGATCATAATTTAATCAATCTTTTTGTTATTCGGAAGCATGTCCGTAACCTTGGGTAATATTACCATTGGATTGAGAAAGTGTTTGATAAGAGAAAGCTCTTATATAACGCGGTGGATATCCTGCTGTGTAGTAATTATCTTGATACCCCTTAAAAATATCGGTGGTATATTGACTTTCATTGGCTACAATGTTGATTCCCCATTTTGTTTTTACATATCCTGCATTTTGTAAATCTGTTGCTTCTTGGCTATTTGGATCAATATATCTGTATAAACCTTTGATCGCAATATTTCTATTACCAGAAGAAGCGGTAAAACCGTTTCCAGAATTGTAAGAGGTTCCGGTCCATTTGTCACAGTTTCCTCTCCAACCAGGTGTTAACACAGGATAATTTGGATTGGATTCGTCCACATTAGCATTTCCTGTTAACATAGTTGGAATTCCAAAAGAAGTCATGTTTACTGCTTTTGTCCAAATATAATTAGAGATAGTTAAACCTGTTTCAGGGAAAGTGTAATATCCGTTTGTTTTCAAACCATTAACCATTGCAATTTGTTGGTCGCGAAGTTTTTTGATTCTCTCCGGCATTTTTCCTGATAAAATCATATCCCAACGAGTATGTCCTTCTCCGGCTAATTCCAATTTACGTTCCTCTTGTATTCCGTCAATTAAGGCTTCTCCGGATAGAGCATTTACGTAGTTTGTTACTTTTGCAGTTTGATCGGCAGAGGAAAAGGCACGACTACGTACTTTCGTTAAATTTAATTTTGCATTTGGTTCATCACCTAAAAGGGCATAGGCATAAGAAAGATTTAAGATGACATCACTCATACGCATTTGTACCCAGTTACAACCTGAAGAACGTTGAGCTGCAGTATAAGGATCTTTCATGCGGCTTTCATCCAGTTTGTTGTTAGCTAAACCTCCTTTTTCTCTACTACCTGGAGAAAAATCGATTAATTTTTCTGAACAAGCTCCTGAATTAGCTGTTACTGCAACGGTTACATCTCGACGCATATCTTTAGGATCAAATTCCCCATAGTAAAAAGAAGCGTAAATACGGCTTTGTCCATAAGATTTACAAGGGAAAGCATTAGCTCCACCACCACCTGATGGACGACCAAAGGCGTAAGGGAATTCCGAAACACCAACTGCTCTCGTTGTTCCTGTTTCAAAAATGGATTCAGGACTTACAGTTAAATCCATGATGTATTGAAAATGTCTTTGGAAAGGATTGTTGAAATTTCCAGCTCTTTCATCAGTTGTAATTAAACGGGCTGTACCCGAATTGTCTACAAGCTTCTGTAAGTATTCTTTAGCAATAGCAATATAGTTTTTGTAATCGGTACGGCGAACGTATTTTGAGTTCCAATTCACAGTACCTTTTTGTTCAAAAGTAACCGATCCGTAATCAAAATCAGTGCGTCTGGTTTGCCATCCTCCGGCAGCGAGAGCCATTTTTCCAATCAATCCCTGAGCAAAAGAGCGGGTAAAACGTTCGGCTGTTAAACCTCCTTCTCCAATACGATTCATAAGTGGTTCCACTTTTTTAAGAGCTTCAATTTCTTTGTCGTAAATTTCATCTCTAGAAGTTAATCCTGTTGTTTCTAATTGTTCTAAGTTTCTTACCGGAACATCAAAATAAGGTACATCACCAAAATATTTAATTAAGTATTGATACATATTTGCTCTGAAAACTACTGCTTCTCCATATAATTGTGTCCATTCTGTTATCTTATTGGCAGCAACCGCATCCTGGTATTCTTTTTTAGCACCAATAGCCTCAATCATAACATTAGAGCGACTAATTATTTTGTAAGCATTTGCAAAGAAACTTTTTGGATTTGTTTCGTTAATGTTTAATTCAGTGGCAAAAAGTCCCTCTGGGATATGTCTAGTTTGAGCACTATAGGCCTCTGGATGACATTCTGAGTCAGAACCTACGATTTCTGTGTCATAGAACATAGGAGAATCCGCAGTTACCCATATAGCATAGTTACCAACCATAGCTTTATAGGCCTCACTTGGAGAGGAGAAAACGAAATCTTCATCTACCTGCGAAGGAGATTGTACTTCTAAGAAATCTTTGTTACAGGCTGTATTTGATAAAATAGAAATACAAAGAATAAAATATATTAGCTTTTTCATGATTCAATAGATTTAAAATTAAAATGCAACATTAACTCCCAATGTAAACGAACGTGGGCGTGGATAGGAACCATAGTCAAGTCCCGGAGTTGGGTAATCTCCGTTTCTTGATGAATCAGGGTTAACCTCTGGGTCTAAACCATTATAACCTGTAATTGTGAACACATTATAAATTGTTCCATAAACTCTCAAATTGTTGAATCCTATTTTTGTTAAAATACTCTCAGGTAAAGAATAACCCAAAGTAAAAGTGTTAAGTCTCAAGAAAGAACCATCTTCAATAGCATAAGTAGAAGTCATTGTTTTCTCTGCAAATGGGATGAAAGTGGTTGCATTAGCATTTAGAGCATCTAAATCTGCAGGCGCAACAACCTCTGTAATTTGTCCATTTATTACATCATAAATCTTATAAGCTCCTGCTAATTCTTGCAATCTGTTTCTAAATAAACCAGATTCTTTATTTCCTTGGTAAGCATTTAAATGATTGGCGTTATATATATCATTTCCGTAACTCCAGTTGAAATCAAATCCAAAATCAAAGTTTTTATAATTACCGCTCAGATTGAAACCCCCCGTATGTTTAGGATTCATGTTTCCAATTACGGTTAAGTCGTCATCATTAATAATGCCATCATTATTAAGATCTTTATATTTTGGAACTCCCGGATAGGCAGTTTGTGAACCAGGTTTGTGGTTTGTAGTTCCATAAACTGTAGAAAGATAACCACTTGCAATATCAGGAACCCCTGTTTTTAAGGTATAGGTACCTGCTCCAGCAGCATTATAATCAAAATCGCTTGTGGTGTACCAACCATCATAAATCCAACCACGAACTAAACCAACAGGTTTTCCAACTTCAAAGATATAATCACCCGAAGCAGGTGTATTGTTTATTCCTCCCCAAGCAGAGCTATAGGTTGGATTTACCCCTTCACCTAATTTATCAACGTTTCCTTTGTTAATGTTGATGTTGATACTTCCGTGTAAATTAAAATCTTTTGTTTTTATTAAATCTCCGTTTAATGAAATTTCAATTCCTTTATTGCTGGTAGTTCCTAAATTATCATACATGGCAGAAAAACCACTTACTTCAGCAATTGGTCTTAGTAATAACAGGTCCTTTACTGAATTTTTATAAACATCGATCGTACCTTTTAATTTGTTATTGAATAGGGCAAAATCAAGACCAATGTTTCGGGTTATTGTCGTTTCCCATTTTAAGTTAGGGTTGTTAAGGGTTGAAGCAGGTACATAAGATAATTGTTGTACTTCATTCAAAGAATATCCGGTTAAACCTCCTGATTCCCAGTTCATTTTCCATAATCCGGCATTAATACCATCATTACCTACAGATCCGTATGAGGCACGTAATTTAAGACTGCTTACCCAGTTTACGTTTTTCATAAAATCTTCATCAGAAATTCGCCAGCCCACTGCAGCTGCAGGAAAATAAGCCCAGCGATTTGTAGGTGCAAATCGGGAAGAACCGTCTGCTCTAAAGGTTGCAGTAAATAAATATTTGTCTAAAAAAGAATAGTTAACGCGGCCAAAATAGGAATTAGAGCGGTTAGCTGTTCCAATGTTGGAGCTAAAACCTCCATATTTTGTATCAGAGTGGTCATAAGAATCCATATTTGCAAAAGCACGTTCATCGTTAAATGAAACAGGGAATCTTCTACCGAAAACATAAGTGCTTTCAGAATGAGAGTCGGCAACTTCCATCCCTCCAAGTATAGTTAAAGAATGCTTATCACCTAATCCCTGTACTTCATAATTAAGTGTATTGAACCAACGGTAGTTCCATCCTTCAGAAGCATTAATAGACGCATCTCCAGCGAAAGTTTTATTACCTTGTGAATCTACATAGCGTTGATATATAGCTCCTTGCCAGATTTTTCTTCTACCCCAGTTAGTAGTTAAACCCAAGCTTGTTTTTGCAGTTAGTCCTTTTATAATTTCCCAACTAAACGCCGTATTGGCTACTAAATTTCTTGAAATATTAGTGTCTGTGTAATCATTGATTCTTTTTACAGGGCTGTAAATGTCATTTAATAGTGTTTCGTAATCTCCTAATTGCGTGTTGACAGTTACATCTGATTCTCCCAATATATCATTAGTAGCTATTGGACGAAACCAATAAGCCGAAGTTAAAAGAGAACCTCCTCCGGAACTTGTTCCTTCATTACCGGTTGTTTGTTCCTGACTATATCTGGTATTAAAAGAAAATGTTACTTTTTCGCCTAATTTTTGATCTAGTTTAAAGTTAACATTGGATCTTTTATAAGATGAATTTATTTTCATTCCATCTTGATCCAAATGATTTATAGCAAAAACATATTTTGTTTTTTCATTTCCGCTAGTGATGTTAAAATCATGATTATGGCTAAAAGAACTCTTGTAAACTTTTTTGCTGAAGTCCTCACTTTTAACGGTTTTATAATAGTCAATACCAGCTGTATTGCTACCATTAAATTCATTACCAATTAACCATAATTTCTCCCAAGCATTGGCATAACCGTCTCCAATAGCTTGTGCATAAGCCCAGTTGTATTTGATATAATCATAACCATTCATCACAGGTAAGTAGCCAGTTGGAGTATTGAATTGTGTATAACCATCATAGGTTACTTTTGTTTTACCTTCTTTTCCACTTTTAGTTGTTACTAAAATTACCCCGTTTGCTCCCTGAGCTCCATAAATAGCTGTAGCAGAAGCGTCTTTTAGTACATCGATACGTTCAATCTGACTTCCCGGTATATTACTAATAGAAGATACCTGAAATCCATCAACAATGTAAAGAGGTTCGTTACTTTGAGAAATAGAACCTCCACCACGTACACGGATAGAAATATTTGCTCCTGGTCTTCCGTCCTGAGCAACTACGTTTACACCAGGAAGTTTACCTTGTAAAGCCTGAGCGACATTAGCAACAGGAGCTCTGGTAACTTCTTCACTGGTAACTGAAGCAACTGAACCTGTTAAATCTTTTCTTTTGGCAGTCCCATATCCAATTACTACAATTTCATCTAACTGATTGCTCTCTTCCGTTAGACTGCTATTGATTGTGGTTTTTCCATTTACAGGAATTTCTATCGTTTTATAACCGATGAAACTGAATTGCAGAGTGGATTTAGCATCAGTTTTGATAGTATAGTTACCATCAAAATCAGTCGAAGTACCGTTTGTGGTACTTTTTATAAGTACGGAAACCCCCGGTAGAGGGATTCCTGTTTTGGCGTCTTTAATTACACCCTTTACAGTAATTTGTTGTCCAAGAACTGGGAGATAAAATAATAAACCTATTAAAATTAGGTAGTATTTTTTACTAATGTTTGTGTTCATATTTGTTGTTTGTTGGTTAAAAATAATAGTTTGTTTAGTTAATAAATTAGTATTAACAGGTGTTGTGTAGCTTCATACTTTTTTAAATTATAGATTAATAAAAAATTGTTAATAAAAATGGAATATTTAATTTGTAATAATGTTTTTTGAGAAATGTAATCGATTACTCTGTACTTTAAAATTTTTACTAAAATAACAAAAAAAGATAGTAATCGATTACTAAATGTAAAATTTTAAAAAAAAACAATAAATTAAAGTTATTTGTGTTTTTATTGTGTTGTTTTTTTGTTAATTCCTATTTTACTTAAATAAATGTTAAATGTTTACCGTAGGTATTGGTTAAATAGTTTACGAAAATATAGTTGGAATTTTAGAAAATGATATATTGGCTTTGTTAAATAGGGTATTAATTCTTTAGGGACCATAGAAAAAAATCACCTAAGGGTAAACAGATACCTAGGTGATTTATTAATATGATCCTATTGTTAGAATGATTTATTCTTTTTCTTCCTTTTCAGCTTTTTTTCGCCAATAGTTGGCTAATAATGAACCGGAAACATTCATCCACGGACTAAATACTGCCGAAGCTAAACCTACAGTAGCCAGTTTTCCCATGGAGCCGGCCAGTCCGGAAGCCATTCCGCCGTTTTGCAAGCCTACTTCGAAGGCAATGGTACGGCTGCTGCTTTTGTCTAAACCGCAAATGCGACTCAGGTAATAGCCAAAGAAATAACCTGCTCCGTTGTGAAGAATAGCTACTAAGAAAAGAATAAATCCAATTTGGATGAGATTATCTCTTCCGGCAGCGGTAGTCACCAGTGTAAAATAGATAATTCCAAACATGGAAAAATAAGGCATCAGACCGTCAATTTTTGGATAGGCTTTGTATGCCAGATGATACATTTTACCAACTAAAAATGCACCGGCTATAAAAGCACTAATTTCAATCAGATGGGCAATAGTACTGGTTGTTTCATAGTTAAAAGAAGAGTTGAAAAACAAAAGTATTACTAACCAAATGGCAGCGATACTGCTTAAAATATCAATTTGTTTGCGTGCAGTAGTGCCATAATTTTTTAAAATATCATGAATCATCGCTGCCGAAAGCGGAATCAAAACAATCTTGATAATTTCCATCATCATATTGAAAAATTTCACATCTACCATAGTTCCGGCAAAAATTTTCATCAAAAATGGCGTCATAATTGGCGCTGCCAAGGTAGAAATAGCGGTTACCGTTACCGATAAAACCAAATTTCCTTTGGCAATATAGGTCATTACATTTGAAGCCAAACCACTGCTGCAGGAACCAATTAGGATGATTCCCGCTGCAATTTCCGGTTCAAAATGAAAGGTTTTTGCCAAAATAAAACCCGTAATCGGCATGATGGTAAAATGTCCCAATAAACCTATCAAAACTCCTTTTCCCGATTTACGAATGCCGGTAAAATCTTCAATGCTCATTTGGGTTCCCATGCCAAACATCACCAGTTGGATGATGATTAAAATGAGCCATTTGTTGCGTAAATCGACTTCTCCGATATGCAGAAATGTTTGCGGGTAAATCAAACCGGCACAAACTGCGGTAATAATCCAGCAGGTGTACTGGTAACCACTCAACAATTTGCTGTGTCCAATTCCGATGGCTAAACTAGAAAAAGCAGTGATTAAACTAATTTTCCAGAGGTTGTCAATTTGTGAAAACCAACCAATTGCTGCCAGAATAAATAGGAGAGGACTAATCCAAAGGAAGAATTTACGCATAAGATTTTTATTAGAAATAGATTTCGGCTAATTTTTTCATGGCAATCGCCGGACTGGCTAAGATTGGAACTACTTTTTCCGCTTCGCTTAATCCGTCCACTACACGAGCCATAGAGGCCTGAGCCAAGACAATTACGCCCACTTCCTGCATTAATTCTTTTAAGGTTTTGGCAACCATTTCGTCATGTTTGGCCGCATCGCCGCTCATTAAGGCTTCAAAAGCTCCCTCGCATAATTTAGATGTAATATTTACGTCTTTTCCTGCTGCTAAGGCTCTTCTTCGTACCAAATCAGAGGTTGGTTCTAAAGTAGTTGGCAAGGTCGCAATTACGCCAATTTTATTACTAATTTGGACAGCTTCGTCTGCCATAGCCTGATCCACACGTACCACCGGAACCGAGCTTAAAGTTGCAGCTGTTTCGATCGCGACACCAATAGAAGAACAGGTTACCAAAATCACGTCGGCACCGGCTTCTTCGGCAGCTTTTACATGATTGACCACTCGGGCAGCCGTGTTAGGCATTAATTTTCCTTTTTTGATAACATCTTTAATCAAACTGTCATCTACAATATTGAAGGTTTCTACACCACTTAAGTGTTCCGCTGTTAATTGTTGGAATAAGGGAACTAATGTCGCTGAAGTATGTACGAATCCTAATGTTTTTGCTTTCATGTTTTTTTTTATGTATTATAATTTTTCTCCTTGTTGTACTTTGATAAAATAATCAGGCGTACCTACCTGACCTCCTTTAAAATTAAGTTCTAAACCGTTTACTTTTTCATCTTCAGAAATGGCTTTGCAAAGCGGAGCACCTGGTGCCAGTGGTGCAATCATTTCCAAAGCAAAAATGCCTAATTCAGAAGCGGCATAACTGGAAGTATCGCCTCCGGCAAAAAGGATGCGTTGTATTTTTACCGATTGTAAAGTCGTTTTGATAATTTGTCCCAAAACCCTTCCGTAAATTTTACTGCTTTGTTTTTGGACTTCTTTTGCCGTTAAACCGCTGTGTTTTAAATAAGCTTCGGTTTCGGCAATTCTGGAATCATTTGAACCAATACTGGTATGCAAAACGATATTTTTTCCGGCTTTTAAGAGTTCGGTGATTTTTTCGGCTACTTCGGCAATGCTTTGTTCCTGATGGTCGTGATGCATGACTTTAGAAGCTAATGCTACGCTTTCAAAACCATTTGTCGTTGCAAATTCAATTTGCCCTGCGGTAACCGGCGAACAGCTTCCTGATACTACTAATAACGGACTTGCTGCTCCGGGGTTTTTGAATTCGAAGCTATTTTGAATGATTTTGTCGGCATTCCATGCCAGTCCTAAAGCCATTTCGATTCCGGAAGAACCCACCGTAAAAAGTGTTTTTTCTTTTCCTTTTTGGTGCAAAACCGTTCCGATGGTTTTTAAATGTTCCTGATTCAGTCCGTCCAAAAACAGAATTTGGACATGTTCTTTTGCCTGAATTTCATCTAAAACAGCATCTGAACCTTTTTCAATAGTCGTAATATTGATTAAATCAATACTTTTTGTTGTTTGCTGTGCCAAATGCAATCTCAAATCGGCTTCATGAGCCGGAGTTACCGGATGCTTGCTCATGGACGGATGACGGTCAATGCGGTGGATTTCGCCGTTTCCGCTGGTACCCATTTTGGCAAATAAATTTCCAAAAGCACAATAACGTCCTAAATGTGGAGCAGCTGGTGAAACGAAAGTTGTTTTTTGATTGAAAACTTCGCTGCCAATTTCTATGGCTTTACCAATGTTTCCCACATGTGGCGCCGAATCGAATGTCGAACAAACTTTATAGTGTACCTGCTCGGCATTGAAATCTCTTAAGGTTTCAAAGGCAGGGAATAACTCTTCTTCCATTTCTTTGGGAGCCATCGAACGGCTTTTTCCCGCCAATCCAATAGCCTGAACCCCGGGAAAAAAATCCAAATCTTTATGCAACGGCGGACGAAGAAAAAGAACCGTTTTAATTCCGGCCAAAGTCAGAAATTCCAAGGCATCGGTGGAGCCTGTAAAATCATCTCCATAGTATGCTAATAATAGGGGATGTGCTTTGTTCATTATTTTGAGAATTTTTTTACTGATGCTGCAAATTCAGGATACTGCAAAGCGGCTTTTTCAACAGATAATCCGTCAACAGCTGCTTTCCAGGCTTGTTGTAAGGCGTTAACACCCGCAGTGGCTCCCATTGGATGGGCTAAAATTCCACCTCCGGCCATGTATAATAAGTCGGTGGTTTGGGTTCTTCTGTAAGTTTCAGGTGCTTGTCCGCCCCATTGTCCCGAAGAAACTACCGGCAAAGGATTGTTGCCACACACAAATGGTTTTAAACAGGATTGTATCGATTTTACAACCGAATCGTCCGATTCCCAAAACTTATTCTGAATTCCGTTTACGTGCATTTGATCTACACCGGCTAAACGCCAAATTTTTTGGTAAGCCGGAAATTCAATTCCTAATAACGGATGGCGGTTCAACATACCCCAACCGTTTCTATGACCGTGAATAACCAATTCACCCTGATCACATATTTTTTTTGTACCGCTCAATCCAACACTGTTAATGCTAATCATGGCACAAGTTCCTTCGTTTTTTTGAATATGCTCGTATTTGCGTTGCATCGCATCAATTTCGTCACTGATGTTGAATGCATACATTACTTTTTTGCCGGTTTTGTGGGCATGTTCGTTAATTACTTTCATAATAACGTTTACACGGTCTTCAAAAAGAGAGTTAGCTGTAGTTCCCATTAACTCATCATCCTTGATAAAATCGATTCCTGCATCGATTAAGGTTTTAACCAAAGCGGCAGTTTCTTCAGGACTCATCCCCACGCTTGGCTTGATAATGGTTCCAATCATCGGTCTGTCGTCTACGCCACAAGAAGCTTTAGAACCTTTGATTCCAAATTGCGGTCCGCGGAAATGATTTTTAAACGAATCCGGAACTTCAAAATCCATTAATTTCAATCCGGTAAACTGACTGATTTCGTATAAATTACCCTGTAAAGTACTAATTAAAACCGGCAGATTGTAGCCAAAATTTTCGATGGACCAACTTACCTGAACCTTGGCTCTTTGGTATTTTTTACCCGAAATTGCATTACCCGGAATCGAAGGTTCGTCAACCAAATTCAGTTTTTCAATATGTTCTACACGGGCAGCAAAACGCTGTTTGAGTTCGGCAGTTTCTCCAGGAACGGATACAAAAGTCCCTGAGGATTGTTCGCCGGCCAAAACCGCAGCAGCCTGTTCCACTTCATAAGGTGTTTCGATATAATATTCTGCAAAAATTCGTTCCATTTCTTTTATTACGCTACTTGTTATTGTTTTTGTATTCTTGTAAAATTAAGACTTAAAATCACAATTACAAACGAAAAACAGATTTTTCGAAAAAAATAAATAATTTTCGAAAATAAAAGCAAATAAAAAACAAATCAGCACGATTAGTTTATTGCCGGAGGAATTTATTATTCATTGGGTTAAATCAGTAATGCCATCACTTCGAGTGTTTATGGAGCGTAACGGAATAAAAAATGTCCCGATAGCTATCGGGACGAGAAGTTTTGTTTGTAGAATGGTTCTCGATACTTCAAACCAATTTTCTGTCGCAAATTGGTTTTCAACTCGAACAGACGCAAATTGAACATCAAAAATGAATTTTCCTTTATTGTTCTGCCTTTTTACTCTTTATTCCTCATCATTGACATATTCTAAGATATCGCCAGGCTGACAGTCTAAGGCTTTACAGATGGCTTCGAGTGTACTGAAACGGATGGCTTTGGCTTTTCCGGTTTTAAGAATAGAAAGATTGGATAAGGTCAAATCTACTTTTTCAGAAAGTTCGTTCAGGGACATTTTTCGCTTAGCCATCATCACGTCAAGGTTTACAATAATAGGCATGGCTTAAATGGTTAGGTCATTTTCATTTTTCATATCGATAGCGTTTTGCAGCACTTTTTCAAGCACCGCCACCGCAGTTGCCACGGCAATCCCAATAAAAATAAGAATTATACACATAGCCAGAAATCCCGCAGGATCATCATCGGGATGATGAAAAATCCTGATATAAATTCCGGCTCCAGCTATCAAAACACATAAGATAATGGCGCAAAATTTTATGCTTTTTAAAGCTTTCACCGTGTTTGTGGTAAATAATTCATTTTTTCGTATAAAGCCTAAAATTTGAAAAGCTTTGTACAAAGCCACAAAAAACGCAATGGATGAAGCATAAGCATAAAGGATAAGCGGGTCAGCATAAATGTGGAACAGGTCTAAGTTTTGGGCTCTGCCTTCGGTCATTGGAAAGCGAATCAAAATGATTAATGCAATTAAGCCAATAAGCAGTACAACTGTTTGGAGGAATACTATTGAAATGCGTTTCATAAAGGATAGGATAAAAGTGAAACAATAGTTCAAAAGTACTAAATATTTATTGATATTCAATAAAAATTTATTATTGTTCGTTGTTTTTATTGTTTGATTACAATTTTATCTATTTCCCAAGAAGATCTAAGACACTGCTGAATTCCAATAGAATTACCAGCAGTTATTTTGATTTTTTTGGATAATACTTTAATGTCGTTAATTTTAATTGTGCAGTAATTACCCTTTTGGATAATTTCATATTTGTTAAATTCATTGGCTTTTACTGGATAATAAACTGTTTTGTCTCTGTCCTTTTTTTGAACAGAAAATTGATTAGAAGGAGTAATATTATTTAGAGCTAATTTTTTTTCAAACAAATAAGACCAGCCTTTGTCAAAATAATTGAGACGGATCAAGCCAGAGTTTCCAAAATCAATTTGATAAAGTCTCTTTTGATTACTATTTAAATCACCCCATTGAAAATCAATATGATTAACAACATCTTCACATTTAATAATTTTTGCCATAAATTGTATTGAAAAATCCTTAGAGGTATCAAAATTCTTTATTTCTTTTTTATACCAAAGACATCCATTGTTAATACGGTTTAGAGAAAATTTCTCAACATGTAATTTACCTTCTGCGATATTGACCAAAAACTCTTTGTTATCTTTATACAGTTCCCAATTATTATCATTGTTATTGAAGTCTTCACTGAAAATAGTTTTACAGGAAAAGAGAGAAGTTAATAATACAAAACAAGCAACTATTATTTTGATTTTCATAAGAGTTTTTTGATTTATAAATTAATTTTTTAGAAGTTATTTTGAAAATTTACTTCACCTCCAATGGTAATTTCCCGGATTTAACCCCTTTAGCTTTAGCTTCAAAAGTCAGTTTTCCGTTTTTTTCACCCGCTTGTACAATGGCGGTTAACTGTCCGTTGAACAAGTGCATTTTTGGCAAATGAAACAAATCCAGACAAGTAGGATCCCCATTGGCAGCGGCTCTGTAATTTCCTGCTCCGGCTGCTGTGAATTGAACCAAATCTTGTGCATTTGGACACAAATTACCGTCTTTGTCTACCATTCTTACAGTGATGTAAACTAAATCGCTACCATTGGCCTGCATTTCGGTTCTGTCCGGAATCAATTCGATATGGTGTGGTTTTCCGGCGGTGCGGATAATTTTTTCAGTTTTTTTAGTACCATTGGCATCATAAGCAACGACTTTTATCTCGCCCGGTTCGTATTTGACATCCATCCACATCAATCGGTAACGGTTTTCGATGGAGACATTGTTTTTAGTTTGTTTGCCGTAACTTTTTCCGTTTACAAACAATTCAGCCGTTGGATAATTGGTATATGCAAAAACAGGAACAATCTGACCTTCCTTGTCTTCCCAGTTCCAATGCGGCAAAATATGCAGGGTTTCGGCATTTTTATTCCAAATGCTGCGGTACAAATAGTAACGGTCTTTAGGAATGCTTGCCAAATCGATAATTCCAAACATCGAACTGTGATTAGGCCAGGAATTGATACTATACGGACTTGGTTCGCCCAAATAATCAAATCCGGTCCAGACAAATTGCCCTAAAGTCCATTCTTTATCATCGGACATGGCAAAATCTAAATCCGGCAGATTAGACCAGGAACAGGCTTCAAAATCATAAGAAGAGGATTGATGATCCTCATATTTAGCATCCAGTTTTTTTTCAACCGGAAATTTATAAATCCCACGCGAACTAACCGTTGAAGTAGTTTCGGAACCTAAAAGCATGTTTTGGGATAATTTGGCATAACCTTCTTCATAACGGTTTACACGATAGTTAAATCCCGGAATATCAATCATATTAGCAAATCCGTTTTCCAGTACGCAGCTCACCTGATCCATACCGCAGGTTACCAATCTTGTTGGGTCTTCGCGGTGGCAGATGTCCTGTAAAAACTTCGCCACCTTGTAACCGTCAGCACTGCATTGGGTAGGTACTTCATTTCCAATGCTCCATAAAACTACCGATGCATTATTGCGGTACTGATGCAACATATTAATCATATCTTTCTCTGCCCATTCGTCAAAAAAGCGGTGGTAGCCGTTTTTGCATTTGGCCTTATCCCATTCGTCAAAAGGTTCAATCATCATCATAAAACCCATTTCGTCACACAAAGCAACTAATTCAGGCGCCGGCATGTTGTGCGCCGTACGAATGGCATCGCAACCCATATTTTTTAACAAAGTAAATTGACGGCGCAAAGCAGCCACATTGATTGCTGCTCCTAATGGTCCTAAATCATGGTGGTTACACACGCCCTGAAATTTACGCAGTTTTCCGTTGAGGAAAAAACCTTTATCGGCAATAAACTTAATATCACGGATGCCAAAACGGGTCGTATAAGTATCTACTAATTGGTCTTTTAAAAACACTTTAGAAACAGCATTGTATAAAATTGGTGTTTCCGGAGACCATAAAGCTGGATTGTTTACGGTGAAATTTTGAACAAATGGTTCGCCATGATTCATTTTGCGGGTATCATTTTTAGTGGCAATCACTTTTCCGCTTTTATCCAGAATGTTGGTTTCAATTCTGATTTCGGTTTTATTAGGAACATTTTCTAATTTGGTTTCTAATCGAACCGATGCATAATCTTTAGCCACATAAGGAGTGGTGATATAAGTTCCCCAAACCGGCACGTGAACGGGGTTTGTGATGACCAAATGCACATTGCGGTACAATCCGGCTCCCGGATACCAGCGGGATGATTGTTCTTTGTTTTCTAAGCGAACAGCAAGCAGGTTTTTTTGTCCGTCGGTAGTCAATAAATCGGTAACATCTACATGAAAAGAGTTGTACCCATAAGGCCAAAAAGTAGCCTCTTTGCCATTCACCGAAACACGGGCTTCGCTCATGGCTCCATCAAAAATCAGACTAATGCGTTGTCCTTTTTGATAATCAGGAACATTAAATGAAGTTCTGTACCAACCCACACCCATATAAGGCAATCCGCCGGTTCTTCCGGTTTGACGTTTGGCTTCTTTTTCTAAGTTTTGGGTAATGGCCACTTTTTGAACATCATTATTTTCGTCAAATGGACCGTAAATAGCCCAATCGTGTGGGATAGTGATTTTTTGCCATTTTTTATCGTTAAAGCCAATTTGACTGGCTTCTTTAAAATCACCTTTGGAAAATAACCAGTTTTTATTTAGTAAAATGGATTTTCGGACTTCTTGAGCCTGAATAGAAGTGATGCTTAGAATAGTTAAGAAAAGGAATAGTTTTTTATAGTTCATTTTTGGGTGTTAATTTAGATTTCTAAAAACGCGCTGCAAAATAGAAAAATGATTTAGCTTGAGTATCCTGTATTTTTTCGCGTTTAGGCTCTTTTGTAAAAAATATAATCGGAATTTAGCGGTGCTATGTTATGAGATTTTAAATCAGTTGCTATTTGAGCACGATGATAGGTAGCATGATTAATCACATGAAAAAGAATATCCTGAACCGAATTAGTAAAGGAAATTCCTTTAGAGTTTTGATAATTTATTTTTTGGCTTAAATAAATGGTTTCCAGAATGTGGAGACTTTCGCTGTAATTAGTTTCATTGATTTTTTTCAGATTTTCTAATGGACGTATTTCCCAAACTTCAATATCCGGTTTTTGGTTTAAAATTCGGGCATTCCAAATTTCCTGAGCGTTAATTAAATGATTGAGTAACTGAATGGATTTTTCGGGAATGTTTTTCTGTTCTTTTTCAAATAATTGAATAAGTTGCTGATTGCAATGATAGTTGTATTCGAAAGTGCCTTTGAAAAAAATGTTGGTTTCCATTTTTATTAGATGCTACGTTATTTTTAAGTAACAACAAAGTTATTTGTTTTTATTTGCATTTTTATTTAAAAAAAAATACTTTTGCAGCATATTTATGAAAAATACTACTTATTATATCGCCGTTACTCCGCCTTGATTTTTAATCTTTAAAATCGAAGGGCATTCCTAAAAAAGAGCATTCAATTTTTGAAGGCAATTTTGTTATACACAATAATTTCATTTGTTGTTCAACAGCGATATATTTTTCATGTTTTTACTTTCTTTCGATTTTTGTATTCACACTAAGGATAATTCCTAAACCATTTTATTAATTTTTTTCGATATGATTTCAATAATTGAAATGATATCACAAACTCAATTTTTTTTTATGAAAAAAGTATTTAATTTATTTGATTTATCTCAGAAAGTAAATTATAAAACCGAAATTTTAGCTGGTCTTACAGTCGCCATGACGATGATTCCGGAGTCGCTTTCTTTTGCTATTTTGGCTGGTTTTCCACCTTTAGTAGGTTTGTATGCGGCTTTTATTATGGGATTGGTTACGGCTATTTTTGGCGGACGTCCCGGATTGGTGTCGGGTGGAGCAGGAGCTACGGTAATTGTGCTGATTGCTCTGATGAAATCGCATGGATTGGATTATGTATTTGCTGCGGTAGCTTTAGCGGGAGTCATTCAGATTTTGATTGGTGTGTTTAAATGGGGCAAGTTTATTCGTTTGGTTCCACAACCAGTGATGTTTGGTTTTGTGAATGGTTTGGCTGTAATCATTTTTATGTCTCAGATAGAGCAGTTTAAAAAAGTGGTTAACGGGGAGAGTACCTGGCTTACAGGGGCACCGTTGATGATTATGGCGGGCTTAGTTGCTTTGACTATTGCTATTGTAATGGTTTTTCCTAAAATAACAAAGGCAGTTCCTGCTTCGTTGGTTGCTATTATTGTGGTCTTTGGATTGGTTTTAGGATTGGGAATCGAAACCAAAACGGTAGCCGATATTGCATCGGTAAGTGGTGGATTTCCACCTTTTCATATTCCGAATATTCCTTTAGATTTAGAAACTTTACAATTGATTTTTCCTTATGGTCTGATTATGGCTTGCGTAGGATTGACCGAAGGTTTACTGACTTTGAATTTGGTAGATGAAATTACCGGAACAAAAGGAAATGGAAACCGCGAATGTGTGGCTCAGGGAAGTGCTAATATCTTGAACGGATTTTTCTTTGGAATGGGAGGTTGTCCAATGATTGCACAAACTTTAGTGAATTTGTCTGCCGGTTCCAGAGCGCGTTTATCCGGAATTGTAGCTGCTTTAACAATCCTTTGTATTGTGTTATTTGGCGCTCCGGTGATTGAAAAATTGCCTATGGCGGCTTTAGTGGGCGTGATGTTTATGGTAGCCATTGGTACTTTTGAATGGATTAGTTTGAGAATCATTAACAAAATGCCTAAACAGGATATTTTTGTTGGTGTTCTGGTAGCAATAGTTACTATTTTACTGCACAATCTGGCTTTGGCTGTTTTGATAGGGGTGATTATTTCGGCCTTAGTTTTTGCCTGGGAAAGTGCCAAACGCATCAGAGCCAGAAAATATACAGACGAAAAAGGAGTGAAGCATTATGAAATTTACGGCCCGTTATTTTTTGCTTCTACGACAGCATTTGCCGAAAAATTTGATGTTTTGAATGATCCAAACGAAGTAATTATTGATTTTAAAGAAAGTAAAATTGCCGACATGAGTGCTATTGATGCCGTTCATAAAATTACGGAGCGCTATGCTAAGATTGGGAAAACCGTGCATTTACGTCATTTAAGCGATGATTGCCGCGTATTGCTTGAAAATGCCGAGGGAATCATTGAGGTAAATATTTTGGAAGACCCAACTTATAAAGTAGTACCTTAAAATAAAGGTTGCTTAAATTCTTTTTTTTTGCCACAGATTTTACAGATTAAAACAGATTTATTTAAGTAATCTTTGAAATCTATATAATCTGTGGCTTTTTTAATAAATAGTTCAACGTTATTTATTTTTATAATCCTGATAAATTTGATTAATCGGAACACTGTCAGCAGTACCATCGTGAACAATTAAACGGTATTTTAAGACCGTAGGTTTTTTGTCAGATATCGGAACGGCTGTTGCTCCCGGATAAGGATACACGGCGTTTTGCATGCTTTTTTTGACGCGTAAAATCCAGGGATTTGGAAAGCCGGGATTTTGTGGATTGCATAAAATTGTCAATCCTGCCAATTGCTTATTTTTTCCAATAGAACCCGAAATATCCATCCATTCACTGGCAGGAATGGCTAGGTTGGTCGGGATGATTTTTCCTGTTGGAGCTGTAAAGACAACGTCTTCGTTCAGTTTGATTCTTGGTGAAAAACCACCATAACCTTTTTCATCTTCCGAGCCGCCAATTCGCATGTTAGGCTCTAAAGCCAATAAACTAATTTCAATATCAATCAGGCGATAGTGGTCTTGTTTTGGATGCACTCTGATAAGTGTTGTTTCTTTAACAAAGGGTTTTTCTTTACCACTTGTTGTTTTCCATAAAGGCGATTTCCAATGAACTATAGTTTGTATGGCTTTATTGTGGTCTTTTTGTTTTTTCTTTTTTACCGAAGCCACTTTCCAATTAAAATTTTCAATTTCCCAGCCGTCGCCTATTCGTTTGTTGCCAATATATAATTGGTGCCACGCCCAGAAAATTCCCCGATGATGCAGGTGATCGGCAGGAAAATCTTCACTTAAAACACTACCGTCTAAATTGTATAAGGGATGAATATAATTGGAACGAATATATTTTCCGTTCAATGATTTTTCGGCAGCCTGATAAGTCAAAACAGAGTCTTTACCTTCGGTAAAATAACTTTGCTTTTTTTCAATTTTTAAATGAATCTGGCTAAAAGCAATTTGTCCGGCTAATAATACTAAGCCTATGATGAAATGTTTAATTGCGAGCATTATTTGGTGATTTGTTCTAAATATTCGTCCAAATTTCCCAGAGCCATCGTGAATCCTTCTTTGAATCCCATAGCGATGATTTGTTCTAAATCGGCCAGTTTTTCATATTGAGCAACGATGTTTACAGTAGTGGTTTCACCATTATCCGTAAAGGTATTGGTCCATATAGTACGGGGAAAATCGGTGTTAATTGTACCGTTTTCGTCGCAAAAAGCATCTAAACCGGAGAAATTTTTTAAAAGTTCAATTTTTTGATAATCGTTTCTGCACCAGTGAATTATTCCTTCCGGACTTACCATGCCATAAAACCAGGAGCCTCCTTCTCTAAAATCCATTGATTTTGTTTTGGTTTGATAAGGTTTTGGAGCCCACCATAAGTCTAAAATTTCTGGTTTAGTCCAGGCATCCCAAACTAAGGGAAGTTGGGCTGCAAATTCTCTTTTTACGTTTACCGTGTTGTTTTCTTTGTTGACGATAAAGTCAAATTGTAGGTTCGTTTTCATCTGTTTTATTTTTAAGGTTTGCTAATACGTTATCTAATTCATTAAATCGGTTTTCCCAAATGGCTTTAAACTGGGTAAGCCATTGGTCAATTTCTTTCATTTTTTCAAGTTCTAGCTGGTAATAAATTTCCCTTCCTTTTTGCTCTTGTTTTAAAAGTTCGCATTCTGTTAGGATTCTCAAATGTTTTGAAATGGCTTGTCGGCTGGTTTCAAAATGTTCGGCAATAGCGTTAGGTGTCATGGCTTGAATAGCAATGAGTCCTATTATAGCTCGGCGGGTGGGATCGGCAATGGCCTGAAAAATATCTCTTCTCATTTGGATTTAAATTAATGAAACCAATCGGTTGTTAATTTAATCGCAATTAATTGGTTGCGCAAATTTTTAATGTTAAATTTTATTTTAGATGTAAGTTTTTAAGAGTATTAACAACTAATGTTTTAAAATCTTTACTTATGAAAACAATTCTTATAGCAGCGACTTTTTTTATGTTATGGGCTTGAGGACCGGAATCTTCGCCGGAAGGCAGATCAAAAATCAGAGATAGAAATCTACAAGAGCAACTGGACAGTTTAAAAATGGAAAATATTCAAATGAAAAAAGAGATTCTTTTGATAAAGGAAAAATTAAAAATGACTGTTAAATGAAGCTAATCCTGAATTTTGTTACTTTGGTTTATTCTAAAATAGAGGAACAATGAACACAGTTGAAAAAGAATTTTTAGCAATTGTTTCGCAATATCAGCCGATGTTGTACAAAATTGTTCGTTTGTATCGAGACAGCTTTGAAGACCGGGAAGATTTGTTTCAGGAAATCGTGTTTCAATTGTGGAAATCCTATCCTAATTTTCGGGGAGAAGCCCAAATAAAGACCTGGATGTACCGGATAGCTTTGAATACAGCTCTGGCTTCTTTCCGAAAAAACAGTACAAAAATCAATTATCTGTCTCAATTACCCGATTTAGCCGAAGAAATCATTAGCGACGAGCAAGTGTTGAGAGAAGAACGGTTATTTGCCGTTTTAAACTTGCTTGAAGATGGCGAAAAAGCATTGATTGCTCTGTATTTTGACGAATTATCCTATCAGCAAATGGCTGAAATTTTAGGAATAAATGAAAATTATGTTGGGGTAAAACTCAATCGGATAAAGACTAAAATTAAAAATCTTTTAAAAAAATAAATCATGGAATTAGAGGATTTAAAATCGGAATGGAAAACAGTAAAAACGATTTCTAAAGAGGAGACCGCTTTGTTGTTGATGTTGCAGGAAAACCGTCACCCGGTTTTGAAAAAAATCAGAAGACAAATTCAAATAGAAGTAAGCGCTTGGATAGCTTTTTTGCTGGTTTATTTTTCCATGTTTGACGGTGATAAAAAACCGTTTTGGGTAAATTATATTTTAATTTTTTCGTTCTTATTGCCCATTTTGCATAGTTTGTATGGCTATTTTTATAATAAATATGTAACAGACGGTTCAAATGTTAAAGTTGCATTGGAATTACTTTACAATCGTTTAAAGAAATATGCTTTTATAGCAGTGTTTAGCCGTGTTGCTTTGATTTCAGGTTTTTTATTATTTTTTGCGTATTCCATTGATTTTACAATATCTAAGTTTTTGATACTGCTGTTTTTAGGTATTGTTTTTTCATTTCAATTATTTGTGTTATTTCGACTTTGGAAAAAGCGATTAAAACAAATTTATCAGGATATTCAGATGATTTCAGAGACTAAATAAGACAAATCTTAAGAATTAATTAAAAAGGCTTTAAAAAATCACTAAAAGTGGGTATTGTAAAGAAAATGGAATTACTATACTTTTACAATATAATTAAACGGGGTATTAATTAACACTGTACCAAGATGACGAATTCAGAGAAAATTAGAAAAGTAAATGAATTGCTTATTGAAGTAATCAAAGATGAAGAACATCAGTCAGAAAGTTCTTTTAACGGTTTGAAAGATGTTGTTTTAAGTATTCTCGCAGATTATTGGCAAAACGAGAGAGAGCCAGCTATTTTTATGGAAAATGCTTTAATCGATTTAGATTAATAAAAATAACAGAATTTGTCATTTTAGGGTTTGATGAATTTTTTATAGAAAGCCACTTTTTTAAAGTGGCTTTTCTTATTTTACAAAGATTTCACCAATTAGATAACATTTTGCAAAACCACTTATGCGAACCCTGTTTTCCAATAATTCACAATCCAAATAACCTTTGCGTTTCGAAAGCTGAATGGCGGAAAATTTAGTTTTGTTTAATTCTTTTGCCCAAAAAGGAGTCAGGGTAGTATGAGCCGAACCCGTAACCGGATCTTCATTAATACCGGATTGAGGCGCAAAAAAACGGGAAACAAAATCGGAAGTTTTACCTTGAGCAGTAACAATAATTCCTCTTACGGGCCATTTTGAAAGTTTTTCAAAATCAGGTTCTAAGTTCAGAATTTCATCTTCATGGTCAAAAACAAACAAATAGTCTGTTTTACCTTTAAATGTTTTTTGTGGCTTTATATTGAATCCATCCGTTATTTGAGGGGTTAACTCCAGAGGTTTCAAGGTATCAACTGGGAAATTTAACGAAAGTAAATTGCCTTCTTTTGTTACTGTTAAATCGCCGCTTCTTGGAGAGAAAAAGTTAATAAGATTATCAGTATAATTTTCATAATTAAATAATACAAAAGCGGCTGCTAAAGTTGCATGTCCGCAAAGATCAACTTCAACGGTGGGAGTAAACCATCTGATTTCGTATTGCTCGTTGTTTTTTACATAAAAAACGGTTTCGGCAAGGTTGTTTTCGGCGGCAATTTTTTGCATCAAATCTTCACTAATCCATTTGTCTAATGGACAAACAGCAGCCGGATTTCCAGAAAAAACTTCATTGGTAAAAGCATCTATTTGATAAATTTTCATTGTAATTGTTGTTTGATTAATAATCCTAAAGTTTTGAGACTGTCTTCTACTTTTTCATCCCATTTAATGGCAAAATTCAGCCGCATGCAGTTGTTGTAACGGTTATGTTGGGTAAACATTCTTCCGGGAGCAAAGCCTATTTTGTGTTGAACGGCAATATCGTATAAAACCGCGGTATCAATTCTCGGGTCGAGTTCTAACCAAAGCACAAAACCGCCCTGAGGATTGGAAATTTTAGTGTTTTCCGGGAAATATTTTTCAATCGCTTTTTTAAAATGCAGGCAGTTGTTGTAAAGGGTATTTCTTAGAGTTCTTAAATGGTGTTCATAGCGACCGTGCTCCATAAAATCGGCAATGACTTCCTGATATAAGGGCGGACTGGACATGGTATTTAGTAGTTTTTTTCGAATCGTTTTTTCTTTGAATTTGCCCGGTGCAACCCAGCCTACCCGATAGCCCGGTGCTAAGGTTTTCGATACCGAACCACACCACAACACATTTCCTGTTTCGTCAAAAGCTTTGCAGGGTTTTGGTCGGCTGGCACCAAAGAAAATATCACCGTATAAATCGTCTTCAATCAAAGGAATATTATGTTTGCTAAGTAAGTGAACTACTTCTTTTTTATTTTCTTCAGGCATACAACTTCCTAAAGGATTGTTGAAATTGGTCACAAAACAACAGGCATTTATTTTAGGCAGTACTTTTTTTAAATCTTCAATTGAAATTCCGGTAACAGGATGTGTTGGTAATTCGATAATATGTAATCCCAAAGATTTTATCATTTGCAAAATGCCAAAATAAACAGGACTTTCGATAGCCACTGTATCACCGGGCTCGGTTACGGTTATTAAGGCATAAAAAAGTGCATTTAAAGCTCCCGAAGTAGTCACAATATCATCTTCTGTCAAATGACCGTCCCAGGTAAAAGACCATTTGGCAATATTTCTTCTCAAATTAATATTTCCCTGAGCGGGTTCGTAACCGGTTCCGCTGTCTTCTAAATTGCGTAAAACTTTTACAACTCCTTTGTTGAGTTTTGCAATGGGAAGCATACTTTTATCCACAACTCCAAGCGCAAATTGTGTAAAATCTTTGTGGGTCAAAGTGTTGAATACCTTACTGATTAAGTCTTCCGGAGTTTTTTCCTGCTGACTTAATTGTAACTGGCTTACAGAAGGGAGCTCCAGTTTGCTATGGAAAGAATGGCTTACATAAAATCCGGATTTGGGTTTTGATTCAATTAACGATTTACTTTCTAATTCTAAAAAAGCCTGTTTTACTGTATTGATGCTAATATTGTATATTTTTTGAATGGTTCGGATAGAAGGCAGTTTTTCTCCGGTTTTTAACGTTCCGGAGGAAATTTGGTCTTCAATGATTCGGGCAATTTTTAAATATAAAATCTCTCTGGGCATTCTTAACTTTTTTGTATCCTATAAAAGTAATAAATATTCTAACTGTAACCGTTTTTGATTTTTTAAGAATAAGAATAGTTTAACCAGTTAATAAGTCGGGTAATGGAAGAATCCAGATTTTTATAAGCCGAATTTTTCCCTTTTTCATTTAAAAACAGTTCTGATTTTTGAATCAAATTTTCCTGAAGGAAATAATGTTCAAAAGCAGTGTCGATATATGTTTTTAACTGATACTTGTCTGAATTTAAGTTTGATGCGTAAGAATATCCAACGATTTTATCGTTTAATTCTGCTACCAAAAGTGGTAATCCAAAGTGTTGGTTGAGTTTTGAGTTTCCCTTTTTTTGCTCCTGATACAGTTTGATAATTGTATCAAGATCTGCTATTGTTATTGCTCTGAAATTAAAATTGGCTTGTTGTTGTGCTGTTGTTTCCATACGTTGCTATTTTGGGTAAAGCTATTTATTTCCTAAAAACAAGTACAGATACAGAAATAATTTTGTTTATGGTTACAGATTGTTTTTGTTTTTTCAAATTTTAAAGCAGATAAAGCAAATTAAAATAGGAGATAATTTGTGTTTTATAAACAAAAAATCCTCTTTTTAAATTGAATTTAAAAGAGGATTTTACTGTGTAAATTAGTTGAGGTTTTTATAAAACGCTTTGATTTTTTCGATTACTGTTTGATATTCAGCATCCGTAAGTTGGGTTTTGTTGGGATTCATTTCGAAAACACTTCCAAAACCATAGCCATCTTTGTATTTAGGAACTACGTGAAAATGCAAATGCGACAGGGTGTCGGCATAGGCTCCGTAATTAATTTTGTCCGGATTAAAAGCTTTGGCAATAGCTTTAGCCGCGGTGGCAACGTCATCCATAAAAGCATTACGCTCTTCGTTACTTAATTCGTGAAATTCAACGCCGTGGTCTTTGTAAACCACATTTAAACGACCGGAGTAAGATTGTTCTTTGAACAGGAACAATTGCGATACTTTCAGGTCGGTAATTTTAATCATTAGGTTGTGCAGGGTTTCATTTTCCTGACAATACAAGCATTCAGAAACTGGTGAAGGCATATCTTGAGTTTTTATGGTTTGTTGTTTGTAACAAAGCTATTGATAGTATTTTATTTTTCCAGGTAACCTTTTTCTTTTAGGCGGGCAAAAACTTTTTCTCCAATTTCTTTGCCCCATTGTTGTCCCATCGTCATCGATTCCTGTACCACCTGAGGCATCGTAGCAACCATTTTTTTTCCAATAGGAGAGTTGTAAAAATTGATTAATTGGTCGATATCAGTTTCAGTATAATATTTCGCGTAAATAGGAGTGATTAAGTTAGTAATATCGTCCGCTTTCATTTCTTGTTTGGCTTCTTCCCAAAATTCCTGAGGAACAGCAGAAAAAGATTTTTTGAAAGAATCCATCATTTGATTCATGACCTGAATGCCTATTTTTCCAGATCCGGACAATTCCAGTAGTTGTTTTATTTTCTCTTCTTTGGAATTATTTTGAGCATTTCCCGCAAAGGAAAGTATCGTTATTCCTAAAATTAAAAGTGTTTTTTTCATGGATTGGTTTCTTAGAATTAAAAAGTTATTTCGTTTTAAATGTAAGGAATTAAATTTTGTAAATAAAAATTATCTCACAAAAAAAGCGCTCTCTTTCAAGAACGCTTTCTAAATATTTAAAAAATTATGATTTAGTTGTTTTCAATCCACTTTCTGGCGTTGACAAAGGCTTCCTGCCAAGGAGTAACTTCGTCGTTTCTATGGCTTGGGTAATTTGCCCAGTTCCATTGGAAAACCGAACGCTCAATGTGCGGCATGGTTACCAGGTGACGTCCTGTTTTATCACACAACATCGCTGTGTTAAAGTCGGAACCATTAGGGTTTGCAGGATAGCTGTCGTAACCGTATTTTCCAACGATATTGTAGTTTTCTTCACCCATTGGTAAGTTAAATTTACCTTCACCATGAGAAACCCAAACTCCCAAAGTTGTTCCGGCTAAAGTTGATAACATCACAGAATTGTTTTCCTGTACGGTTACCGAAGTAAAGATACTTTCGTGCTTGTGGCTGTTGTTGTGTAGCATTTTTCCGTGTACTTCATGCTCCGGATTAATTACTTCCAATTCCATGAATAATTGGCAACCGTTACAAATTCCAACAGATAAGGTATCTTCTCTTTTGAAGAAGTTTTTCAAAGCGTTGTTGGCTTTTTCGTTGTATTTGAAAGCTCCTGCCCAACCTTTAGCAGAACCTAATACGTCAGAATTGGAGAATCCACCCACAGCACCAATAAATTGAACATCTTCTAAATTCTCACGACCTGAAATCAAATCGGTCATGTGGATGTCTTTTACATCAAAACCGGCTAAATACATGGCGTTTGCCATTTCACGCTCGGAATTAGATCCTTTTTCACGAATAATAGCCGCTTTTGGTCTTGGTTTTGTAGCATCAACTTCCGGTTTTTTTCCTGTAAAATGAGCCGGGAAACTAAAGTTTAACGGTTGGTTTTTATAGTTGTCATAACGCTCTTGTGCTGTTCCGTTTTTAGATTGTTTTTGGTCTAATAAGAACGACGTTTTAAACCAAACGTCTCTGTATTTAGCAATATCTAATTTACAAGGACCAAAGTCTAAAGTAGCTTCATTAGTTACTGTTCCTAATTTGTGGAAAGCAACTCCGTTAGCATTTAATTTGTTTTCTAAAGCAGCGTCTTCATTAGCCTGGAATACAATTCCGATGTTTTCAGCAAAAAGATATTTGATGATGTCTTTTTCTTCGAATCCCGACGCTTCGGGAGAAAAGTCAATTTTAGCTCCTAAGTTTACATCAGCAAAACACATTTCTAATAAAGTAGTGATTAAACCACCGCTTCCAATATCGTGACCTGCGACGATATTTCCTTCCAGTATTAATTCCTGAATAGTGTTGAATGCTTTTTTAAAGAAAGCAGCGTCTTTAATCGTAGGTGTTTCAGCTCCAATTTTGTTTAAGATTTGAGCAAATGAAGAACCTCCTAATTTAAATTCATCCTGAGATAAATTGATATAATAGATAGAACCACCGTCTTTTTGTAAAACAGGTTCAACTACTTTTCTAATATCAGTACAGTTACCGGCAGCCGAAATAATAACCGTTCCCGGAGCGATTACTTCGTCATTTGGATATTTTTGTTTCATTGAAAGCGAATCTTTTCCGGTTGGAATATTGATTCCTAATTCGATTGCAAAATCCGAACAACCTTCAACAGCAGCATACAAACGGGCATCTTCACCTTCGTTTTTACAAGCCCACATCCAGTTAGCCGACAATGAAATCCCGCCTAATCCGTCTTTTATTGGTGCCCAGATAATATTTGATAAAGATTCTGCAATGGCATTGCGGCTTCCTGCTACCGGATCAATTAAAGCAGCAATAGGAGCATGACCAATAGAAGTGGCAATTCCTTCTTTTCCGTTAAAATCTAAAGCGACCACACCACAGTTGTTTAGAGGCAATTGTAATGGTCCGGCACATTGTTGTTTGGCTACTTTTCCACCCACACAACGGTCCACTTTATTAGTTAACCAGTCTTTAGAAGCAACGGCTTCCAATTGTAAAACCGCTTCTAAATAAGTAGCAATTTTATCTTTAGTATAATCTAATTCAGCGTAGTTATAGTCAACAGTAGTATCGGTAATAACTGTTTTTGGCGAACTTCCGAAGAAATCTTCCAAAGCATAATCCATTGGTTTAGCTCCGGTAGTTTTTGATTCGAATGTAAAACGGTGATCTCCGGTTACATCTCCCACCTGATACATTGGCGAACGCTCTCTGTCGGCAATTCTTTGCAACGTATCAATGTTTTTTTGACCAATAACCAATCCCATTCTTTCCTGAGATTCGTTACCAATTATTTCTTTAGCCGAAAGAGTAGGGTCACCCACAGGCAATTTGTCTAAATCAATTAATCCTCCTGTTTCTTCCACTAATTCCGAAAGACAGTTTAGGTGTCCACCTGCACCGTGATCGTGTATAGAAACAATTGGGTTGTTGTCGCTTTCTACCAATCCGCGAATGGCATTAGCCGCACGTTTTTGCATTTCCGGATTTGAACGTTGAATCGCGTTTAATTCAATTCCTGAACCGAAAGCTCCGGTATCAGCCGAAGAAACAGCCGCTCCACCCATTCCGATTCTATAATTTTCTCCACCAAGAATAACGATTTTATCACCTTCCTGTGGTTTGTGTTTGATGGCCTGGTCTAATTTTCCAAAACCAATTCCTCCTGCCTGCATGATTACTTTATCATAGCCTAATTTGCGGTCATTTTCGTTATGTTCAAATGTAAGAAGTGACCCTGTAATAAGCGGTTGTCCAAATTTATTTCCAAAATCAGAAGCTCCGTTTGAAGCTTTGATTAAGATGTCCATTGGCGTTTGGTACAACCATTTTCTTTCTTCAAGACCATTTTCCCAGTCCCGATTGCTATCGGGACTATCTTTTTCTAAACGGGAGTAAGAAGTCATGTAAACCGCAGTTCCTGCCAAAGGAAGCGAACCTTGTCCTCCTGCTAAACGGTCACGAATTTCACCTCCCGAACCTGTTGCAGCACCGTTGAAAGGCTCCACAGTTGTAGGGAAGTTGTGTGTTTCTGCTTTTAAGGAAATAACCGAATCAAATTCTTTTACTTCGTAAAAGTCAGCTTTGTCAGCCGTTTTTGGAGCAAATTGTTCGATTTTAGGTCCTTTTACAAAAGCCACATTGTCTTTGTAAGCCGAAACAATATCGTTAGGATTTTCCTGAGATGTTTTTTTGATTAATTTGAAAAGAGAAGTTTCTTTTTCCTGACCGTCAATAACAAAAGTTCCGTTGAAAATTTTGTGACGACAGTGCTCTGAATTCGCTTGTGAGAAAGCAAAAATTTCAGAATCCGTTAGTTTTCTTTCTAATTTGGTTGCCAAATTATTTAGATATTCTACTTCTTCTGAGCTTAAAGCCAAACCTTCCTGCTGGTTGTAAGCCTCAATGTTATCGATTTCTAAAATAGATTCCGGTTGAATATGGATAGTAAAAATATCCTGATTTAATTCGGTGTATTTTTGAGAAAGCATCGGATCAAAATCAGTAAAATCTTCTGAAGTACGATAAAATTCTTCGATACGAATGATTCCTGAAATCCCCATATTTTGAGTGATTTCCACTGCGTTGGTACTCCAAGGTGTAATCATTGTTGCGCGGGGACCAACAAAAAAATCCGTCAATACGGATTTCTCTATTTTAATTGCATTGGCAAAAAGCCAGTTCAGTTTAGAAATATCTTGAGCCGAAATTTCGCCTTGAGTTTGTACGGCAAAAATTGCGTTGCTTTGGTTTTCAAAGAAATGAATCATCGTAAATGTATAAGTTGTTCAATTAACGCTGCAAATTTAGTTTAAAAAAATAGTACGGACAAGTGTAAAAAAGACTTTTTAAAGTGGCGGTATTTAGGCAGTTTTTTTAGTTTTTTATTTCTGAAATAAGCTTCCGGATTTTACTATTCTGTAACTTTGTGGCCAATTAAAATTTAACTTTTTTAATTTCAAAAAAGCAGTAGTATGACTTTAGTTAGCGACCAAATTAGAAGAGTTTCCACTTTTTCGGAACTTGTTAATACCGAATTTAAAGGAACAATGAACGCTTTGTGCTGGTATAGAAATCTAGAAGGTGATTTTAAGGAAATTGTTTCTCAATTGCAATTAAATGAAGATATAACCGAAGTTTTAACCGAGGATTTGCAAGCTCTTCAATTATCAGAAAAAGGAAATTTAGCAAGGGGAACTATTCTGAATGATTTGCAATTATTAACTGATTTTGGTGCTTCGCCTTCGCTTAATTTATTGAAATGTTATGAGCGGGACGAGGAATTTGATTTCATTTCGACGGATGTTTATTCTTATCATGTGGATCGTTCTCCTGTTGCGACAGATACTTTTTTGTGTACCTATTATGGAGCAGCAAGTGATATAATTTCCAATGAGCAGGCAGAACAGAAAATTTTAATTCCTGAAATCAGAAAAAAACTTCAGGAGTTGTATAATGGATCTGCAGAAGAATTTGAGGACTTCCTGAAAGAGAATTATTTTGATTTGCATTATCAGGAAAAATCGAATTCAGAGCCTGTTAACTTAGGATTAGGACATCTGTGGCGACTGGCAGTCGATCATCCTGATCAGCAGGTTTTACCTTGTATTCACCGTGCCCCAAGGGAAAACGAAGGGGAATATCGGTTGTTGTTGATTTGTTAAGAAATATTAGTCAGACCGGATTAGTATTTTGGTTCTTTGAAATTAAACTTTAGCACCAAATAATTAAGATAAAAAGGGTGGTATAAAAAGATTAATTTAGCGTACAGTTGAAGTTAAGGCAAAACCTTAATAGCTTATAAAAGAATTAGAGAATATTTTGAATCAAATTAAAAATTCAATATGGGTATTAGAGAGAAAAAAATAATTAGAGTAATTTTTTTTATGATTATTCCTTTAATAGGGTTTTTGTATGTATTGTTGAGTTTTGGAATTCAAAATAGCGGAAAGAAAATTTCAGAATCAAAGTTTGAATTAACTGTCGAGAATAAAAACAACAAGCCTAAGGATGCTCCGGAAGGAATGGTTTGGATTCCCGGAGGCGAATTTTCAATGGGAAGTGATTTTGATGACGAGAGTTTGTGCAGTATCAAAGGAGTGACCAATGATGCCCGTCCGATTCACAGGGTTTATGTGGATGGATTTTGGATGGATAAAACCGAAGTGACTAATGAAGAATTTGCCGAATTTGTCAAAGCGACAGGCTATACAACTGTTGCAGAGAAAAAGCCTCTGGCAGAAGAATTTCCAGGAGTTCCTTTAGCTGAATTAATTGCCGGTTCGGCAGTTTTTACACCAACAAAAAGTAAGGTAGATTTGAATAATTATTTAGAATGGTGGCAATATATAGGAGGAGCTGATTGGCGACATCCTACAGGTCCGGATAGTAATATAATTGGCAAGGATAATTATCCGGTTGTGCATATTGCATTTGAAGATGCTGCAGCCTATGCAAAATGGGCCGGAAAACGTTTGCCTACTGAAGCCGAATGGGAATTTGCCGCCAGAGGAGGAAAGACAGGCGCATCTTATACTTGGGGAAATGTTTTTAAGCCGGAAGGAAAGTTTCAGGCTAATATTTATCAGGGAGATTTTCCAGTTGACCAAAGCGATACCGCAAAAGACGGTTTTGTAGGTCTGGCACCTGTAGCTCAATACAAACCTAATGGTTATGGCTTGTATGATATGGCTGGTAATGTTTGGGAATGGATAAATGATTGGTATAGCGAGGATTATTATCAGATTTTGTCAGAAAGTGGAAAAGTAACAAGAAATCCGCAAGGTCCTGAATCAAGTAATTATTTTGCTGAGCCAAATGCATTAACAAAAGTTCACAGAGGAGGATCATTCCTGTGTACAGACGAATATTGTACCAGATATTTAGTAGGTTCGCGAGGACACGGTGAAATAAAATCGTCTGCAAACCATATTGGGTTCAGATGTGTTAAATAGTTTTTTAAAAATTAGCAGCTTGTTTATAGTATATAACCCGTTGGGTGAAATTAGTTTTTGATGATAATTTTTCGTCAGTTCGAGTGATTTTCTCCCGAAGCCTCGGGAAGAAAATCGTATCGGGAACAAGAAAAATTTCATTAAAAACGGTTCTCGTCCCGATAGCTATCGGGACATTTTTTGTTCCGTCCCGAAGTGTCGGGATTATACAAAAAACACTCGAACTGACGTTTTTAATAATTCTAACTAACGGGTTAGTGTATAATTTGTTTTTTATTTTCTTTTTCTAACGTCTCTGTTGATAAAAAAAAACAGGTTATTTCTTAAATTTTAGCTTTGGGTGTCATAAAAAAATAAAAGGCTGTCAATTGATAATAATAATTCGATTTTTTTACATTTGCTATTAGCAATTGTGCTACTAAGCAGTTATTTTTTTAATAGCAACCTCTCAAGATTCAATTACTTAAACATACATTATTAAATTTTATATTTATTAAGTAATTTAAATTCCGTCGAAATTTTTTTTTTTGAAACAAAGTCATTTTTACTGTACTTTTTAATTTATTGAAACTTATGTCAAGAATATATATTATTGCAAGCCTGTTATTTTTTGGGTATTTGTTCAATTCATGCAATTCATCAAATGAGAATAAAGAAACTATAACTATAGGTTTTTCACAAAGTATTGATAATGATTTGTGGAGAAAATCGATGGATCATGCAATGGAAGTTGAAACATCACTTCATCCAAACGCTAAATTGATTATTTATAATGCCGATCGAAAAGTAAAAAAACAGATTCAGGATGTTGAAAAAATGATTCAGCAAAATATGGATGTAATAATTATTGCACCTTATGAATCCGATTCCATTGTTCCTGTTATTGAAAAAGCAAATCGAAAAGGAATCCCTGTTATAATTGTTGACAGAAAGGTAAATACGTTAAATTATACCGCTTTTTTGGGGGCTGACAATGTTGAAGTTGGTAAACTTGCCGGAAAACAAATTGTTTCTTTATCTAAAGGAAAAGGTACTGTTGTAGAAATAAGAGGCGAAATTGTAACCTATCCCGGGATTGAAAGAAGCAAGGGGCTGCAACAAATTTTAGATAAATATCCCGGAATACAAAAGATAAGTATTGATGCTGATGATTTTAATTCGCCTAAAAGTAACTTTGTCAGGTTATTAGATAGTTTACCGTCTATAGATTATGTATTTGGGTTTAACGATCTGATAGCTTATAATGCCTGGAAAATAGCTAAGGAGAAGCGACCAAATAATAAAATTAAGTTCATCGGTGTTGACGGATTAAATGGTACTAATGGAGGAGTAGAATTTGTTAAGGAAGGGGTGCTAACCGGTACGATTTTGTATCCAACAGGTGGTGCTGAAGCTATTAAACTAGCTTTGAAGATAAAAAACAAAGAAATCGTTCCAAAGATAAACAAGCTTAATACCACATTGATAGACACTCTTAATGCCGAAATTATGAGTAGTCAATTTGATAAAATATCCTTACAACAATCTGATATTGAAAATCAGCAACATTTTATTAAAGAACAATTACAAAAGTATAGTAGTCAAAGTAATCTGTTGAAAGCTTTAATTGTTTTAAGTCTTGTTATCTTTTTGTTTGCCATTCATAGTATTTATTCCCGAATAATAATTAGCAGAAAAAAGAAAGAACTTGAACTAACTAACGCAAAAATTATAAGCCAGCGTAATGAAATTGAAAAATTTGCCGATGAAATAAAACGCAGTAATGAGGTTCGGCTTAACTTTTTCACGGGGCTTTCGCATGAGTTTAAAACACCTTTAACCTTAATTATGAGTTCCACAGAATCTTTGATGGAAGAAGAAAAAATTAGAGATTCAAAACTCATCGAAGAGATGAAATTGATTTATAAAAATTCAAACCGATTATTACGATTAATTAATCAACTGTTGGATTTTAGAAAGGTTGAAGAACAAAAATTTACTTTACAAGCATCAAAAACCAATATTTATGATTTTACCAATGAAGTAATGATAAACTTTAAAGCCGAAGCGGCACGCAGGAATATTGATTTTCAATTGAGCTGTAAAAATCAAAATCTGGAATTGTTTATTGACCGGAATTTGATGGATAAAGTGTATTTTAATCTGCTTTCTAATGCCTTTAAATTTACTCCTGATAATGGTAAAATAAATATTTCTATAGTAGAAAATCAAGACAATACGGTTAAAATTAGTTTTAAAGATTCCGGAATTGGAATACCTGATAATGAGTTGTCTAATGTTTTTCAGCCATTTTTTAAAGCTTCTAATAACAGTAAAAACAGTTCCGGAATAGGACTTCATCTATCTAAAGAATTTGTTTTCTTACATCATGGTGCCATTGATTTAAAATCAAAACAGGGTAGTGAATTTGTAATTACGTTATTGAAAGGAAATAATCATTTGGCTAATGATGAAATTGTTGAAAATATTGAAAATAAAAATATTGCACAAAATATAATTACCGATCATTTGGAACTTGAATCCGAGGTTGAAAACTTTAATCTTGCTGCCGATTCTGAAAAACATTCTATTTTAATTATAGAAGATAACAGTGATTTGGTTGCTTTTTTACAGGCTAAATTATCCAAAGAATATACCGTCTATACTTCAGACGGAAGTGATGCAATTGAAAAAGCTATCGAAATCATACCCGATATTATTATCTGTGATATTAATTTGGTTGACAAGGACGGTTATGAAATTAGTAAAGCGCTGAAAAAAGATTTGCGTTCTTCGCATATTCCAATTATTATTTTAACGGCTCAAAGCAGTAAAGAAGCTGTGCTGAAAGGATTGCAAAGCGGAGTAGATCAGTACCTTACGAAGCCTTTTAGCCTTTCGATTTTGAAACAATCCCTTTCAAGTTTACTTTTTAACAGGGAAAAATTACGCTATTATTATACAAATAACATTTATCGTGTGGAGCCGGAATCCCGTTTTGGTAATCCGGAACAAACTTTTATTACTAAAATGAATGAAATCATTCAGGGTAATGTAGAGAATCCAAAATTTTCAGTTGAAGATTTAGCCGATAAAATGAGTGTATCAAGAGTTCAGTTGTACAGAAAAGTAAAAGCGATTATGGGAATTAATATTAGTGATCACATTAATAACATCAAATTAGAGAAAGCAGCCGAACTTTTAAAGCTCAATGAAATGAATATTTCGGAGATTGCGTATTCGCTTGGATTCTCTTCTCCAAATTATTTTTCGACCGCTTTTAAGAATAAATTTGGAGTTTCTCCTAAAGAATATAAAACATCACTATAAGATGTAACATAATCAGCTTCTTTTTAGGTAACATTTTCATATCTAAAGTTACAAAATCATAACTATATGGTTTTCGTAACAAAAACAGAATATCTGAAAACCATTGAAAACAAAGGGGTTATGCTTAAAATGATAATCTAGTAGTAATAGAAGAAATAAATTGTAACATCATTAAAAATAAGTTGCTTTTTTTACGAATAACTTAGCAAAACGTTTTTAATACATGTACAATGAATAAGATATTAATTTGGTCTGTTACTGCTGCACTGGCAGGATTTTTATTCGGTTTTGATACCGTAGTTATTTCAGGAGCTGATAAACAATTACAGCTCTTATGGCATTCTTCTGATGCTTTTCACGGGTCTGTTGTTATGGCAATGGCGCTTTGGGGAACAGTTATCGGAGCTATTTTTGGAGGAATTCCAACCAATAAGATAGGTCGTAAAAAAACATTATTCTGGATTGGTATTCTGTATTTTGTTTCAGCTATTGGAGCTGCACTTGCGAATGATCCTTATATTTTTGCCTTTTTCCGATTTATAGGAGGTTTAGGTGTTGGTGCGTCAACCATTGCTGCTCCGGCCTATGTTTCAGAAATTGCTCCGGCTGATAAACGAGGCCGTTTGGTTGCTCTCTATCAGTTTAATATCGTATTAGGGATTTTGGTAGCCTTTATTTCTAATTACTTTTTAAAAGATATTGGCGAAAACGCCTGGCGATGGATGGTTGGTGTTCAGGCAATTCCTTCTTTTATCTATATCCTTTTTATTATTACAATTCCGGAAAGTCCAAGATGGTTATTATCCAAAAACCGTATTGATGAAGCCCGTAAAGTACTTTTTACAATTGATCCATTAGCAAGTATCGAAGATTTTAGAGATGAATCGGGTGAGAATGGTGCGGCAAAGCATGAAAATATTTTCATGAAAAAATACCGTTTTCCACTTATTCTGGCTTTTTTGATTGCTTTTTTCAATCAGTTTTCCGGAATCAATGCTTTTTTATATTACGCTCCGAGAATTTTTGAAGAAGCTGGTTTAGGTCAAAATACCGCATTGTTAAGTAGTATCGGAATCGGAATTACGAACCTTGTTTTTACTTTAGTTGGAGTAAGTTTAATTGATAAATTAGGCAGAAAGGTATTGATGTATATTGGTTCTGTAGGCTATATTATCTCTTTAGGATTAGTTTCGGCAGCTTTTTATTTTGATTGGGGAGGTTTGTCTGTACCTGTTTTTCTTTTCCTGTTTATTGCTTCTCATGCTATAGGTCAGGGAGCTGTAATCTGGGTTTTTATTTCCGAGATTTTTCCAAATCATATTCGTGCTTCCGGACAGGCTTTTGGAAGTTCGGTCCACTGGGTTTTGGCGGCGATAATTCCATCCTTAATCCCTGTATTGTTTTCTGAAATTGGACCGTCGGTAGTGTTTTTAATTTTTACCTTGATGATGGTGCTGCAATTATTATTTGTGATGTTTTTAATGCCGGAAACCAAAGGAATTTCTTTAGAAACATTGAGCGAAAATTTGATTAATAAAAATACCAACAAAGATGATTTCAAAAAAACAGCTTCAGCTCGCGTTTTGTAGTGGGATTTTAATGATAATAGCAAGTTGCAAAACAGCTTCGGTCACAGCACAAACTACTAATGTTACTGTCACAACCGAAGAACAAATATATCGTCCTAATTTTCATTTTACACCCAAAAAAGGATGGATGAATGATCCTAACGGATTGTTCTATCTTAACGGTACTTATCATTTGTTTTTCCAGCATACACCATTTCAAAGTATCCCGGATTTTAGTAAGATGCACTGGGGGCATGCTATAAGCAAAGATTTAATAAAATGGGAAGAACTAACGCCTGCAATTGCTTATGATGAGAAAGGGGCAATTTTTTCCGGAAGTGCTGTTGTGGATAAGGATAATACATCGGGATTTGGTGATGGGACGAATGTTCCGGTGGTGGCCATTTTTACTTATCATAATATGCAAAAAGAAAAAGCGGGAGAAATCGATGCACAGTCTCAGGCAATAGCTTATTCTTTGGATAATGGTAAAACATGGACAAAATATAGTAATAATCCGGTTTTAAAAAATCCCGGAATAAAAGATTTCAGAGATCCTAAAGTATTTTGGGATGCCAAAAGAGAACAATGGGTGATGGGATTGGCTGCTCAGGACAGACAGCATTTTTATGCTTCCAAAAACCTTAAAGATTGGGTTTTTCTTTCCGAATTTGGAAAAGATGTTGGTGGTCATGGTGGTGTTTGGGAATGTCCGGATCTTTTTCCAATAAAAATAGAGGGAACTGAGGAAGAAAAATGGGTTCTTATTGTGAACATCAATCCGGGTGGTCCTAATGGAGGTTCGGCAGCACAATATTTTGTGGGTGATTTTGATGGTAAAAATTTTAAAATGGATGCCCTTTTTACCCAACAATTGCAAAAAGAAAAAGTGGCCTGGCTGGATTTAGGAAGAGACAATTATGCCAGTGTATCTTTTGATAATGTACCGGATAATAAAAGAGTCATCATCGGATGGATGTCCAACTGGGATTATGCATCACAAGTTCCTACAAATCAGTGGAGAGGGACTACAACGATTGCCCGTGAATTGAAATTAATAAAAAATGAGGATCATTATAGTTTGGTAAGTGAACCAGTTCATCAATTAGAAAATTACACTTCAAAATCAGTTAAGGAGAAAGGAATAACTGCTAATGAAAAGGTGACACTTGCAGAAAATAATGAAATTGATTTAACGAAAGCAGTTGTTGAATTGAGTTTAAAAGATTTAGAATTAGCAACTTATACTTTTGCTTTATCTAATAAGGAAGGAGAATTGTTGACTTTTGGGATCAATAATGCGGAACATTATTTGTTTATCGACCGTTCAAAATCAGGAAAAAATAATTTTTCGGATAAATTTTATCAACCGCTAACCAAAGCAATTTTGGACAAAAAACAAAAAGAGGCTGTTTTTAAAATTATTTTAGATAAAACATCTCTGGAGATTTTCTTTAATAATGGAGAAAAGGTCATGACAGATATATTTTTCAACAGTAGTCCTTTTACACGGTTGGATTTACTATCAGAAGGAAAAATCAATGTTCAAAATCTTGAAATTAACCAAATAAATATTAACTAAAAACAAACTAACCAATGAAATGTAAATTAATTTATTTTTTATGTTTCCTCTTTTCGATGTCCTTTCTTCAGGCACAGGAAACAGGAATTAAAGGTACTGTAATCTCATCCGAAGACGGATTGCCTTTGCCGGGAGCAACGGTATTGATTTCGGGTACCAATAAAAGTGTAAGCACTGATATTGATGGAAACTTTGCTTTTTCCAATGTTGCTTCTAACGGAAGTTTAATTATTTCTTATGTAGGATATAATTCGCAAACGATTCAAATAAAGGGACAAAAAAACTTTAAAATTGCCTTAATAGGCGAGAGTAATCAATTAACTGAAATTGTGGTTACGGGTTATTCAAAACAAAGAAAAACCGATATTACGGGAGCGGTAAGCGTTGTGGATATGAAAGAATTGTCTAAACAACCGGAACCAAATCCATTAAAAGGATTACAAGGAAGATTGGCTGGTGTGAAAGTGACCTCTGATGGTTCTCCGAGTGGGGCAAATACTAATATTGTGATTAGAGGTGTAGGAACACTTAATAATACTTCTCCTTTATTAGTAATTGACGGAATGCCTACAAAATCAGGAATGCATGAATTAAATCCTAATGATATTGAGTCGATTCAGGTTTTAAAAGATGCTTCTTCAGCCAGTATTTATGGTTCGCGTGCTTCAAACGGGGTGATTATTATTACCACCAAAAAAGGAAAAGCCGGCAATATGAAAATTGATTTCAGCCATTATACCGCATTATCATCTTACAGCAGAAGATTGAGTGTGTTGAATGTGGAACAGTACGGACAAGCACTTTGGCAAGCCAATATCAATGACGGTTTGAATCCAAACAGCAACAATTTAAGTTATCAGTTTGACTGGGAAGTGGCGAACAACAAGCCGCAATTAAATAAAATTCTGGTTCCTGAATATTTAGATGTCAATCAAACTTTAAAATCAGCAAATACCAACTGGTACGATGAAATTTCTCAAACAGGTATAGCACAATCGTATGATTTGGCTGCTTCAAATGCTTCAGACAAGGGAAGTTATCTGTTTTCTTTGGGGTATTACAACAACCAAGGTGTGGTAAAAACCACTGAATTTGAAAGAATTTCTGCCAGAATGAACAGCTCTTATAAATATTTTGACGGAAAACTGGTTATTGGTGAAAACTTTACGTTGAATCGTACAAATGAAGTTTCAGATCCGGGAGTTTTGGATCCGGCTTTGCGTGCTTTGCCTTTAATTCCTGTTCGTACAGTTGATGGAAAAGGTTGGGGAGGTCCTGTAGGAGGAATGAACGACAGACAAAACCCGGTTCGTTTATTAGAATACAACAAAGACAATAAATACGATTATTTACGATTATTCGGGAATGCTTATGCGGATTTAGAAATTGTAAAAAATCTACATATCAAAACCAGTTTTGGGGTAGATTATGGTTTTTACAAAAAAAGAAATTTACAACGTAGTTATGTTTCGGGTTATTTGCAGAATGACCAAAATTCGGTTACGATTGATCAATCGGTTAGTGATAAATGGACATGGACCAATACCGCTTTGTACAATGTGGAATTTGGAAAACATAAATTGAATTTATTGACAGGAACCGAGATGTACAAAGATGTTTTTGATACCAATACTTTAAGAAAAAATGACTTTTTGATTGAAACTCCGGATTATATGTACCCGGATGCCGGAACAGGAGAATCCTTTACTAGTGGCTCTTCAACAAGTTATTCTTTGCTTTCTTATTTTGGAAAAGTTGATTACGAATTCGACAATCGCTTTTTGTTATCAGGTACCATTAGACGAGATGGTTCTTCCCGTTTTGGAAAAAACAATCAGTTTGGAACATTCCCAGCAGTTTCGGCAGGATGGAGAATCAGTAATGAAGCATTTATGAAAGACAAAGCCGATTTTATTTCTGATTTAAAATTACGTGCGGGTTGGGGACAAACTGGTAATCAGGAAATCAGTAACACTGCTGTTTATAGTCTGTATTTGGCTAGCTATGCCGGCGGAAGTCCTACCTGGGCAACTTCTTTTGGAACGGCTTACGATATTGCAGGAAATGGAAACGGATTATTACCTTCCGGATTTATTGCTACCCAAACCGGTAATGATGATCTAAAATGGGAAACTACTACGCAAACAAATATTGGTTTGGATTTTGGATTTTTTAATCAAAAGCTTAGTGGTTCTATTGATTATTACAACAAACAAACCAAAGATATTTTGGTATTGCCACCTTATTTAGGAGTAATTGGTGAAGGAGGAAGCCGCTGGGTAAATGGTGCCGCTATGGAAAACAAAGGTTGGGAATTTGCCTTAGCCTACCATGATGAAACTTCTTTTGGATTGAAATATGATATTTCAGCAAACTTTTCAGCCAATAGAAATAAAATTACAAAACTACCGGATGAGGTTAAAAACAATTACGGTGGAAATGGTTTGGACGACAATATTTTAGGAAGACCTATTAACTCTATGTATGGTTATGTAACTGATGGTTTATTTAAATCACAGGATGAAGTTGATAATTCACCACTTCAGGAAGGAAAAGGTTTAGGGCGTATTCGTTATGTAGATTTAAACGGAGATGGTTCGATTACTGATAAAGACAGAACCTGGATTGGGAACCCTAATCCCGGATTCCAATACGGATTCAATGTTGGTTTAGGTTACAAAAACTTTGATTTGACTACTTTTTGGGAAGGAACCGGAAATGTTGATGTTATCAATAGAACTAAATACCAAACCGATTTTTGGAGTGTAGATGATGTGGGGTCTAACAAAGGAACACGATTGTTAAATGCCTGGTCTTTAGATAATCCAAATTCTACTATTCCGGCATTGACTACCATTGATAAAAATGCCGAATCGAGATTTTCTACCTATTATGTTGAAAACGGAAGTTATTTAAAGCTGCGTGTGTTGCAATTGGGCTATAGTTTTTCGAAAGAATTATTGCAAAAAATGAAATTGAACAGTTTTAGATTTTATGTAAGTGGTCAAAATTTATTTATTCTCGATGCAAAATCATTTACAGGTGTTGATCCGGAAAATGCTGGTTTTGGTTATCCGCAACCAACCACTTTTACTATGGGACTAAACCTGACTTTATAATCCAATAAAAATTTAGCAAAATGAAAAAAATAGTATATATAGCGAGTTTTTTAGTCTTAATAATCAGCTCGTCCTGTACCGATTTTTTAGATAATAATCCAAGAGGAGTTTTATCTGAAGACGATGTGGTAACTCCGCAGTCTATTGAAGGTTTTATGAATGCGGCTTACGCCCAATTAGGAAATGATCATTATGATTCTCCTTACAGCTTGTGGCCATTTGGGAATGTCCGTTCGGATGATGCATACAAAGGAGGTAGCGGAACCAATGACATACAGAATTTTCACTTTTTCGAAGTTTCTAATAATATCCGTCCGGATTTTGGCGAATTAGATTCTTTTTGGTACATCAGCTATGTGGGTGTTTCAAGAGTGAATAAAGCATTGAAAGCATTAGAAATAATCGATGAAAATGAATATCCTTTAAAAGAAAGAAGAATTGCCGAAATGCGTTTTCTTCGTGGTCATTTTTATTTTATGCTGAAAATAATGTATCGAAATGTACCTTACATTACCGAAGATATTCCGGTGGAAGATTATAAATTAATTGCTAATAATGCGCTTTCCAATGAAGCACTTTGGGAAAAGATTGCTGAAGATTTTGAAGCCGCTGCCGAAGTTTTACCAGATACACAGTCTCAGGTAGGAAGAGCAACCAAAAAAGCAGCTTATGCTTATTTGGCTAAAACCAGATTATATCAAGCCTATACACAAGATGAAAAATACAATGTTACAGGAACTAATGCAGCACATTTGCAACAGGTAGTAGACGCTAGCGAAAAAGTAATCGGAAAAGCCAGTTTGGAAGGCGATTTTGCCAACAACTTTTTACCTGGATCTTATGAAAACGGTCCGGAATCTCTTTTTGCAATTCAATTTTCAGACAATGATGGTACATTATATGGAAGATTAAACTTTTCAGATGTGCTTTCTACTCCGCAGGGATTGGGTTGCTGTGATTTCCACAAACCAAGTCAGAATTTGGTGAATGCTTTTAAGACCGATGCGAATGGTTTACCAGAATTTGACACTTATAATAATGATGATTTTGATTATAAAAACATCGATGAATTTACAGTGGATCCCAGATTGTATCATACTGTCGCTATGCCGGGATTGCCTTATAAATACGATCCGGAATATTTGTACGTAGAAGCTTGGGTACGTAATCCGGGAACTTATGGTTATTATGCTTCGCTAAAAGAAAATGTGGCTCCAAGTTGTAGCTGTGTGGTAAATATTGATCCTTTTTATGGAAATTCAAAAAACAGAATCCAAATAAGATATGCCGATGTTCTATTATTCAGAGCTGAGGCTTTAATCGAATTGGGAAGACAAGCAGAAGCTTTGCCATTAATTAATGAGGTGAGAAACAGAGCAGCACAAAGTACAGGCCGATTGACTTATGTTACCAATTTTAAAATAAACCCTTATGTTGATGGTGTAAATTGTACCTGGACTCAGGATTTTGCCCGAAAAGCATTGCGATTTGAAAGAAGATTGGAATTTGCTATGGAAGGTAGTCGTTTCTTTGATTTGGTGCGTTGGGGAGTGACCGAGGAAGTGATGAATACTTTTTATGAAGGAGAAAAATCAAAACGCAGCTATTATAGTGATGCGCATTTTGATGCCGAAAAAGAAGAGTATTGTCCGATACCATTGGCTCAGATTAACTTTAGTCAAGGTTTATACAAACAAAATTCGAATTATTAATTCTAATATTCAGAAAAGATGAAAATAACACTTAATAAAATAGGATACCTGTGGACAGTATTTTTTATAATGCTGTTAAGCCTGGCTTCCTGCGAAGATAATTTTAATGAAAGCGGATTAGATATTGACAGTCCTTCAAATGTTGCTTCTTTGACTGTAAATGGAGTAGAAGCAACGATAAGTCAGAATACAGGGGAAATCAATTTGGTTATGCCTTATGGTTCTGATGTAACTTCTGTAATCCCTGAAGTGGTCTTAGAAGACGGTGCAACTGCTAATATTGATTTTTCAGAAGCATTGGATTTAAGAAATACAATCAAATTTAGAGTTGTAAATGGTAATCTTTTTAAGGATTATACAATCAAAACAACCGTTTTGAGTCCGATTAAATCTTTTAGCATAAATAATGTAGCCGCAATTATTAATGATGCAGCCAAAACTATAACGCTTACTTTATCGGAAGGTACTGATTTAACCAATTTAAACCCTGTTATTGAAACCACAACTGGAGTTAGTATTTCTCCAACTTCAGGTACAACAATTGATTTTTCAAATCCTGTAACATTTGTAATTACGGCTAATGGTAAAACAGTAAATTATACTGCAAAAGTAGGCGTACCGGTACAAGGATTGGTGGTTGCATTTTTAGGAACAGCAGCCAACCGTGCAGCTATAACCAATATGGACGAAATAACCGCAGCCAACTGGTTTTTTGATACTTTTAACGGAGCTGAATATATTTCATTTGATGATATTGTAAATGGAGCTTCCTTAGCTGATATTGATGTAATCTGGTGGCATTTTGATTCGGCTACCAATTTACCAACGGTGGCATTCAAACCTGCAGTTACGCAGGCCTTGCAAGCATTTCGTGCCAATGGTGGAAATTTATTACTGACTTCTTTTGCTTCTCAATATGTTGATGCTTTAGGAATTGTTCCATCCGGCAAAGGACCAAATAATGTTTTTGGAGATTTCCTGCCTGGTGGCTGGGTTGACAGTAATTCATGGGGAATGTCTTTTAGAGGTCATGAAACACATCCAATTTTTGATGGTCTTACTACTTATGAAACCGGAAAAGCTTACTTGCTTCAAAGTGGTACTTACCGACTGAACCATACTGCCTGGTGGTTTGTCCCGGAATGGGGAGGTTATGTTAATGGTGCAGGTTGGAGAGATCAAACCGGGGGAACAAACTTAGCCAGTGAAGGTTGGGATGACAATCTAGATGGTCGTGTAACTATCGCAGAATGGCCAAATAACAATACTAATAAAAATGTTGTAGTAATTTCAATGGGAGCTTATGATTGGTATAATGAAGAAAGTAATGGTGTACCAAGTCAGGCAAACGAGTTTATTACAAACATTAAATTATTAACGCAAAACAGTATCAATTATTTAGCAATAAATAACTAAAATAAAAACAGATGAAAATTAAAAATATAATTCTGGGATCTTCAATTTTCTTTTCGCTGCTTTCCTGCAGTCAAAACGATGATACCTACATAGGTGGTTCTATTTCAGGAGGCGAATCGTCAATAGCCAGTATTTATCCTATTCCTCCATCCCAATGGATGGGGGGAAAGGATCCCTATTATAGTGCCGGTTATACCGGAGATATTATGCCATTTTTTGATAGTGGAAAATTTCATATTTATTTCCTGCACGATGCACAAAACAAGCCTGCCGGAAAAGGATTTCATGATATTCATGAATTTCAAACTACCGATTTGGCTCATTTCAGTTACAACGGTCAAATGATTCCTTATGGAAATGCAGATGAGGCAGATTTTGGTGTAGGAACCGGATCGGTGGTGAAGGTTGGAAACACCTATTATTTTTATTACACAGGGCATAATGCAATTCCTGCTTTTTTAGAATCAAATCCCAGAGAAAGTGTTCTTTGCGCTACAAGTACCGATTTGAAAAACTGGACCAAGATTTCAAATTTCAAAATTACCGCTCCGGCTGGTTATTTGGATTTTGATTTTAGAGATCCTCATGTTTTCTTTAATGAAGAATTGAATAAATATTCGATGTTGGTAAGTACACAAACAGATCCGGGAAGGAAAGCCGTTTTGTTGCATTTTACTTGTAGCAATCCTGCCACTGGAAATTGGGAAGTTCAGGTACCTATTTATACAACTACAGCAGAAGAAAATTATTTGATGATGGAATGTGCCGATGTTTTCAAAATGGGTAATTATTGGTATTTGCTTTTCTCTGAAAACTGGGGGAATAGCAAAGGGACTCATTATCGAATGGCAACTTCTCTAAATGGTCCTTGGATTAATCCGGCACAGGATATGATTGACGGAGAATATTTTTATGCAGCCAAAACGGCATCCGACGGGAACAAGCGTTATGCTTTTGGTTGGACAGCCAGAAAATCACCGCAAAATGACGCCGGAAATAAAGAATGGGCAGGAAATATGGTCATTCACCAAATCAGTCAAAATACGGATGGAACCTTGTCGTTTCTGGCACCACAGGTCGTAAAGGAATTATTTACTAAAGAAATTCTTTTAGAATCTGTAAATACAACTGGGACGGTTAGCGAAAATAATGCTAACTTTCAACTCAGTGGAAATGCCAGTGTTGATTTTAAAGCAGCCGGGAAAAAAGCGAAGATTAATGCTACGATTTCTTTAGGAAATACAACAACTTCGGCAGGATTTAAATTTGAAATTAATGATGCGGGAGATTATTACAAAATAGTTTTAGAACCGGAAAACAATCGAATAGCAGCTTACAATTCGGCGATGCAGTTGGTAGCACAAATTCCTTTTGCAATAGCTGAGGATGTTAATTATGAGGTAGAATTAATTTGTGATGGCAGTATTTGTACTTTTTACATTGGTGGAAATAAGGTGCTAAGCAATCGTATTTATAGCAGAGAACTTCATAAATGGGGATTGCTTTCAGAAGGAAACCAATTTAAAGTTTCAAATTTAACACTGAAAACAACCGAATAAATCAATTAACTTTTTAGATAAAATGACTAAAAACAAAAAAATAAAAGCATTCTCATTTGGAGAGGTACTGTGGGATGTTTTTCCAACACATAAAAAAATTGGAGGAGCTCCTTTGAACGTGGCTTTGAGAATGCAATCTTTAGGTGCCGATGTAGCCATGATAAGCAAAGTAGGGTTTGACGAGGACGGAGAGGCTATCGTTACATTTGTGAAAGAAAATGGAGTGCATACCAATTATATTCAGGCAGGAGCGGATTATAAGACAGGTGTAGTTCATGTAATGGTAAATGAGAAAGGAAATGCATCTTATGATATTTTATATCCATCAGCCTGGGACAAGATAAAAGCTGAAGACGGATTGATACATCAAATTTCAGATTCCGATGTTTTTGTTTTTGGAAGTTTGAGCGCCCGTGACGAAGATTCGCGGGCTACTTTAATGCATTTGTTAGAAAATAGTACTACTTATAAAGTTTTTGATGTTAACTTGAGAGCACCATACTATACTTTTGAATTGATTAGTCATTTGATGCGTGAGGCAGATTTTATCAAATTAAATGATGAAGAATTACTGGAAATCAGTCAAAAAATGGGATCGCCTTATCATTCTTTTGAGCAAAATATCAAATTTATAGCCAAAGAAACTAATACCAAGCATATATGCGTGACCAAAGGTGCCTTTGGAGCCGTTTTGTATTATAATGATAAATTTTACTACAACAGTGGCTATTTTATCAAGGTAATGGATACGGTAGGAGCCGGTGATTCTTTTTTAGCATCGTTGCTTATTAAGTTATTAAATGGCAAATCACCTCAAAAAGCTTTGAATTTTGCTTGCGCAGTAGGTGCTTTAGTTGCCGGAAGCGAAGGGGCTAATCCTGCATTGACTAAAAAAGACATCAGTAAATTTATGATGTTAAAATCTTAATTTTACTATTTTTTCTAAAAGCCTGTGGATTTTTTACAGGCTTTTATTTTTTCACTATCTTCTTTAAAACTTTATCTGAACCAAAAGAAGAAATCATTTACTTATTTTGTGTAGCGACCTGTGTTGCTCACCTGAAAACTCATAAAGACTATTAACCGAAAAAGTATGAGTTTGCTAACTGATTACCCTGGCTTAGAAAATTAAGCAATTAACAAGTTATTTTTTAAATGTTATGAAACGGATATCTAATCATTATTTAGATGATCCTGTTTTGCTGCATTTCTGTTTTATTTTTTCATTAGTAACCAAAACCAATTAATTATATGAAAATTAAGTACTTATTACCAAAAGAATTCTGTTTAGTTGTTATTAGTTTACTACTAAATGGATGTAGCTTAGAGTCTTTAAAAGAATCTTCAATGAACTTCGAAACTGCCTCATTAACGACTTCTTCACTTAGCTGTGATGCTCAGGCAGAACAAACAGATTATAGCATATATCGAATGGTTTCTGACGGAAATCGTATAGGTGATGTTATGCCTTATTATGATTCCATTACCAGTTCGTTTTATGTTTATTATTTGAAAGACATTTGGAATGATGCAATTAATAAGAGACATCCTTGGTATGGATTTAAGACAAATGATTTTTATTCCTATTCAGAACTTTCAGCAGGTGAAATTTTAAGTTGTAGCACCAATGGTTGTTCTCAAAATTTTGCTTTAGGTACAGGAAATATCATTAAAAAAGGCAACAAATATTATGCATTTTACACTGGTCATAATCCTAATTATCCTTCTTCCTGCGTAACAAAAAAAGAAGGTGTTATGCTGGCAACTTCTACAAGTCTTAATGCCAATTTTACTCATAACTCATCTTTCACAACAATTTACCCTCCTACAGGACAGGGATTTGATGAAAATGATAATTTTAGGGATCCTTATGTGTTGTGGGATTCAGGTTCGTCTCAATATATTATGCTTGTTTCAGCCAGAAAAAATGTAAGTGGAACATGGAAAGGTGTTATCGCTAAATATACATCGACCAATTTGCTAAACTGGAATTATCAAGGGGTACTTTATGATGGAGGAACGCAAAATTTCTTTATGATGGAAACTCCTGAAATATTTAAAATAGGAAGTACTTATTATCTTATTTTTTCTGATATTAACAGTAAATACTTGTATTATCGAAAAAGTAATTCCATAAATGGTACGTGGTCTCTGCCTTCTGGTTCTGACCGATTTGAAGGAACAGGATTTTATGCCGCTAAAACAGCAACCGACGGAATTGACAGATATATTTTTGCCTGGAACAATATATTGACAGGTAATACAGATGCTGGTTCATGGGGTTGGGGAGGAAATTTAGCTGTACATAAGTTGTATCAAAAAAGTAATGGAGATTTGGCTGTAGCCATTCCACATACTTTAAAAAACAAGATGGAAACTACAAATTATACCCCTGTTCAAAACAGCCAATGGGGAAATATAACCCCATTATCAGGTGGCTTATCCTATCAATTGAGCAGCCCGGCAGATTTTGACGTGGCTAATATTATTTATGTACCAATCAATTTAGATAATTATAAAATTAGTGCCAGTGTATCATTTAGTAATTGCAATAAAGATTTCGGATTTATGATTGGTGCTTGCGATGGTTATGAAAATTTTTACAGTCTTAGATTTGTGCCTTCCCAAAATAGATTTAGTTTAGACAAAACAGTTCGTTCTGAATTAACTTCAAATACAGTTGCCTATAACGATGTACCCTATTCTTTTAGTCCAAATACTTTGTATGACATTCAAATTGTTATTGAAAATTCAATTTTAACAGTATATATTAATAACGAAGTTGCGCTTACAAATAGAGTTTACAAAGCTACTAATACTAATTGGGGAATTTTTACAGATAATAGTACCGCTTCTTTTTATGATATTAAAGTGGTTAATCCTTAAGGAGTTACAGGGTTATTGTAAAATTTTATTGTAATTATTAATTAACCTGTCAGTATTTGAGGTTTTACTTCAACTTCTGGCAGGTTTTTTCTATTTAAGTAAACGCATAATTTTTTATTCTCAATCTTAAAAATGATCATTTTTAAATTCGTCACACTCTATCTATAATATAGCTATATTTACGTTTTTAAAATTCCTAAACACAATTACTTTTTGTTACAACTCATCTTCTGAATTTTAAAAACAATACTTCTTAATTGATTTTTACATTTTATTGGCAATGAAAAAAATATTTCTATTAAAATCTTTATGCATTTTTACTGCAATAGTATTATTCAGTTATACCGGCTTATTTGCTCAGGAAAGTAAATTAAATTTAGTAGTGCAAACTATTGAGGATTCTAATAAATATGATGCAAAGAAAAAAGCTGAAATAGACAGTATTCGAACTATTTTAAAGAGCACAAAAAAAAGTGACGTTTTATCACTTTATAATCTAAATACCGAAATGTTTTATCGCTTTAAAGTTTTTCAACGGGATTCGGCATTTTATTATGGAATTCAAAGTAAAACACTGGCACAACAATTACATGATAAATCGTTTTTAGCGACTGCTAATATGAATCTGGCGGATATTTGTGTGTCATCAGGAATGTATAAAGAAGCACTGGATTTTTTGGAACCTTCTAAAATAGATGATAAAAATACCAATTACAATACGCTTTATTATGGTATTTTGGGACGTTGTTACGGTGATATGGCTGAATATAGTAATACGCCCTATTTTAATAAACAATATTTAAATTTAGCCCATTTATATCGGGAGAAAGCTCTTTCGTTAACAGAAGACGACACTTTTTTTCATTATTTTTTAGAGGCTTTTAATAAGTTTAAAGAAGACAAATTACAAGAATCATTTTCTGATTTTAAAACCCTTTTACAAAAGAAAAATCAGCCTCATGACCAGGCATTAGTGCATTATATGCTTGGCGAATTGTATCAACAATTAGGAAATAATGACAAAGCAATTTCGCATTTTTCGGAAGCTGTAATTTCTGATATTAAAACTTCAACCAAAGAATCCTTAGCCATCATCAAGCTTTCGGAACTCTTATTTAAAAAAGGTGATTTGAATAATGCTTCAATCCTCATCAAAAAGGCAAATGAAGATGCTTCTTTTTATGGCGCCCAACAGCGAAAAATTCAGGTTGGAGCTATATTGCCTCTTGTAGAACAAGAAATACTTAAACTCGTTGAAAAAGAAAAGCAAAGATTATACTGGCAATATATCATTGTAAGTATATTTTTGATTATAGCTATTTGTTTTGCAATTATTATCTACAATCAAAATAGAAAGCTTACTAAAGCAAGGAAAATTATTGCTGATGCGCATCAAAATTTAAAGCAAATTAACAAGCAGCTATTAAAAGTAAATGATAAAATCAAATCTCAGAATATAGAAATCAAACATGTTAATAGCCAACTTTCTGAGGCAAATAAAATTAAAGAAGAGTATCTCGGATTGTTTTTTACACAATACGACGGCATTTTTGAAAAATTTAATGCCTTTATAAATTCGATGAAAAAAAACATTGAAGAAGAAAGATACGACAAAGTAAACCGTACGATTTTAAGTTATAATTTAAAGAGAGAAAAAGAAAAGTTATTAGAGAATTTTGACAAAGCTTTTGTGAGTCTGTTTCCTAATTTTATAAAAGAATTTAACTCTTTAATGAAAGAAGAACATAAAATTCTATTAGACAAAGAGCAGGTTTTAACTAAGGAGTTACGAATTTACGCTTTAATTCGTCTGGGAATTACACAGAATGAAATTATAGCGCAAATTTTAGGCTATTCTGTTAATTCTATTTACGCTTACAAAACCAAAATACGAAATAATTCGTCAATTAATAAGGAAGATTTTGATAAAAAACTACTCAAAAACACTACTTTAAAGCTATAAAAACGCCTGATTTTCTATATTATTATTTGATTTTAAAATATTATAAAATGAATAAAATCAAGGTTTTATATTAAATTTAACCTAAAAACAGGCTGTATTTTTCTATACGTTTTTTTTGGAGAGTATTCTCGACATGTTATTTATGCAATTTTGTATTGAAAGTGTTTTTTACCAAACACAATCAAAACTAAAATAACTAACTAAAAAATTAATGTATTATGAAAATTACTTCATTAAACAGGGCTAAACCATCCCTGTGTTTCTTAATTTTTCTTCTCCTTCCATTCTTTATGATGGCTCAAAACGGAAAAATTAAAATTACTGGAAAAGTATTGGATGAAAGCAACCAACCTTTGCCAGGCGCCTCGGTTTTACTTAAAAACAGTAATCAGACTTCCATTACCGATTTTGATGGAAAATTCGAAATTACGGTATCTAATGAAAATGCTGTTTTAAGTATATCTTTTATTGGGTATAAGACCAAAGATATTAGCACAAATGGTCAAACAGCATTAACTGTAAATCTGGAATTAGAGTCTGAGTCATTAAATACTGTGGTTGTAATTGGGTACGGCGAGGTAAAATCAAAAGATTTAACAGGATCCATTTCCACGGTTAAACTGGCCGACATCAATAAACAGCCTGTTGCCAATGTGGGTGATGCTATTCAGGGACGTGCCGCCGGTGTTCAGGTGATTACTTCCGGAAAGCCTGGTGATAATCCAACTTTTAGAATTAGAGGTACCGGGACCATTGGGAATAATGATCCATTGATTGTTGTTGACGGAATGCCTTTAACCGGAGGACTGAATCAAATAAACATGAATGATGTTGAAAGCTTACAAATACTTAAAGATGCTTCTTCAACTGCTATTTATGGAGCAAGAGGTGCCAATGGAGTGGTAATTATCACAACTAAAAGAGGTTCTGTTGGAAAATCTTCATTATCATTTGATTTTTCTACCGGAATATCTCAAGCAACCGATATACTTCCCGTTTTAAATGCTTCCCAGTTTGCCAGTTTGCATAACGATATTTTAAATAATGCCGGATTAACACCAAATCCTGACTTTCAAAATCCTGAATCCTTAGGAAAAGGCACGGATTGGGTAGATGCCTTTTTCAAAACAGGGATTCAAAATAACTACACGATGTCCTATTCTGCCGGTAATGAGAAAACAAAAGTTTACACTTCCTTAAATGTTTTTGATCAAAAAGGAATCATCATCAATACCGATTATAAGCGTTATATTTTACAGTTTAATACAGATACTAAAATCTCTGATAACATCAAATTCGGGAATAGTTTAAAATTAAACCATGATATAAAATCACAAGGGGACTATAATATTCAAAATGCACTGATTTCACTTCCAACACAACCTATTTACAGAGAAAATGGAAATTATTCAGGACCAATAGGGCAAGCCATATATTCTGGTGATGTTGATAATCCAATTGGTAAAGCTAATATTATTGATAATTCGACTAAAGGCTATAATGTTCAAGGAAATATTTTTGGAGAGCTTACTTTTTTGAAAAACTTTAAATTCAAAACTCTTGCAGGAGCTGAAGCTAATTTTTGGAAGAGCAGAACCTGGGCACCAACCTATAATTGGGATTCTAAAATAGGACAAAATGCTTTTTTATCCGAATCTTCAAATCAGGCAATTACTTTATTATTGGATAACACATTGACTTTTTCTAAAAAGTTTGATAGTGGTATAAATCTAACGGCTGTTGTCGGAACGAGTGCACAACAAAATAAATTCGAATATATCAGTGGTTCTATTCAAGATTTTCCAAGCGAAAGTACACAAACTTTAAATAATGGTATCGCGCAAAGTACTTTACATGGTAGTGGTTCCGAATGGGCAATTTTTTCCACATTTGCCAGAGCTAATTTCGATTATAAAAGTAAGTATTATGCAACAGCAACAGTACGTAGAGACGGTTCATCACGATTTGGCACAGGAAATAAATACGGAACATTCCCTTCTGCTTCATTAGCCTGGAGAATTTCAAATGAAGATTTTTTTAAATCAAAAAGTGTAAATGATTTGAAATTACGATTAGGTTATGGAGTTACAGGAAACCAGGAAATTGGTAATTATTCCTTTTCTTCTAACTACAATACCTATCTGTATAACTTTAATGGGAATTTTGTTAGTGCCGCCATTCCAACGGTTTTGCCTAATTCGAATGTTAAATGGGAATCTCAGGAACAATATAACATTGGTTTAGATGCGTCATTTTTTAACGAGAGAGTTAATCTTACTTTGGACGCTTATATTAAAAACACTAACGATATGTTAGTGCCTCAGTCGGTACCGGTAACATCTGGTTATTCAGACATCTTTGTACCTTATATTAATGCCGGAAAAATTAGAAACAAAGGAATTGAATTGGTTATTAATACCAAAAACATTCAAAAAGATAAATTTAGTTGGAATACAGACTTTGTTTTTTCATTAAATAAAAATAAAGTAATCGATCTAAATGGTGATGCTCCACTAGTAACAGGAGGTTTAGGCTTAAATTACAATGTTTCAAGAATCAAAGAAGGATTGCCAATCAATGTATTTTACGGATTTGTTCAAGATGGTATTTTCCAAACTCAGGCTGAAGTAGATAACCATGCTATTCAAGTACAGGGAACTTCTTCGAGCAACAGTACATCAGCAGGAGATATTAGATTCAAAGATTTAAATAATGACGGTTTGATTACAGATGCTGACCGTGCCTATATTGGAAATCCAAACCCTGATTTTTCAGCTTCTTTAAACAATACACTTACATACGGTGACTTTAGTCTAAGCGTATATTTACAAGGGGTTTATGGAAATGATATTTTCAATGCTAACAGATTGTATAATGAAGCGATGTCCATCACCACCAATCAATCTACTGCTGTACTAGGAAGATGGACAGGACCGGGAACAAGTAACAGTATGCCAAGAGCTGTTTATGGAGACCCAAATAACAACAACAGAGCATCTTCAAGATATATCGAAGACGGTTCCTATTTAAGAATTAAAAATGTAAGTCTTACGTACAATATCCCAACTGATTTTGGAAAAGATAAAATTTTTGACTACGCAAAAGTATATCTGTCAGGTCAAAATTTGTTCACATTTACAAAATATAGTGGGTTTGACCCAGAAGTTTCTACTAATGGCATTGACAACAATATCTATCCTGTTACAAGAATTATTTCTCTTGGTTTAAATGTTGGATTTTAAAAAATAAAAAGATGAAATTTATAAAAATAATAGCTTTAACATTAGCAATTTTTGCTAGTACCCAATGTTCTAATGACTTTTTAGATAAAGCTCCTTTAGACACGATAAACACTTCCAATTACCCAACAAATGCAAATGAATTAGTGACGTTAGTTAATGGTGCTTACCAACCTTTGCAATGGCCTAAATTGTACAATTTAAGAATGTGGACTTCAGATATTATGGCCGGAAATAGTATTGTAGGTGCAGGAGGTGGAACAGATGGAATTGAGACACAGGATATGTCTAATTTTGTAACCAGTACAGATAATCAAGGTGTATTAGACATTTGGAGAGGTCCATGGCCTGGTATTTTAAGGTCAAACATTGTATTAAGTGTTGCTCCAGATTTAAATATTGATGAAAATATCAAAAATCGTTCAATGGGAGAAGCCTATTTCCTGAGAGCCCATTATTATTTCATTTTAGTACGCTTTTTTGGTGATGTGCCTTTAATTACAAATCCGGGAAGTTCTAATACTGATTTGTTTCCAGCTAGAGTTTCTAAAGATTTAGTTTATGAACAAATTATTTCTGATTTAGAAACTGCTGCAGAATTATTACCTAATAAAAGTGACTACTCAGGTAGTGATATTGGGAGAGCCAATAAAGGAGCAGCTTTAGGAGAATTAGCAGAGGTCTATTTGACACTGGGAAACAACTGGCAAAAAGTGGTTGATTTGACTACACAAATTGAAGGTTTAGGATTTGATTTAAATACCAACTATGCCGATAATTTTAACCCTGTAACAGAAAATTCAAAAGAGTCTTTATTTGAAGTGCAATATGCAAGTGATGGAGGTTATAGTTTTTGGGATAATGAAAATCAGGCATCGTGGACAAGTCCGTTTATGGGGCCAAGAGGAGCCAATTTTGTTGGTGGCGGTTTTGGATGGAATCAGCCAACACAGGAATTTATCGATTCTTATGAAGCGAATGACAAAAGAAAAGATGTAACTGTTTTTTATGACGGAGCGCCAGCTTTTGATGGGAAAAACTATCAAAGCAGTTATTCTACAACCGGATATAATGTTAGAAAATTTTTGGTGCCCTTAAGTGTTGTTAGTTCCTATGATAATAGTCCTATGAATTTTCCAATACTTCGTTTTTCTACTATTTTATTGATGAAAGCAGAGGCTTTAAATGAATTAGGACAAACATCTCAAGCTGAAACTCCTTTGAATAAAGTTAGAAATCGAGCCGGACTTCCAAATATTGTTACCGGATTATCAAAAGAACAGTTTAGAGAAAAGGTATTGCATGAACGTAGAGTTGAATTGGCATTTGAAGGGCAAAGATGGTTTGATTTAGTACGGGTACTCAATGGTCAATACGGACTAGATTTTCTTCATTCTATAGGAAAAACAAATGCCGCTACTAAACATTTATTATTTCCAATACCACAAATTGAAAGAGACAGAAATCCAAAATTAACTCAAAATCCTGGGTACTAAAAGATACGATTATGAAAAATATTTTTATAAAAACACTTTCTATTCTTGGTACTCTATTTTTAGTACTAATGAATGCTTCTTGTGAAGATGTATTAAATGATTCTAGCCTGAATCAAAATGACGAATTAACACTTACTGTTTCCAACTCAGAAATGGTTTTAGATGAACGTCAACCTAATGATAAATTAACATTTATTTGGACAACGGGAACAAATGAAGGGACTAGTGCTTCCATTAGTTATGTCCTTCAAATAGATAAGGAAGGAAATAATTATGCCTCAGCAATTGATTATGAAATGGGAGCCAATTCATATTCATTTTCTTTAAGTTCGGCTACTTTAAACACTATTTTAATAAATACTTTTGGTGTGCAACCGGGAGCTACGCAAAATTTTGAAGCCAGAGTTATTGCTACGGTTGCGAATGAAAATGTTGACCCTCAAATAGCCAGTGCTACGTTTTCAGTAACAACTTATTTACCGGTTTCAAAAGAATTGTATATTATCGGAAGTGCCACTTCTGTAGGTTGGGATATTGCTAATGCATTGCCATTTACACTTTCGTCCTCTAAACCTGGAATCTTTATATATCAAGGGGTTTTAAGTGTGGGTTCTTTCAAATTACCTGTTAGTAAAGAGGGGTGTTTCTGTCAGGATTTTTATACCCAAAATGCAACAGATATCACAAAAATGGTTCATAATATTGAGGGCAGCGGTGATGATTTGCAATGGGAAATTACGCAAGCCGGACAATATAAGATTACGGCAGATTTATTGAATTTAACGATTACTATAGAAGCAGTTTCAGGACCGGCATTTTCTCATATTTATATTGTGGGTGATGCTTCTCCAAGCGGATGGGATATTAATACTCCAAGAGAATTTACTCAAAGTCAAGACAATCCATTTATTTTTACTTACGAAGCTCATTTAACGCAGGGTAGTTTTAAAATTCTTGCGGGTGCTACTGGAGATTGGTGCGGCGAATGGTTCCGCCCTTTGACTGACGGTCAGGCATTATCTTCAACTGCTGTGGAACAAAATTCAGGCTGTACAGTGGATAACAAATGGAATGTTGGAGCAGGTGAGGTTGGTCGCTATAAAATCACTTTGGATACACAAAACAATACCATAAAAATACAAAAAGTAAATTTATACATCATTGGTGATGGTGGGCCAAATGGCTGGAATATCGCAACTCCAACCGCTATGACTTACACTAATGGCAATTATATTTATACCGGACCGCTTGGAAGTGATAATGCAACCGGAGAATTTAAAATTTCCAAATTTAAAGGCGACTGGTGCGATGGCGACTGGTTAAACGCTGCAACTGCCAATCAATCCATATTAAACGGGAATTATATCATTACTCATGCTTGTGATGGTCCCGATAATAAATGGAAACTGCAAACAGGAAATGCAGGTAATTACCAAATTACTATCAATTTAGACAATGGCACAATGACCGTTGTTCCTCAATAATTAAACTTTAGGCCAATCTACAACGGATTGGTCTTTTTAAACAAAAAATCATGAAATATTTTATTAAAAATAGTATTAAATGTGCTGTCCTTACACTGTGTTTTACGGCTTGCAGCAGCAATGATACCGGTTCGTCTTCTATTCCGGAACCACCTGTTGAGACAATTACATCCATCACAATAAAAACAGATTATGCAAAATATGCGCCTGGTGTAACGGTTCACTTTACGATTGATAAATTACCTGAAAACGGGGTCATACGGTATAAATATTTGAATACTATTTTATCAGAAGAAGTACTGACTGGGACGAACTGGTCCTGGACTCCTCCTGCTGAAGATTATAAAGGTTATTTGGTGGAAATATTTAAAACAGTAGATAATGTAGAAACCATTTTGGCAACAACTGCCATTGATGTTTCTTCTGATTGGACTAAATTTCCGAGATATGGTTTCTTATCCAAATTTGGAACGATGACTGATAATCAAATAACAGCCGTTTTGGATAATTTAAAAGATTATCATATTAATTCGTTGCAATATTACGATTGGGGAAATAAACATCATGCCCCATTAAAAATGAGCGGAAGTTCTCCTGCTGCCAGTTGGCTGGATATTGCCGGGAGAACCATGTCTTTTAATACCGTTAAAACGTATATTGATAAAGCACATGAAAGAAATATAGCTTCTATGAGCTATAATTTATTGTACGGAGCCTGGAGTGATTTCAGTAACGACGGGGTTTCAAGTGAATGTTTTTTATATAATGATCAAAATCATACTAACATAAACAAACATGATTTACCGGATTCCTGGCAAAGTGATATATTAGTAACTAATCCCGCTAATACGGCCTGGCAAAATTATATTTTTGATAAAACCAAATTGATTTATCAAAATTTAAATTTCGACGGCTGGCATTTGGATCAGTTAGGTGACCGTGGAAATGTTTATGATTACAACGGAAATTTGGTAAAAGTAAATGAGACATTTACTCCTTTTCTTCAAAATTTGAAACAACGTTTCCCAGATAAAAAAAACATGCTGAATGCCGTGTCTCAATACGGGCAATCAAATATTTTAAGTACCCCTGTGGATGTTGCTTATACCGAAGTTTGGGGACCACGAGACGGATACAAAGATCTGGCTGACGTGATTCAGGGAAATAATAGTCTTTCCAATAACTCATTAAACACTGTTTTAGCGGCTTATATGGATTATGATAAGGCAAATGGTACCGGATTTTTTAATACTCCCGGAGTATTGCTGACTGATGCTGTAATTTTTGCTTTTGGTGGCGCACATTTAGAATTAGGAGAACACATGTTATCCAAAGAATATTTTCCACATGATAATTTACAAATAGATGGTGAACTAAAAAAATCACTTATTGAGTATTATGATTTTTTGGTGGCTTATCAAAATCTGTTACGTGACGGAGGGGATTTTAACACTCCAATTATAGGTTCAGGAGATGGTAAAATAAATTTAAAAGCATGGCCCCCGGCTTATTCTAATGTAGCGGTGGTAGGGAAAAAAGTAGTTAACAAACAATTGATTCATTTAATCAATTTTACTAATGCAACAAGTTTAAATTGGAGAGATTCGAATGGGGAACAGGCAACTCCTGCCAAAAAGAGCAATATGATTCTTAATCTTCAGAATAATCAGGCGGTAAGCAAAGTTTGGTATGCTTCTCCGGATTTTGATGGTGGAGCTTCAAAAGAATTGTCCTTTAATCAGGTAGGAGGGAATTTAGTTTTTAAAATTCCATCCCTTCAATATTGGGGTATGATAGTAGTAGAATATTTATAAAATGAGACTGAATCTGCCTTCCAATTGAGTAAGTTTTTTATAGCAATAAAAATATCTAATTGGTTTGGTTTTAAAAAAAATGTTTGGTTATTTTTTTAATGCAATTGTAGTACAAATTAGAGAATAAATAAAAATGTTTATCCTCCCCAACAAAAGGAGGCAGATTCAATCTCATTATTAAATTAAAATCGCCTTGTGACAGAATAAATTGATACGCAGCTAAAGAATTAAAATAATAAAAAATGAAACATTCACTTTCAATACTGATTGCATTTTTGTTTGTATTACAAATATTAAGTGCCCAAAAATTACAGTCTCCTAACCAAAAACTGCAAATGGAATTTTCTTTGCAAAGTGACGGGACTCCTATATATAGCTTGACTTACAAAGGCAAAGTAGTGATAAAACCCAGTAAATTAGGTTTTCATTTGACAAATGACGCAAAGTCATTATTAAATGATTTTTCTATAATTGAAACGAAAACCAGTACTTTTGATGAAACCTGGAAACCGGTATGGGGTGAAGTTAATTCCATTCGTAATCATTATAACGAATTGGCAATAACTTTAAATCAAAATGGTTCTGACAGACAAATGCTTATTCGTTTTCGATTGTTCGATGATGGTTTAGGATTTCGATATGAATTTCCGCAACAAAAAAATCTGGTTTATTTTACCATTAAAGAAGAACGTACACAGTTTGCTATGAATGGCGATCATACGGCTTACTGGATTCCAGGAGATTATGACACGCAGGAATACAATTATTCCACTTCAAAACTTTCTGAGATTAGAGCTTTGATGGAAAAAGCTTATACTACAGGAAATGTTTCGCAAACTTCCTTTTCACCAACAGGGGTTCAGACTTCCTTAATGATGAAAAGTGATGATGGTTTGTACATCAATCTGCATGAAGCCGCTTTAATCAATTATTCCTGTATGCATCTTAATTTAGATGATAAAAATTTAGTTTTTGAGTCCTGGCTTACTCCGGATTCAAACAATGACAAGGGAAATATGCAGGCCCCTTGTCATTCGCCATGGCGTACCATTATAGTTAGTGAGGATGCCAGAGCAATTTTAGCTTCAAAAATGACCTTAAATTTAAATGAGCCTTGCAAAATTGAGGATACATCATGGATTAAGCCTACCAAATATGTTGGTGTTTGGTGGGAAATGATTTCCGGAAAAAACAGTTGGTCTTACACGGATGAATTTCCCGCAGTGCAATTAGGTGTAACCGATTTTTCGAAGGCTAAACCTAATGGAAAGCATGGAGCCACTACGACAAATGTAAAACGATATATTGATTTTGCAGCCAAAAATGGTTTTGATGCTGTTTTAGTGGAAGGATGGAATGAAGGTTGGGAAGATTGGTTTGGTCATGCTAAAGATTATGTTTTTGATTTTGTAACTCCTTATCCTGATTTTGATCTGAAAGGATTGAATGATTATGCTCATTCAAAAGGTATAAAGCTGATTATGCATCATGAAACTTCCGGCTCCATTCGAAATTACGAACGTCACATGGATGCTGCGTACAAATTAATGAAAGAATATGGTTATGATGCGGTTAAAAGCGGTTATGTTGGAAACATTATTCCAATCGGGGAAACGCATTATAGTCAGTGGACTAATAATCATTACCAATATGCAATTGAAAAAGCGGCAGATTACAAAATTATGGTTAATGCTCATGAAGCAGTACGTCCAACAGGAATTTGCAGAACCTATCCTAATTTAATTGGTAATGAAGCGGCAAGAGGTACCGAATATCAGGCATTTGGCGGAGACCGAAATAAACCAAATCACGTAACCATTTTACCCTTTACAAGATTAATAGGGGGACCAATGGATTATACTCCTGGTATTTTTGAAATGGATGTAACCAATGGTTCTCATGTAAATGCAACTATTGCCAATCAATTGGCATTGTATGTTACTATGTACAGTCCGTTACAAATGGCAGCTGATTTTCCGGAGAATTATGAGAAGTTTTCAGATGCTTTTCAATTCATCAAAGATGTAGCCGCAGATTGGGATGAGAGTAAATATCTGGAAGCAGAACCTGGTCAATATATTACAGTAGCCAGAAAAGCCAAAGGAACAAGTAACTGGTTTGTAGGTAATGTAAATGGAGAAACAGCCCGAACATCTACTATTTCATTTGACTTTTTGGATAAAGGAAAAAAATATGAAGCGACAATTTATTCAGATAGTAGTGATGCTAATTATTTGACTAATCCGCAAGCTTATACTATTCGAAAAGTGAAAATAACAAATAAAACAAAACTTAGTCAGTTTTCAGCTCCGGGAGGTGGTTATGCTATTAGTATTATTGAAAAGAAAACAAACTAATTAAATAAACTTAGTTATGCGTAAAACCACTATTTATTTGATTCTTATTCTTTTGTTGATAAAGAATACTGTTAGCGCCCAAGATATTGGAAAAGGAAATCAAACTTTAGGCAATTGTTCTTCTTATACAACAAAAAATAATCAGCTTATCTTTAATTGTGAAAACAATGCGAAAGTATTGTTGCAATTTTGTAGCGGACAGGTAGTAAAAGTTTGGATTTCAGCGGAGGGTACTTTTAAGCGAAATAATGAATCTTTTGCTGTAATTAATGAAGATTTAGGTTGGACAGGGAATATTAATGTCAATGAAGAAACTTCAGCTTACGAGGTTTTTACAGAACAATTGCGAATAAGAGTGCAAAAAAATCCTTTTAAATTGCAAATTTTTGATAAATACCAAAAGTTGTTATTTAATGATTTTAATGATAAAGGATTTGTTAAGCAAGGCAAGCATATTGCAACTTATAAAACATTAAAACCAGAAGAGCAATTTTTTGGTTTAGGAGAAAAAGCCGGAACATTAAATCGGCGCGGAAAGAGTTATAAAATGTGGAATAGTGACCAACCTTGTTATGGTGTAAATGAAGATCCGCTTTATAAAAGCATTCCCTTTTTTATGAGTACTAATCATTACGGGATTTTCTTTGATAATACTTATAAAATAGAGTTTAAGTTTGGAAGTGAATCCAACGATTATTATTCTTTCGAAGCAGCATCTGGAGAAATGATTTATTATTTCATGTATGGGGATGATTTCAAACAAATTATTCAAAATTATGTTGCTTTAACTGGAAAACCAATCATGCCGCCTAAATGGGCTTTGGGTTTTTCGCAATGCAGAGGAAATTATACAGAACAACAACAAGCCAAAGAGATTGCTGCTGAGTTTAGAAAGAGAAAAATTCCTTGCGATATTATTTATCAGGATATTGGTTGGGTTGAAGGACTTCAGGATTTTGACTGGAAGAAAAACAATTATCAAAACCCAAAAGATATGGTCAAACAATTAGGAGAACAGGGATTTAAAATGATTGTTTCTCAGGATCCTGTTATTTCTCAGGCCAATAAAAAACAATGGGAGGAGGCTGATACAAAAGGTTATTTTGTTACAGATATCCGTACTGGTAAGAGTTACGATATGCCTTGGCCTTGGGGTGGAAATTGTGGGGTAGTTGATTTTACAAAGACAGAAGTAGCCGATTGGTGGGGTAATTATCAGCAAAAGCCTTTAAGTGATGGCGTGCGTGGATTTTGGACAGATATGGGTGAACCCGCCTGGAGTAATGAAGAAGATACAGATCGCTTAAATATGAAACATTATTTAGGGATGCATGATGAAATTCATAATGTGTATGGCTTAACCTGGGATAAAGTAGTTACTGAACAATTTTATAAGCATAATCCCAATAAACGCATCTTTCAAATGACAAGAGCTGCTTATGCAGGATTGCAGCGATATACATTTGGTTGGTCGGGAGATTCCGGGAATGGTAATAACGTATTGGAAGGGTGGAGCCAATTTGCGAATCAAATTCCGGTTGGACTTTCTGCCGGAATGGGTATCATTCCTTTTTGGACTTCAGATATTTCCGGATATTGTGGAGATATTAAAAATTATGATGCTATGGCAGAATTGTATGTACGTTGGATGCAATTCGGTATTTTTAATCCTTTGAGTAGGGCACATCACGAAGGTGGAAATGCTGTTGAGCCTTGGCTTTTTGGAACTGAAGCTGAAAATATTACCAGAGCTGCAATTGAGCTAAAATATAGGTTATTCCCTTATATCTATAATTATGCCCGCGAGGCACATGATAGCGGTATGCCTATAATGAGAGCTTTGTTTTTGGAATATCCTAATGATACGGAAACCTATAATTTAGACGGACAGTTTCTTTTTGGGAGGGAATTACTGGTTGCACCGGTAGTTGAAAAAGAAGCCACTACAAAAAAACTATACTTACCCGAAGGAGATTGGATAAATTATAATGATGGAAAAACTCATTATAAAGGGAAACAATGGATTACGGTTGAAGCGCCATTAAATGTGATACCAATGTTTGTCAAAAAAGGAGCTGTTATTCCAAGTATGCCTGTTATGCAATACATACACGAAAAACCTAATTATCCCGTTAGTTTTGATATTTATCCAGATAAAGTTGGAAAAGAATCTTCCTTTGTTTTGTACGAAGACGATGGAGAAAGCAGGGATTATGAAAAGGATATTTATTGTAAAACTAAAATTAGTGCTCAAAGCAAAACTTCGGCTTATACAATTCATTTGAATGCCAGAGAAGAAAAGGGATATAAGCCATCAGGAGCAAGAAACTATATTGTAAAATTGCATAGTGGTACTAAACCTAAATCGGTAATGGTGCATTCTTCAAAAATTAAGAAAGAGAAAACAGAGATTTTACTTCAAAATGCAGATTTAGTAAATGAAAAGATTACTTATAGTTGGGATGAAAAAGAAGGTATTGTTTATGTTAAATTACCAGATACCGGTCAGGATTATCAAATAGAAATTAGCTACGTATTATAAAACCATTTTGATAATCAAATGGTTAGAATCCTGCTGGGATAATATAACAGAACATCCAAACCATTATATATTAGAAGTTTAAAGATTTTGCGTGATTTTATAAATATTGAAAAGTGGTATAAAAGGAAAAACCCTGCAAATCAAACGATTTGCAGGGTTTAAATTATTAGAATACTAAAGAAAGAGCTTTCCTTGTGAGGCTCTTTCTATTTTTTAGAATTGTTTCATTCAGGGTTAAAGCATCTAAAATAATTAATTCTTTAACATCGTTTTTCGATATTGTGAAGGCACGTATCCCATATTTTTTTTAAATGTTTTATTGAAATGTGAAATAGTATCAAAACCGCATTGACTACTTAACTGAGAAATACTAATGTCTTCCATTAATAATAATTTGCAGGCATAACCAATTCGCATATCCAATATATAGTTTTTAAAAGACTTACCTGTTTTACTTTTAAAATACCGACAAAATGCAGCTGCATTCATAGCTGCAAAAGAGGCGATTTCTTCAAGGCTGATGTGTCGGGTGTAGTTTTTATTCAAATAAGAAATTATTTTGTCAATCCTTGCCGTATCATAAATGGTTTCGTTGATAAAATCAGAAGTCGAAATAATTTGCCTGTTATCAGTTTCCGACATTTCTTTCAGTATTTCCAAAAAAAGCATTAGTTGGTTCAAACCGTTTTCCAAAGGCAATTTTGCTAATAAATCCTGTAGTTTAGCTGAAGAAAAGTAAATCCCTCTGATAGAATCCTGCAATAATTTTTTGATTTTGATAAAATGCGGATAATGATTAATCGCATAATACATAAAATCTTTTTCAAATTGAATGATGGTGCCTTTCACTCTTAAGTCAGTATTTCCGGTATGGTAAATAGCATCACTTTTCAAAAAGTGGGGTAAATTAGAACCAATAAGCAATATATCGCCCGCTTGATATTGAGCGATGTTGTTACCTAAAAATCGGGTTCCTGTACTTTCTTTAATGTAAATTATCTCATATTCAGAATGAAAATGCAAAGGATATGAAAAATGTTCATAGTCAAAAAAACGGACTTTTAAAGGAAAAGACTTCGAAATAGGAAGCCTTTCGTTCATAATATCTTTCATAGATTACTTTTATAATTTGCAAAAATAGAATCAGTGTATGCAAATTTAGGAAATAAAATTAGCTTTACTTCTCTTTAAATTTGTATTTCTATTAATCTAAAAATAAAGAAAATATGAACGATACGTTTAGTATTGAAGGGAAAGTAGCAATTGTTACCGGTGGTGGCGGAGTACTTGGCGGAAGTATTGCAAAACACTTAATCAGTACAGGATGTAAGGTAGTTGTACTGGATATCAGAGAAGAAAATGTAAATGATTGTGTTGAGGAACTGAAACAGTTGGGTGGCGAAGCTATTGGTTTTGTTTCGAATGTTTTGGATGTTGAAGAAATGAAAGAAACCAGAGCAAAAATAGTGGAAAACTGGGGAACAATTGATATCTTAATCAATGCAGCAGGAGGGAATATGCCGGGTGCAACATTAACTGAGGAACAAACTGTTTTTGATATGAAAATTAGTGATTTTGAAAAAGTAACTGATTTGAATTTGAACGGAAGTGTTTATCCTTGCATTGTTTTTGGTGAAGTTATGGCTAACCAAGGGAGCGGAAGTATAATTAATGTATCTTCCATGGCAACTTTATCAGCTATAACAAGAGTTCCGGGTTATTCGGTAGCTAAGAGCGGAATTGATATTTTTACAAAATGGCTGGCAATGGAATTAGGAACTAAATTTGGAGAAAAAGTGAGAGTAAATGCAATTTCTCCGGGATTTTTTATCGGTGACCAAAATAGAAGAGTATTAATTAATGAGGATGGCTCTTACACTGAAAGAAGTAAAAAAGTATTGGCAAGAACACCAATGAAACGTTTTGGAGATATCAATGAATTGAACGGAATTGTTCAGTTTTTATGTTCAGATGCGGCAAGTTTTATAACAGGAACTATTATCCCTATTGATGGAGGTTTTAGTTCTTTTAGCGGAGTTTAAAAAAATAATAAAATGGAATTAAAAAAGACATTAAGATGGTTTGGGGCAAAGGATCCTATTAGTCTGGAGCAAATTAAACAAACAGGAGCAACGGGAATTGTTACCGCTTTGCATCATATTCCAAATGGCGAAATTTGGTCAGTAGAAGAGATTTTGAAGACTAAAAATAATATCGAATCCTACGGACTTACATGGGATGTGGTTGAAAGTTTGCCTGTTCATGAAGATATTAAGAAAGGAAAAGCCAGCCGCGACAGAATTATTGCTAATTATAAGGAAAGCGTTAAAAATTTAGGGAAATGTGGCGTAACAACCATTTGCTATAATTTTATGCCGGTATTGGATTGGGCACGAACCAATTTGAATTATACGCTCGAAAATGGTACGGTAGCAATGTATTTTGGAGCCGATTTATTCGCTGCATTTGATTTATTTATTTTAGAAAGACCAAATGCTGCTAAGGATTATTCCGAAGAGCAAATTAAAAAAGCGGAAGCTCTCTATCAAACGTTAACCAAAGAAGATGCCAGAGCTCTTGCTTATAACATTATTGTTGCTACCCAGTCTTTTATTGACGGAGCTGTGGGAGAAGATGAAAAAGAGCCCATCAAAATATTTTTAAAATTATTGGCTGAATATGACGGAATTGATAAAGATAAATTAAGAGAAAATTTTGCTTTTTTCTTAAGTGAAGTCATTCCTGTTGCTGAAGAATCAGGCGTTAAATTAGCGGTACATCCTGATGATCCTCCTTTTCCATTATTAGGATTACCACGTATTATGAGTTCAGGAGATGATTTCGAATGGTTGTCTACTGTTTGTCCGTCTTTACATAACGGAATTACTTTTTGTACCGGTTCATTAGGAGCGAGAAAAGACAATAATTTGGCTGAAATTTTCAGAAAATATGCTGAAAGAGTACATTTTCTACATTTAAGAAGTACTAAAATATTAGACAACGGCGATTTTTATGAAACAGAACATTTAGATCCAACAGTAGATTTACCGGGAGTAATGAAAGCTATCGTAGAAGAGCAAATCAGAAGAAAGTCTGAAGGAAGAACCGATTATAATTTGCCTATTCGTCCGGATCACGGACATAAAATGTTAGACGATTTTAACAGAGCAGGAAATCCTGGTTATCCATTAATTGGAAGGTTAAAAGGACTGGCTGAACTGGCAGGACTCGAAATGGGAATTCGTTATTCGATTCTTAAGTAAAAAATAAAAGGAGTCGGGAGTTCGTTATTTTGTGTCAAAAAGTTAATCTCATTCAGATTAGAAGGAGATAAATACTAATTCTAATTCATCATGTTTTGCATCAAAAATTAGGGGGCAAAACATTGATTATAAGTGTATTTTATAAAATGTCTTATTTTGATAAGCATTGGCAATATATGATAATACCCAAATTAAGGCTTAAGTTAATTTTGAAAAAAATATAGACTTGGGACTACTTCTTTAGTTTATTTTTTTAAAATCAAAAACATATTTATTGAACTTTTTTAATTCGAAATGAAATTAACAATTACAATTAAACACATTCTGTTTTCTGTTTTATGTGTTGCATTATTATTTCCGGCGTATTCCCAGAAAAAACAACAGGTTGATATATCACGAAAAGTATTATTCGATAACGACTGGCATTTTTATAAAGGAAGTGTAAAAAACGCACAAGATCCATCTTTTAATGACAGCGCATGGAGATTATTGGATTTACCTCATGATTGGAGTATTGAACCTATGCCAAATCAAAAGAAAGATTCTGTAGTAGGACCTTTTAGCAGGGCAAGTGTTGGCGGATTTGCTACCGGGCAAACTGTGGGTGGTGAAGGCTGGTATCGAAAAACATTTGTTATTTCTCCAAAAAATAAAGGACAACGACACGAATTGTACTTTGAAGGGGTCTATAATCAGGCTGAAGTTTGGGTAAATGGTCAAAAAGTGGGACAAAATGTATATGGTTATTCGAGTTTTAGATTTGACATCACTCCATTTTGTAATCCTGCTGGTCAGCAGAATGTGGTGGCTGTAAAAGTTTTGAATGAGGGTAAAAATTCCCGTTGGTATTCCGGTTCCGGGATTTACCGTCATGTGTGGTTATTGCAGACACCGCAAACTTATATTGAAGATTGGGGAACTTTTATTACCACAAAAAAGATAGCAAATAATCAGGCAGAAGTTGCCTTATCAACAACTATAGTTGAAGGAAATGCTAAAAATGATGATTTTACAGTCATAACTACTATCGTTGCTGCTGATGGAAAAAACGTGGGGCAAGAGTCGCAGAAAATCAAAATTAATAGTAAAGCGAAAAAAGAAGTTCCGTTTATCATAACGATTAAAAATCCTTCTTTATGGTCAATAGAAAAACCTAATTTGTATGAAGCAAAAATTGCACTTTGGGAAGGGAAAACAAAAATAGATGAGTTAGCTATTCCATTTGGAATCAGAACTATTGAATTTTCTGTAATCGAAGGATTTAAATTAAATGGTGTGAAAACATTATTAAAAGGCGGTTGTGTGCATCATGACAACGGACTTTTAGGTTCGGCAGCTTTTAACAGAGCGGAAGAACGAAAAATAGAATTATTGAAAAAGAGTGGTTTTAATGCTATTCGAACTTCTCATAATCCTATGTCGGAAAGTTTTTTAGATGCCTGTGACCGATTAGGAATGTTAGTTATCAATGAAGCTTTCGACCAATGGAAAAAGAAGAAAAACGCTAATGATTATCATCAGTATTTTGAGGAATGGAGTGCCAAAGATATTCGCTCATTGGTATTGAGAGACCGAAATCATCCTTCTGTGATTATGTGGAGTCTGGGGAATGAAATTCCGGAACGCATTACCGATGCAGGAAGTGAAACGGCCTTGTATTTGAAAAATGAAATTTTAAAATACGATACAACGCGACCTATTACTGCCGGGGTTAACAAACATTGGGATAAAGAACACAAAAACATGCTCCCGTTAGATAATGCCTTAAAACATTTAGATATATCGGGTTATAATTACATGTGGCGTTTTTATGAAGAAGAACATGCTAAAACTCCTGATAAAGTGATGTTCAGTAGCGAAAGTGTGGCTACAGAAGCTTCTGAAAACTGGGATAAGGTAGAAAAATTACCGTATGTAATAGGCGATTTTATCTGGACAGCCATGGATTATTTGGGAGAGTCAGGTTTAGGCAATTCTTTTGAAGTTGATCCTCAGGAAAACGTGCATCAGTTTATGGGCTGGCCCTGGTACAACGGCTGGTGTGGTGATATTGATTTAATTGGAGTAAAGAAACCACAGTCCTATTACAGAGATATTCTTTGGAGAGAAAAAAAGATTAGCATGGCAGTAGAATTGCCTGTTGCCGAAGGAAAGATAAAAAAGGTGAGTTTTTGGGGCTGGCCTGAAGAATCACTTTCGTGGACGTTTCCAAATATGGAAAACAAAGAATTGAATGTTAATGTTTATTCTCGTGCTCCAAAAGTAAGATTGTATCTTAATGACCAATTAATTGGCGAAAAAGAAACGAATGCTCAATATAAAACCGGGTTTAAAGTGCCTTACAAACCAGGTACATTAAAAGCGGTAGAATTAGTTGATGGAAAAGAAGGTGCAAGTACGCTGTTACAAACTGTGGGTACCGCTGCGGCTATAAAATTAAAAGCAGATCGTGCGACTATAAAAGCGGATGGTCAGGATCTTTCCTATGTTTTAATTGAATTGACTGACCAAAATGGAAATACGATTCTTGATGCCAATCAGCAAGTTGTAATTAGTTCTAAGGGAGCGGGTAAAATAATTGGTTCAGGGAATGGGGCACCAACAGATATGGCCAGTTTTGGTTCACTTCAGCCTTCTTTGTTTAAAGGCAGGGCGATGGTAATTATAAGGGCTGGAAAAGAAGCAGGGAAAACAGAATTGATTGTTACTTCAAATGGAGTTCCAACTGCAACGATTGTCATAAATTCACTTTGATTTAAATAAAAGATATGAAAAATTTTATAAAGTTTTTTTGTCTGATTTTGTTTGTAAATAGCATTCAGGCAACGAATAGTATCATCAAAATTAAGAATATTGATCCTTCGTTTGAAATCTATACAGCTAAATTTCAGGCGGTAATTTTATATGATAAAGAAGGTTCTCCACTTGATTCTATTGCTGCTCATTTATTAGCAGAGGATATTTACAAAGTAACCCATTATAAACCTAAGGTGATTACCAATAGTAAGGATGCTGAAGGGAATGTAATTGTTATAGGAAGTATCTCTTCTAAGCTGATGAATCCATTTATTGATAAAAAGTTGATAAAAGGAAACTTTTCAAATCAATGGGAAAGTTATCTCTATAAAACGATTCTTAATCCCAACAAAAAGATTAACAAAGCTTTTGTTATTGCCGGTACAAATCCAAGAGGAACGGCTTATGGGGTTTTTGAATTATCCAAAAAAATAGGAGTATCTCCGTGGTATTGGTGGGCTGATGTGCCTGCTAAAGAGCAAAAAGAATTGGTACTGAATCAAAATGATTTCCAGTCCAAAGAACCTTCCGTGAAGTATAGAGGAATCTTTTTAAACGATGAAGATTGGGGATTGCAGCCTTGGGCGGCGAAAACATTTGAGCCGGAAACAAAAGACATTGGTCCAAAAACCTATGCCAAAATTTTTGAATTGTTGTTGCGATTGAAAGCCAATACCATTTGGCCAGCCATGCATTCCAGTACCAAAGCTTTTTTCCATTACCCGGGTAATGCAAAAATGGCAACTTTATATAATATTGTGTTGGGGACTTCACATGCCGAACCGATGTTGCGCAATAATGTTGACGAATGGAATGAAAAAGTTTTTGGAAGATTTAATTACAAAACCAATAGCGATAAGGTTTTCAAATATTGGGAAGACCGTGTGAAAGAAGCCAAAGGAATAGATGGAATTTA
>NZ_AUDK01000016.1 GCF_000425425.1 Flavobacterium daejeonense DSM 17708
AGGAACTTCAAATTTTATACTGGCATCTAAAAGAGATAAATTATTTGATATAAGATATTTAACAACTTTTAGTTTAAAATCTAAACTAAAAACTGTTTTAGTCTTATTGATTTTTAAACCTAAAATTCCTTTGGATTTGTATAATCCAACCCATCTTCTAAGAAGCGAATGATCTATACCAACTTCTTTCGAAATAGCACCATAAGAACGATGATCATTAGTGTGCTTTAAAACTTGTTCAAGTTTGAATTCTGATGAAAATTTTCTTTTTTCTCTCATAAAAAATGCCCCAAATAGTGTCTAACTTTTTGGGGCATGTTCAAACTGCATGGTTTTCTGATTATTTCTGAAAATGGATATTAGAATTTGTAACCTACAGAAGCCTGGATTCCAAAACGATTGTTTCCTGCAGGTCCATAGGCCAAGTCTAAGAAATTATAAACATATCTAGCTTGAACAAATGCTCCGGAGTTAAAGCCATAAGCTAAGCCCGAAACAGATGCGATGTTATATTTTCTCAAATTGGTGTTAGCATAAATTCCTTTTGCTTCAGAGTCTATAATGGCACTTGCTTGTGGGCCAACTTCTATTGATAAACCTTTAACTAAGTGAAATTTAGCTAAAACAGGGATTGCTATTTCGCTAATTTTTAAATCGCTGCCACTTGTGTTTCCGTTTCCGTCAAATTTAAAGCTGGAATGTGAATACAAAGCTTCAGCTTGGAATGAAAATTCATCACACATTTTGAATTCTGCTACTAAACCAGCGTGGTATCCTACTTCAGGACGTAAATCGTAAACAGATGCGTCACCTGTTGCTAACCAATCGTAATTAGCTCCGGCTTTAACACCAAATCTTACTGTTTTTGATTCTTGTGCATTTGCAAACGCAAATGATAGTACGGCAATAACCGATAAAATAACTTTTTTCATTTTTAATTTTTTTTGTACTGCAAATTTAACCTAAAACATTCGGAAAGTCCAGTATTTACGGGCTTTTTAACGTTTTTGTTTAGTGTCTTGTTTTACAGTAATTTAGGGGTGTTTTGGTTGGCTCAGTGTAAAATAATAAGATAAGTTGTGGTTTTTTTCATGCTATTCTGCTGGAAAAGTGAAGTATTTATTAAAGTTTAAACGAAGATTCTCAATCAAAGTAAAAAGTTATTATTTTAGCTCGCGACCAAAAAAAACTGATTTATGAGAACCCAAAAACAAAAAATATTCTTAGTTGCAAAAATTGTAGTAGCATTTGCATTGCTTGCAATTATTGGAATTTTTAGTTTTAGAGAGGTGCTTTTGCAACAAATCATTGCTAAAACGGCTAACAAAATGGAAGCGGATTATAACAGTAGATTTGTGGTAAAAAAAGCTGTTTTTGAAGGATTTTCGGGAGTGCATCTGGCTGATGTTAGCTTGGTTCCTAATCATGCGGATACTTTATTTAATATTCATGAAATTAAAACGACTGTAAATGTATGGCGCTTATTGCTGGGTGAAGTGCAACTGGGAACTTTAGAAATCAAAAAAGGATATATTCAGCTGACTAAAAAAGGTGAGGTAAAAAACTTTGCCGCCTTTTTAAAAAGAAATAAAGACGAAGAAAATACTTCTGACAAAAAAGATTATGCTGCTTTTGCCTATCGGATTATTTCAAGAGTTTTGAATTTAATTCCGACGGATATGCATGTTGAAAATTTGAAATTCAAGCTTAATGATAATGGCAAAAAAGCAACTATTGGTATTCAAAAATTAGTTTTGACCAACAAAGAACTGGAGACTTCCATTGATGTTCAAACCAATACTTTTGCGCAACGCTGGAAAATAAAAGGTTTTGCCGATCCAAGAAATAAAAAAGCTGATATCCGGTTTTTTAATATTGATACCGGTGCGATTAAAGTTCCTTATTTTGACGAACGTTACAATCTGATTTCGAGCTTTGATTCCATTCGTCTGAACGTGGAAAATATAGATAAAAGCGGTGGAGAACTTCATATTGACGGTTTTGCTTCGATTGCCAATTTGAAAATTAATCATCGAAGAATTGCTCAAAAAGATGTTTTAATTAAAAATGCCCGATTGGATTACCGATTGCTGTTAGGGTCTGATTTTATGGCTGTGGACAGCAGTTCGACAGCGCAGTTTAATAAGGTGAAATTCCACCCGTATCTGGCTTATGAAACCGAAGAGGATACCATTTACAAACTCAAAATCAATATTCCAAAAATGAAAGCGCAGGATTTTATCACTTCGCTTCCCGATGGTTTGTTTACGCATTTTCAGGGCATGGAAGCCGAAGGAACTTTCGATTATTATTTGGATTTTGCATACAATAAAAACAAACCAAACGATTTGGTGTTTAACAGCAATCTGAAAAAAGAAAATCTGAAAATTACCAAATACGGCGAAGCCAATTTGAACAAACTCAATGGTGAGTTTATTTATCGCGCTATCATTAACGGGATGTTGCAGCGTCCGGTTTTGGTAGGAACTTCGAATGTGAACTATACTCCTTTGGATCAAATTTCGCCTTATTTGCAAAAATGTGTCTTAACTACCGAAGATCCTTCGTTCTTTTCGCATCATGGTTTTATCAATGAAGCGTTCAAACAATCTATTGCTAAGAATATCCGCACCCGAAAATTTTCCCGTGGCGCCAGTACTATCAGCATGCAATTGATTAAGAATGTTTTTCTGACCAGAGAGAAAACTTTGTCCCGAAAACTGGAAGAAATTCTATTGGTTTATATTTTGGAAAACAACCGCATTGTGAGCAAAAACCGTATGCTGGAGGTGTATTTTAATATTATCGAATGGGGACCAAATGTGTATGGAATAGGTGAAGCAAGTCAGTATTATTTCCGGAAAACCCCTGCCGAATTGACTTTTAACGAATGCTTGTATTTAGCGCGCATTATTCCAAGTCCAAAGAAATTTATGTATCAGTTTAATGATGAAGGAATTTTGAAAGAATCGGCGATGAAACAGGTTTCTTTTTTAACCAATTTAATGATTAGAAGAGGATTGCTGACTGTAGATGATACGATTTTTAAAAAGGAGCAAACCGTTTTAACCGGTCCGGCTAAATCTTTTTTGCATATTAGAGTCAAAGATACAACCGTTGTTGACTCATTGAAAATCGATGAAGAATTTGAGTTTTAATTTTTTTATCTGAAACATTAAAAACGTGTGAGAAAATAAAACCATTAAGAAATTAAGAATATGAAGAGAAATTCTTCTTAATGAAACTTAAATTCTTAATGGTTAATTTAAATTTTTAGGGTAAATTAAGGAGCAGGATCCGGAATTACAGCATGAACGGCATTGATTTCAGAAATGATTTCATCTGATAAAACCAAGTCGATCGAACTGATGTTTTCTTTTAATTGTTCCAAAGTTGTCGCGCCAATAATATTACTCGTAACAAAAGGCTGTTGCTTAACGAAAGCTAAAGCCATTTGAGCCATTGAAATACTGTGTTTTTGAGCAATTTCCTGATAACGTTTGGCTGCCTCCGTACATTCGGCGCTGTTGTATCTGGAAAATTGCGGGAATAGTTTGATACGGGCGTTAGGATGATTTTCTCCGCTTAAAAATTTCCCGGAAAGCACTCCAAAAGCCAATGGAGAATAAGCTAACAAACCTGCATTTTCTTTCATGCATACTTCGGCTGAACCTACTTCAAATTGGCGGTTTAACAACGAATACGGATTTTGAACGGTGCTGATTTTTGGCAGATTATTGTATTTACTTTCTTCCAGAAAACGCATGATTCCCCAGGGAGTTTCATTTGAAAGTCCGATGTGTTTGATTTTTCCTTCTTTGATAAATCCTTCTAAAGTTTCCAGTACCAATCGGATGTTGTCTTCCCAGGCATCGTGTTCTACGATAAAACCTCTTTTGCCAAAAAAATTGGTTTTACGTTCCGGCCAGTGCAATTGGTACAAATCAATATAATCGGTTTGCAGGCGTTGCAAACTGTTTTCTAAAGCGTATTTAATACTGGCTGGTGAAAAATCATTCTTTTCACGCATGTAGCCAAAATTTGGATTGGGTCCGGCAATTTTAGTAGCCAAAACAATTTCGTCTCTTTTGCCGGATTTTTTAAACCATGTTCCCAGAATTTTTTCGGTACTTCCGTAAGTTTCTTTGCGTGCCGGAACGGAGTACATTTCGGCAGTATCAAAAAAGTTTACCCCGTTGGCAACGGCATAATCCATTTGCGCATGACCATCAGCTTCGGTATTTTGTTGCCCAAAAGTCATGGTACCCAGGCATATTTTACTTACTTGAATATCAGTATTGGGTAAAGTTGTGTATTTCATTGTTGAGTTTTAAAAATTAAAACAAAACTATATAAAACGATTAATATTTTCAAGTAAAACCTAAGTCATAAAATCGTTTTCATATCCTCGTATTTTTGATAATTGTTATAAAGTATTTGTTTTAATTGCCATGATACACATGTTTAAAATTAAGACTGTAATTGTTTGTTTTTCAAATCTTTACTTTTAATATTTTTATGTTTGTTGTCTTTAACAAGCTACTTTATTCGTGTTGTCTTGTCAAAGAGACTATTACAGTTAGCATTTTTTTTTTATTGTCTTCTCCAGTTTCGTTAACTTGTTCTTCTTTAATAAAAAAATCAAATTCTACTTTAAATTCTCTACAAATCTTGTATATTAATAGAAAATCTATTTTTTTAGTAGTGCTACTTTCTATGTTGCATAAAGTTGTTTGTGCTATACCAAGGCGATGTGCTAATTCTGGTTGAGACCAATTATTAGCTTCTCTTAGTTGTCTTATTTTAACACCAATGCTCATACATTATTTTTTTAGCAAATTCCTATATTAAAATGAGAATTACAATACCCACTTTTAGTGATATTTACATAACTCATAAGATTTAACATAAACTCAAATTCATAAATAAAATTATTCGTTTTCGAATAGGAAACTAATTTCTGTTTATTAAACTTTGTAAGAAGAAAAATTAATCTATTAACAAAATCATTGACTTTATGAAAAATTCCGAAATTAAAAAAATGAGTCTTATTAATATGGAAGACAGATTAACATTTGTTGAAATGGAAAACATTATGGCCGGAAGTGGATCCTCAACGCTATGGGGTTGTGCATTAAGTGGTTTAGCAGCAGGCGTTGCTTCTGGCATGAATCCATTAGTTGGAGGATTAACAACTGCAGCTTGTTTCTATCTAAATTAATTTAAACAATTAGAAATAAATTATGAATAGAGGGGCTATAACAATTATACTGCTTATTGTAATAATTGCAATAGGATATAGATATAAAATTTATAAAGAAAAAAAAAAGTAGTACATCTCCACGAAAATTTTAACCTCAAGAGCATCTGTTTTTGAGGTTGTTTTTTTATTAATTTTTTTAAATTTATCAAATAATGGGAAGATTTGGAATAACAGAAATTACACTTATAGTTTTTGCTGTTTTATTATTATTCGGAGGAAAAAAAATACCGGAATTAATGAAAGGTCTAGGAAATGGTATTAAAGAATTTAAGAGTGCTATTAAAGATACTGATTTACATAAAGACGCGAAAAAAAAGGAGTAAATCCTTTCAGGATAGTGTCCAAACAATATCTTACTATTTTTAATATCGTTGGACTATTTTATAAAATTACAATAGTCCTTTTTATTTCACTAGTTTATCATGTTTATGAAAAGTACTTTCTTCAAGTACCTATTGCTCTCTATTGCTTTAATTGGACTATCCACTATTTCAATATCTGGAAATCATTCAGAGTTAATAGAAACTGAAATTCATAAACAAAATTATTCGTTTTCGAATAGGAAACTAATTTCTGTTTATTAAACTTTGTAAGAAGAAAAATTAATCTATTAACAAAATCATTGACTTTATGAAAAATTCCGAAATTTAAAAAATGAGTCTTATTAATATGGAAGACAGATTGACATTTGTCGAAATGGAAAACATTATGGCTGGGAGTGGTTTTTGGAATGGTTGCGGTGGAGCAACTGTAGGCTTAGTATTTGCATTTGGAGGTTTGGCAACACTAACTGCGGCAAGTGGTGGGCTAGCCACAGGAATTGCTGTTGGAGGATGGCTTGCTGCTAGTTCTGCTTGGGGAGCTACTTGTAGATAATTCAAATTAATAATTAAATATCAGTCATGATAAAATTTAGTAAACCTATTTTATTTATTCTTTTTGTAGCTTCTCTTTTTTTACTAGGCATATCAATTTCAAATATCGTTATTGATGGTTTTTTAAAAGGTAAAGAATTATTTGTACAAATTGCAAATTTAATTATTTATTCATGTGCAGCATGCACATTTTATATTCAGCTATACAAATCAAAAAAATGAAACCCTGTTGTAATATGTAAACTTGAAAACAGTAGCAAAAGCTGCTGTTTTTTAATTCTACTAATTTATTATGCTTATAAAAAGTACTTTTCCCAAGTACTTGATTTACAATTCACTTTCAGAACAACTTACGCAAAAACAAGTACGAGATTTTTTTGAGATCCAAAACAAGTGGCAATGGCTTGGATATATTTTGCTGCCAATACTTTTACTCATTAAAACAGGTCTTATAGCTTATATTCTTTACATTGGCACTTTCTTTTTTAGTGCAATTCCAGTTACATTTAAAAAGTTATGGTCAATTGTTATAAGTGCAGAGTTTGTGTTTTTGCTTGCTATTTCAATATCTGGAAATCATTCAGAGTTAATAGAAACTGAAAATTTTTATAGTGAATATTGGAATGAAAAATAAAAAAGTTTTGAAACACTGTTTCAAAACTTTTTTATCTAATGTTTAATTAATCAATCTCATTCAACATCTCGGCGATTTCATCTAATCTTGGTGTTAAGATAATTTCAATACGACGGTTTTTAGCTTTGCCTTCAGCCGTTTCATTAGTAGCAATCGGAGAGAATTCTCCTCTTCCGGCAGCGGTTAAATTCTTTTTGTTGATGGCTCTGTTTTCGCTCAAAATTCCTACAATGGCTGTAGCTCTTTTGGTTGATAAATCCCAGTTGTCAGCAATTGGTCCGGAACCACCATAAGGGTCGTTATCCGTATGACCTTCAATCAAAACCGCAATATCCGGGTTTTCACCCAATACTTTTCCTAGTTCCACTACCGCTTTTTTCCCTTCCGAACTCACAGCCCAGCTTCCGGAATTGAAAAGTAATTTGTTTTCCATGGATACATATACTTTTCCGTTTTTTTGTTCTACGGTTAAGCCTTTGCCTTCAAATCCGTTAAGAGCTTTTGACAAAGTTTCTTTTAATTTTCGCATGGAAGCCTCGTTAGCGGCTATTTTATCTTCCAGTTCTTTCAGGCGTTGTGCATTTTTACTTAAACGTTCTTGTTCAATAGATAAGGCTTTTTGCTTGGCTTCTAATTCGGCTAATAAATCACGATTCTTTTTCATGTTGGCCTGTAAAGCATCGTTGCTGTTTTTCTCCAAAGCATTGTAAGAATCTTCCAAACGGGCTATTTTTTCGTTTAGTGCTTTTTGGTCAGCCGTTAGTTTGTCGCGCTCCGATTTTATTTTGCTTAATTCATTTTGCAAAGTCTCGCGGTCAGATTTTAATTTGTTTTTGGCTTTTAAAAGTGCCTCATTTTCGTCGGTTAAGCTTCTGTTTTCTTTCTTTAAATCGGTGTATTTGTTTTCTAAGTCTGTATATATTTTCTTGGAAACACAAGAAGTTGAAAGTGCCAGAGCTAACAGGCTTAAGGAGATTTTTTTGATCATTTTTAAGAGTTTAAAATGTTTATATTATTCGATATCTACCAGAACGGGACAGTGATCAGAATGTTTGGCCTCGGGTAAAATAAGCGCTTTTTTGATTTTGTCTTTCAAAGGTTCGCTCACCAGACAATAATCAATACGCCAGCCTTTATTGTCAGTTCGGGCTGTTTTTACACGAACGGTCCACCAGGAATAATTACCCGGTTCTTTGTTTAAAAAGCGGAAACTGTCAATGAATCCGTTTTTTAAGAAAGCATCCAGCCAGGCACGTTCTTCGGGAAGGAATCCGGAAACTTTCGCATTTCGTATCGGATCATGAATATCGATGGCCTCGTGACAAATATTGTAATCGCCACAAATAATTAAATTAGGGATTTCCTTTTTTAATTCGTTGATGTAATTTTGGAAATCATCCATAAACATGAATTTATGATTGAGTCTTTCGATGTTGGTACCTGAAGGCAAATACAAACTCATAACTGAAAAATCATCAAAATCGATGCGTAGATTTCGTCCTTCGTGGTCCATGTGCTCAATTCCCGTGCCATAAACTACGTTTTTAGGTTTAATTTTTGATAAAATTGCAACACCGCTATAACCTTTCTTGGTTGCCGGAAACCAATAGTGATAAGGGTAGCCTGCCATTTCAAAATCCATTAACGGAAGCTGATCAGGAGTAGCCTTAATTTCCTGAAGACAAACGACATCGGGTTTGGCCTGTTCTAACCAATTGATAAATCCTTTTGAAATAGCTGCCCGAATTCCGTTGACATTATATGATAAAATCCTCATTTTTTTAAATTTTTTGATTCCCAAAAATACTAAAAAATAACTGGTAGCAGGTATAAAATTTTAAAATCAAAGTAGGCTCATAGTCGGATAATGGAGTTTTTTTCTATCTTTGTTTTTCGCTCAAAAAAGAAAAATTAAATGGGTTTAGTTACAGCCAAAGAAGTTGCAAAAGCAATAAATGTTGATAAATACGGGGTCTTAGGGACTTTTTCAGGTTGGCTATTAATGAAGGCGTTGAGAATTTCTACACTCAATAAATATTACAATCGCAATAAACATTTGAAAGAAATTGATTTTTTAAATGGTATTGTGGACGACTTACAGATAAAATTTGAAATTCCGGAAGAAGATTTTAAACGTCTGCCTAAAGATGGCGCTTATATTACTATTTCCAATCATCCGCTGGGAGGAATTGACGGAATTTTATTGTTGAAACTGATGTTGGAAAAAGAGCCTAATTTTAAAATTATTGCTAATTTTCTTTTGCATCGCATTGAACCATTAAAGCAATACATTATGCCGGTAAATCCTTTTGAAAATCATAAGGATGTAAAATCGAGTGTTTTAGGGATTAAAGAGACTTTGCGTCATTTAAGTGACGGAAAACCCTTGGGGATGTTTCCTGCCGGGGAGGTTTCCAGTTATAAAGACGGGCAGCTTGTTGTGGATAAACCTTGGGAAGAAGGGGCTATCAAAGTAATTAGAAAAGCTCAGGTTCCGGTGGTTCCTATTTATTTTCATGCTAAAAACAGTCGTTTGTTTTATTTCCTCTCCAAAATCAGTAGTACGTTGCGTACGGCTAAATTGCCTTCGGAATTGTTTAGTCAAAAAAACCGCGTGATTAAAGTTAGAATTGGAAAACCAATTTCGGTGGCGGAACAAAACGAATACGAAAGTATTGAAGCCTATTCGGAATTTCTGAGAAAGAAAACTTATATGCTGGCGAATCCTTTTGAAAAGGAAAGCAAATTATTGACAACGCCCCATTTAAAATTGCCTAAAAATCCAAAGGAAATTGTCACTCCGGCTAATGAAGAAAAAATTATTGCCGAAGTTAATGCCTTAAGAAATACCGATTGTCGCTTGTTACAAAGCAAAAATTATGAAGTGTTTTTTGCCGGAGCCGAAAAAATTCCGAGCATTTTGCATGAAATTGGGCGACTGCGTGAAATTACCTTTAGAGAAGTTGGCGAAGGAACGAATGAATCTATCGATTTAGATAAATTTGACCAATATTACCATCATTTGTTTTTGTGGGATGATGAAGCGCAAAAAATCGCCGGAGCTTACCGAATGGGTTTGGGAGGTGAAATCTATCCAAAATACGGAATTGAAGGTTTTTATTTGAATGAATTATTTCGTTTCGAACCGGAATTGTTTGAAACCATGCATCAGTCGATTGAGATGGGACGCGCTTTCATTATTAAAGAATACCAGCAAAAACCGATGCCGTTATTCCTGCTTTGGAAAGGAATTATTCATACTACCTTGCGTTTTCCGGAACATAAATATCTTATAGGTGGGGTGAGTATTAGTAATCAGTTTTCTGATTTTTCTAAATCACTGATGATTGAGTTTATGAAATCCAATTATTACGATCCATATATAGCACAATATATTCATCCGAAAAAGGCTTATAAAGTGAAATTAAAAGATGCTGACAAAGATTTTATCTTCAATGAAACGGAAGCCGATTTGAATAAATTTGATAAAATTATTGACGAATTGGAGCCTGGAATTTTGCGTTTGCCGGTATTGATTAAAAAATACATTAAACAAAATGCAAAAGTAGTCGCTTTTAATGTCGATCCTTTGTTTAATAATGCTATTGATGGTTTAATGTACATTAGAATTGCCGATATTCCGGAAAGTACAATGAAACCGGTTATGGAAGAATTTCAGGCTGAATTGGAGAAAAAATTTAATGAAAAAGGGGAATAGTGTTTTTATACTTTTTTAAAAATTTACCGCAGATTCACAGATTGTAAATTATTAAATCTGCGAATCTGCGGTTTTTTTTAGTCTGAATATCTAAAACCAGGGTTTTCTTCCCATTTGGTAGGTTCTGTAAAATTCATCATCTGATTTTGTCAGATAGATAATACCTTCTATAAGTCCGAGTAATCCCGTTATGGCGCCAAAACTGATGAGACTTAGAAAAAGCCAAAAAATACCCGTTTTAGTATAACCTAAGAGAAATTTATGGATTCCAAATGGACCTAAGATTATTGCTAATAAACCCGCAGCAATTCTTTTATTGTCTTCTTCATAGGGCTGCGGTTGGTTCCAGTGTTCGTATTTTGAATCTTCCATAATCCCATAATTTAGTGATTATCAATCTATAAATTTATGAAATTATCCTGAAAAAAGGAAATTTTTTGGTTTTACAAAAAGCTGGTTTTTATTTTATTGAGCAAATAAAGCTTTGATTTTATCAACAATAGTTTGTGCCAGGCGCTCGTGACTTTCAAAAGTCCATCCGGCAACATGTGGAGACAATAAAACATTATCAGCGTCTAATAAATATTGAAACGCTTCCGGAGTTGTTTTGTCCTGAAATAAGGTTTCAAAAGAGAGTTTTTCATACTCCAAAACATCTAAACCTGCTCCTAAGATTTTTTTGGATTGTAAGGCTGTAACCAAGTCGGCTGTAACGATATTTTTTCCTCTTGAAGTGTTGAGTATCCAGAATGATTTTGCGAAGGCATTAATAAAGTTGGTATTAACCATTTTATCCGTTTCCGGAGTCCATGGCAGGTGCAGACTCAAAACATCTGTTTTTTGCTGTAATTCGGCTAAAGAAACCTGTTGGGCATTTTCGTCGCCTACATTTTCTTTGATGTCATAACAAAGCACTTTTACATCAAAACCTCGTAGCTTTTTAGCAAACCATTTTCCCATGTTCCCATAACCGATAATTCCAACGGTTTTTCCGTCTAATTCATGACCACGGTTGCTTTCTCTGTTCCAGTGTCCGGAACGAATTTCTCTGTCGGCGCGGTTTAAGTTGTTAAAAAGCGATAAAATCATACCTAAAGAATGCCCGGCAACGGCATTTCGGTTACCTTCCGGAGCAGCAATTAATGCGATATTTTTTGAAGTGGCATATTCGCAATCGATGCTTTCCAAACCGGCTCCTACACGGGCAATAAACTGCAAATTGGTTGCTTTGTCCAAAAATGTTTTGTCAATTTTAAAACGACTGCGAATTACAATGCCGTGATATTCCTGAATTTTTGCTTCTATGGCTTCTTTGGAAGAGGTAAAATCTTCATGGTTTTCAAAACCAGCCTCTTGTAATTGTTGCATCAGGATGGGATGATTACTATCGATGTGTAGAATTTTAATTTGCATAATTATGATTTTGAGCTTTCAAAATTAGCAAAAAATATCTGCTTTTGGGTGACGGGAAATTTAGGGAAGCGTTGGGGTTTTAATTCAGAAAAACAAAAAACCATTTCTAAATCAGTATAAATTTAGAAATGGTTCATCGTTGAATTAATCAAACCTAAAGTAATTTTTTTACATACGCGCTTCTTTTACGATTTGTTGTTAGTATTTCACCATTGTTTCGTCTCCGAATAGAAAACGGGAAATTTTGTCGTAAATCATGTTGAATAACTTTTTCATAATAATGTTTATTTAATGTTAGTAACAAATTAAACCATTAACCAGAAAAGTTAGAGTAGACGGGGTTCACTTCCATAAAATTACGGCTATTTTTAGTTTTATAAAAACAACTTTTCTTTTTTTCGATGTAAAGCTCTTTTTTCGGATAAACTACATGATTATCAAACATTTGCATTATTATTTTTACAAATAAAAATTTGATTTTTAGTAAGTTAGTTGTCAGTTTTTAAATTTTAGAAGAAGCAAACCAGAAATCAATTATATTTACATTTTGCAAATGTTGATTTAACATTTAAAAAATTGAATTTTGTAATTATAATTGAAAATAAATAAAACCATGAATTTTTCACGCTTCAGTATTTTTATTAGTATGCTTCTTTTTGGAGTGAGCATACAGGCTCAAAAATTAAAAAAAAACCAATTTGATAATCCATTGGTGTTGCAACGGGCGGATCCGTTTGTAACCAAGGCGGCTAATGGAACTTATTATTTCATTGCGACGGCTCCTGAATACGACCGAATTGAAATTAGAAGTTCTAAAACGATTAACGGAATAAAAACAGCACAGCCCGTGGTGATTTGGCGTAAGCACAATAAAGGGCCGATGGGAAATCATATCTGGGCACCGGAATTGCACCGAATTGACGGAAAATGGTACATTTATTTTGCCGCCGGTTCTGCCGAAGATAAATGGAGCATTCACAAATATGCCTTATCCAATCCTTCAGAAGATCCAACCAAAGGCGAATGGAAAGAAGAAGGACAAATTGTAACCAAAGGAGATATTTTTTCCCTTGATGCGACAACTTTCGAATTGCACGGACAGCGTTATATGGTTTGGGTGGACAGAGGTTCCGGAAAAGTGGTAAATACCAGTTTGTATATTGCTAAAATGACCAGTCCTACTACACTTGATGACAAACAAGTGGTTATTAGTCAGCCAGATTATGACTGGGAAATGCATACGTATAAAGTAAATGAGGGACCAGCGGTTTTGGTTAAAAACGGCAAAGTATTCCTGGCTTTTTCGGCCAGTGCTACCGATGCGACGTATTGTATTGGATTGCTTTGGGCTAAAGAAGGAGCGGATTTATTGGATCCAAAATCCTGGACTAAATTAGACAAACCAGTTTTTTATACGAATGAAAAATTCAAACGTTTCGGGCCAGGACACAATAGTTTTACCGTAGCTGAAGATGGTAAAACCGATATTATGATTTACCATGCCCGTGATTATGAAAAAATTAAAGGGGATGCCTTATCCGATCCGAATCGTCATACAAGAGCCAGAGTATTAAAATGGACTAAAGATGGTATGCCTGATTTTGGTCAGGAATATGATGACAATGAAATGGCTTTGAAGAAAAAGAAAAAATAATTTTTTGTTGATTTACCATTAAGCAATTAAGTTAGTTTAAGGCTTAATTGTGTTAATTTTAAATGGTAAAAGAAAGACAGCAAAGATATGAATTGTAACACAAAGGCTTTCTGAATTTCAGAAAGCCTTTGTTTTTTTTTTACTAAGAACAATTAAATATCTTTAATTTTCTTAACTGCGGCTTTAATTCCGCGGATTAATGACGAACTGAATCCGTGCGATTCCATTTCGCTTAATCCCGTAATAGTACAGCCCTGAGGTGTTGTTACACGGTCAATTAACTGTTCCGGATGAATTTGTTCTTCCATCACCATTTCGGCAGCTCCTTTAACTGTTTGGGCGGAGATTGCCAAAGCTGTTTTCCAGTCAAATCCAATTTCGATTCCTGCCTGCATGGATGCTCTGATGTAACGTAAGGCAAAAGCAGTTCCGCTGGCAGCTAAAACCGTTGCAGCATCCATTAATTTCTCGTCAATAACCGGTGCAGTTCCTAATTCCTGAAAAATAGTTACTAATTTTTGTCCTTCAGCAGCGTGTTTTTCATTAAAAGTAATACAGGTTGCTGATGCGGCATATTGTGCGGCAATATTTGGCATGATACGAATAGCCTGATGGTCTTCGCCAATTTTTTTCTGTAAAGTTTCCGTAGAAAGTCCCGTTACAGCCGAAGCGATAGTTTTATTTGAAATTACAGGTAAAATTTCAGCTAAAACGGTATCTACCTGATACGGTTTAATGGTTAAAATAATAACATCCGCTTCCTGAATATTGTGTTTGTTATCTGAAGAAACGGTAACGCCTAATTTTTCTAAATAAAGAATGTTGGCCGTATTTCTTCTGGTAACTGTAATTTGGTGTTCGCTGGCATTTTTAGCCATTCCCAGAGCGATGGCAGCACCTAAGTTACCACCACCAATAATATGTACTTTCATTAATAAATTATGTTAAATTCCTAAAATCATTTTGGCTACTGCAAAATAAAGGATAATTCCAAAAATATCATTTGCAGTAGTTATAAAGGGTCCTGTTGCAATAGCAGGATCAATTTTGTTTTTATGAAGGAAAAGCGGAACTAATGTTCCTAAGGTAGCAGCAAATAAAATTACCACCAACATCGAAATGGAAATCGCCAGACCAACTAAATATTGTTGGTACATAACCGAATGATAACCTAGCAAAAGCAGGGAAATAATCGTTCCCGAAATCATCGCTACCGATACCTCTTTGCTAAAATAAACACGACTAAATTCTTTCAGCGAACCATTTGCTAATCCCTGAACTACGATTGCCGATGCCTGAACTCCAATGTTTCCGGCGGTTGCCGAAAGTAAGGGTACAAAAATAATTAAGGTTTCGTATTGTCTGAAAGCGTCTTCGTTTCCTTTTAAAACAATCGAAGCAATCAATTCGATGACCATTCCGATAAGAAGCCAAGGCAAACGCGCTTTGGTCAATTCTAAAACGCTGTCATTAGTCTCTACGTCCTGCGTAATACCGGCAGCTAATTGGTAATCTTTCTCAGCTTCCTCTTTAATCACGTCTACGATGTCATCGATGGTAATACGTCCTACGAGACGACCTAATTCGTCTACTACCGGAATAGCCTCTAAGTCGTATTTTTGCATGATACGGGCTACTTCCACATCTTTATCGTCAACTTTTACCCAGTTTAATTTTCGGATATAAACATCACTAATGTGGGTTTTTGTTGAAGTTGTTAATAAATCTTTCAGTGAAAGTCGGCCTTTCAAACGGTTTTCATCATCCACAACATAAATCGAATGGACGCGGGAAATATTTTCGGCCTGAATACGCATTTCTTTCACACAGGTCAAAACATTCCAGTTTTCGTTTACTTTTACCAACTCTTTTCCCATTAAACCCCCGGCCGTATTTTCGTCATAACGCAACAAGTCCACAATGTCCTTGGCGTGTTCCACGTCCTGAAGTTCCGAGATTACTTCGGCTTTGATGTCCTGAGAAAGTTCGGCGATAATGTCGGCCGCGTCATTGGTGTCCAACTCGTCCAGCTCTTCGGCAATTTCCTTTGGCGAAAGGCGACTCAGGATATTTTCACGCAAATCATCTTCCAGTTCCAGAAGAATTTCTGCGGTTTGTTCACTGTCTAATACTTTAAAAATATAGGTAGCTTCATCAAAATCAAGTTCGTCCAAAACCTCGGCTATATCAGCATGGTGCATGTCATTCAGCAAGGATTCCAGTTCCTTGTCACGATTGTTTGCAATGTGCTGTTTTAGTTCGAGAATTAAGTCTTTACTGATTTTAAATTCCATCGGCTTCTATTTTTTGAGTAAGTTCGATAAATTGTGCAACATTCAATTGCTCCGGACGGAGGTCAAAGATACTATCTTCTCTTAAATTATCCGATAAATTCAGCGTTTTTAAACTGTTACGTAAAGTTTTGCGGCGTTGTTGAAAAGCCGTTTTAACTACCGTAAAGAATAATTTTTCGCCACAAGGCAAACTAAAATCTTCTTTTCTGCGCATGCGCATTACTCCTGATTTTACTTTTGGCGGCGGATTAAAAACATGTTCGCTAACTGTAAATAGATATTCAGTATCATAAAAAGCCTGAGCCAATACGGATAAAATTCCGTAAGTCTTGCTTCCTTTTTTCTCGCAAATGCGCTCCGCGACTTCTTTTTGAAACATACCCGAAAATTCAGGGATTTGCTCTTTTAATTCTAAAACCCGGAAAACAATTTGAGATGAAATGTTATAAGGGAAATTACCAATGATAGCAAATTGTTTGTTTTCAAAAACCTCGTTAATGTTGTATTTCAGGAAATCTTTAGAAATGATTTTTCCGTGTAATTTTGGATAATGAGCATTCAAATAGTCCACCGATTCGGTGTCAATTTCAATTACATAGGTGTTAATGGGTTTGTCTAATACATATTTAGTCAAAACGCCCATTCCCGGACCTATTTCCAGTACATCATCATATCCTTTTAGACTTAAGGTGTCGGCAATGTCTTTTGCTATACTTTCGTCTTTTAAGAAATGTTGTCCGAGGTGTTTTTTGGCTTTTACTTTATCCATGTTTGTTGCTTTTTTATACGAAAACAGAAAGAAGCTGTTTTCTTAATTTGCATTCTGAATACTAGTTTTAGTGTTCTGAAATTAGCTGTAATTCCGTCTTGAAAGTGAGCATTTTTTCACCAAAAAGTTTTTGTCCTTCTGCCTGAAAAACAGCTTCGTTTTCCTGATAGAATTTTTCTAAAGTAGCCAGACTGTCGGTAGTAAACTGAGCCGAATACGTCACGCCGCCCATTTCTTCTTCAACTAAAACACGAACCAGTTTGGCATTAGTGAATTTGCCGGTTGCGAGCATTTCCGGAATGTGTTTGTGTTGCATCCAGATTATCCATTGGTCGTGAACGCTTTCGTGTATATTGGTAGTTACGTTGTAAATTATCATTCTCTATTGTTTAATCGTTGATTTGTTTAGCCGCTTAATCGAATCAACGATTAACCGATTAAACTTTTTATAAGTTTTTATCGCCTCTTAATTCCCGGAATTTTTTTCGGGCTTCTACAAAATAAATACTATCCTGGTGATTGAATATTATTTTCTCATAGAGTGGTTTTGCCTTTTCGGGCTCGTTTAATTTTTTACTGTAAATTTCTGCCGAAAAGAACAGTGCTTCGTCGATATAAATACCGTCACTATGATGGTCAATTATGGCTTGGTATTGGCTTAAAGCCAAATTAAATTCGCCGGTTTTTTCGTAAACTTTTCCCAGTCGTAACTGAGTTACCGCTTCGATTTCGCTTCCTTTAAAGTTTTTTAAAACTAATTGAAACTGTGCAATGGCTTCCTGATTTCGGTTTTGATATAACAAATAATCGCCTTTGGCAAATGCTTTTAAAGCCGTTTGTGTCGAATCGGCAACGGTGTTGTCGTTGATCAATAAAAAATATTCCAGCGCATCATTGGCTATCAACTGCGTGTTAGCCGATTTTAATTCTTTAAATTGTTTTAAAGCCCAGTCAAAATCACCTTTGAAATAACTCGTTTTAGCTGCTTTCAAACTGGCTTCGTGTGCTACAGCATCATTCTTCAAATCCATTTCAATTTGTGAATAATACAACAACGCCTGATTAAATTTTTCTTCGAAAAGGAAAATATCAGCCAGTTCCATTTTGGCTTTTGCCACTTCGTAGCTGTTCAATTGCAAATCCAAAGCTCTCTTTATAATTTCTTTTCCCTGCTCCGGTTTTTTTAAATGAAAAGTCACAAAATGCGCCTGAATCAGCTGCAAAGATAAGGTAAAAGGACTTATTTCAAATTCTTTCAGTAAAGCTTCTATTTCGCCGTTGATAGCAGCGTAATCTTTGTCGGTGGCTTTGTCGATTTTGATTTGTATCAAATAGGTATGCGCCTGAACCAATAGTCCTAAATCTTTAGTGTTTTCAAGGATGAAATTCAGAATTTCTCCGGCCACTTCCTGATTTTCTTCTTCAATAGCCAAATTAGCTAAGTTTAAAATGCCAGCCAGTGATTCCGGATTGCGCTTGTATATGGCTTTTTCCTGAATAAAAGCTTTGGAAAATTCTTTTTGTTGGACATAAAACCAACTTAAATAGCGATTCCAAAACAAATCCTGACTTTTTTGAACTTTTAAAATCAAGGCTTTTCGTAAAGCGTCGCTAAAGGAATTGTCGGCTTCATCGGTCATGAAACGGGATAATTGATTTTGGATTACAATCGAGTTATGAGGATTCGCATAAGCTTCGTCCAAAAAAGTACTAATCATTTTGTCGAAATTGCCCAGTTGTCCGTAAATCAGCCCTTGTTGGTAATTAAAGTTAAAATTGGGTTGGATTTCAGTGGCCGTTTGATAAGCCTTTAAGGCAAATTCTAATTGTACTTTTCGCTCAAAAGAATTTGCAATTCCGTATACTTCATTCGGGTTTTTGCGAATGCGTTCTATAGCTTGTTCATAATAATTCTGGGCTTTGCTGTCGTTTTTTTGCAACTGGCAATTATAGCCTAATTCGACTAAAAGGCTGCCCTGATTGTATTTGGTTAGTCGGTTTTGAATGGCTTTTTCGGCCAGATCAAATTGCTGTAATTGTTGGTAACAATCAATGGTTCTCAGAAAATATTGGGTGTTTTGGGGAATGTTTTCTAACAATTCCTCATAGCCGATTTTAGCTTTTTCAAAATCACCTTTGTCGTAGTAATACTCTGCTAATTGTTCGTTTTGAGAGAAACAAATCAATGAAAAAAACAAGGCGATATGTAGAAAGAGTTTTTTCATTATTCGATTTATTTCAAAAATAGTTTACCGCAAATTCGCAAATTTTATTTTTATTAAACTTAAAAAATAATTTGCGAATTTGCGGTAAAGAGAACTAAAATTAGTTGATAATATCAAAACCACAGTAAGAGCGTAAAACCTCTGGAATTACAATTCCTTCCGGAGTTTGGTAGTTTTCAATAATTCCGGCTAAGACACGTGGTAATGCTAATGAACTTCCGTTTAAGGTGTGGGCCAATTGATTTTTCCCGTCCTTGCCTTTGAAACGCAATTTCAAACGATTCGCCTGAAAAGTTTCAAAGTTAGAAACCGAAGAAATCTCTAACCAACGATCTTGTGCTGTTGAGAATACTTCAAAATCGTAAGTCAATGCCGAAGTAAATCCCATGTCGCCACCGCAAAGACGCAAAATACGATAAGGTAATTTTAGTTCGTCCAAAATTCCTTTTACGTGTTCTACCATGCCGTCTAAAGCCTCGTAAGACTTTTCAGGATGCTCGACACGCACAATTTCCACTTTATCAAATTGGTGCAAACGGTTCAATCCACGTACGTGAGCGCCGTAAGAACCTGCCTCACGACGGAAACATGGTGTATAAGCCGTAGTTAAAATTGGCAATTCATTTTCGCTCAGGATTACATCTCTAAATAAATTAGTTACAGGAACCTCAGCCGTTGGGATCAAATACAAATCATCCGTTTTGTCGTGGTACATTTGGCCTTCTTTATCCGGCAATTGTCCTGTTCCGTAACCAGAAGCTTCGTTTACTAAATGTGGCACCTGAACTTCATTGTAGCCTGCAGCTGTGTTTTTGTCTAAAAAATAATTAATTAAAGCACGTTGCAAACGGGCTCCTTTTCCTTTATAAACCGGAAAACCGGCCCCGGTGATTTTATTTCCTAATTCGAAATCAATGATGTCGTATTTCTTTACCAATTCCCAGTGTGGCTGTGCGCCTTCATGTAAAACAGGCACTTCTCCCGCTTCAAAAACGTTTAAATTTTCTTCAGGTGTTTTTCCTTCCGGAACAATATCGGCAGGAAGGTTCGGTAAAGTATATAGTTTTTCGGTTAATTCAGCGGCAATGGCTTCGGCAGTTTCAGCAAGTGCTTTGCTCTTTTCTTTATTACTTACTGTTTTTTCTTTTAAGATGGCTGCTTTTGATTTTTCACCCGCTTTCATCAATTCGCCAATATCTTTGGACAATTTATTAGATTCAGCCAGAATGTTGTCTAACTCTACCTGCGTAGCACGACGACGCTCATCAAGTTCTACCACTTCTTCCACAACTGTTTTGGCATCCAAATTTCTTTTAGCCAAAGCTTGGATTACTTTTTCCTGATTTTCTCTAATAAATGCAATTTGTAACATAGTTGGATTTTTATAACTATTCTATTTCTAATTAACGGTAGCAAATTTAAGGAAATGTTTGAGACTTATAAGACAAAGTTTTAAGGAAAAATGATATGATGACACTACAAAAAGTTATTTCGCAAAGCAACACAAAGTGAACACGGAGATTCGCTAAGTTTATCTCTGAAATTCTTAGTGTGTCTTTGTGTCGCTTTAGTGAATCTTTGTGTAATAAAAACTATTTCACAAAGGGACGCTAAAGCGACACAAAGATTCGCAAAGTATTTAAAGTTAGCCCACGGATTATACTGATTCAAACCGATATTCACTGATTTAATTTTCAAAAAAATCGTGAATCTTTGTAAAATTGCTACTCTCTTTTAATTTCCCTTCCGGCAAGTTCTTCCAAAATAGTAAATATTTCTTCTACAGGCAGTATTTGGGTATCGGGATGGGATTTTAAAAAAGCAGCGTTCAAAGCAACCAGGTTTTCTTCTCCTGAAATTTCGGGACTAAAAAATGCGTCGTTGTTTAAAGCGTCTCTGATTGGATTTACCCCTTCCAGTTTTCCCTTTAGAAATTTAGCCAATTTAACACTACTCATCAAACTGACTTTTTTAGATTGGGTTCGAAACAATTCCAAATGTTTTTCGGCGCCAATTAACTGCAAGCCTTCTTCTATAAGTTCGTTCAACTCTTTGTCCCAACCTGAATTGTAAACAAACTGTGCAAAGTTACCCTGAGTATATTGCGAAGTATAATAATCCAGATAATAACTCATTAAAGCGTCTTCGTGAATGTTTTCATCATCGATTTTTTCCTCACGCATCAGGTTAACAATCGAAATGTTGGAATTGATTACATCCTGAGGGTTTTTGCTGTTGGCTGCCGTTTCTGAGATTAAAATACTTCCGAATTCCATGAGTTTGTTTTTATAAATGGACTGCAAATTTCGGTTTTTTTACCACAGATTACTCGGATTACCGCTGATTTTTTTGAAGCGGCTATGTTGTCTAACCGCAAATTTATTCAGGTGATGAATTGTTGTTGTTCTTTTGTTGATTCATTTTAGTTACTATAGCTTTCAAACGAATGGCTCTTTCTCTTTTTTCTTCCTGTATTTTCTCTTTTTTACGGTTGAGTAATTTAGTGTGTAAAGCCTTGTTTTTACCGTCTTTTTCAGGTCCTTTTGGCATGGTTTAGAATTTTATATAATGTAAATATACCCAAACTAATACTAAGTACTGAATTAAAAATCCTCTTTATCTATCACGATAAATTTCCTCAATTACTTTAGTTAGATCCTCTTTTTTTTGAGTGCCAACTAATAATTTTTTTCCATTTTTTAACTCAAGAGCAAGCCCTATGTTTCCTTTTGTATTATACACTGTTCCATATTTTGTAAATAATCGAATTCCATAGCCAACAAATCCATAGCTAATTACCTGAGCAGATTTCACTTCTTTCCATTCTATTTTTTTAGTAATAAAAGGGATGAATTTTATTTGTATTTCGATTTTGTTGACTTGTGTTTTCAATTTTGAAAATCTAAATAAAACCAGAATTGCAAACATTACTATTACAGCAGTAATCAATCCCGAATCAGAAATGGGCTTGCCGCCAAAAGCTTCTCCCTGGATTATTTGTTTGTAAATTCCATAAACAGGAATTAATGCTAGTACAATTAAAAGTAGCCACAGCCACCATTGAGTAAATTTTTGTACTTCTTTGAATTCAGTTTTCATTGTAATTAGTTTTTTAAAGCTTTTCAAATATAGTAATTTATTGTAAGAAAAACACTCTTGCAAAACATTCGTGTTCGATTTTTTAATCCCTAGTCCCGATAGCAGTAAAAATCTTTTTGTGCCGGTGTTCGGCACAAAAGATTACTTTACCTAACTTTTATTTACAGCGGAGTTCAGTGAATATATTTGTAACGGATAGCGGGACATCGAAGATTCAACGAAGTTAAATTGCTCCAAATAAAATTGGATTGCTTATTTTTGCACGCAATAAAATTGAATCATGATACAAAATCCAGAAAGATATACCATTACGGCGGCTTTGCCTTATACTAACGGGCCTATTCATATTGGGCATTTGGCGGGAGTTTATGTTCCTGCCGACATTTATTCGCGTTACCTGCGTTTGCAAAATCGCGATGTGTTGTTTGTATGCGGAAGCGACGAACACGGAGTTGCCATTTCTATGAAAGCCAAAAAAGAAGGCATCACTCCGCAGGAAGTAATTGACAAATACGACGGAATAATTCGTAAATCTTTTGCCGATTTTGGGATTGCATTTGATAATTATTCGAGAACTTCTGCTAAAATTCATCATGAAACCGCTTCAGAGTATTTTAGAAAACTATATGACAATGGTGATTTTATTGAAGAAGTAACAGAGCAATTGTATGATGCCAAAGCGAATCAGTTTTTGGCCGATCGTTTTGTAACAGGAACTTGTCCAAAATGTGGTAATGAAGAAGCTTATGGCGACCAATGCGAAAAGTGTGGTTCGACTTTGAATGCTACCGATTTGATTAATCCAAAATCGACCATTACAGGAGAAACTCCGGTTTTGAAATCAACAAAACACTGGTTTTTACCATTAGACCGTTACGATGCTTTTTTGAGAGAATGGATTTTGGAAGGTCATAAAAACGACTGGAAACCGAATGTGTACGGTCAGGTAAAATCGTGGATTGACGGTGGATTGGAACCTCGTGCAGTAACCCGTGACTTAGACTGGGGAATTGATGTTCCGGTTGAAGGTGCCGAAGGAAAGAAATTATATGTGTGGTTTGATGCGCCAATTGGATACATTTCGTCAACCAAAGAATGGGCAGCCAGAGAAGGAAAAGAATGGGAGCCGTATTGGAAAAATGAAAGCACTAAGTTGGTTCACTTTATTGGAAAAGACAATATTGTTTTTCACTGCGTAATTTTCCCGGCGATGTTAAAGGCTGAGGGAAGTTATATTTTGCCGGATAATGTGCCTGCAAATGAGTTCCTGAATTTGGAAGGAAATAAATTATCGACTTCTAAAAACTGGGCGGTTTGGCTGCACGAATACTTGGAAGAATTCCCTAATCAACAGGATGTATTGCGTTATGCTTTAACATCGAATGCTCCGGAAACTAAGGACAATGATTTTACCTGGAAAGATTTTCAGGCGAGAAATAACAATGAATTGGTAGCCATTTTTGGAAATTTCATCAATCGTGTGGTGGTGTTAACGAACAAATATTACAACGGAATTGTTCCTGCACCTAATGAATTGACCGAGGTGGATGAGCAAACCTTAGCCGAATTACAGGCTTATCCGGCGGTGATTTCAAGCTCGATTGAGCGTTACCGATTCCGTGAAGCTTTAGGCGAAATGATGAATGCAGCCCGTTTAGGAAATAAATATCTGGCTGACGAAGAGCCTTGGAAAATGATTAAGACTGATCCGGAACGCACTAAAACCCAAATGTATGTGGCTTTGCAAATTGCCGCTGCTTTGAGTACACTGTGCGAGCCTTTCCTTCCGTTTACTTCTAAGAAATTGTTGAAAATGTTAAACATCAAAATCAACAATTGGAATTTGGAATTTGAAGATTGGAATTTATTACCAGCCGGTCACCAAATTGGAGAAGCCGAATTATTATTTGCTAAAATTGAAGACGAAGAAATCCAAAAACAAATAGACAAATTGGAAGCTACTAAAACTGCTAATCAGGCTGAAAACAAAAAAGCAGCCCCGATAGCTATCGGGACTCAAAAAGACTTAATCCAATATGAGGATTTTGCTAAAATGGATTTACGAGTTGGGACAATCATTGAAGCTGAAAAAATGCCAAAAGCCAATAAATTATTGGTATTGAAAGTTGATACCGGAATTGACGTTCGCACGATAGTTTCAGGTATTGCCGAGAGTTTCAAACCGGAAGATATTATTGGAAAAAGAGTAACTGTTTTAGCAAATTTGGCTCCAAGAGCTTTACGTGGAGTAGAAAGTCAGGGAATGATTTTGATGACTAATAATGCCGAAGGAAAATTAGTTTTCGTTAATCCGGATGCTGAAGGTGTTGGGAACGGAGAGACTATTAATTAGTTGCTTTAAAATTGGAATTGTTTCAATTCTAATTTCAATATAGTGTTATATAAAAATGGCTGTCTACAAAGATGGCTTTTTTTGTAGTTGTCGTTTCAAAAAAATATTGGAAAAAATATATGACTTGACAAAAATATCTTATATTTCGTTCGAAAAATAATTACTATGAAAAGACTTTTACTTGGTTTCATTTTATTAGTGGGTTTGACTGTTAAAGCTCAAAAAGAGGTAGCTTCTTTGGCTGTTCCGTATTCGAGCGATTTCTATAGTGATAAGGAATCAGTTGCTGTGTCTAATGCTAAAACTAAAGATTTAGTTTTGTTGATAGAAGATAATGATAAAACAATTTTGTCATTATTAAATGAAGATTTTAAACAAATAGGAGTGTTAGAAGGAGAGAAATTAGATCGAAAATTTAAAACATTTATTGGTTATAGTATTCAGAGTGATACTTATTATATTTTTTTTAAAAACAATACTGATAAAAAGTTTGGCTACATTGAATTTAATTTTAAGTCAGCTGCTGTTGCTCAATTTCCATTAGATTTTAAATTAGAAGATGAAAAATATGTAGAAGGAATTACTCAAAATGACGTTTTCTATTTAATGACAGCTGATAAAAAATCAGATAATGTTAATTTTTATGAGTTTACCAAGCAAAAACAATTAGTAAAGCATGCTGTCGATTTTAAATCTGCTACCTATGAGAGCAATTTAAATGGCATTACTGTAAATCATACTCCTTATAAATTATTAACTTCAAATTCTTGGGGAAACAACGGTTCACTTACAAAAATTGACCTCAACAGTCCTGGTGCCATCGAGTCAACATCAGAAAAAGTAAAGTTATATCAGCTTGGCAATGAACTCATTTTTACATTTGATAATCAAGATGATAAAACATGTATAATAAGTATTAATACAACTGATTTTTCAAAAAAAGAAATTGTTTTTGAAAAACCTTCATTAGATTTAGTATATGATTCTGCTTCTTATAATACATTTTCTCATAATTCATTGTATAATAATGGTGTTTTATATCAGGCAATATGTTCTTCAAAAGAATTAAAACTCACCGCAAAAAATTTCAATGATAATAAACTACTTAAGCAACTATACATTTCAGAAGCTAATGACACTATTTCTTTTAAAAATGGACCTATCATTCAGGAAAATACTTCGATGTGGTATAAAGACAATAAAAGAGTGAGAGAACTTGAAAAAACTTCTAAATTTTTAAGAAAAGTAAGCAATGGAAAACTCGGAATTATTGCTTTCGTTAATAAAAATAACATTAAACAAATTACAATTGGGGGATATATTGAAAGAAAAGGAGGCGGTGGTTTTGGGATGATGCCAATGGGAGGAATTCCAATGGGGGGAATCCCAATGGGAGGGATGATGTTGACTGCATCATTTAATCCCGTTATGACAGCTTATAATGGTTATTCCTATACAAAATCAACGAGGATAGATTGCCTGTTTGATGACAGTTTCAATCATCTTGAAGGAGAAATTGAAAAAAATATTTTTGATAAAATTCACGATGAAGAAAATGTCATAAAAAAGTATAAACATTTAGGATTTAGATTAAATCTTAAAAATATTTACCGACATAATAATAAGTTTTATTTGTCATATCTTGATGATTCTGATAAAAAATATAACATCGTAGAGTTTGAAAATTAGTACGATTTTTGTTTGAATTGTTTTATATAAATAGCTTAAAATTTGATTAAAGAATAATTAATTGCCGCAGTTTATATTGCGGCAATTGTTATTTTTGGCAAATGAATAATGCGAAATCTAAATTAGCACTGGTGGCAGGAATATTATGTATTTCTATCTTTCCAATTTTGGTGCGACTGCATTTAACCGGCGGGCTGATTTCGGCCTTTTATCGCATGTTTATTGCAGCTCTTTTATTGTTACCGTATGTTTTTCTTTCAAAGAAATTCCGATTGCCTTCAACCAAATTATTGTTGCTTTCCTGTGTTTGCGGAATTATTTTCGCTACTGATATTGCCATTTGGAACATCGCCATTCAAAAATCGAGTGCTACTCAGGCGACTTTATTGGCGAATCTCTCTCCGGTTTGGGTAGGAATTGGTTCTTTCTTTTTTTTGAAAAATAAGCCTGGGGTCAATTTTTGGTTGGGAACGGCTGTTGCGCTTTTGGGAATGATTGTTTTGGTAGGATTTGAAACTTTTAGTGAACTCAATTTTGATTTGGCTTTTGTATTGGCTTTGCTGTCGGGAATGTTATATGCAACTTATATTTTGATTAGTAAAAATATATTGGAAAAAGCGGATGTACTTTCCTTTTTGAGTATTGTTTTAATATCGTCCAGTATGTTTTTGGCTATTGTTTGCGGCTTTTCCGGAGAAAATTTTACGGGTTTTTCTAATACGGCCTGGTTGGTTTTGTTTGTTCAGGGAGCCGTTTGTCAATTAATGGCCTGGTTGCTGATAAGTTATGCTACACAGTATTTACGGGCTACCCGAGTTTCGCTGAGTTTGTTAGGACAGGCAGTGCTGGCCACTTTTCTGGCTTGGTTTTTTTTAGGAGAAACCATGAGTTGGGATAGGATTTTGGGTGCTGTTTTTTTACTTTTAGGTATCCGAATTACTTTTTACAATAAATCTGTTTTGATAAAATCATAAAATTATGTCTTTTAAAGTTATTGCTTTCGATGCCGATGATACCTTATTTGTAAATGAAACTTACTTTTTAGAAACAGAAGAGAAGTTTTGCGAATTAATGAGTGATTACCTTTCACATCAGGGGCTTTCTCAGGAACTTTTCCGGATTGAAATTGCCAATTTGAAAATTTACGGATACGGAATCAAAGCCTATATTCTTTCGATGATTGAGGCCGCGATGACGATTTCGGATAATACGATTCCGGTTAGTGTAATTGAAAAAATTATTCAGTACGGTAAGGAATTATTGGAAAAACCTATTGTGCTTTTGGATGGCGTGGAAGAAACTTTGGAAGCTTTATATGGAAAATATAAATTGGTTGTGGCGACTAAAGGTGATTTGTTAGACCAAAGAAGAAAACTGCATAATTCCGGTTTAGGGAAATATTTTCATCATATCGAAGTAATGTCGGATAAGCAGGAGCAGGATTATCTGGATTTAATTAAGCGTTTGGAAATTAAGCCGGAGGAATTTTATATGATTGGGAATTCTTTAAAATCGGATGTCTTGCCGGTTTTAAATATTGGCGGTCATGCGGCTCACGTTCCGTTTCATACTACCTGGGCACACGAGAAAATTGACCATGAAATCAAACATAAAAATTTTAGTGCTTTTGAAAATATAAAGGAGGTTTTGAAAATTATCTCTTAATCAAGTTGCTTTAGGTGATTTTTGGTTTTTATCAAATGAGTTACAATTTAGTTTATGGAGAATTGTATTATTTTCTTTAACTTTACTCGGAGTCTAACTAATAAAAAAGAGAATTTATGTTATCAAAAAATATAGAAACTGCCTTAAATAATCAAATTCGAATTGAAGCCGAATCTTCTCAAACCTATTTGTCAATGGCTTGCTGGGCTGAAGTACATGGATTGGAAGGGATTTCACAATTTATGTATGCACAGTCCGATGAAGAACGCGCTCATATGCTTAAATTGATTAAATATGTAAACGAGCGTGGCGGACATGCTCAAATTACCGATTTGAAAGCGCCTAAAACGACTTATACCACTTTTAAAGAAATGTTTGAAGCTTTGTACGAACACGAAGTTTTTGTGTCAAATTCAATTAACGAATTGGTGCATATTACGTTTTCGGAAAAAGATTATGCAACGCACAACTTCCTGCAATGGTACGTTTCGGAACAAATTGAAGAAGAAGCTACCGCAAAAACCATTTTGGATAAAATCAACCTGATTGGGGATGACAAAGGAGGTTTGTATTTATTTGATCGCGATATTCAACAAATCTCGGTAATGAGTTCGGTTGCAATAAATCCGAAATAAAAACGTTAAAATTTATTTAGAATATATAAAAATAATATTTTTTGATTTATATTTGCTTCAGTTTTAAACTGGTAGCAAGATGGGCAAAAAAGAAAAGGAAAAGGACAAGAAAAAGAAGAAGAAAGACAAACAGAAAAAAGAAGCTCTTGTTGTTATTAAGAAGGTAGAAAATTGTAAATCTTCCTGTTGTGAAAAGTTCAAAAAATCGGAAAGTAAACGTTGCAAGCGTTGCCCAATGTACGATTTGATTCAAAAAGTAGCCTAAATAAATATTAAAACCCATCTCGTTTTAAAAATGAGATGGGTTTTCTGTTTAATAACACAGTGGTTAAAAAAATTACGGTTTTCCTAACAAAAGTAAATCAGAAACCACCACTTCCGTTACATAGCGTTTTTCACCGTTTTTGTCTTCATAACTGCGATGCGTTAGTTTGCCTTCAATGGCAATTTCTCTGCCTTTGGTTACATATTTTTCAATAATTTCGGCAGTTTTTCCCCAGGCTACTAAGCGATGCCATTGGGTTTCTTCTACTTTTTCACCTTTGTCGTTTTTATAACTTTCATTAGTGGCTAAGGTAAAATTGGCTAATTTTTTTCCACCGTCGAAGTTTTTAATTTCTGGCTCATTTCCTAAATGACCGATTAACTGTACTTTGTTTCTTAATGCATTCATGGCGTGTAAAATTTAATTGTTAATATTTTTTATTGCTATTGCTATTGCTATTGCTATTGTCATTGAAATTGAAATTGAAATTGACAATGTTGTTTCTTTTCGACAGTACAAAGTTGCACCGGTTGTCAGGCTTTATTCGGTTATTAGCTACTTACTTTCGGTTGTAAATATTTGTAAACGTTTGTAAACGGATATTTTTTTGTATCTTGCAGTAAATCAAGATATTTTATGAAATCAGAAATTAATAAAGTCGAGTTACGCAATCTGAAAATTCAGGATTATAAAGATTTAAAAGCGTCAATGATTGAATCCTATCCTGAAATGGTTGACGATTATTGGAGAGAATCGGATATTAAAAAATTACTCAAAATATTCCCCGAAGGACAATTGGTTATTTTAGTAGATGATATTGTGGTGGGGGCTGCTTTATCACTTATTGTACCGGAAGATTTGGTAGATCAAAACCATGATTATGCTAAAATTACCGGAGATTATACTTTTTCGACCCATACTTCAAAGGGGGAAGTCTTGTACGGAATTGATGTTTTTGTGGTGCCAAAATACCGCGGTTTGCGTTTAGGACGCCGATTGTATGATGCCCGAAAAGAAATTTGCGAACAGCTGAATTTAAAATCCATTGTTTTTGCGGGACGAATTCCGAACTACGGGAAATATGCTAACGAACTGACACCAAAAGCTTATATTGATAAAGTAAAACGCAAAGAAATTCACGATCCGGTGTTGTCTTTTCAATTGAGTAATGAGTTTCACGTGATGCGTGTGATGCGCAATTATTTGGAAGGAGACCGAAAATCCAAGCAATTTGCCGTTTTGTTAGAATGGAATAACATTTATTATGATGAAAGTCCGCAAATTATTAATACGACCAAAAGCGTTATCCGATTAGGATTGATACAATGGCAAATGCGTTCGTTGAACAACTTGGAAGCATTGTTTGAACAAGCCGAATTTTTCATCGATGCCGTTTCGGGTTACGGAAGTGATTTTGCTGTTTTTCCGGAATTGTTTATTGCGCCGTTAATGGCCGATTATAATCATTTGTCTGAGGCTGATGCTATAAGAGAATTAGCCAAATATTCGGAACCTATTCGAAAAAGATTTCAGGAATTGGCAATTTCGTACAACATTAATATTATCACAGGAAGCATGCCTACTTTGGTTGACGGAGTGCTTTATAATAGTGGTTTTTTATGCAGAAGAGATGGGACTTATGAAACTTATACCAAAATTCATATTACACCAAATGAGGTATTTCATTGGGGGATAACAGGAGGAAATTCCATTCAAACCTTTGATACCGATTGTGGAAAAATTGGAGTTATCATTTGTTACGATGTCGAATTTCCGGAACTTTCCCGATTGATGGCCGACGAAGGGATGAATATCTTGTTTGTTCCTTTCCTGACTGATACGCAAAATGCCTTCACCAGAGTGAAACATTGTGCACAGGCCAGAGCCATAGAAAATGAATGTTATGTGGCTATTGCCGGCTGTGTGGGGAATTTACCAAAAGTAAATAATATGGATATTCAATTTGCGCAATCGGCTGTGTTTACTCCGTCTGATTTTGCCTTTCCAAGTAATGGAATTAAGGCCGAAACGACTCCCAATACCGAAATGACCTTAATTGTGGATGTCGATTTGGATTTACTCAAAGAATTACACGAACACGGAAGTGTTAATATAATGAAGGACCGTCGTCATGATTTGTACCGAATCAAAAAACTAAAAAGTTAGTTATGAAAAACTGTTTAGAATGTGGTGAAAAAATAGTAGGCCGCGAAGACAAAAAGTTTTGCAGCGATGGTTGTCGCAATGCCTATAATAACAAGATGAATAAAGACAGCAATAATATTATGCGCAACATTAATAATAAATTGCGTAAAAATTATCGCATTCTCAGCGAACTGAACACGGGCGGAAAATCAAAAACAAGTCGGACCAAATTATTAAGTAAAGGTTTCGATTTTGATTTTTTTACCAATATTTTAAAAACAAAAACAGGAAATACATACTATTTTCTGTATGATCAGGGTTATATGTTATTAGAAAATGATATGTATATCCTTGTCAAAAAAGACAACTAAAAAATCCCAATCTGCCTAGAATGAAAAAAGATCTCTCATCCATAGTTTATGTGCTGTTTTTTTCGGCCGTTCTCGCTTTCGTTTATCTCAGCATCATGCCAAGATGGACCGTTAATGATACGAAGCCACTTGCTGAGTTTTCGACCAAAAGAGCTTTGGTACACATAAAAAAAATCAGTCAGCAGCCGCATTATGTGGGCTCCAATTATCACAATCAGGTGGCTAATTATTTGCGATATGAACTGACTAAATTAGGTCTCGAAGTCAGTTATCAGGATGGTTATACCTTGACTGATTGGGGGAATTTAACCAAATCCCATAATGTTATTGCCCGAATCAAAGGAAATCAAAAAGGCAAAGCGCTGTTGTTGCTTTCGCATTATGACAGTGCACCGCATTCGGCTTCCAAAGGAGCCAGTGATGATGCCACCGGAGTGGCTACTATTTTAGAAAGTGTGCGCGCTTTTTTGTATGCCAAAACCCCTCATAAAAACGATATTATCATTCTGTTTTCTGATGCGGAAGAATTAGGTTTGAACGGAGCGGCTCTTTTTGTAACCCAGCATCACTGGGCTAAAGAAGTAGGATTGGTGCTGAATTTTGAAGCCCGGGGAACTTCCGGACCTAGTTATATGCTGATGGAAACCACAGATGGAAATGCGGCGATGGTGAAACATTTTGCGGAAGCGAATCCGAATTTTACAGTATCTAATTCTTTAATGTACAGTATTTACAAAATGCTGCCTAATGATACCGATTTGACTGTTTTCAGAGAACAGGGCGGAATTCCCGGTTTTAATTTTGCTTTTATTGACGGACATTATAATTATCATACCGCGCAGGACGATGTGCAGCATTTAGACGTTAACTCCTTAGCGCATCAGGGTTCTTATTTAATGCCTTTATTGCATTATTTTTCGAATGTCAATTTGGATAGCCTGAAGACAGCCGAAGACGATGTTTATTTTTCCATTCCTTTCAGCTTTATCAGTTATCCCTTTAGTTGGGTGATTCCAATGTTGCTGATTGCTTTTGTGTTGTTTTTGTTTTTTATCTTTTTAGGAATAGCCAAAAGAATTTTGACTGTCCCAAAAATGCTTTCGGGTTTTGTTCCGTTTTTGGGTTCGTTATTTGCTTCCGGTTTGATTACCTTTTTAGGTTGGAAATTAGTGTTGCAAATTTATCCGCAATACCAGGATTTACTTAATGGTTTTACTTATAACGGACACGATTATATTGCTGCTTTTGTGTTGTTAAGTCTGGCTGTTTGCTTTGCATTTTATCGCTTTTTTGCTCCCAATAAAATCAGTGCCAATGATTTTGTAGCGCCATTATTGGTGTGGTTGCTTTTAAATTTCGGAATTGCCTTTGGCTTAAAAGGCGCTGGTTTTTTAATTATTCCGTTTTATTTTGGAATTTTTACTTTCGGATTTTATATTCTTACGCAAAAATACAGTCCGATACTTAACCTGATTTTTTGTATCCCGGCTTTGTTGATTATTGCTCCTTTTATCCAAATGTTTCCTATAGGATTGGGATTGAAAATTTTGTTCGGAAGTGCCATACTTACGGCACTTTGTTTTGGATTGCTGTTGCCGGTTTTTGGGAATTTTGTTCAAAAAGGAAGCTGGTCGGTTTTGTTTCTTTTAGTTGCTATTGGATTTTTTATCAAAGCAAATGCCGAATCTGATTATGAAAAAGGAAAAGCAAAATCGAATAGTTTGGTTTATCTGTTTGACGCCGATGCTAGTGCTGCACAATGGCTGACGTATGATAAAAATTTAGATGTTTGGACAAAAACCTATTTGGGTGAAAATCCGCAAAAACCCAAGGGGCTTGAGGCGATTCCGCTTTTTAGTAAATACGATTCCGGATTTACCTTTGCTGCCAAAGCGCCTTTGAAAAATATTCCGCAACCTGCAATTGATTTTTTAACCGATAGTATTGCTGATAATCAGCGTTATTTGAAGATTCGAATTTCACCCAATCGGAAAGTAAATCGCTATGATATTTTTGCCAATGAAAAAATGGATTTGTACAATATCAAAGCGAATGGCGTATCTCATTTAGAGCAAAAAGGAAAAATTTACGAAAGAGAAGGAAAGCGGTTGTTGAGTTATTATGTGGTGAACAATGATCCTTTGGTTTTAGAGTTTAATATCAATGCGGCAACTGTTATGGATATGACTTTGTTGGAAAGTTCCTTTGATTTGTTACAAAATCCAATGTTTCACCTTCGCAAAAGAGCCGATTGGATGATGCCAACACCTTTTGTGCTGAATGATGCTATAGCGATTAAAAAAACAATCCGTCCGAGTCCGAGAGTGATTAGGGATACGGTTCCGGTTGTTGTTCCTAAAGCCAGATTTGTGAAACCGGTTAAAGTTGAAGCAACGCCCGACTTCGAAATTGCAAAAGATACGGCTAAATAAAATTTTAAACCCGACAGCTTTTATCCCGAAGCTTCGGGACTGTCGGGTTTGTTTTTAAAAATAAGTTTTACCCAAAAAGCATACTTGCTACATCTTCTATTTTAGCAACCAATTCAATTTTGATTCCGGTATTTTTTAAAGCAATTTTATTGTATTTAGATACGAAAATGGTCGAGAATCCCAGTTTTTCGGCTTCCTGAATGCGCTGGTCTACACGGTTCACCGGACGGATTTCGCCTGAAAGTCCAACTTCGCCGGCAAAACAGAAACCTTTGTCCACCGGGATGTCTTCATTGGAAGATAAAATTGCAGCTACGACAGCCAAATCGATAGCGGGATCATCAACCGTAATTCCTCCCGTGATGTTCAGGAAAACGTCTTTGGCTCCCAGTCGGAAACCAGCTCTTTTTTCTAAAACAGCAAGAATCATGTTCAGCCTTTTGGCATTGTAACCTGTGGTGCTGCGTTGTGGTGTTCCGTAAACAGCTGTACTTACCAACGATTGGATTTCGATCATCAGCGGGCGCATGCCTTCGAGAGTGGTTGCGATAGCAGTTCCTGATAATTCTTCATCTTTATGCGAAATTAATATTTCGGAAGGATTAGAAACTTCGCGTAAACCACTGCCCAGCATTTCGTAAATACCAATTTCGGAGGTAGAACCAAAACGATTTTTGAGTGAACGTAAAATACGGTACACATGATTTCGATCGCCTTCAAATTGTAAAACCGTATCGACCATATGTTCCAAAATCTTTGGACCAGCAATGTTGCCGTCTTTGGTAATATGACCAATTAAAATCACAGGAATATTAGTTTCTTTGGCAAACTTAATCAGTTCGGCAGTAGTTTCTCTAATTTGAGAAATACTTCCCGCTGTCGATTCAATATAATCGGTATGCAGGGTTTGAATCGAATCGATTATTACGATTTCAGGTTCGATAGCTTCAATTTGTTTGAAGATATTTTGGGTTTTGGTTTCCGTCAGAATGTAGCAATTATCGCTACTTGGCGTAATCCTTTCGGCACGCATTTTTATTTGCTTCTGACTTTCTTCACCCGAAACATATAAGGTTTTATAAGGTAATTTTAAGGAAATTTGAAGCAAAAGCGTACTTTTTCCAATTCCCGGTTCACCGCCTAAAAGTGTCAGGGAGCCGGGAACAATTCCGCCTCCCAACACGCGATTCAATTCGGCATCCGTAGTATCCATACGGATTTCCTGAGTCGAATCGATTTCGTTGATTTTTAAAGGCTTTGGCGCTCTGCTGCTAGGTGTAGGTTCGCTTTTCCAGGCAACTTTATCCTGTTTTTGAATAATTTCTTCGGCAATGGTATTCCATTCTTTGCAGGCGTTGCATTGCCCTTGCCATTTAGCATAAGAAGTTCCGCAACTCTGGCAGAAAAAAGAGGTTTTAACTTTCGACATTATTATTTAACGGTTAAACTTTTCATATCATCGTACTTGTTGTACATCATTTCTTTGGTCAAATTGCCAATTTCTTCCAATTGTGAAGCGCGTTGGTATTTTTGGGCGGCTTTTTTGGCATCGCCTGTTTTTTCATACATCAACCCCAGTTCGTAATCGGCGAGCATGGTTTTTGGATAATTTTTATTGGCTAATTGTGCTAGTTTTTCCAATTCGTCGTAGGCTTTGTTTTTTAAAATGGCAGCTTCGATGGCTTTGAAATCATTAATTCGGATGGGAACCTGTAAACCTAGTTTTTCTGTAGTGTTGTCGTATTTTTTAGTCAAATAATCCACGTATCCTGAAGGTAAAACAGCGATTTTTTCGGTGAATTCGGTAGAAGAAATCGGTTTGTAGCTGTCGAAAATCTGATACAAAGCGTTCGGAATGGAAAATAGAACTAACGAATAATGCGAAGCATTGTTGAATTTGTCGTATTGATAATTGATTAAAGGATTGTTGGTTGCCGCCGCTTTGATATTGCCGTCCAATTCTTCAATGGGTTGCCGCAATTGTTTAATATCGCCGTCAGCAGAAGACTGATAGTAAAACAGATTTTTTTTGGTATTGGTCAAAGTGGTGGTAATCTGATTGCTCATTCCAGGGGCGAGTTCCGGACTTAAGGAAATATAAGCGTTGAAAAACGGATTTTCTTTATACAAAAAGAAATTTAAAAATCCGGCAGTGGTGTCGTGTCCGGCAATGATTCGGAAAGGAGCTGTGCGGTATTTTTTTTCGACAAAAGGCATTAGTTCTTCTCCAATAAAATTATAAAATGCTGCCGATCTTTTGGTTGGCATTCCTTCAACTTCATCGATGCCGCAATCGCTCATGCGGCTGTTTTTTTGTTTGATGCCGATGATGATAATTTCCGGCAAATCGTCCCAATATTCACCATAATCCAGTGCGCCCTGAAACGGATTCATTAAATAATCACCGTCCAATAATAATAAAACGGGATATCTTTTGGCAGGGTTTGTTTCGTAAGAAGGAGGGAGGCTCACGAGAATTTCACGGGTTTCAGCCAGTTTGGTCGATTTGATCAATTCGGTTTTTTGTTGTGCAAATAATGAAATCGTAAGAAAGAATAAAAGTAGAGCTTGCTTCATAATTTGGAGATTTAGGTTGGAATGCAATCGGTACAGCAAGATACTAATTTTTGATGAAAGTAAAATAAAGACTATAAAAACAAGAAGCGTTTCTTTTGGAAACGCTTCGAAATTAATTTTTTTGAATTTTCATTTATGTTAATGAATTGTTTTTTTCATTTGGAAAAATAATCCATGGTTTGAAAGTTTTGGCTTCTTCAAAGTCCATTGAAGCATACGAAATAATGATGATAATGTCATCACGCTGTACTTTTCTGGCTGCCGGACCGTTAAGTGTGATTTCGCCGGAATTTCTTTCTCCTTTTATGGCATAAGTGTCAAAACGTTCTCCGTTGTTGATGTTAACAATAGAAACTTTTTCTCCTTCAATGATATTAGAGGCATCTAATAAGGTTTCATCGATGGTAATACTGCCAATGTAATTTAAATCGGCTCCTGTTACTTTTACCCGATGAATTTTCGATTTTAAAACTTGAATTTGCATGGTGCAAAAGTAAATTATTTTAATGAAATGGTATCAATTAAACGGATATTATTAACAAATACGGCAATAAATGCGCGATAATTTTTATCTTTTAATTTTGCTTCACAAGGGATTAGTGTTTCTTCTTCGGCAATTTCAAAGTATTCTAAATCAAGCATTTCGTTTGTTTTGAAAGCTTTTTCAACCCATTGTTTTACTTCCTCGCAGGTTTGGGTTTTGAATTTTTTTTTGGCTTCTGTCAGTGTTTTATAAATCACCGCAGCCTGTTCTCTTTCGGTTGCCGAAAGACGTTCGTTTCGGGAGCTCATGGCGAGTCCGTTGGCTTCTCTAAAAATAGGACAACCGATGATATTGACTTTCAAATGGTTTTTGTGAACCATTTTTTTGACAATTTGTAATTGCTGAAAATCTTTTTCTCCAAAATAAGCATTCGTTGGAGTTACAATTTCAAATAAACGTTTTACAATAGTTCCTACACCGTTAAAATGTCCGGGTCTGAACTTGCCTTCCATTTGGTTTTCCAATCCGTCAAAATCAAAATCCTGTGAAGTGACATTGCCTTCGTAAATGTCTTCGACGGATGGTGCATAAACAATAATGTTTGGATCTAAAGAAGCTATTTTTTGAGTGTCTGCTTCCAGAGTTCTTGGGTATTTTTCCAGGTCTTCCGGATTGTTAAACTGAGTAGGATTGACAAAAATACTCACTACAGTATGTTGGTTTTCTGCTAGTGATTGTTGCATTAAGGAAAGGTGTCCCTGATGTAAGGCACCCATTGTAGGAACAAAACCAATAGTGGAATTTGACGTTTTAACAGAATTTAAAAATTCGGTCAAAGTTGCTTTTCCATAGAAAATAGGCATGATCGTTTTATTAAAATTGAGTGCAAACATAATATATTAGTTAATAACTGCATAAAATTTTGTAATTTTGCATGGTTTTTATTACCAACATAACTAACTAAATTACAATATGAAAGATAAGAGGATATTATATGTATCATCTGAAGTGGTGCCGTATTTGGCTGAAAATGAGGTTTCTTTAATGTCTTATGATGTGCCTAAAATGGTCAATGATCAGGGGGGGCAAATTCGAATTTTTATGCCGAGATATGGTAATATTAATGAAAGAAGACACCAATTACACGAAGTTATTCGTCTTTCCGGAATGAATTTGGTAGTAAATGACTTAGATATGCCATTGATTATTAAGGTAGCATCTATTCCAAAAGAAAGAATTCAGGTATATTTTATTGATAATGACGAATATTTTAAAAGAAAAGCCACATTTGCTGATGAGGACGGAAAATTATATCCGGATAATGACGAGCGGGCTATCTTTTTTGCAAAAGGTGTCGTTGAAACGGTAAAAAAATTAAACTGGGTTCCTGATATTATCCACGTTCACGGTTGGATGGCAGCGATGTTGCCGGTGTATATGAAGCATTTTTATAAAAATGAAGCTTTGTTTTCCGATACAAAAATTGTGACTTCGGTTTACGGACAGTCTTTTGACGGGACTTTGGATATTGAAATGATTAATAAAGTTAAAATGGATGGCGTGCCTCAGGAAGCGGTTGATATGCTTTCGACTCCTGATTATGAGAATATTATTAAGGCAACGGTCATGCATTCGGATGCGGTAATTGTGGCTTCATCAAATCTTAGTTCAAGTTTAACAAAATTTATTGAAACTTCCGGTAAACCTTTTTTACCTTACGTCCCTAAAGATGCTTTCGCTGATGCGTACAGCAATTTTTACAAAGAAATGCTTTAACCCTCAATTTTTAGGTATTTAATATGCGTAATACTTCTTTTTTTAAGATCATTCTATTATTTATAACTGTTGTTTTTCTGGCATCCTGTGATAAAGATTATAACTCCATTGGTGGTGATTTAATTGGAGACGAACATTTTGGTTTGCAAAGTGAAAGTTATAATGTGCTTTCATACAATCATAAAGTCGGAGGGGTGCAATCCAGTAATTTGCCGGTTAATGCCTTAGGTGTTTATGAAGACGCTGTTTTTGGGACTACTACGGCAAGTTTTGTGACTCAGGTCGTTTTGAACTCTCCTAATCCAACAATAGATATGAGTTTGAATCCTTTGGTTGATAATGTAGTTTTGTCAATTCCTTATTTTAGTCATATTGATTACAACGCAGTGAATGAGGTTGAAGGTGATAATACTTATATTTTGGATTCTGTTTATGGTCCTGAAACAGGGAAAATAAAATTGAGTATCTATGAGAGTGGTTATTTTATGAGAGATTTAGATCCTGCAACGGGTTTTTTAGAGGCGCAAAAATATTACACTAATCAAGGAAGTGACTTTGATGGCTTGAAAAAAACGACATTGTTGAATGATAGTATAGTTTCTCAAAATGATGAATTTTTCTTTGATGGAAATGAAATAAGAAAAACTACCACAACTACAACAGATGGTGTAGAAACAAAAACAACAACCCGTACAGCTCCTGCTATGCAATTGGCTTTGAATAAAAGTTATTTCCAAACAAGAATTATTGATGCGGCAGCATCTGGTGTATTGGTTACTAACGATGTTTTTAAAAATTATTTTAGAGGATTGTATTTTAAAGTTGAAAAATCTGGTTCCTATCCGGGTCAGTTGGCTATGATGAATTTTAAAACAGGTACGGTTACTATTAATTATAAAGAAGATTATCATTATACTGAAAAAGACGAGAATGGTAATGATGTTGATAAGGTTAAAAGAGTTCTTAAATCTATTGTCCTTAATTTGACTGGTAATACTGTAAATTTGTTATCAAATAGTAATAATACAACTTATGAAACCGCTGTTACCAATCCGAATACGACTTCGGGAGATGAAAAACTGTATTTAAAAGGAGGAGAAGGGGCAATGGCTGTTTTAGATCTTTTTGACAAGGCGGATGTTTTAAGTTATGATGAAAACGGAAATGAAGTTTCCGGCGCTAATGGAGTTCCGGATCAATTGGACGAATTAAGACGTAAAGATCCTGTAACTGGAAAGAAAAAGTTAGTGAATGAAGCTAATTTGGTTTTTCACATGGACCATACGGCAATGGGAGCCAATAGAATACCGAGCAGAGTTTATTTGTATGACTTGACGAATGCGACTACGGTTTTGGATTATTTGTATGATGGAACAACTGGTACGAATGCTAAAAACGGATTGTTAATTTACAATGGATTGTTAGATAAAACGAAAATAAGTGATTACACTTATAAAATCAGAATTACGAATCAGATTAAAAACTTAATAAGAAATGCTGATTCCACCAATGTTAAATTAGGAGTGGTAGTTACTGAAGATATTAATAACAGTGCCATGAATAAGTTGCGTACATCAGTAGTTTTATCCGATGGGACGCCAAGCGGAACAGTATTGTCTAAAGTACCTCAGGCTTCGGTAATGAGTCCGATGGGAGTGGTGTTGCACGGTGGAAACTCTTCCGTTCCGGATGACAAAAGATTAAAATTAGAAATATATTACACAAAACCGAATTAATAGAATTATATGTGTGGAATAGTTGGTTATATAGGTCATAGAGAAGCTTATCCTATTGTTATCAAAGGTTTGAAAAGGCTGGAGTATCGTGGATATGATAGTGCCGGAGTAATGGTTTATGATGGTTCGATTAAAGTTTGTAAAACCAAAGGAAAAGTAGCCAGCCTGGAAGAGTTAGCTGCAAAGCAAATTAGTACCAAGGGTACAATTGGAATTGGGCATACGCGATGGGCGACTCATGGAGTTCCGAATGACGTGAATTCACATCCGCATCTTTCTAATTCCGGTGAATTAGCTATTGTTCACAACGGAATTATAGAGAATTACGCTCCTTTAAAAGAAGAGTTAATCAAGCGTGGTTATGTTTTTCATTCGGATACGGATACCGAAGTATTGGTTAATTTGATTGAAGAAGTTCAGAAGAAAGAAAAAATAAAATTAGGAAAAGCAGTTCAGTTGGCATTAAATCAGGTGGTTGGAGCTTATGCGATTGCTGTTTTTGATACTAAAAATCCGAATGAAATTGTGGCAGCTCGTTTGGGAAGTCCTTTGGCAATAGGAGTTGGAGAAGAAGAGTATTTTATTGCTTCGGATGCTTCTCCTTTTATCGAATATACTTCTAATGCGGTTTATCTGGAAGATGGAGAAATGGCTAATATTAGTTTGAAAAAGCCAATCAAAATCAGAAAAATTAAAGATGATAGTTTGGTGGATCCTTATATTCAGGAGCTTCAGATGAATTTGGAGCAAATTGAAAAAGGAGGTTTCGATCATTTTATGCTAAAAGAAATCTACGAGCAACCAAGTGTAATCAAAGATACTTACAGAGGACGTTTGCATGCTGATAAAGGTATTATTCAGATGTCAGGAGTGGAAGATCATTTAGAGAAATTCCTGAATGCCGACAGAATTATCATTGTTGCCTGCGGAACTTCCTGGCATGCCGGTTTAGTGGCGGAATATATTATCGAGGAATTTGCAAGAATTTCGGTAGAAGTAGAATATGCTTCTGAATTTAGGTATAGAAATCCAATTATTAAGAGCAGTGACGTGATTATTGCGATTTCGCAATCAGGTGAAACTGCCGATACGATGGCGGCTATTAAGTTGGCTAAAGAACAAGGTGCTTTTGTTTTTGGAGTTTGTAACGTGGTTGGTTCTTCGATTTCCAGAGAGTCACACGCTGGTGCTTATACGCATGCCGGACCTGAAATTGGAGTGGCTTCAACAAAGGCTTTTACTACTCAGATTACAGTATTGACCATGTTGGCATTGCGTTTGGCAAAAGCCAAAGGAACGTTGTCACATTCTGATTTCCACAGGTATTTGTTGGAGTTAGAATTGATTCCCGAGAAAGTAAAAGAAGCTTTGGGAACTATCGATAGAGCTAAAGAAATTGCAGCTGCTTTCAAAGATGCACCAAATTGTTTGTATTTAGGTCGTGGGTATAATTTCCCGGTAGCTTTAGAAGGAGCTTTGAAATTAAAAGAGATCTCTTATATTCATGCGGAAGGTTATCCGGCCGCCGAAATGAAACACGGTCCTATTGCTTTGATTGATGAGCAGATGCCGGTGGTTGTTATTGCACCGAAACAGGGACATTATGATAAAATTGTAAGTAATATTCAGGAGATTAAATCCAGAAGCGGAAAAATTATTGCTGTAGTAACTAAAGGAGATACTCAGGTTAGGGAATTAGCCGATTATATCATAGAAATTCCGGAAACTTCGGATGCGTTGTCGCCTTTGATTACGACAATTCCACTGCAGTTATTGTCTTATTACATTGCGGTTTATAGAGATTGTAATGTAGATCAGCCACGTAACCTGGCAAAATCAGTAACGGTAGAATAGTTTATATAAAAACATATTTTTTAGAAAAGCGGGATGAAAGTCTCGCTTTTTTTGTTTGTGATTTTTAGATAAACAAGCAGGTTGTCAATGGTTTTGAATTGGTAATTTGATAAAGGAAGTTGGTTTTCTTTGAGTGAATTTCTAAATAGAGGGCTTTATATTATTATTTTGCTAAAATTAGTATTATTTTAGTAGTCCAAATCATAAACTTAACCAATTATGAAATCTTATCTATTTTTCTTGTTTCTGCTTTTTTGTAGCGTAAATTTTGCTCAAAATACAGTTGAAGGTTCAATTGTTGAAAAGAACAATTTGCCAGTTGTAGGTGCTAATATTCGTGTTGTTGGTGAAACTGCTGCGACAGTAACTGACAGCGATGGAAGGTTTCTTTTAAGTACGTCTTTGCGTTTTCCTTATGAGCTTGAAGTGAGTAGTGTGGGTTTTAAAACCAAAAAAATTACTGTAGCTTCTAAAAAACAGTTGATCGGGATTCTTCTTGAAGAAGAGCAAAATGTGTTGGATGAAATTGTAGTTTCGGCTTCCAGAACTCCGGAACGGATTTTTGAATCGCCGGTTACTATTGAAAGAATGGGGATTTCGGATGTGAAGAAAACGGCTTCGGCAACTTTTTATGACGGTTTGGAAAATCTGAAAGAAGTACAAATGAATACCAGTAGTTTGACTTTTAAATCAATTAATACCCGTGGTTTTGCCACGGTAGCTAATACGCGTTTTATGCAATTGGTGGATGGAATGGATAATTCTTCGCCTTTATTGAATTTTGTTTTGGGAAATATGGTTGGTATTTCTGAAATCGATGTGCAAAGTGTGGAATTACTGCCGGGAGCTTCTTCGGCTTTGTATGGGGCGAATGCATTTAACGGAATTTTGTTTATGAATAGCAAGAGTCCGTTTAATTATCAGGGAATTACCGCTTATGTAAAATACGGACAAACGAGTCAAAAAGCGGCCGGAACTAATGATTTTGTGGATTATGGAATTCGTATGGCACATGCTTTTGATAAACATTTTGCTGCCAAAGCTAATTTTACTTACATGAGAGGTACTGATTGGTATGCAACTGATTATCATGATCGATTTGTTGCAGGCAGAGACAGAACCAATCCTAATTACGACGGAGTGAATGTATATGGAGATGAGGTGAGTACCAATATTTATAATGTAGGTCAAAAAATGGTTGCGAGCGGTGCCTGGGCTGCTGCGGGTTTGCCAAGTGGTTTTGCTGAATATTTGCCTAAGGAAAATGTGTCCAGAACCGGATACAACGAAGTCGATTTGACCGATAATAAAGCGAGTAATACTAAAATAGATTTGGCGCTTCATTTCAGACCTTTTGGAAATGAGAATTTTGAAATTATCTGGTTGAGTAAGTTTGGTTTTGGGAATGCGGTTTATCAGGGAGCGAATCGTTATTATCTGAATAACTTTTTTATGCAACAACATAAATTAGAATTCAAAGGGAAGAACTTTTTCTTAAGAGGGTATACCACTTCTGAAGATGGAGGGAATTCCTATGATATGCTTTTTACAGGGATTAATGTAAACAGAGCCTGGAAATCGGATGAAATCTGGTTTGGGACTTATGCGGCAAATTATGCCGGGGTTTATGGGAATCCGTCGAGTCCTTTGTATAATAATGCTGCCGGCGCACATGCTTATGCGAGAGCTCAGGCTGATGTAGGCAGGTTGATGCCGGGAACTGCGGCTTTCAAAGCAGCTTTTAATAGTGTTATTGCTGAACCTGATGTTTTGACGGGCTCGAGATTAGTAGATAATTCTAAAATTTACCATTCGGATGCAAATTATAATTTTAAAGATTTAATCAAATTTGCTGAAATTCAAATTGGAGGTTCGTTTAGAGAATATCAATTGAATTCTCACGGAAGAATTTATACGGACGACAATGGACCAATTCATTATAATGAGTACGGGGCTTATACACAATTGATGAAAAAGTTTATGGAGGAGCGTTTGAAATTTACAGGTTCCATACGTTATGATAAATCGCAAAATTTTGATGGTAATTTTTCGCCAAGACTTTCATTGGTTTACGCAGCTGGTGAAAATAAGCAACATAATTTCAGAGCTTCGTTTCAAACCGGTTTTAGAAATCCAACTACTCAGGATCAATATATAGGTTTTAATATTGGAAATGCAGTTTTAATTGGTTCAGCTCCGGATAATTTATCCCGATATTCGGAAATATTACCGGTTAGTACAGCTGTCGGGCAATCTTATGCCGCTGGGACTTCGGCTATTATGACGGGAAATGAGGCTTATAATAATTCTTATACGGCAAGCTCGGTGCAGGCTTTTGCTGCCTTTGCTGCTGCTAATCCCGGAAATACACCCGGAGCAGCAGCTTTATTACAAAAAACAGCTATTAATTATGTGAGACCAGAAGAAGTGAAAGCATTTGAATTGGGTTATCGTTCTAGGGTTAAAGAGGTGATAATTGATATTAGTGCTTATTATAACATTTATAATAATTTTATAGGAAATGCAAATGCAATTGCGCCTTTGTATGGAAAGGCGTCTAATACTTTTGATTTTGCTTCCGGAGCGCCTACTTATAGTACAAATCCTGAAGTGCAGTCTTTACACGCTTTGGCAAATGGTAATTATAGAGTTTATCAGTTGTATACTAATACAAATGTAGAAATTAAATCATTTGGGATAGGTGTTGGGCTTTCGCGAAAAGTGTATGAAAATTTTGAAGTGGGAATGAATTATAATTATGCTGAGTTTGATTTTGATCAGGCAAAAGATCCAAGTTTTGAAGCTGGTTTTAATACGCCAAAACACAGAGCGAAAATTTCTTTAGGCAATGAAGAATTGTTTAAAAATTTTGGATTTAACATCAGCGGTCGATGGAATTCTGATTATAAATGGGAGTCTTCAATGATTGATGGTATGGTAAAATCGGCTACGGTTATTGATGCCCAAATGAATTACAGAATCCCTTCGCTCAAATCGACTTTGAAAATTGCGGCTTCTAATATTGGAGGAAAAGAATATATGCAGGTTTTAGGAGCGGGATTAATCGGGCAGCAGTATTTTGTTTCCTGGACGGTAAATCCGTAGTTTTTGGAGGGTTTGGAAAAACGAAATTTCTATATTTTTTGAAAAAATTGATAATTGTTCCAAAATCATATCTGATTGTTTTAAGGTAATATGGCTCTCAGAAGTGGTTTTTAAAGCGGTTTTTAGGGTTGGTTTTATTTTTTTATGTTTTTTAAATAAAATTGTTGATTTTTTATTTTAAAAAATTATCTTTGCGCTCTGAAAAAACACCTAAACAGTAAATTTTAAAGGTGTGTATTTCATAAACCTAAATAGCTGTTTAATAAATACATAAGTAATGTCTAGAGTAATAGGAAAAGTTGCCCAAATCATTGGCCCGGTAGTTGACGTTGTTTTCAACGGTAAGGATGTTGAACTTCCAAAAATTTATGATTCATTAGAAATCGTAAAAAAAGATGGTACTAAATTAATCCTAGAAGTACAATCTCACATTGGTGAAAATACTGTTCGTACCATTTCGATGGATTCAACAGATGGTTTGAGCAGAGGTTATGAAGTAATAGGAACAGGAAATCCTATTCAAATGCCGATTGGAGCAGATGTTTACGGACGTTTATTCAACGTTGTTGGAGATGCTATCGATGGTTTACCAGAATTACCTAAAACAGGTGAAAACGGAATGTCAATCCACCGTCAGGCACCAAAATTCGAAGATTTATCTACATCTTCTGAAGTTTTATTCACAGGTATTAAAGTAATCGATTTGATTGAGCCTTATGCAAAAGGAGGTAAAATTGGATTGTTTGGTGGTGCCGGAGTAGGTAAAACAGTATTGATTCAGGAGTTAATTAACAATATTGCAAAAGGTCACGGTGGACTTTCAGTATTCGCAGGAGTAGGAGAAAGAACACGTGAAGGAAATGACTTGCTTCGTGAGATGTTAGAGTCAGGAATTATTAAATACGGTGAGGAATTCATGCACTCTATGGAAAACGGAGGATGGGATTTGTCTAAAGTAGATTTGCCAGGAATGAGAGAGTCTAAAGCTACTTTCGTTTTCGGACAAATGAATGAGCCACCTGGAGCTCGTGCTCGTGTAGCACTTTCAGGATTATCTATTGCTGAGTATTTCCGTGATGGAGCAGGATCTGACCAAGGAAAAGACGTATTATTCTTCGTTGATAATATCTTCCGTTTTACACAAGCAGGTTCTGAGGTATCGGCACTTTTAGGTCGTATGCCATCTGCGGTAGGTTACCAACCAACATTAGCAACTGAGATGGGTGCAATGCAAGAGCGTATTACATCTACAAACAAAGGATCTATTACATCTGTACAAGCGGTTTACGTTCCTGCGGATGACTTAACTGACCCGGCTCCGGCTACAACTTTCGCGCACTTAGATGCTACAACTGTATTGTCTCGTAAAATTGCTGAGTTAGGTATTTATCCTGCGGTAGATCCATTGGATTCTACTTCTAGAATTTTAACTCCACACATCTTAGGTGATGATCACTATAACTGTGCACAAAGAGTAAAAGAGATTCTTCAAAAATACAAACAATTACAAGATATCATCGCTATCTTAGGTATGGAAGAGTTATCTGAAGAAGATAAATTAGCGGTATCAAGAGCACGTCGTGTTCAACGTTTCTTGTCTCAGCCTTTCCATGTAGCGGAGCAATTTACAGGTATCCCGGGAGTATTAGTTGATATTAAAGATACTATTAAAGGATTTAATATGATTATTGACGGTGAATTAGATCACTTGCCAGAATCAGCATTCAACCTTAAAGGAACTATCGAAGAAGCTATCGAGGCTGGAGAAAAAATGTTGGCAGAAGCATAATTGGTTGTTAGTTGTTAGTTGTTAGTTGTTTGAAAAAAAACAACCGTCAACCATCAACCATCAACTATTAACTAAAAAGAATATGATTTTAGAAATAGTATCACCAGAGGCATCTTTGTTTAAAGGAGAAATTACATCAATCACTTTACCGGGTGTGGATGGTAGTTTTCAAATTTTAAACAATCACGCTCCAATAGTTTCCTTACTTCAAAAAGGAACTGTAAAAATTACAGCTCCTAGTTTTAAGTTTAACAAAGAAGCAGCAGCATTGTTTACTAAAGTAAATGATCAAAACTATACGTTGGCTATTTCTTCAGGAACTATTGAAATGAAAGACAACAAAGTAATTGTTTTAGCTGACTAAGACAATTTAGGTTAACATAAAAACGTCAAGCTTTGCTTGGCGTTTTTTTTTACTTTTGTTTTTATGAAAAAATTACCCAACAATCTTAAAGCAAAGTTAGAGGCAAGAATAATGAATAACGCCTTGCGGCAGTTGCCAAAACCTAATGGTTTAGTTGATTTTGCATCCAATGATTATTTAGGTTTTTCAAAATCAGAATCGATTTTTAATGCTGTGCATCAGTATTTATTAGCGAATAATTTTACCCAAAATGGAGCCACAGGTTCAAGGTTAATTTCTGGAAATCATTCCGTGTATCAAGAAGCAGAAAACTATATTGCGCAATTCCATCAATCGGAGTCGGCATTGATTTTTAATTCAGGATATGATGCCAATGTAGGTTTTTTTAGTTCGGTGCTGCAAAAAGGAGATTTGATTTTATATGATGAATTATGTCATGCTTCCATTCGTGACGGAATTCAGCTTTCCAATGCGAAATCCTATAAATTTAAACACAATGATTTTGAAGACCTGGAAAGACTTATTTTACGTTTTAAAAAAAACGAAATCACGCCGGATGAAGTTCAACAGCAGTCCATAACTCATCCCGATAGCTATCGGGACTCACAACTCACAACTATTTACATTGTTACCGAATCTGTTTTTTCAATGGATGGAGATTGTCCCAATATCGAAGAGTTGATTGCTGTTTCTGAAAAATACAATTGTTACTTAGTTTTTGACGAAGCGCATGCTTTGGGAGTTTTTGGTATTAATGGATCTGGATTGGTTCAGCAGTTTGCCTTGCAGGAAAAGGTTTTTGCTAGAATTATGACTTTCGGAAAAGGCTTGGGATGTCATGGTGCTGCTGTTTTAGGAAGTCAGGAATTAAAAAACTATTTGGTCAATTTTGCCCGAAGTTTTATTTATACAACAGGATTATCTCCACATGCTGTTGCGACAATTTTAGTTGCTTATCAGCAATTGGAAACTGAACAAAATAATATTCATTTGTTAAGGGAAAATATTATTCACTTTAATCAGCAAAAGAATGTATTGGGATTAAAACAAATTTTTGTCCGAAGCAAATCGGCAATACAATCGGCTATTATTCCAGGAAATGAAAAAGTGAAATGGATTGCCAAACAAATTCAGGAAAAAGGTTTTGACGTAAAACCCATACTTTCACCAACTGTGCCGGAAGGACAGGAAAGATTACGATTTTGTTTGCATGCCTTTAATTCGAAAGAGGAAATAACAGAAGTATTGCAGTTGTTAAGTAACTTTGTTTTTTAAAACTATGGAAGATTATTTTGAATTAATTGGAAGGTATCAATATTCATCAGAAGCAATAATTCTTAAAGGTAAATTAGAAGCTGAAGGAATAGCTGTTTTTATGCGTGATAATAATACCGTAGATGCCAATCCTTTGTATAGTAATGCTATTGGTGGAGTAAAACTGTTTGTCTATAAAGATAATTATTCAAAAGCAATGGAAATCATTTCTCAAGTTTCCGAATATTCGTTAGATGATGCCTGTCAGTTGATGAAATGTCCAAATTGTGGTGCAGAAGAAATTGACCGGGTTACTTCTATAAAAGATTTTAAATCGCTTTTTGCATTTGTCTTCTCCATATTTTTAGGTTCATTACCTTTTTATTCAAAACATAAATACAAATGTGTGAAGTGTAAATTTGAATTTAATTAAAATACTTTGCGCTTACTCTTTGCGAATCTTCTTTTAACTTTGTGAATCTTTGCGAAACAAAAAACTATGAAATTATTTATAACAGGAATCGGAACCGATGTAGGCAAAACGATAGCTTCGGCAATAATAACGGAAGCCTTAGAGGCTGATTATTGGAAACCGATTCAGGCGGGAGATTTAGATACTTCTGACAGTCATAAAATAAAGGCCTATTTGTCGAATGAGAAAACTATAATTCATCCGAATAGTTATGCGTTAAAAACGCCTGCAAGTCCGAATTTGGCGGCAGCAATTGATGGAATTACTATCGATTTAAAAAACATTAAAGAGCCTAATCCCGATAGCTATCGGGAGGATAATCATTTGGTAATTGAAGGTGCTGGAGGGATTTTTGTTCCAATTAATGATAATGAAACGATAATCGATTTGATTCAGCCGGATTATAAGGTGATTGTGGTTTCCCGTCATTATTTGGGAAGTATCAATCATACGCTGCTCACAATTGAGGCTTTACAAAACCGAAAAATTGCCATTGCCGGAATTCTTTTTAACGGCAAAGAAAATCAATCTTCGGAGTCGATTATTTTGAAAAAAACAGGATTAAACTGCCTCGGAAGAATTGAAGAAGAGCCTTACTTCGACAAAAATGTAATTCGCGAATTCGCCGATTTGTTTCGGGAAAAGCTGTTGCAACTTCAATAATCAATGGCAATCTCAATTGTAAAAATCTGAAATGACATTAACCGAAAAAGACAGCCAATACCTTTGGCATCCATATACCCAACATAAAACGGCTCAGTTGCCTATTGCTATAAACAGAGGTGAAGGAGCTTTGCTTTGGGGCGAAAATGGAAAAGAATATATTGATGCGATTGCTTCCTGGTGGGTAAATCCGTTTGGGCATTCCAATAAATTTATTGCCGATGCTATTTATAAGCAATTAACGACTTTGGAACACGTGCTTTTTGGTGGGTTTACTCATGAACCAGCAGTTGTTTTAGCTGAAAAGCTGATGCAAATTTTACCTGAAAATCAACAGAAAATATTCTTTTCGGATAATGGCTCTACTTCGGTGGAAGTGGCTATTAAAGTAGCTTTGCAATTTTTTTATAACAAAGGCGAAAAACGAACCACGATTATCGCACTTGAGGATGCTTTTCACGGCGATACTTTTGCGGCGATGGCAGCCAGCGGAATTTCCTTTTATACCCAGGCTTTTCAGGGGATGTTTATTGATGTGGTGCGTATTCCGGTTCCGGTGAAAGGAAAGGAACAACTTAGTTTTGATACTTTAAGAAGAGTCATTTCAGAAAATAATTGTGCCGGATTTATCTTTGAACCTTTGGTACAAGGCGCCGCGGGAATGGTGATGTATGTACCCGAAGCTTTGGATGAGCTTATAAAAATATGTCGACAAAATGATGTTTTGACAATTGCTGATGAAGTTATGACAGGTTTTGGAAAAACTGGAAAAACCTTTGCTATGGATTATTGCACGGAAATTCCAGATATGATGTGTTTGTCAAAAGCATTAACCGGAGGAACCATCCCGATGGCGATTACTACTTTTACTCAGGAAATATTTGAGGCTTTTTATGATGAAGACATCAATAAAGCCTTGTTTCACGGACATACTTTTACCGCAAATCCAACGGGTTGTGCTGCTGCATTAGCCAGTATGGAATTGTTGCAAACTTCCGAAATGCAAGCCAATTTGGTTCGGGTGAATCAAAAACATTTGGATTTTCAGGAATATATTAAAAAGCATCCAAAGGTAACCACGACCCGGGTTCTAGGGACTATTTTTGCCTTGGAAATAAAGAAAGAAGGAGAGGAATTGTATTATGGTTCAATGCGAACCAAACTCTATAATTTCTTTATCGAAAATGGCGTTATTCTGCGTCCGGTTGGAAATATTGTTTATATTTTACCTCCATATATTATCAGTGATGCTCAATTAGATAAAATCTATGAAGTAGTCGAAAAAGCACTAGAAATAGTTTAAGGTTTAACCGCAAAGATTCACAAAGGAGGCACTAGAACACAATTTTAATAATGTTGTGTTGTGAGCCTAGTTCTTTCTTTGTGTTCTTCGTGTTTAAATAGTTTCTGTTTTTACAAATAACTTTGCGACCTTTGCATTAAAAAAAATACTCTTGTCACAAATTATATCAATAACCGCCTTAGCCTCTATTTCTCCATTAGGAAATAATTCTAAAAATATTTGGGAAAAGTACCTTTCACCAAAACATTGTTTTACTAAAACGCAATTGGATAATCAGGAGACTTTGGTAGCAGTTTTGGATGAAGAATCTCAAAAAATAGTTTCGGACTTGCAACATTCCGATATTAAATACAAGACTTTGGATAAATCGGTTTTGTATGCCATGGCTGCATCGCGACAGGCTGTTAAAAATGCAGGATGGGATACCGATTCTGTTTTTGGAATAAATATCGGTTCTTCGCGTGGAGCGACCGATTTGTTTGAAAGACATTTTCAGGAATATTTAGAGACAGGAAAATCGCAAACATTGGCTTCGCCTACTACAACTTTAGGAAATATTTCTTCCTGGGTGGGACATGATTTGCAAAGTACAGGTCCTGAAATTTCGCATTCGATAACCTGTTCTACGGCTTTGCACGCGCTTTTAAATGGTGTGGCTTGGTTGCGTTCTGGGATGGCTGATAAATTTCTTGTTGGAGGTAGTGAAGCACCTTTAACCGATTTTACTATCGCTCAAATGAGAGCTTTAAAAATCTATTCGCATAGTGACGAAGCTTATCCAAATCAGGCCTTGAATTTTGATAAGAAATTGAATTCAATGATTTTAGGGGAAGGAGCTGCTGTTGCCTGTTTAGAGCTGGGAAAAAAGGACAATGCTCTGGCTTTTGTGGAAGGTGTTGGCTATGCTACCGAAATTTTGGAACACAATATTTCTATTTCGGCAGAAGCGATTTGTTTTCAAAAATCGATGAAAATGGCTTTGCAAAATATAAATCCTGAAGAGGTAGATGCGATTGTAATGCACGCTCCGGGAACTAAGGCCGGAGATTTAACAGAATACAAAGCAATTCAGAAAATTTTCGGAGAAAAGCTGCCGTTGCTGACTACGAATAAATGGAAAATCGGGCACACCTTTGGTGCTTCGGGCATATTGAGTGTAGAATTGGCCATTTTGATGCTGCAACACAATCAGTTTATTGGAGTTCCTTTTGCGAAAGCGCAAACACAAACAAAACCTATTCGAAAAGTATTGGTAAATGCAGTTGGTTTCGGTGGAAACGCGGTGAGTGTTTTGTTGTCAGTTTAGGTAGTTGTAACGCAAAGCTTCGCTAAGATTTCACAAAGCGTCGCCAAGTGATTTCTTTTTCGTGTATCTTGGTGTTTTTCTTGGTGTGTCTTTGCGAAAGAAATCTATTCTTCTGTTGTATCATTTTCCAACTCCCTGACTTTCTCATAAACAAGATTGCTTTCGAAGCCTCTTCGAAGCATAAAATCACAGAACTTCTTTCTTTTTTTGAGTGCATTTGTTTCTCGAATGGATTCCCAGTTTCTATTGGCTAAAGTCTCGAAAGTTTCGTAGTATTCTTCGGGGCTGATTTCTTTTAAAGCGGTATTAATTATTGTTTGATTGATCCCTCTGAATTTTAATTCATTAGTAATTCGGATTTTCCCCCAATGTTTAATGCGGTGTTTTCCTCGGGCAAAACTGCAGGCGAAACGTTCTTCGTTAAGGAAATTATCGCTAATCAATTGATGGATAATTTGGTTAATTTCTTCCGAATTCATTTTCATGCTTCGTAATTTTTGAATTACTTCTTCATGACAACGTTCCTGATAGGCGCAGTAATGTTCGATTTTTTGAACGGCTTCTTTAATGGAAAAAACGTCTTTCATTTTTATTGCAATTATTCGTCATAAAGATACTTGTTTTCGGTAAAAAGTATGTTTTTGTCTGTGAAATAGCTGTTTTTTCTGTGGAAAAACCAAATTAGAAATTACGGTCTTAGATATGAAATTTTGCATGTTAAAGCCTTATGAATAAAGAGGTTTGAGAGGAAAAATGTACTTCAACGAGAAAATAAGTACATCAACGTTTTTAGTTTTTCGAATAAAAAAATACAATTAATCTTGCCTCGTAATTACTGTTTTTATCAGTTGAGGATTAAAGTTTTAAGGTTTGTGCCTGCTCCAAATAAATATCTTATGAGACTAATTTTACCTAAGAAATCTTTTTTTATATTTTTTATTGTTTTGTTTTTTTTTGTTGAAGGGTTTTCACAAACATATACAATAACAGGAAATGTTAACGCTTCTAGTTATAGTTGTAGCACATTTGTGGGATATACTACTATTAGTATAGGTAATGGTTCTGCTACGACAAAATTAACAATGGATCAAGACTTAAATTTGATAGGTAGTTGTTCATTAGGGCCGCTTAGAATTATTATCAATAATGCAACTCTTGATTTTTCTATGGCTAATAAACGATTAACATTGCCAGAAGGCTCGTCGATAGAGTTTACTAATGGTGGTGCTTTGTATCCTAATGGAGGTAACGGAGGTGGCTGCACTGGAAGTGATAGGATTTATATCGGTACAAAAAATATAGCAGCCTGCCAGGGTTCTTCTGGAGTAGTAGGTTTTGACGATATTAATATTTTGGGAGGTACTGGTGCGGCTTATTCAAATTCACCAGTTTGCGTTGGAAGTTCAATTAATTTAACTGCAACACCTCCACCAAATGGTAGTTTTACTTACTCTTGGACTGGACCTAACTCTTTTACAAGTACGTCACAAAACCCAACATTTATTGCTACTGCTTCAAGTGGAGGTGTTTATAGTGTAACTATGACTAGAACCGATGGTAAAGCTACTTATGGACAAGTTACAGTAAAAGTTAATTCTCTTTCTACCGTGGCAGCTATTGAAGGAGGAGCAACAACAGTATGTGTTAATACGTCAACATCAGCATTTACAAATGCTACTTCTGGAGGTACATGGTCAATTACAAATGGAACAGGAACAGCTAGCATTACATCTGGAGGAGTTGTTACAGGTTTATCAGCTGGTTCAGTAACTGTTGTTTATACAGTTTCTAATGGTACTTGTACCAATTCGACAACTAAATCTTTGACTATAAATGCTAATAATACAGTAAGTTCAGCTTCATCGAGTCCAACTTTATGTGTAAATACAGCAATAACCAATATTACCCATACCACAACTGGAGCAACTGGAATAGGTTCTGCTTCTGGTTTACCAACAGGAGTTACTGCGTCATGGTCGTCAAATACCATTACTATCAGCGGTACACCTACGCAAACGGGCACTTTTAATTATAGTATCCCTTTAACAGGAGGATGTGGAAGTGTTAATGCAACGGGTGTGCTAACTGTTAATAACTTACCTAATAATGTCTATAATGGTTTTTCGGCAACTACTATTTGTGCCGGTGGTAGTCCGCAACTGACTTTTGACGCTGAAGATGCTACTTTTTCGACGCCTTATAGTATTACTTATAAAAACGATGCTACTTCTGTTCAATATACTGTTTCAATTCCATCTGCAGCACCTTATAGCTTTACTCCGGGGGATAATCCCACATCGAATACAGGTTATACTTTAGTTTCTATTTCGAATGCAACTTGTACAAGAACGAGTGATTTTGCAAATCCCGGAGCTAATTTAATTGTTCGTCCAATACCTACTGCTACTATAAGTGGTACAACAACTGTTTGTGTTGGTGCTTCGTCTCCAAATATTACATTTACGAATCCTCAAACAGTTGCTATAACCATAACTTATAACATAAATGAAGGAACAAATCAAACGGTAAATGTTGCAGGAGGAGGAAATAGTTCAACAAATGTAGCGGTTTCAACAGCATCCGCAGGTGATTTTGTTTATAATTTAGTTAGTGTGGTTTATCAAAGTACACCCAATTGTTCGAACACACTTTCAGTTAGTGCAACGGTAACTGTGAATAGCAATTCTGTTGCGCCAACAAGTATCACTGGAACAACGACTATTTGTAGTGGTGATTCTACAACTTTGACTTTAAGTGGAGGAACAGCTGGTACAGGGGCTGTTGCTAAATGGTATTCGGGTTCTTGTGGTGGGACTTTACTAGGGACAGGAAACAGTATATCTGTTTCGCCAATTTCAACAACAACTTATTTTGTTAGATATGAAGGAACTTGTAATACAACTTCATGTGCTTCTGCAACTGTAACTGTGAATGATAATAATACAGTAAGTGAAGCCTCATCAAATCCAATATTATGTGTTAATGCTACTATGACTAATGTTACACATACTACTACCGGGGCAACAGGAATAGGGATAGCCAGTAATTTGCCGGCAGGAGTTACAGTATCTTGGGCTTCTAATACAATTACTATTACTGGAGTTCCTACCGAATCAGGTACTTTTAATTATAGTATTCCTCTAACAGGAGGATGTGGAAATGTTAGTGCTACAGGAACGATTGTTGTTAATCCTCTTCCAACGATTCCAACAGCAGGTACACCAACAAATCCAACCTGTACAGTGCCTACAGGAAGTGTGCCTTTGAGTGGGTTGCCTTCATCAGGGACTATTGTTCAGACAGGATATAGAAGTGATAGTTATGCAATTACAGGAGGTGGGACACAAGTTATTTCAGGACTTTTGCCGGGAACTTATTATTTTGCAATTGATAATGGAAGTTGTGTTTCTGGTACAGTGACTGTTGTTATTATTGCTCCGGTTACTAATACCTGGTCAACCGGATGGAGTAATGGGACTCCTGCGATTAACCAAAGGTTAGTTTTCGCTACTAATTACGAAAATGATGCAGATGTAGAGGGTTGTTCTTGTCAAGTAACTGGGTCGGCAATTGTTACTATTAAATCCGGACGTACTTTAAAAATTGAGAATGAAGTTGAAGTTGCCAACACAGCATCTTTAATTTTCGAAAACGATGCTAGTTTAGTTCAAATGAATGATGCTGCTGTAAACTCAGGAAATATCAATTACCATCGTCATACTGGTTTTGTAAAACGCTATGATTTTACCTATTGGTCATCACCTGTTGCGGGACAAACTCTAAAGGCTTTGTCTCCCAATACACTTTTTGATAAATATTATAGCTATAATCCAACTTCGGGATGGAAAATAGAATATTATGGAGCTGCTATAATGGAAAAGGGACGCGGATATATTATTAGAGCGCCACAAACATTTAGTATTACTGTGCCGGCTGTTGATACAGCTCCTGAGTTTGTTGGGGTGCCTAATAATGGATTAGTTTCTTATGATGTGCTCCCTAATTTAGTAAACCTTGTAGGGAATCCTTATCCTTCAGCTATTGATGCAGATAAGTTTATTGCTGCAAATTCAGCTTCATTAGAAGGTACGCTTTATTTTTGGACTCATAATACATCACCAAGTAAAGATATTGCAGGAGATGCTATTTATAATTACACTGCAAATGATTATTTTATTTATAATAAAACAGGAGGTGTTGGCGTTTCTGGAAAAATAGCAGCAGGTCAAAGTTTTTTTGCACCATCAAGTACAACAGGAGGAACAGTACTATTTAATAATGCGATGAGATATACCGAAGGACAACCTAATTATGATAATTCACAGTTTTATAAATTGGGAAGCACTTCTAAAACAACTATTAAAGCTGAAGTTGAAATTAAAAAAAGCCGTATTTGGCTGAATCTAACTAATAAAGAAGGTGCTTATAAGCAAATGTTAATAGGTTATATTGATGGAGCTACTAATAATTATGATGCCGGTTTTGACGGAGTAACTTATGATGGAAACCAATTTGTTGATTTTTATAGTGTGAATAATGCGGTAAATTTGGCTATTCAGGGTAGAGCTTTGCCTTTTGTAAAACAAGACAGTGTGGCATTAGGGTATAAATCAACAATTGTGGGTGATTTTCAAATAAGTATTGACCATGCCGATGGTGTTTTAGAAACTCAGAATGTATTTTTAGAAGATAAAACACTGAATATACTCCATGATTTAAGAAAAGGGGCTTACACTTTTACAACAGCTAAGGGAGTCTTTAATAATCGTTTTATATTGCGTTATGTAGATAAAAATGTGGTAGAGGAAGTTGCTGCACCAGTTGCGTCGGAAGAATTAAGTAATGAAGTTGTAGCCTCGGTTAAGGACGGAGTAATTACTGTGAATTCGACAGTTGGAGCTTTAAAAACAGTTGTTATCTATGATGTTTCAGGAGGAAACTTGTATCAAAAAGATAATATTGATTCGAATGAATTAGTGATTCAACAATTAATATCCAGTCATCAGGTTTTGGTGATTAAAATAGTTTTGTCAGATGGGTCAGGCTTGAGTCGAAAAGTGATTTATTAGTCAATTAAGAAATAGTTTCAAAAATCCCGATTGCAGTTTGTAATCGGGATTTTTTGGTTTAGAATATTTCATAAGCTATTGGTTTAGCGATTGTTTGCATTGGAAACAATAATTTTTTTAAGGCATAATTGTATTTTAACAGCAAAAAACTGTATTTAATCGATTTTTTACCTACTTTTAGTACGGATTTTTTTACCCCCAAAAAGTCACACCCAACCGGATATAAGGTATCCGGCGGTTTGTCTATTTTTTTTATTGAAGGGGTATGCGTCCAAATTTTTTTACTTTTCAATCCTTGCTACAAAAGCCGGTATATACTGGTTTGTTATTGTTGCTTTGTCTTTTTCAATCCTTTTTTTTATTTAGTCAAACGACTAAAACGTTGACTTCTTCAGGTACATTAGAAGTGCCGGCTGGTGTTACTAGTTTGTCTGTTCAATGTTGGGGAGCCGGTGGCGGTGGCGGTGGGTCTAATAATACATTATCGGCTGCAGGTGGTGGTGGTGGTGGTGCTTTTAAACAAGGAACGGTAATAGTAGGTGTTGATAAGGATAATGTAAAAGTTTTTTATACTGTTGGATCCGGAGGATCTGGAGGTTCTACAGCAAGTATTAATGGTTCGACTGGAGGTGCTACTATTTTTTCTACTATTTCTGCTAATGGTGGAGCAGGAGGGCAAGGGGGAACTTCATTAATTCAATATGGCACTGGTGGTATCGGAGGAGCGGCAGGTGATTATAAAGGAGGAAATGGTGCGACTGCATATTTACTAGGAGCTTCGCTTATTCCTTTGGTTATTGAAGCGAATATTAGTGGTGGCGGTGGAAGTAGTGCAGGAACTGCTACAAATGGGAATAATACTGCTGGGAAAAATGGAGGAGTAGCTGTAACTAATGGGGGAGCAGGGGGAGCTGGAAATTCACAAAATATTATTGATTTATTATTGTCTCCTGATAATCCGGGTTTTCCGGGTAGTGTGCCTGGAGGTGGAGGTGGTGGAGCTGTAGGAGTAGGTGTTGTTAATGGTGTTTTAGGGGGGCTTATAAATGGTAATATTGCAGCGAGTACAGGAGGAAAAGGCGGGGACGGTCAAATAAAAGTAACGTATACCTGTCCAACGTACAGTGTTTCCGGTGTTTCTGCTGCAAGTACCTGTACTACTTTTGGAACTGCTGTAATTACATTGAATGCAACTGCGGAAGGATTGCCGGTTGGGACTTATACGGTAACTTATGACAGAAGTGTTCCAGAGGCTACAGGACTTACCGCTACTATGGTAGTCGAAACAGCCGGAACAGGGGCTTTTACCGCTACCGGATTAACAGCGGCAGGTGTAAGCAGAATAACTGTCAAAAGATTAACTTCTGTTGATTGTTTTACGGATATTAGTAATCAATATGTTAATTTGACTGTGAATACTGTGCCTGCTCAACCGGGAACGATAAGTGGTTATAATAGTCAATGTGCTGGAAATACTTCACAAACTTATAGCATAGCAACTGTTGCTAATGCTTTATCTTATACTTGGACTGTCGATACGGCTTCAGGATGGGCTATTACTTCGGGACAAAATTCGAATTCGATAACGCTTACTGTTGGTACTGCTGCTGCCAATATAAGTGTGGTAGCGGTTAATGAATGTGGTAATTCGACTGCGAGTACATTGGCAGTCAGTTTAAATATTCCGGCTCCAACGACATCTGTTACCTTGCAGCCTACTTGTTTGGTAAATACAGGAACAATTACGGTAACGAGTCCCGCTCCGGCTGCCGGTATTAGTTATAGCCGGGACGGAATTGATTATTCAAATACCAGTGGGGTTTTTACTTTGGTGCCTATTGGTGATTATAGTATAACTGCAAAATATCCTTCCGGCTGCATCTCGGAAATAGCTACTATTGCGATGGAATCTTCGGTTGTTGTAAGAACATGGAATGGTTCCTGGGATTCTGGAGTGCCTACCATTGAAGAGAAAGTGATTTTTGAATCGGATTATGATGAAGATGAAAGTATTGAAGCCTGTTCCTGTCAGGTGAACTCAGGAGCTGATGTGGAAATAAAATCAGGACGGTATATGAAACTTCGCAATGAATTAGTGGTGGAGGATGGAGGTTCTTTAACTTTTGAAAACAATGCCAGTTTGGTTCAGATAAATGATGATAGTGAGAATTCTGGTGAAATAATTTACAAAAGATATACGAAACCTGTAAAGCGTTATGATTTTACCTATTGGTCTTCTCCAGTTGAAAGGCAGACATTAAAAAAGCTTTCGCCAACTACTTTAGCGGATAAATATTATAGTTACAATCCTAATACAGGTTGGGTGATTCATTATAATGGAAATAAGATTATGGAGCCGGGAGAAGGTTATATTATCCGCGCACCGCAAACTTTTAGTATCACCGCTGCGACCATTGATTATAATCCTAAGTTTGAAGGACCACCAAATAATGGAGAAATTACTAAAACTTTAGAAGGTAATAAAGTGTATCTTCTCGGAAATCCTTATCCGTCTGCCATTGATGCCGATGCGTTTTTGAATATAAATTCGGATTTAGAGCTCGATCCAGAGGACAGAGTTTTAGAAGGAACACTTTATTTTTGGACACATAATTCACCACCAAGTGACAATGTTGGTACTTTTCCGGGGAATGACCCTGCAATTTACAATTATACAAGCAGTGATTATGCTGCCTATAATCGTACCGGAGGTGTAGCAACCCATGCGGCTGTTGTGGATGATGATGAAAATGATCCAAATGATAATAATAATTTAAGTGAACCAACAGGGAAAATAGCCGCAGGACAGGGCTTTTTTGCGCCCACAACTAAGGGCGGAGCAATTATTTTTAATAATAGTATGCGTCTTGTTGGTGATGTAGTAATTGATAATTCGCAGTTTTTTAAAATGACAACTGCTGCAAAATCTGCTAAAGCATTAGAGAAAAACCGACTTTGGCTGAATTTATCCAATGCTCAGGGCGCTTTTAAGCAAACTTTAATCGGGTATATAACTGGAGCGACCAACGGATATGAAGGGAGTTTTGATGGTGTAAGTTATGACGGAAACCAGTATGTTGATTTTTATAGTGTTAACCAAGGGGCAAATTTTTCTATTCAGGGAAGAGCTTTGCCTTTTCAGAAAAAAGATAGCATTGTTTTAGGCTATAAAACGGCTATTGTGGGTGAATTTCAAATTAGTATTGACCATGCTGATGGGAAGTTGGCTTCGCAAAAAGTATTTTTAGAAGATAAAATGCTGAATGTATGGCACGATTTGAAGGAGCCTTACGTTTTTACCACTGAAAAAGGAATTTTTAACGACCGTTTTCTATTGTTTTATCAGGATAAGAATGCGGTGGAGGAAGACACAGTTGATACTGAAGTTGCGGGAGTAGTGATTGCTGTAAAAGACAAAACGATTACCATTAATAGTGCAGATTCATTAATAAATACCGTTGCTGTTTATGATTTTTCAGGACGCTTAGTTTATTCTAATTCTGTTATTAATGCTAATAGTACAGTTGTTCGGAATTTGTTTGTCAATCATGCGGCTTTAATTGTGCAGCTTGAATTAGAAAATGGTAAAAAAGTAAACCGGAAAATAATTTATTAAAGCAAAAAAAATCCATTAGGTATTTCTAATGGATTTTTTTCGTTGTTATTATTTTTCTTTGACAGAAGCTTCAACATTTCGTTCAATTACGTGTCCCGGGCGTGACCATTTTGGTTTTTCGCCTAAGGAAGCAAATTGAGAATCTTCTGCTTCAACCGTTTTTGGCTGAGAGATTTTTGTAAATGGTTTTTGTGGGTTTAAACCAAGCATTTCAAACATTTTCATGTCTTCATTAACATCCGGATTTGGCGTAGTTAAAAGTTTATCTCCGGCAAAAATGGAGTTTGCACCGGCAAAGAAGCACATTGCCTGTCCTTCACGACTCATATTCATTCTTCCTGCTGAAAGACGCACCTGAGTTTCCGGCATCACGATACGGGTAGTAGCCACCATGCGAATCATTTCCCAAATTTCTACTGGTTTTTCTTCTTCTAACGGTGTCCCTTCCACGGCAACTAAGGCATTGATTGGCACAGATTCCGGTTGCGGATTTAAGGTAGAAAGAGCCACTAACATTCCGGCGCGGTCTTCAATACTTTCTCCCATTCCGATGATTCCTCCGCTACAAACCGTAACATTGGTTTTACGAACGTTTTCAATAGTTTCTAATCGGTCTTCAAATCCTCTCGTTGAAATCACTTCTTTATAATATTCTTCAGAAGTATCTAGGTTGTGGTTATAGGCGTATAATCCGGCTTCGGCTAAACGTTGTGCCTGATTTTCAGTAAGCATACCAAGCGTACAGCATACTTCCATGTCCAGTTTATTAATGGTACGCACCATTTCTAAAACCTGATCAAATTCAGGTCCGTCTTTAACGTTTCTCCAGGCTGCTCCCATACATACACGGGAAGAACCACTTTCTTTAGCACGCAAAGCCTGAGCTTTTACCTGACTTACCGACATTAAATCATTTCCTTCAACCTTAGTGTGGTAACGTGCTGCCTGAGGGCAATACCCACAATCTTCCGGACATCCTCCTGTTTTGATAGATAATAAAGTAGACACCTGAACCACATTTGGATCGTGATATTCTCTATGAATTGAAGCTGCTTCAAAAAGCAAATCCATCATAGGTTTATTATATATAGCGATAATTTCTTCTTTTGTCCAATTGTGTTTTGTAATACTCATTGTACTGTTTTTTTTGATGGCTCAAAAGTAGTCAAATTGTTCAAAATGACAATGCAATCGCTTTAAAAAGGATGGATTAGAAAGAAGTTGAATTTTTAATCAGTTGAAAATCGATTATTCCAATACAGCATTAGCATTAAGGTTACAATTACCGATGAGGCAAGTCCTTCAAACAATAATGAAATGGAGTACATATCAATTGATGGATTTCCGCCAAAAAGGAAAGTTTCGGATAATGACCGTACAAAGGCATCGCCGCCCTGTAAATAGCTGTAAATGACCAGTGCGATGATGCTCAAAAAAACACTAACTACGGAGGTGTATAGTGCTGATACGGCATTTGAAACAAATTTTTTCTTTCCTTCGATGAGGTTCATCTGAATGGTTCGGTTAACTCCGTAAAAAACAAAAAGAATGTTTAAAAATCGTAAATAAAATAAATGTGCTAAGCCTAATGCTTCCATGAGTAAAAAGTAAATAGCAATGGCAATGAAGATGATAAATCCGTTAGTGATTTCTTTAGGTGGTTTCATTTTGGCAGGATTAAAATTAATGGTTTAATTTTAAAAAATGGTTGGTTTTAGATATTCTGTACTTTGTTTTCTAGTCTGAAGGATATTTCTTTTTCCAAAATAACATCAGTGAGAAAGTAACAATTACCGCCGATACAATTCCTTCAAAAAGTAAAGAAATGTTATAGGTCATTACGGAAGGGCTTCCTACGAATAATAATGTATCCGATAAGGTTTTAATGTAGTCGTCTCCTCCTTTGGCGTAGATATAGGCAACTAAGCCTGAAATACTTAAAAATACACCAAATAATGCAGTTAATAATGCCGAGATGGCGTTGTCGGCAAAATTAGTTTTGCCTGCTGCAAAATTAGATTTCAGGGTTCTGTTTACACCATAATAAACAAAAACAATGTTAAATAATCGCAAGAAGTAAACATTAGAAAGGTGAAGCGCTTCCATCAACAAAAAGTAAAGAGCAATACCTATAAAAATAATAACTCCATTGTAAAATTCTTTTGAGAGTTTCATACGCTTAATTTTTTAGGGTTAAAAAATAATAGTTTGATAAACAGGGTATTGTCTATCAAATTTACGGAAAATACAGGAGTTATTGTAAAAAAAGTAGCTGTTTTTTATTAATTCTAAAGATTTTCCAGGTAAGAAAGGGTTTGAATTTTGTCTTTCTCAATTTGTACTTTTAATAAATCTACAGAATCAAATTTTTCTTCGCCACGAATGCGTTTCAGGATAGAAACACTGATTTGTTGGTCGTATAAATCAGCGTTGAAATTTAAATAATGAATTTCTACCGACAGTTTTTCGCCACCAACGGTAGGATTGAGTCCGATATTCATCATTCCAAAAACTTTTTCACCGTTGAGTTGGCTACTCACAATATAAACACCTTTTTGAGGAATTAGCTTGTAATCTTCTTCAATGTTGAGGTTGGCTGTGGGAAAACCGATCGTTCGTCCCAGTTGTTTGCCTTTGATAACCGTTCCGGTCAGGAAATATTCATAGCCCAGATACTTGTTCGCCAGATACATATTGCCTTCCTGAATAGCATTTCTGATTTTGGTCGAACTTACCGAAATATCGTTGATTTCCTGTGCAGAAATTTGTTCGACTTCAAAGCCGTATTTTTCGCCAAATTCAATCAGATTGTGAATATCGGCGGTGCGGTTTCTTCCAAAACGATGGTCGTAACCAATAATAATTTTGTGAATTTTAAATTGATCAACCAATACTTTTTTTACAAAATCTTCGGCTGTCAGTCTGGAAAAACTTTCGTCAAAAGGATGGATTACCAGATTTTGAATTCCTAATTGTTCCAGAAGATTAATTTTTTCAGTAATTGTATTGAGTAATTTGATTTCTGAACGTTCCTGTAAAATCATTCTTGGATGCGGAAAAAAAGTCAACACCAGACTTTCATACCTTTCGTCAAGGGTGTTTTGAATTACTTTTTCAAGTATTTTTTTATGTCCAATATGAACTCCGTCAAAAGTGCCTAAGGTAAGGATGGTTTTTTTAGGAGAACTGAAATATTTTATAGAATGAAAAATCTTCAAAACAATTATTTTATAGTAGTGCAAATTTAGACTATCTGAATTAAATTTAAGCGCAAGCCGATTCTATTTTTTTGTTGGTTTTTAGATGATTCATACAAATAGTTTGTGTGTGTTGTATTAATGAATTGATTTTCTAGGGTTAATTCCTAATTTGTTGAATATATTTTGGTGGAAATGCTTTATTTTTGAAATGTAAAAAATAAACTGGTCATGAGGATAAATAGTCTGTTTGTAATTCTTTTGTTGTGTTTTTCAGTGGTTCGTGCTCAGGATAAAGGACCGTGGAAACGAATGGATTCTTCGACGGCTCAGGTTTCGGAAAAATTGCTAAGCGGAAAGGGAATTTCAAAGGCAGTTTTGTTTCAATTGGATGAGGAAGTTTTGCAAACCAGGCTGAAAACAATTCAGGATAAAAAGCAATCAGTCGCTCGTTTGGAGATTGCCATTCCTAATGCGAATGGTGTTTTAGAGCGGTTTTCAGTACATGAAGATTCTAATTTTGATCCCGAATTGCAGGCTAAATATCCGGAGATTCGCTCTTATTCCGGTGTCGGACTTACCGATGCTACTGCGGTGGTCAATTTCAGTATGTCTCCGTTGGGAGTTCAAACGATGATTACCCGAAAAAACAGTCAGGTAGAATTTATTGAAAAAGATGCTGAATCGGCCAATTTATATGTAGTTTATAATTCTAAAAGTAAGTTAAAAGAGCGTTTTCCTTTTAGTTGTACTACGGCTGATGCGGTTAATTTGGGTCAAAAAATTAGTAGTCAGAATGCTAAAATAGTTTCCAGTGATAAAAAGTTCCGAACCCTGCGTTTGGCTTTGTCTTGTACGGGAGAATATGCGGAATATTTTGGAGGAACTGTAGACGGAGCTTTGGCGGGAATGAATGCTACGATGACCAGAGTAAATGGAATTTATAATCGGGATTTGGCGGTAAAATTAATTTTGATTGCCACTAATAGTCAGATTGTTTATACCAATGCTGTTACTGATCCTTATGATGATGCTGAAGCTGGTGTGGGGACTTCTACAGTTGAAGGAACTTGGGGAATGCAGTTGCAGAATAATTTGACTTCTGTAATTGGAAATGCTAATTATGATATTGGGCATTTGTTTGGTGCTTCCGGAGGTGGTGGAAATGCGGGTTGCATAGGTTGTGTGTGTGATGCGGGAAAAGGAAGTGGTTATACATCACCATCTAGTGATAAGCCGGAAGGAGATACTTTTGATATTGATTTTGTAGCTCACGAAATGGGGCATCAGTTAGGAGCTAATCATACGTTTTCTTATGATCTAGAAGGGACGGTGGCGAGTGTTGAGCCGGGAAGTGGTTCTACGATTATGGGATATGCCGGAATTACAACCGATTATGATGTAGAGCAGCATTCGGATGATTATTTTTCTTTTATCAGTATTGCTCAAATTCAAAATAAGCTGGCAACCAAAAGTTGTCCTGTGGTAACTACAATTAGTACGGCCGGACCTACAGTGAATGCCGGAGCAGATTATACGATTCCTAAAGGAACTGCCTTTGTGTTGAAAGGAACAGGAGGTGCTTCGGAAGCAGTAACTTATACCTGGGAAGAAAATGATCCGGCTACTTCGGCCAGTGGTGATTTAAGTTTGGCTGTAAGTACTAAAACTAACGGGCCGCTTTTTCGATCGCTTCCTCCAGAGAGTAGTGCTGTTCGATATATGCCAGGCTTTGATAATGTTTTGGCGGGAAGATTGAGAGGGAAATGGGAATCGGTCTCGGATGTAGGCAGAACTTTGCATTTTGTTTTAACGGCAAGAGATAATGGTATGGAAGGTTCAGCTCAAACATTATCAGACGAAATGGTGGTAACAGTAAATGCTAATGCAGGGCCTTTTGAAATTAGTTCCCAAAATATTGATAATTTAAGTTGGTTTCAGGAAACGGAGCAAACAATTAGCTGGAATGTAAATGGGACAAATGTTTTGCCGGGAGCAGCGAAGGTAAATATTAAACTTTCGACTGATAATGGTGTGACGTTCCCAATTATTTTGGCTGCTGCGGTGGATAATGATGGTTCGGAGGAAGTAACTGTTCCAAATGTCTCTTCGCAGCTTTGCAGAATATTGATAGAGCCTGTTGATAATATTTTTTATGCAGTTAATAGCAAAACTTTTGCAATAGGTTATACAGTGACATCTGATTGTCAAACGTATGCTTTGCCGGGAACGCCTTTGTCTATCCCGGAACAGGGAAATTTTGCGACTAAAACGATAACGGTTCCGGCTACTACGGCATTGATTTCGGATGTTAATTTCAATATTGATTTTTCGCATGATTATTTTTCGGATGTACAAATGGAATTGGTAAGTCCTCAGGGAACTGTTGTTAAGTTGTTTTATAACAGTTGCGGGACTAGTAGTGGAAGTTTGCTGTTAAATTATGATGATGCCGGAGCTGATTTGTTCTGTGGGAATACTGCTTTGCAAATGGTTAAACCTTTAGGGGTTTTGAGTGATTTTAATGGAGAGAATCCTCAGGGGAACTGGACTTTGCGTTACAGAGATATTTATTTGACGGATACCGGAACTATTAATTCGGCTTCAGTTGAAATATGTACACAGAGCTTTACTTTAGTTCCTTATGAAGATATAAGTAAGGATATAATAGTGAGTTCGAAAACGCATGATGAAAATTTTAATGTAAAGTATATCAGTACTTCTGTTAATGATATTGAAATTTTGGTTTATGATGTTTCGGGGACAAAGATTTTTGGTGAAAAATATCCGAATAACGGAGGTTTTAATCAGGATATTCGATTGCAGAATAAACCACAGGCAGGAGTTTATTTTGTATGCTTAATTGATGGTGGAATAAAAAAAACGGCTAAAATTATAATTAAATAGAATTTTAGAGAGATAAAAAAAGCTGGAAAATAAATATTCTCCAGCTTTTTTTATTTTCCGTTAAAGGAAGTCATCGTGTTTTCTAATCCTGCTGTTCCAAAAGATTTAATGGCTTCAGAAGCAATTTCTAAACGTTCCGGAAGTGCGTTGATTTCAGTATCGTTCCACTCGCCAAGGACATAATCTACTTGCTTTCCTCTTTTGAATTCGTCGCTGATTCCAAAACGGAAACGCGTATATTGATTGGTGTTTAATACCAGATTGATGTTTTTTAATCCGTTGTGGCCGCCATCGCTGCCTTTGGGTTTGATGCGAATGGTTCCAAAAGATAAATTCAAATCGTCAGTTATTACAAATAGATTTTCTAAAGGAATTTTCTCTTTTTCCATCCAATATTGAACAGCTTTTCCACTAAGATTCATGTAGGTGTTAGGTTTTAATAGAAAAAAGCTTCTTCCTTTGAATTTGTATTCTGCTAATGAACCTAATTTTACGGTTTGGAAATCGAGGTTTTCTTTTTTGGCTAAATAATCCAATACTTTAAATCCGATATTGTGACGGGTATTTACATATTCGGCTCCAATGTTACCAAGTCCTACAATTAGAAATTTCTTCATATAATCTGTGTTCTCCTCTGTTTTTGATTTTGTAAAGAGGTTATTCAACCAATTTTTCATGTTGCAAAAATAAGTTAATTTGGTTATTTGTTGATTTGATCAGTGGATTTTGTTTCAGAATAGGCAATCTTCTTAATTATTGTAGCACCGATAGAGCCGGTATCCTCGAAGTCCTTTTGGGACGGAGAGATAAAGGCGATAGCCGGAACATTTGCCGGCTGGAATGCCTTTTTTTTTGATTCAAATCAAAAAAAAAGCACCAATCTTTCGATTGATGCTTTTGAGTATGATTGAAAAAAATTATTTTTTCTTTCCTTTTGCTGGTGCTTTTGCTGCTTTTGCTGCTTCCTGAGCTGCTTTCATAGCCGCACGAGACATCTTCACCTGACAGATAACAGTGTTGTCCGGGTGCATGATTTTGAAGTTTTCAGAAGGAACTTTAGTGATGTAAAGTTTGTTCCCCATTTCAAGCGGAGTAATATCAGCTACCACATAATCAGGAAGATTTGCTGGTAAAGCTTTTACTTTTAATTTACGGTTTGTAATACGTAAATCTCCACCTGCCATAACTCCTTTAGAGTTACCAGTGATTTTTACAGGAACTTCTACAGTTACTTCTTTGTTGTCGAATAATTGGAAGAAGTCAATGTGTAAAATTTTGTCAGATACCGGGTGAACCTGGATATCTTGTAAAATAGCATTGAAAGACTTACCGTTTCCAAGGTCAATCACAACTGTGTGAGCGTTTGGAGTGTAAACCAAGTTTTTGAATGCTTTTTCTTCTGCTGAAAAATGAACTGGTTGATCTCCTCCGTATAACACGCAAGGAACCGCTCCAGCATTACGTAAGGCTTTAGTAGCTACTTTGCCCACGCTTTCTCTTTCTGATCCTTTAATTGTAATCGATTTCATTTTAAATATTTATATAGTTATTAATTAAACTCTTTTTTGATTCCCCTTTAGGGGTTAGGGGTAATTACATGATAAACTTTCCGCTAATGGAATTGTTGTTTTGTACCATGTGCATTACTTCTGCAAAAAGTGGAGCGCAACTTACCACTCTGATTTTCTTAGATTCTCTCTTTAATGGGATGGAATCGGTAACGATTAATTCGCTTAATTTTGACTCCTCAATCCTTTCGTAAGCTTTTCCTGATAGAATAGCATGAGTACAAATAGCTCTTACGCTAAGTGCTCCTCTCTCAATCATTAAATCGGCAGCTTTAGCTAAAGTTCCTCCGGTATCAATCATGTCGTCCACTAGGATTACATTGCGTCCTTTAACTTCACCAATCAATTCCATGGTGTCGATAACGTTAGCCTGTTTTCTTTGTTTGTAACAAATAACTACGTCAGATTCTAAGAATTTAGAATAGGCGTAAGCTCTTTTAGAGCCACCCATGTCTGGAGAAGCGATAGTTAGGTTGTCTAATTTAAGGCTTTCTACATATGGTAAAAATATAGTAGAAGCGAATAAGTGATCTACTGGTTTTTCAAAGAATCCCTGGATTTGATCAGCATGTAAATCCATAGTCATGATTCTTGTTGCTCCGGCAGCTTCCAGCATTTTAGCAATTAATTTTGCTCCAATTGGAACTCTTGGTTTGTCCTTTCTGTCTTGTCTGGCCCAACCAAAGTAAGGCATAACAGCAGTTATGTGTCTTGCTGAAGCGCGTTTTGCAGCGTCAATCATCAATAACAACTCCATTAAATTCTCTGAATCAGGGAATGTAGAGCAAATTAGAAAAACACGTAAACCTCTGATAGATTCTTCAAATGATGGTTGAAACTCACCATCACTATAATGGGATAAAGAAACTTTTCCTAGCGGAATTCCATATGCTTCGGAAATTTTTTCAGCTAGATAGACACTTTTTGAACAAGCAAAAATTTTAGCTTCTGGTTCTCTTTGTGACATTTAATTTGTTGTTTTTATTCCGTAGTACTAGTTACATTTCGGTTTTTACTTTGTTTTAAAGTTTGGAATGTGTGTAAGTGCTTCGGATGGAGTGTGTTAGTATATGTTGTTTTATCGAGCTGCAAAATTAGAAAATTAATTTGACTGTGAAAGTAAAATTTTCAGAAAATTTATTAGAAACTTTAATAATATTTTTTACATTTGCACCGTCTTAAGGAAACGAAATCTTTAAAGAATGTAATTTTCTTAATTACCAAGAATAATTTATTATTCACGCCTTTTAAGCCCAGGTGGCGGAATTGGTAGACGCGCTGGTCTCAAACACCAGTTCTTAGGAGTACCGGTTCGATCCCGGTCCTGGGTACAAAAGCCTCTTCGAAAGAAGAGGCTTTTTTTGTTTTTAGACTTTTCTTCTTTTTTGGTTAAAACAATAAAAAGGCTGTTGTAAACCTGAAATAATTATGGTTTTTTGACAGTTTTTATCAAATTACCCCTTTTATTGTGCGGTTATACCCCTCTTGTCTTTTGTGGGCTTATCTAAATTTGTAATTCAGATTTTGTTGTTTCTTATAATCAGAGTTGTTAGTTCTGGTATCATAAATAAATTAGATGTACCGGGAGAATTAGATTTAAGTTTTGTGGAAAACATTTCTGAATTAATAATAAACTACAAAAGATTTATATGAAGAGTATTGTTGCTGCCTTTGCTTTATTTTTAAGTATACAGATTAATTTTGCCCAAATTAATGAATGGGAAAATCCTCAGATTTTAGACAGAGGAAAAGAATCCGGGAGAACTTCTTTTTTGTTGTTTGGGAATGAAGCAGAGCTGAAAACAGGAAATCCAAAACAATCTTCTTTGTATCAAAGCCTGAATGGTACTTGGAAATTTCATATTGTTAAGAATCCGTCGCAACGCCTTATGGATTTCTATGCTGAAGATTTGAAGGAAACTCATTGGGAAAATATTAAAGTGCCTTCAAACTGGGAAATTCAGGGTTTTGATATTCCTATTTATACCAATATTACTTATCCGTTTCCTAAAAATCCACCTTTTATAGGTGGCGATTATAATCCGGTGGCAACATACAGACGCACTTTTACTGTTGCAGATTCCTGGAATGACAAAGAAATTATACTTCATTTTGCTTCGGTTTCCGGTTATGCAAGAGTTTATTTGAACGGAAAAGAAGTGGGTATGACCAAGGCTTCTAAAACTCCGGCAGAATTTAATGTTACTTCTTTTTTAAAGAAAGGAGAAAATTTAATTGCTGTACAGGTTTTTCGCTGGCATGACGGAAGTTATTTAGAAGATCAGGATTTTTGGCGATTAAGCGGAATCGAGCGAGATGTGTATTTACAGGCGATGCCTAAGACTACTATTTGGGATTATACGGTGCAAAGTGAATTGGATTCTCAATATCAAAATGGAATTTTTAATTTGGATGTGGTATTAAAGTCATTTGCGAATACTAAAATTAAAAATCCGATTGTCAAAGTTGATTTGTTTGATAATGAAGGTAAGCTTGTTTTTTCAGAAAGTAAAAAAGCAACGGTAAAAGACACGAAAATCAGTTTTGCAAAAACCATTGAAAAGGTAAAACAATGGAATGCCGAAACGCCAATTTTATACCGTTATACGATTTCGTTATTAGATAATAAAGGCAAAATGCTAGAGGCTCTTTCTCAAAAAACGGGTTTTAGAAAGGTTGAAATTAAAGATGCGCAGTTATTAGTAAATGGTAAAGCGGTTTTGGTAAAAGGAGTGAATATCCATGAGCATGATGATGTAAACGGACATGTACCTAACAAAGAATTGATGTTAAAAGATCTTCAACTTATGAAAGAACATAATATCAATGCCATCAGAATGTGTCATTATCCACATGATACGCAGTTTTATGATTTATGTGATGAATATGGTTTTTATGTAGTAGATGAAGCAAATATTGAAACACATGGGATGGGAGCCGAATGGCAAGGTTCATTTGATAAATTAAAACATCCTGCTTATTTGCCGGAATGGGCTCCGGCACATTTGGATCGTATCAAAAGAATGTTTGCAGTCGATAAAAATCATCCGTCAATAATCATTTGGTCTTTAGGAAATGAATGTGGTAATGGCCCCGTTTTTTATGAAGCTTACGATTGGTTGAAAAAAAATGACACAACCCGTATGGTTCAGTTTGAGCAGGCGGGTGAGAATAAGAATACAGATATTGTTTGTCCGATGTATCCCGGAATTAAAAGTATGAAAGACTATGCTGCTGCGGAGAAAAGCCGTCCATACATCATGTGTGAATACTCGCATGCGATGGGGAATAGCAACGGAAATTTTCAGGAGTATTGGGATATTATTGGGAGTAGCAAACACATGCAGGGTGGTTTTATTTGGGATTGGGTTGATCAGGGATTGAAAACTCAAAATGAAAAAGGAACTACTTTTTGGGCTTACGGTGGTGATTTAGGCGGAGCAAAATTACAAAACGATGAAAATTTTTGTGCTAACGGCTTGGTTTCGGCTAACAGAATTCCGCATCCGGGATTGTCGGAGGTGAAAAAGGTGTATCAAAACATCCAATTTCAATTGGAAGACAAAAATCAATTAGTTGTAAGCAATCATTTTAATTTCACGAATCTTGCTGATTATAATTTCAGATGGGAATTGATTAAAAATGGATTAAAGATTCAGTCCGGAGAGTTTACGCTAGATGTTAATCCGGAAGAAAGCAAAAAAGTAAATCTTGATTTTAGTTTGCCAGATACCCATTCGGAGTATTATTTAAATGTATTTGCTTTTTCTAAAAATGATTCGCCTTTAGTAACTAAAGGACATGAGTTTGCCAGAGAACAATTTAAAATAGGAAATGGAAATTATTTTGAAAAAGAGACAACGGTAGCCGCAAAATCGAAATTAAAGTATGTAGTGAAAAATAATCTGCTGACATTTGAAACAGACAAAATTTCCGGAGCGTTTGATTTGAAAAAAGGAGCGTTTGTAAAATATGCCTTAAAGAATACTGACAATACTGTGATTTCCAGTTTTCCAAGTCCTTATTTCTGGCGAGCGCCAACCGATAATGATTTTGGGAATGGAATGCAAAATAAGTTGGAGATTTGGAAAAAGGCTTCTCAAGAACCAAAAGTTTTAAGCGTTGTTTTGGGTAAAAAATCAGCGGATGGATTGTCTATTAAGGTGGTTTCTCAATTAGTTGAAGCCGATGTTCCTTATACTGTAAATTATGTGATTCAAAATAACGGAGCTGTCAAAATAACGGCTTCTGTAGATATGGAAGGGAAAGAGCTTCCGGAACTGCCACGTTTTGGGATGCGTTTAAAATTAAATGGAGCATATGATAATTTGACTTATTATGGAAGAGGGCCATGGGAAAATTATTCCGACAGAAATTCGGCTTCATTTGTTGGAACTTATTCAGATAAAGTGATTAATCAATTTACCAGAACTTATATCCGTCCTCAGGAGTCAGGTTATAAGACGGATGTACGTTGGTTAACTTTAAAAAATGCTAACGGGCAAGGTCTGAAAATAGAAGGGGATCAGCCGCTTGGTTTTAGTGCTTTGAATGTTTCTACAGAAGATTTAGATCCGGGGAAACATAAAAATCAGCGTCATCCTTCGGATTTAGATTTAGATTCCAAAGAAGCAGTTTTCTTGCATTTGGATTATAAGCAAAGAGGAGTTGGAGGTGATGATAGTTGGGGAGCTTTGCCGCATGAACAGTATCGCTTACTGGATAAAAAATATAGTTTTTCTTATATTATTTCGTTGGAAGAATAAGTTAATTGTTTTTTGGTGTGTTTTTTAGGGAACCTATGATGTTTTTTCATAGGTTTTTCTAATTTTAGAAATTTAAGTTTGTTTTTTTGTGATGAAAAGAGATTAGTGAAAGAGTTGGATTAAAAAGAAATGTAATTAACCTTAATGCAATATTGTGTTTTGAGAAATATCCTGTTTGTTTTATTGCTTTTAGTAGTTTTTCCAGCCAAGGCACAAGTTGTTGGCGGAATAGCGGTTTCCGGATACCATCAGGAAAAATATGATATTGATTATATTGGGATTGAAAACGGATTGGCTAATAATGCGGTTACTTCTGTTTATAAAGACAAACGTGGTTTAATGTGGTTTGGTACTTATGATGGAATTAGTCGTTTTGATGGTTATGACTTTTTAAATTTCAGAAATGAGCCTAATGACTCCAATTCGCTTATAAATAATCGGGTTGTAAGTATTTGCGGAACCCAAAATGAGATTTGGATAGGAACTAAGCAGGGAATAAGTGTTTATAGTTATTTAACGAATAGTTTCAGTACCCGATATTGCGAAAATCCTAAAACGACTAAAAGAGAATTAATTGATGTTGCGATTAATCAGATAAAAGATTATAAATCCAGAATTTATATTGCGACAGCAGGTAAAGGCTTGATGCATTGTTTAGGAAAAGGTGGGAAAATTGACCGAATTCCCCTTTATACTGAAGGTAAATTAATATGGGAATACCATGTGCAAGGTATTGATTTTGATCGTTCGGGAAAAATGTGGTGTTTTGTTCAGGGTACGGGTTTGGTTATGATGGCTCCTGATGCTAATAAATTAACGCCTGTTTTTTCGGGAGTTTTGAGTGGAACTACAGTTTTTTATGATGGTTTTTCGAATATTTGGGTGGCTATTGATGGTGGTTTATTAAAGTATAATACAGTCGATAGAACGCATAAGTTTTATTATAATCAGGAAATTCAGTTTCCCGTTTCGGCTTTCATGTATAAACCGGATGCAAAGGAACTTTGGATAGCAACGAATGGGAATGGTGTGGTGAAATATAATTTTACTTCAGATACTTTTTCGTTGTTGAGTTCCGGTTTGAATGCCGAAAAATTAAACAGTAATGCGATTTCGTCATTGTGTCTGGATTCTGAAAACCGGGTTTGGATAGGAACTTTAAGGGGAGGTGTTAATAAAATAGAGAGTGCAAAAAGTCCTTTTCTTACAATTTCCAGAAATGACAAACTAAGCAATACCTTGCCGAGCGATTTTATTTTATCGTTATGTGAACAAGATAATGATCATATCTGGATTGGAACAGATGGAGGCGGAGCCAGTTTATGGGATAGGAAAAATAATGTGTTTACTAATTATTCCTATAACACTTCTAACCCTAATTCATTAGCGAATAATTTTGTAGCTTCAATTGTAAAAACAGATAAAGGAACCTGGTTTGGCTCGTATGGAGGAGGGGTTTGTCTTTTTAATTCGCAAAATCGTACTTTTAAAAGATATCAGCTTTTTAATCCTACTTATAATATTGTTCAAAAGAATATTTGGGTATTATTTCGTAGTCGGGGAGCTGTTTTGTGGGCTGCTTCACCAGATGAAGAAGGATTGTATCGGTATAATGAAGTGCTTGATCAGTTTGATTATGTCGATGCTAAAATTAGTGGGATTATTTCGATGACCGAAGATCAACAGGGGAATCTTTGGTTGGGAACTTTCACACAACTGATTCGGCTTAATCCCAAGACTTTGACTAAGAAGGTTGTTGATGTAAAATATCCGGTTCGTTCCATTGTTTCCGTTTCTGCGTCCCAAATGCTTGTAGGAACTGAAGGAGGAGGTTTGATGTTGTTTAATCCTAAAACTTTTCAATCTGATTTTTTGACCCAAAAGAATGGAGTTCCTAATAATTCGATTTTAAATATAGTTCCAGAAAATAAACAGGTTTATTGGTGTAGTACCTACAATGGTATTTTTGTTTACAATGCGACCAGCAAAAAAATTACGAGTTATCATGATGCCGATGGTTTGCAAAGCAATCAGTTTAATTACAATGCCGCTTTAAAATTATCTTCAGGAGAAATTGTTTTTGGCGGAATTAAAGGGTTTAATATTATTAATACAAAAACCAACAGCCAGATTCATGCTTTTCCAAAACTGATTGTTACCTCCATCAAAGTGAATAATAAGATATATCATCAATCCGGATTAAGCGTTTTTGGAATTAATCAGTTAAAATTGCCTTATGATGAGTCGATGTTGAATATTGATTACGCTGCTTTAGAATACAGTTTGCCTGAAAAAATTTCGTATGCCTATTTTTTGGAAGGTTGGGATTCACAATGGCATTATGTGGATAATATTCGAAGTGCTAATTATTCGAGATTAACCGAAGGAGAGTATGTTTTGAAAATTAAATCAACGAATGCCGAAGGAATTTGGAATCCAAAAACGATTTCTTTGCCTATTACAATATTGCCACCTTGGTATCGAAGTACTTGGGCTTATTTGTTTTATGTGTTAGTTATTGCGGGAGTCATTTATCTCATAGATAAATATCAAAGAAAACAGGCGCAGTTAAAGTATGAGGTACAGCTTTCGCAAAATTTAGCCAGACAGGAAAAGGAATTAAACGAAAAGAAACTTACTTTTTTTACAAATATTTCTCACGAGTTCCGTTCGCCATTGACAATGATTATCAATCCGTTGAAAGATATTATTTATGGCAATGAGCCAAAAATTGATCCGGGAGCAATTGAGATGGTTTATAGTAATTCCCGAAGATTACTGAGTTTAGTAGATCAATTATTGCTTTTTAGAAAAACCGAAACTGAAACAGGGAAACTTAAAATTGCTAAGGTTGATATTGTTGAATTAAGTAAAGAAGTGTTCAATTGTTTTGTGCATCATGCCAAGACTAAAAAGATAGCGTATAGTTTTAGTTTTTCTGAAGAAAAACTTTTTGTTTACATCGATAGAGAAAAAATAGAAATGGCATTGTTTAATTTAATTTCTAATGCCTTAAAGTTTACTGAGAAAGAAAATGGCGCTGTGACAGTAAATATTCGAACTGTTGAGAACAAAATTAGTATTAGTGTTGTTGATAATGGTGAAGGAGTTTCGAATGAAGATAAGGAGAAAATTTTCAATCTGTTTTATCAATCCAATAAGAATATTAAAAACAAGCGCAAAGGATTTGGAATTGGACTTTATTTAGTGAAACAATTTATCAATCAGCATCATGGTGATGTTCATTGTTATGATAATGCAGGAGGAGGAACTGTTTTTGAAATGCGGTTATTGTTAGGGAAAGAGCATTTTGGAGAAGTTGAAATAAGAGAAGATTTAAATGACAGAACATCGTTTTTAGAAGAAGCCTTAGAAGATAATGTAATTCGGGAGCAGTTTCCGGAAGTTATGGAAGAAGTTGAAATTGGCGGTGATTTGGTTAAAAATGTAAAAAGTATTTTGGTTGTTGATGATAATCCTGAGATACGAAATTACCTGAAACGTATTCTTGCTCCTAAATATAGGGTAACTGCTGCCGAAAGTGCGGAAATGGCATTAAGTATTATTAGAAAAGTGCAACCGGATTTAATTGTTTCAGATGTAGTAATGGCTGAAATGAGTGGGGTAGCTTTTTGTAAGCATATTAAGGAAGATGATGAGTTAAAACATATTCCGATAATATTGCTTACCGGAGGGACTTCGGAAGAGGTGAAGCTGAAGGGAGCCGAAGTAGGAGCAGATGATTATATAACGAAGCCATTTGATAATGAGTATTTGTTAGCCCGAATTAACGGAATTCTTACCCGTCGGGATAGTGAGCAAAATTATCTCTTGAATTCGGTGACAAAAAATGTTGCAAGTCCGAAGTTGTCGGATGAAGATAAAGTGCTGATAGATAGAATTGTGGAAGTTATTGATGCTAATTTGGATGTAGAAAATTTCAATGTTCAAGATTTGGCTGTTGAATTAGGAATGAGTCATTCTTTGGTGTATAAAAAAATTAAAAAAATTACCGGAAAATCTGTTTCAGAATTTACCCGAAATGTGCGATTGCGTAAAGTGGCTACGCTGTTAATTACAACCGATTTGCAGATTAATCAGGCGGCTTCGATGGCTGGTTTTGGAGATATAAAGTATTTTAGAAAACAATTTCAACAGTTTTATGATATGAATCCATCCGATTTTCGAAAAAAATACCAGAATGTGAAGGATCATAAATATCTATTGAATGAAAGTTTCTGGAAATCTACAACTTAAATAATTTATAAAATTTTAAAAATGAGAAAATATTTAATTAAAGTTCTTTTGGTAATTCTTGGTCTATCCGGACAATATTTGTTTTCGCAGTCTAAAAAGATAGAAAAAGATTCACCTGAAAAAGTTCGTGAATTTTTTGTGTCTTCATTGATAAAAATTGGAGATCCAGTTTTGGTGGCTTTGAGTAATAATCAGCTAAGACAGCAAATGCCGGTAGAAAGATCACCCGGGGCTTGGGATGACAGAAAACATGTGACTTATTTAGAAGCTTTTGGGCGCTTGTTGTCGGGAATGGCACCTTGGTTAGAGCTTGGTCCGGATGAAACTCCCGAAGGAAAATTAAGAGCAAAATACATTGCTTTGGCACAAAAATGTATTCATAATGCGACCAATCCTGCTTCTCCTGATTTTATGAATTTTGTTAAAGATAAGCAGCCTTTAGTAGATGCTGCTTTTTTTGCTCAGGCTTTACTTCGTGCACCCAAACAACTTTGGGAACCCTTAGATGTTACTACAAAGGAAAACGTAATTAAGGCATTAAAATCGTCCAGAGTAATAGAACCTTATTATTCTAATTGGTTGCTTTTTGCCAGTATGGTTGAAACAGCAATAGCAAAATTTGATAAAGAAGAAGATCAAAAGCGATTGAGTTACGGTTTAGAAGAGCATAAAAAATGGTATTTAGGTGATGGAACTTATGGTGATGGACCTGATTTTCACTGGGATTACTACAATAGTTTTGTGATTCATCCTATGCAGCTGGATATTTATAAAACATTAGTTGAAAAAGAGGCTGTTTATAAAGATGCCTATCAAAAAGAGCTAAATAGAGCAAAACGTTATGCCGCTATTCAGGAGCGATTGATTTCTCCGGATGGAACTTATCCGCCTATCGGAAGATCGCTAGCCTATCGTTTTGGAGCTTTTCAGTTGTTGTCTCAAATTGCACTTTGGAAGGAATTGCCTAAAGAAATTACACCTGCGCAGGTTCGTTCGGCTTTATATGCTATGATTCATCGTCAGATAAATGCTCCGGGAACTTTTGATAAAAAGGGTTGGCTTCAAATAGGCTTGTTTGGACATCAGCCTAATATTGGGGAAGGTTATATCTCAACCGGAAGTTTGTATCTGTGTTCGGAAGCTTTTTTGGTTTTGGGTTTGCCAACTACTGATACCTTTTGGACAGATGACTACCAACCCTGGACGCAAAAGAAAATTTGGTCAGGGATAAGTATTCCAATCGATCATGCCTCTAAATAAGTAACACTAAACTAAATAAATTATAATGATGAATTTAAAGAACTCATTTTTCATGACATTAATGGTGATGTTTTTGCTAACGGCTAGTTGCAAAAGTGGTGCTGTGCAGCAGAAAACTGTTATAAAAGAATCTAAAAAAGAAGTGATTGCGATTATTGATAAAGTCAACAATCATTGGCAAAATAATCATCCGGATTTAGGGAATGCTTTTTGGAATGTGGCGGCTTATCATACCGGGAATATGGAAGCTTATAAAGTAACCAAAAACAAAAAATATTTGGATTATTCTTTGGCTTGGGCTGAGAAGAATCAATGGACGGGGGCTAAATCAACTAATAAAGCAGAGTGGAAGTACAATTATGGAGAAAATGATAAACATGTGTTGTTTGGTGATTGGCAAATTTGTTTTCAAACTTATATTGATTTGTACAATTTCACCGGAAAAAAGGATGCTTCTAAAATTGCCCGCGCCCGCGAAGTAATGGAATACCAGATGAGTACTGCGGCCAATGATTATTGGTGGTGGGTTGATGGTTTGTATATGGTAATGCCGGTGATGACGAAGTTATATAAAGTAACCGGAAACGAATTGTATTTGGAGAAATTGCATGAGTATTTAACTTATGCTAATTCTATTATGTATGACGATGAGGCAAAGTTGTATTTCAGAGACGCAAAATATATTTATCCAAAACATAAAAGTGCTAATGGTAAAAAAGATTTTTGGGCCAGAGGAGACGGATGGATTTTTGCAGCTTATGCTAAAATCATTCAGGATTTGCCAAAAAAAGCAAAACATAGAGAGGAATATATCAACCGATTTAAAGCTATGGCTCAATCTTTAGCAGCTGCCCAACAAAAAGAAGGCTATTGGACCCGAAGTATTTTAGATCCGGAACATGCTCCGGGACCTGAAACCAGCGGAACAGCCTTTTTTACTTATGGTTATTTATGGGGAATCAACAATGGAATTTTAGATAAAGCAGCTTATTTGCCAGTAGTTGAAAAATCATGGAATTACTTGACTCATTTTGCACTTCAAGCTGATGGTACTGTAGGTTATGTTCAACCTATTGGCGAAAAAGCCATTCCAGGTCAGGTTGTAGATAAAAATTCTACGGCTGATTTTGGAGTAGGAGCTTTTTTATTAGCTGCTTCTGAGATAAGTCGTTTTGTGAAATAAAGTTTATGATTTGAAAATTGTCATTTTATCTACTGTTTTTTAATAATCAACTCTATTGAGTTTAGATTGTTTTAAATTTTTTTTTAAAATATTTTTATGAATAGAAAATTCATCTTAGTAATTATAATTTGTTTTTGTGGTATTCTTCAAATGAGATCTCAGGAGAAAACGGTGCTTAGTAACGTCGAAAAATACAAACAATTTGGTTTGGTATGGGGACTTCTAAAGTACCATCATTCTGAAGTAAGTAAAGGAAATTACAATTGGGACGACATTTTCGTTGAAAATATTGACAAGCTAGAAGGAGTACAAACACAAACAAATCTTGATTCTTTTTTATTAAATTTTGTTTTATCAGTCAAAGAAAGCAAAATAAAGACCGATACTAATATGGATAATGTATTCGCCAAAAATTTTGATTATAAGTGGATAGAACAGTATTCGGGCAATAAAGAACTTTATACCAAGTTGAAAAAATTAGAAAACAATACAAGTTTAGGTAGTTATTACACTTCAAAGAGTGAAATCCTGACTTTCGAAAATGAGAAAGGATTTAAAGCATTTGACTATAAAATAAAAAGCCATAGATTATTAGAGTTATTCAGTTTTTGGAACGTCATCCAATATTATTATGTAAATAAATATTTGATGGACAAAAACTGGTTTAGTCAGTTAGAATATTTTGTGGATGATTTTTCAAACGCCAAGACAAATCTTGAGTACGAGCTGGCAAAAACTAAATTAATTGTATCTCTAAATGATTCTCATTCCTATTATTTTGCCAAACCGGTTTCAGATTCTCTATTAAAATTTAAGCCGTCATTTGAAATCAAGATTGTCAATGACACTTTAGTAATTACTGGCATATTAAATAAATTAGGAAAAAAAGATGATTTGAAATTAGGGGATTTGATAGTGGAAGTTAATGATATGGACATTAAATCATTTCAGAAACAAAAGATAGGGGCAAAGTTTTCTTCATCAAATGATTCTTATTTAAAAAAGTGGGCCAACAGATGGCTAATGCGAAATACCAAAGATAGTATTAAGGTGAAAATAAAAAGAGAAAATTATATCACGACAAAATATATTCATCTTTATAAAACATTTACTGACAAGGACTATTCCTCTTTGCCATTTTTCCAAATTGAAAAGGAATGGCAACTTATTGATGATAATATTGGCTATATAAATTTAAAAACAGTTTCTAAAGAGGATATTAAAAAAGCTTTTGAAGCATTTTCTAACACAAATGGAATTATAATAGATTTAAGAAATTATCCTAAAAATATTTCAGGAGATGATATTACAAAATACACTTATCCAGATAGGGAAGAATTTATTAAGGTTCTATCGCCATTAGGAAATAGACCTTCATTGGCAAGCTTTGGTAAGCCTTCAATTAGTATTATCATAGATCCTTTTAAAAGTGGTGGTAAAAACTCAAAATACTATAATAAAAAGATTGTTTTATTAGTAGATCATACCACTCAAAGTAAGGCTGAGTATATTGGAATGGCTATTCAAGCATCTCCTACTTGTATAACTGTAGGTGAAAACACAGCTGGTTCTGTAATGAATATTGCCTCATTTAAAATGCCAGATAGCACTATAATTGATTTCACAAGTTTAGGAGCATTTTATCCTAACGGAATGGGAGTACAGAGAAAAGGATTGAAAATAGATCACTATGTTAAAGAAACCACTTCAAATTTTATGAAGGATCAATATGTAATTGAAGGAGTGAAATTGATAAAAAATTAAAATAGATTAAGTTAACTAACATCATTGATATGTAAAAACTTTGTTAGACTATGAGTTGTTGGTTTTTTTACTGAGAGCATCAGAGATGTATCGTTTTGTGAAATAATTGAATTAGCTTTTTAGAACCAAAAAAATCGGTCTCGCTTTATTTGAAGTGAGATCGATTTTTTTATTAGTTGGTTTTGGAGTTTTTTTTGTTTCTTGTTGAAGAAGCTTATTAATTATTTATAATGTTTTTTTTGTATTAATTTTTTGATGTTTGTTTAAAATATGTTGTTTTTATTTGTTTTTTACTGATTTATCCCCGTTTTAATGTTGAAATTCCCCCCTTTCGATTGTAGGTGTTCTGATAGATTTGTAATGTGAATTATTTGTTAATTCCAAACAAGATTTTCTTAAAGAATGTTTAAAAAAATTTAAGTTGATTTTTGTTCTCATAGGATGCTAAGATAATTTACAAACTAACAAATTATTAATTAACCAAAATTACAACCAAACATGACAAATTTTATTAGGATGAAAAAAGCTCCTGATCGTGTATCTGGATTTGATTTGAGAAAAAAGCTGACGTTGTTTTGTGTATTAGCTTCTTTGTCTCAGGTACAGGCATACACAATTGATTATGGAAATGGAAATGAAATTCAAACGGTACAACAACAAAAAAGTATTAGCGGTCAGGTTAATGACGAAAACGGGATGCCTCTTCCCGGGGCTACCGTTTCTATCAGAGATACGAAATTAGGAACAATAACTGATTTTGACGGGAAATTTACTTTGAAGCTAAATGCTGATTCAAAGGTGTTAGTCGTGAGTTCTATCGGGTACCAAACTGTAGAATTGCAAATAGGAACTCGTTCAGAATTTAAAGTACAATTGAAACCAAGTTCGGAAGGATTAGAAGAAGTTGTTGTAGTAGGATACGGGACACAGAAAAAAGAAAGTTTGGTAAGTGCCATTACAACCATTCCAGTTGGAGAAATAAAAGGACCTACAAGTAACCTAACTACCATGATGGCGGGTAGAGTATCGGGTATGATTGCTTATCAAAGAAGTGGAGAGCCGGGATCAGATAATTCAGATTTCTTTATTCGTGGTTTAGGGTCTTTCGGAGCCGGAAAAGTAAATCCGTTAATTTTGATTGATGGAGTTGAATCTACCTCTACAGATATGGCACGCTTACAGCCAGACGATATTGATGCATTTTCGGTTTTAAAAGATGCTTCGGCAGCTTCTATTTACGGAGCTCGTGGTGCTAATGGGGTGGTTTTGATTACTACTAAATCAGGTAAGGCAGGTAAATTAAAATTTAGATTTCGTCAGGAAAATAAGGTGTCTAGTAATACCAGAAATTTCAAGTTTGCAGATAATATAACCTATATGAATTTGGCTAATGAGGCTGTTTTAACCCGTAATCCAATTGGTGTTTTACCTTATTCCCAAATTAAAATAGACAGAACTGCTGCTGGTGCTGACCCTGTCTTATATCCTAATAATAACTGGATTGATCAATTGATAAAAGATTATACGTTCAATCAGGGATATAATTTGAGTGTAAGCGGAGGTAGTGATAAAACGCAATATTATGTGGCGAGTACTTATAATATTGACAATGGAGTATTGAAAGTTGATAATTTGAATAATTTCAATAATAATATCAAATTAAGAAATTATTCCTTTAGGAGTAATGTAAATATCAGGTTAACTCCAAGTACAGAAGGGATTATTAGGTTTTATAGCCAGTTTGATGATTATACAGGTCCATTAGGGGGATATGATAATAATGGGAATTGGGTTGGTGGTGGTGCCAATATTTTTAACAAAGCCATTTGGTCTAATCCTGTAGCTTTTCCAGCTGTTTACCCTGCGGAGTTGTTGCCTTATATAGAGCATCCTTTATTTGGTGGAGCAGTAACCGGTTATGGAAGTACAACTTTGTTAACGAATCCTTATGCAGAAATGGTAAGAGGATATCAGGTAAATAAAGCTTCAACAATTCAGACTCAATTGGAATTGAAACAAGATCTTAAGGCTATTACTCCGGGTTTAAGTGCAAGAGCAATGACCTACGTTAGAAGATATTCTTTTTATAGTCTTTCAAGACAGTACAATCCTTTTTATTATAATGCCACAATTAATCCGGATACTGATGAGATATTTTTAAACTTGCTGAATCCAGGAGGAGAAGGCTCTATTGGTACTGCCGGTACAGAATATCTAAATTATAGTGAAGGTAATAAAAATCTTAGTTCGGAAATCTATCTTCAAACAGCAGTTAACTATAATAGAACCTTTAAAGACAAACATGATGTTTCAGGTATGTTAATTAATATTTTGCAAAATATTGAGTCAGGTAATCCAGGTAGTCTCCAAGCTTCATTGCCCTCCAGAAACTTTGGTCTTTCAGGACGCTTTACTTATGGATATGATAAAAGATATTTAGCAGAATTTAATTTTGGGTATAATGGTTCAGAACGTTTTGCCAAAAATAATAGATATGGTTTCTTTCCTTCATTAGCGTTAGGATATATCGTTTCTAATGAGAAATTTTTCGAGCCTTTACTTAATGTAGTGAGTAATTTAAAATTCCGAGCCAGTTATGGATGGGTTGGTAATGATCAAATAGGAAATAAGACAGATCGTTTCTTTTATTTATCAAATGTTAATTTGAATGATGGTATTTATGGAGCCAGTTTTGGAGATTTAAATGGGTATTACCGTAATGGGGTTTCTATTTCAAGATATGCAAATGATAAAATTAGCTGGGAACGTTCCAAACAAATCAATATTGGAATGGATTTGAAGTTATTCAATTCTATTGATATTATTGTAGATGCATTTAAGCAAACACGTTCTAATATTTTACAAACACGTTCTAATATTGGTTCTACTTTAGGACTTGCTGTAACACCTGCAACCAATTTTGGAGCAGCAGAAAGTAAAGGTTTGGATATGTCAATCAATTATAACAAATATTTTGGAGATAATTGGTTTACAAATTTAAGAGGGAACCTAACCTACTCAACCAGTAAAATATTAAAATATGATGAGAATTATTATCCGCCGGAATTAGATTATTTATATAGAAAAGGAAATTCGATTGCTCAAAACTATGGATACATTGCCGAAAGATTATTTGTTGATGATCAGGAAGCTGCTAATTCACCAAAACAATTTGGAGTTTATGGAGGAGGAGATATTAAATACAGAGACGTAAATGGTGATGGAGTGATTTCTGCTTTGGATAAAGTGCCAATTGGATATCCAACCTCCCCGGAAATTATTTATGGTTTTGGTGGGACATTGGGTTATAAAAAGTTTGATTTCAGTTTGTTCTTCCAGGGTTCTGCACGTTCTTCATTTTTTATAAATCCACAAAACATTTCTCCTTTTGTTACTAATGGAGGTGCTCAAAACGGATTATTGAAAGTAGTTGCTGATGATCACTGGTCTGAAGATAATAGAGACTTATATGCTTTTTGGCCAAGATTGAGTGATACTTTCGTTGAAAACAATAATCAGACTTCTACTTGGTGGATGAGAAACGGAGCATTCTTAAGACTTAAAAGCATTGAGTTAGGATATAATGTGTCTAAAGAATTTTTAGATAAGTTTAAAATTTCAAATTTGAGATTGTATGCTAATACAATGAATCCTGTGGTGTTTAGTAATTTTAAGTTATGGGATCCTGAAATGGGAGGTAATGGTTTAGGATATCCTATTCAGGTAACCTACAATTTTGGAATTTTACTTGATTTGTAATGTGTGAATATGATAAAGGCATAAAAAATAATAATCATGAAAGAAAATAAAACCATAATAAATAGATTAAGAAAATCTATTATACCAATAGCATCATCATTTATCACCTTGCTTGCTGTAGGTGCGTGTTCAAGTGATTTCTTGGATGTGATACCGGATAATGTGGCAACTATTGATAATGCTTTTAAGTTAAGAAATGAAGCAGAAAAATATTTATTTACCTGTTATTCCTATCTTCCAAAAGATGGAAGTGTCTATCACAATCCTGGATTTTTAGGAGGAGATGAAATGTGGATTCCTTATAAAACTTCTATTACCAGTGATGTATTTGAAATAGCAAGAGGTAGTCAAAGAAGAGCAAATCCTTATTTTAACGTATGGGATGGCAATTATTCAGGAGGAGGTCCTGGGGATAATTATAGATTGTTTACAGGGATACGTCACTGTAATATCTTTTTAGAAAATGTTACAGATGAATCAAAAGTTCCTGATTTAACGGCTACCGAAAGACAACGATGGATAGGAGAAGTAGAGTTCTTAAAAGCCTATTATCATTTTTATTTATTAAGGATGTATGGTCCCATCCCTCTTATGAAAACGAACATTCCTATTGATGCACCTGAAGATCAAATTAATGTTAAAAGAGAGCCTGTTGATGAATGTGTGTCTTATATAGCTGATTTATTGGACACAGCAACCGAAAAATTACCTGAAGATAATACACTTGTCCCTACAACAGAAGCAGGAAGAATAACAAAGACCATTGCTTTAAGTGTGAAGGCTAAATTATTGTTAATGGCCGCCAGTCCATTATTTAACGGTAACAATGATTTTTCAAGTTTAGTAAACAAGGATGGTGCTCCTTTATTTAATGCAACTTATGATGCTAATAAATGGAAGTTAGCTGCTGATGCTGCTTTAATAGCTATTGAATCTGCTGAGACTAATGGGAAAAGTTTATATGTTTTTCCGCAATCTCCATTTACACTTACACCAGAAACCATGATTCAAATGAGTATTCGTCAGGCGGTGTGTGAAAGATGGAATTCAGAAATTATCTGGGGAAATTCTAATAGTCAAACTTCTGATATACAAAGATTAGCTATGCCTCCGTTAGATCCGGCACACAATCATAATGATGCCAGAAAGATTTTATCTCCACCACTTAAAATGGCCAGAATGTTTTATACTAAAAACGGAGTGCCAATTAGTGAAGATAAAACATTAAATTTTTCAAATGATACCCAATTAAGAGTTGCCACAAATGCTGAGCGTTTCAATATCAAGGAAGGTTTTGTAACAGCGAGAATTAATTTTGACAGAGAGCCTCGTTTTTATGCTGATTTAAGTTTTGATGGAGGAGTTTGGTATAAATATGATAGTCCATCAAAATCAGATGATGGTACTGTTTGGGGGGTGAAAGGTAAATTTGGTGATCCAGCTGGAGCTTCACATGCTTTCCATATGAATGTAACCGGTTATTTTGTTAAGAAATTGGTAGATTGGAATCAGATTACTTATACAACCGGAGGTTCGTTTTATAAAGGATATGCCTGGCCCGAAATACGTTTGGCAGATTTGTATTTAATGTATGCCGAAGCTTTGAACGAATCAGAAGGGCCTTCTGCAACAGTATATGAGTATTTAGATCGTATTAGAGAAAGAGCCGGATTAGCGGGAGTGGTAGAATCTTGGGCTAATTTTTCTTCAATACCAACTAAGCCTTCTACACAAGCCGGACTTAGAGAAATTATTCAAAGAGAACGATTAATTGAATTAGCATTTGAAGGGCATCGTTTTTGGGATTTAAGAAGATGGAAATTAGCTACTCAAAATTTAAATGCTCCAATTACAGGTTGGAATATCAAAGGTACTGATCAGACTTCTTACTATCAGGAAGTAACTGTTTCACAACAACAGTTTATTGCTCCTAGAGATTATTTCTGGCCAATACCGGAGAGTGCAATGATTCAAAATCCAAACTTAGTTCAAAATTTAGGTTGGTAATTAAAATATATAGTTATGAATTGGAAAATAGTAAATAGAAGCATTTTTGCAACAATGATAACTTTGTTGATTATCAGTTGTGATCAAAATAATTTAGAGCCTTTAGAACATAATTCGACACCTCCCGGACAGGTTGAAAATGTTACTGTTGAGAATTTACCGGGTAAGGCTAAATTAACGTACAGCTTGCCATCAGATCAGGATTTATTATATGTGAAAGCAGAATACACTCTTGCCACTGGTCGAAAAATGGAAGTAAAATCTTCTTATTATAATAATACGCTTACAGTAGAAGGATTTGCAGATACTGATGAACATGATGTTAAATTGTATGCTGTAAATAGGAGTGAAACTGCTTCTAAACCTGTTGTTGTAACAATTAAACCATTGGAAGCAGCAATATGGGATGTTTACAGAAGTATTCAAGCAGGCTCAGCTTTTGGAGGTATTTATATCACAGGTAGTAATCTTACGCGGGAGAATCTTTCAATTTTAGTAATGCAAAAAGATGTGCAGGGAGATTGGGTTGTTAATCCTAGAAGTATTTATACTTCGACTGACGTAATTAATAAAACGGTGAGAGGATTTCAGTCTGTCGAACAGGAGTTTGCCATCACGGTGAGAGATAGATGGTTAAATACAACAGATACCCTATTTACAAGTATAACACCTTTGGAAGAATTTGCCTTGCCTAAATCAGGTTATAAGCATTTCCCTTTACCAGGTGATACAAAAACACATCCATCAGCGATTCCTTCAGGTATGTGGGACGGGAACATTATGGACTGGCCAAAAGTGTTTTTAACTGATGGAGCTGTACCGGGTCAGCATGTTGTTACAATTGATACTGGAGTATTAAAAAGGATGAGCCGCATGGTTATTTGGGATTATCCTGAATATTATAATGGTAGAACGTATTATTATACTGGAGACTTAAAGGAATTTGAAATTTGGGGCTCAGCAAATCCAAACCCAGATGGAACTCTTGATGATACCTGGATTAAATTAGGTAGTTATAATGCTGTAAAACCTTCAGGTCTTCCATTCGGGGAACAAACAGCGGAGGATTACAATACTGCTGTGGCCGGATTCAGTTGGGATTTCGATGCAACAGCGCCACCTATAAGATATCTGAGAATTATTTCTATCAAAAACTGGGGAGGAATTGGAACTATGGCAATTGGTGAAATTCAGGTTTATGGCGCTAATTAATGTTTAACGAGAAAAAACTATTGTTATGAACAAAATAAAAAAATATGTTTTTCAAACTATAATGTTGTTGCTTTTGACAGCAGGTTTGTGGTCCTGTACAAGTATGGACGATGGATATAAGGATTTTATTAAAGATGGTGAGTTATCTTATACAGGAAAAATAGATTCTTTACATATTTATGGTGGAAAAAACAGAGTGAATGTAAAAGGCTTAATCATTTCTGATCCCAAAGTGACTGAAGTGCGTGTTTTTTGGAACACAGGAAAAGATTCTGTCGTAGTGCCTGTTACCAGAACATCGGGTATTGATGTTTTGGATGTTATCATTGATGGATTAGAAGAGAATATATACAATTTTGAGGTTCGTACCTATGATAAATTAGGGAATAAATCCATTCCTGTATTTATGATTGGGAATACATATGGAGAACGTTATGAAGCTACTTTACTGGCAGATATAATGAATAGAAATATTGCAACAGGTATTAGTAATGGAGCAACACTTGTTGGAACTCTTGCAAGTCTAAATGATTTTACTAAAAATTCATCTTATTCTATTCTTACTTATACAGCTACTGATGATACGGAAAAAGAATTAATTATTCAATCTAATCAAAGTAATTATACTATTCTGGATTACAAATCGGGTACTGATATTAAGTATAAAACTGCTTATCAACCGGAAGAAGATGCAATTGATACTTTTTTTACACCAGAAAAGTCTTTTTCTACACAGACAGATGTAACAAATACTTATTTAGTTAATGCTAATTTTGAAATCAATCCAACTGGAGCCGCTTTAGGTACTATGGTTTATGATGTGCCAGGATGGACTGAAGTCCCTGTTGCAGGTACAACTAATGATTTTCAAAAGTTAGGTACTGTTCTTTATGGAAGTGTTACTGCTGGTTTAGAAACTGCTCCGTTACCAACAGCAACGGGAGGATTAGCTCTTTTAGGAGTTAAGAAACATTGGGGGCCTGCTAATCTTTATGTAGAGCAAGCGGTAAATCTTCCGGTAGGAACTTATACAATGACTTGGGAGTCATTCATGAAGATAACTACATCTAGTGCATCCAGTATGATGGGATACGAGATGGATGGTTTGGGTATTTATGACGGTTTTCCTTCCGCTACGGAAACATGGAAGAATCATAGTTTGGTATTTAAGGTTACCACACCTAAAATAGTTAAAATTAGAATGGGATATAGGAAAACTGCTAATACCGGAGGAGGTTCTAGTCCAATTCTTTTTGTAGACAATGTTAAATTACTGCATGCTAAATAATTGTGATTATTTGAGGTGATTTTGCTTATAATGTAAAGGTGATATGTATGATTCATTCATTCATAATAGATATCATATCACCTTTTACATTTTGTTTCATTTTTTTGATTAGAAAATGTGAAGTCCGTGACCTAAAAAGCTATTGTTTATAAATTATTTTTTAACCAGATTTTTCATGTATAATTGATAAATTGTACAAAAGAAAATAGTTTCAAGTATAGAGATGTACTGTTGAAGAAGATTTGGATGAAAGGTTATGTTGTTTATAATTAAAAATATTGAATCCTTAATTGTACAAATGAAGGATTTTAAAATAATATAAAATTGATAATTTGAAAGTTGTCATAATATTTATAGGACTATGAAAAAAAATAAAAAAAAATACTTGCAGCTTTTAGGTGTAATTCTGATTTCTTTTTTAACAATTAGTTGTTCAAGTGGAAGTGTTAATACCTCTGAAGGTACAAATTCAGATAGTGACCCTGTATCTGAAAAGGTATTACCACAGGTACAAACATTGGAAGTGAGTAATGTACTAAAGACATCAGCTGTTGTTAACGCCAAAATTTTAGATAAAGGAAGTGCATCCATTGCAAGAAGAGGCGTTTGCTGGAATACTTCCGGTAGTCCCACAATAGAAAATGGGGAATTTCTGAATGCTACTTCAGTAAAGGGTACCGGAGAATTTACAACAGAGTTGTCTGGACTGAATGACGGACAGACTTTTTATGTAAGGGCTTTTGCAACATCGGATGCGGGTACAGGATATGGAGAAGAAAAAATTTTTACAACTATTAGAATTCCTAAACCCATTGTTTATTTAGATGGGACATCTTTTGATAGTAAAGAAAAATTTGAGGCAGAATGGAATATGCTTTATCCTTGGGGTTCAGATCATAATGGTTCGGCTCGAATGTTTGCTGAAAATGTAAGTTTGCTAAATGGAGGAGTTCTTCAAATAAAATCAGAATGGACTAATTGGGCTTGGGAAGGATATAGTACTGCTGAACCTAAATTAAGGATTACATTTCATTCAGGGGCAATTCATGCTAAAGAGCAAATAAAAGTAACTTCCGAATTGCCTTATTGGGAAATTAGTGGTGATTTTAAAGCGCCAATTGTACCTTCTTCCTGGCCTGCTTTTTGGATAACCGGTGCCTGGAGCTGGCCTCCGGAAGTAGATATTTTAGAGTTTAAAGGAACATCAAGTACGTTACAAAACACCGTAACTGGGCCGGCTTGGAATCAAACGGTTTGGACTTCTGTTCTTACCGCAATACCGGATGCTACTACAACTTGGCACAATTATAAATTAACCATGGAAAAAGTTTCAAGCACGGATGTTTTGGTTAAAATGTATATAGACGGTTCACTTAAAACAACGGCAACAAAAGATTATGTAGGGAAACCTTTTTGGTTAATTATGAATATGCAAATGGAAGGAGCCAGTGGAACCACGACGGATAATTCTGTAGTAAGAACAACGCCTCAATATTTTCTGGGAAGAAATATTTATGTGGCAGCAACTCCAGGCGAGTAAAAAGTTATAAAATGAAAACAGGCAGCTATTCTATTGTTGCCTGTTTTTTTAAGTATTTAATTTAATAATTCCAGATGAAGTTTTTGTTTTCAGTTGTAGCGGCTTGTTGTGTTTTATTTTCCTTTTGTTTGAATGAAAATGATTCTTTCATTCCTGGAAAACCATGGAAAGATACAGATGGGATACACATTAATGCTCATGGTGGCGGAATTGTATTTATGGATGGTGTTTATTATTGGTATGGCGAACATAAAACTGCCGGACGTGGAGGGAATACGGCTCAAGAGGGTGTAAGATGTTATTCTTCAAAAGATTTATACAATTGGAAAAATGAAGGAATTGTTTTAAAGGTTGAGAAAAATCCTGATTCAGAAATAACCAAAGGATGTATTATAGAAAGACCAAAAGTTATTTTTAATAAAAAAACCAGAAAGTATGTTATGTGGTTTCATTTGGAACTGAAAAATCAGGGTTATGAAGCTGCCCGGGCTGCTGTAGCCATAAGTAATACTCCTAAAGGACCTTTTAAGTATATCAAATCGATTCGTCCTAATAAAGGAGTCTGGCCAATAAACTTTGATGCTAAATTCAAGTTGGCGCCAGCCAATGAGGAAGAATTAAAGTCCTGGACTCCGGAATGGATGACAGCTGTTAAGAACGGAATGTTGGTTCGCAGGGATTTTGATATGGGGCAAATGTCCAGAGACATGACCGTATATGTTGATGATGATGACAAAGCTTATCTTATATATTCTTCAGAAGATAATTTAACACTGCATATAGCCGAACTGAGTGATGATTATTTAAGTTTTACAGGAAAATGGACCAGAATGGAACCGGCAGGACATAATGAAGCCCCGGCTATTTTTAAAAAAGACGGAATTTATTACATGATCACTTCCGGTTGTACGGGCTGGGATCCTAATGCAGCTCGTTCGTTTCGTTCAAAATCCATTTGGGGGCCATGGAAATCATTGGGAAATCCCTGTATAGGAAAAGGGGCTTCACTTACCTTTCATTCTCAAAGTACCTTTATTTTACAGGTTCAGGGGGAAAAAGACCAATTCATTTTTATGGCCGACCGCTGGAAACCGGATAAGCCTATTGATGGAACTTATGTCTGGCTTCCTATAAAATTTAATAAAGAAAAGCCGGTTTTGAAATGGTATGACAAATGGGATTTAGATGTTTTTAGAAAAAAATAAAGAATTATGAAAAAAAGTATTGATTCATTGATGTTATTATTGCTTCTTATATGTTCTTGTTCGCCAGGAAGTTCGTCAGAAAATTCAGAAGTAGAAGAACCTGATTTTGTTGGGACGCTGGCCACTTTACAGACAAATGAAGCTGAAGATATCGCAGCCAAACAGGCTGTTATATGGGGATTTTTGACAGATAACGGAGGGACAAGTGTGTACGAACGAGGGGTGTGTTATGGAACAACGACCAATCCTACGTATGAAGGAACAAAAAATACAGCCAGTGTTACACGAGGTTCTGGTGAGTTTAAAGTAGATCTGACTAATCTGGAAGGAGGAATGGTTTATTATGCCCGGGCTTATGCAGTAAATAAAAAAGGAGTCGCTTATGGAAATCAAATCAGTTTCAAGACAAAGGAGTTAGCCTCTCCGTTATTGGTTTTAGGAACCATAAAAGTGGCCGGTGCACAGGATTTATTTTTTGATGTTGAGTTGAAAGAACAGGGTGATGTAACTATTCAGGAAATAGGATTGGTGTACAATACCGTCAAAGAACCTACTGTTGCGAATAATAAAATTGCCAGGAGTACGGTTGAGAGTAAGTTTAAACAACGTATTTCTAATTTGACGCCTGAAACCTTGTATTATATCAGACCTTATGCGGTTACATCTTCGAAGGTTTTATATGGTGAAGAATTTGTAATCAGCACGATTAAAAAAGGGAATTTTACCTATTCCTTTAATCAAAACGGTGCTGATGTTGCAACTGTAACCAGAATAAAAGCAGCATTTGATTTGGCAACAACCTATTACAATAATTTTACATCCATTGTAAAACATGTTACGGTGAATTATTCGCCGGGAACCCCTACTGCCGATGCGAATTTTAACGGTTGGATTAATATGGGTTCCAATGCAGCCTACCAAAAAGCCGGAACAGCTATGCATGAAATGGCTCACACGGTAGGAGTTGGGCAACATGCAAAATATTGGGAATTAATGTATGCGGGTACCTGGCATGGTACGAGAGCCAACGAAATACTTAAAATGATGACAAATGATGCTAATGCGGTTGTAAAAGGAGATAATACTCATTTTTGGCCTTATGGAATTAATGGTTCTTGGGAAGATGACGGTTCAGATTTCCTTTATATAATGAATGCTTTAATATTGCAAGGGATGAAAGCTGATGGATTGCCGAGTAATTAATTTTAAATAAAGATGTTGTAATCAAAGAATAAATGGAGAAATTCATTTACGCATTGCTTTTCTGGTAGACTCGTTTGAAAAACAGAGGGGAAACTGCTGTTGAAAATTTTAATTAAAGCGATAGTTTTGAATTTCATGTTTTTAGAAAAACCAAATGAACAAATTATAATTTTTAGGAACCAAAAAAACTTATTATGAAGCACATTTTTGCATTATTAATTATTATTTTTTCTGCAACATTATCGGCGCAGACAGAACAAAAACATATTCCTGTTTCAAAATCAATTGTTGGAATTTGGCGGCGAATAGACGAAAGGAAACTTGTTAATGGTGAACCTATAAAAATAGTAACAGGAGACTACAAAGTAATTAATGCTGATGGCACCTATTACACCTTTGCAACTTTGCCTTATGAAACAATAATTGTACAATATGGATCTTATGAAATAGAATCAGACAATACTTTAGTGGAGCACATCATACAGAATGTGCTCCACCCCCGTTTAAGTGGAAAAGATTCACCTATCAAATACAACTTGATAGATGAAAATACAATGACGGTGGCTTGGAGTTATAATCTTGAGGGTAATATTTGGATAAATGAAAAATGGATTCGTTTGCCTTTGGCTGTGCCAACAAGTGCCAGCGGTGTAAACTTTGTGCAACCTGGGACTCAAAAGCGTTAATTGTGATGACTTTGAGGTCTAATAAAAAACAATAACCCAAACAATATTTATCGATTTGTATATCTAAGTTGTTAAGCATTGAAGCATAAATAAGCCTTTAATTCCAAAGAATATTGGATTTATTTATGCTTTGTTTTTTATCTAGTGGCTTTGTTTGAAAAACCGGTAGGAACTGGTGTCAAAAATTGGATTTAATACATAGCTTTGAATTTCATGTTTTTAGCAAAGCGTTATAACTAGTATTCTAATTTCTGTTTTTTAATGAAATCCTTTAAATTAATCTTTTTATTATTTCTTGCTGTACCAAGCTTTCTTTTTGGGGCAGATATCCAAATCACAAATCTTAAGGTAGAAAATGCAGTAACTCCTATAGGTGTTGATGTGTCTCAGCCTGTTTTTAGTTGGCAAATGGAAACATTGAACAAAAACAGAGGCTGTTATCAAAATGCCTATCAGATTATTGTAACTAATAATTTGGGTCAAGAGGTGTGGAATACCGGGAAAGTTATAAGTGGAAAATCTATTAATATTAAATACAAAGGCGAAAATTTTAAGCCTACCACTTTGTATTACTGGACTGTGAATGTTTGGGATCAAAAAGGGAAAAAGCATTCTGAAAAGTCGTGGTTTGAAACGGGTTTGTTGAACCATAAAACGGTAACTAATAGTGATTCTGATAAAGAAACTACAGCCTGGTTCGGAGCAAAATGGATTGGTGGTAATGCTAATGATATGGTTTTGTATTCTCAGTATTTACCCGTTTTTGCTGTTAATTGTACCATTCAGTTGGATAAAAACTCACAGTCCACCCAAGCAGCATTTGTTTACGGAGGGAACGATTCTCGTTTATTGGATAAAAATAAAAATTTATACCAATTAGAAAATAAAAAAGGCAGTAGTTATATTAAAGTAGAGTTAGATATTACTTCGATTAATTCAGATGGAAATGCAAAACTGAATGTGTATCGCGTAGGGTACCATCCAGATGATAAGAAAGGTGTGCCTTTTAAAAGTTTTCAAATACCAAATTCGATTATTAACAACAAAAATAAATATGAAGCTCATAAAATTTTGATTCAAACGAATCTTGGGGTTACAAAAATTTATATTGACGGAGATACAAAAGAAAATCAGATTGCTGATTTTAACCTTAATCCATTGGGATCGGGAGGCGATTTTATAGCTTTTCCAGTAGTTGGAGATATTGGTTTTTCAATATCGAAGGGACAAAAGGCAAGGTTTTCGGAATTTCAAATTAAAAATTACCGAAGTCCTTCAAATGTAATTTTTTCTGAAAATGCAAGAATTCCAAGTTTGTTTTCTGGATTTGAAGGGCTAACGATTAAAGACGGAGTATATTCTTTATCAGGAGGAAATTCGGATGCTTTTATCTTGGCAAATCCAACTAGGAATTCCATGCCGATGTTGCGCACTACATTTGATGTAGTCTCATCTAAAATAAGTAAAGCCCGATTGTATGTTACTGCCCGAGGAATTTATGAGGTTTATATGAACGGTAAAAAAATAGGAGATGATTATTTTAATCCGGGATTAACACAATACAATAAAACCCATTTGTATCAAACCTTTGATGTGACGGAAAATGTTCAGCAAGGAACCAATGTGTTGGGAGCAATTCTGGGCGAAGGCTGGTGGAGTGGAGGTAGTACATTTATGGGTGAAAACTGGAATTTCTTTGGTGATCGTCAGTCTTTGTTAGCCAAACTGGTAGTTACTTATGCCGATGGCAGTGAAAAAATCATCACGAGTAATCCTGATGCGTGGAAGTATTTTAATGATGGTCCTGTAAAATATAGTAGCTTTTTTCAGGGTGAAGTTTATGATGCAGCAAAAGAAAAAGCAATTGAAGGTTGGAGTGCAGCCGGATATGATGCGTCCAACTGGCATCAGGCGGAAGCTATAGGAACTAATGGATTTGTAAGTTCAGAAGGAACGGCGAATTTGCCCAACTTTAACAATTTTACCGACGCTCAATTAATAGGGCAATTTGGTACTACGGTCAAACCAATTAAAGAATTAACAGCTCAATCGGTTATCGAAGTTCGTCCGGGCGTATTTGTTTATGATATGGGACAAAACATGGTAGGCGTTCCGAAAATTATCCTGAACAATACAGAGAAAGGAAAAACAATCACATTGCGTTATGCCGAAGTTTTGTATCCTAATTTACCTGAATACAAAGGTAACGAAGATATGCTGATGCTTGAAAATGTCAGGGCAGCTATGTCACAGGATATTTATGTAACGAAAGGTGGTAATGAAACCATAGCACCCCGATTTACATTTCATGGATACCGTTATATCGAAATCACAGGAATAGAAAAACCGCTACCCTTAGCTAATGTTAAGGGAAAAGTATTAAGTTCCATACAACAATTGTCTTCTCATTACGAAACTTCCAATCCTTTGGTCAATAAATTATGGGAAAATATTACCTGGTCTATGAGAGGAAATTTTTTATCGATACCAACCGATTGTCCTCAGCGTAACGAACGCCTGGGATGGAGTGGCGATATTTCAGTTTTCTCCCGAACTGCTGTTCATTTATCCGATGTGAAGCAATTTCTGAAACGACACATGCTCGCTATGAGAGATATCCAAAGAGAAGACGGGAGATTTCCGGATGTAGCTCCCATAGGTGTTGGATTTGGTGAAACCATGTGGGGAAGTGCCGGAATTACAGTTGCCTGGGAAAATTACCTGCAATATGGCGATGTGAGTTTGTTAGAAGAGCACTATGATGCGATGAAAAATTACATGAACTATCTTATAGCTGATATTGATCCTAAAACTAATGTTTTTAAAGAAAAAGAAAGAAATACATGGGGTTCTTTAGGCGATTGGTTGAGTTTAGAAGATGCTAAAAATGAAAAAACACTATTCTGGGAAGCCTATTTAATCTATGATTTAGAAATCATGACCAAGGTGGCAACGATATTAGATAAAAAAGAAGACCGAGAATATTTTTCTAAATATTATAAAGAACGAAAAGACTTTTTCAATACAACCTACATTGATAAAACAACAGGAAAAACTTCTTTCAGGGGTAAAATAATTGATACACAAACGTCTTATGTGTTGCCTTTTGTTTTTGCTGTTTTGGATAAACAGAATACAGATCTGGCTATAAAACCTTTTGTAGCTTCCATAAAAAGAGAAAATAAAACAGAGCAAGGAGTTGTTTGTCCGCCCTATTCATTGATGACCGGATTTATTGGTACGGCGTGGATCAATAAAGCGCTTTCTGATAATGGTTATTCTGATGTAGCTTATCAATTGTTGCAGCAAACTTCATATCCATCGTGGTTGTATCCGGTAACTCAGGGAGCGACAACTATTTGGGAACGCTTAAATTCCTACACGCACAAAGATGGATTTGGAGGAAATAATCGAATGAATTCGTTTAATCATTACGCCTTTGGAGCGGTAGGAGCGTGGATGTATAATTACTCATTAGGAATTGTAAGAGACGATGATTCACCGGGATTTAAGCATTTTGTTTTGCAACCGGAACCGGATGTTACGGGACAAATGACATTTGCTAATGGCTATTACGATTCGATGTACGGACGAATTGAAAGCAGTTGGGAAACAAAAAACGGTAAATATGAGTTCCGTTTTGTAGTTCCCGCAAATACCAATGCGACACTTTACTTACCGGCTTTAAAAGAAAGTGACGTAAAAATAAATGGTAAAAAGAACGGAATACAGTTTTTGAATATAAAAAACAACAAGGCTATTTTTAAACTGGAATCCGGAGAATACCGTTTCGAAACAGTTATAGCCAATTAAAATAAATACAAGAAAAAAATGATGAAAAATATACAATTTGTAGCGTCTTTGTTTTTACTTAGTTTCTTAACGGTGAATGGTGTTTGGGCTCAGACGAAAAAGAAAGTTGGTTTTGAAAGAAATCAAAAGTTCAATGCCGATTGGAAATTTGCATTAGGAGATTCAGATGAGAATAGTTTGGTGAATTTTGATGATAGTCGTTGGAGGAAATTAGATTTGCCCCACGATTGGAGTATTGAGGGAAAATCAGAACGAAATAATCCAAGTGCAGGTGATGGTGGTTTTTATCCAATGGGAACGGGATGGTACAGAAAAACATTTTCAGTACCTGCTGAATGGAAAAACAAAAAAACAGCCATCTATTTTGAAGGCGTTTACATGAATGCGGAAGTTTTTATTAATGGAAAATCAGTAGGAATGCAGCCTTATGGCTATACTTCTTTTGAGTATGATTTGACTCCATATTTAAAATTTGGACAGCAAAACACTATTGCTGTGAAAGTCGATAATTCACAACAAAAAAATTGCAGATGGTATAGCGGTTCCGGGGTTTATCGCAATGTATGGTTGAAAGTCAAAAATCCAATTCACATAAAAACTTGGGGAGTTGCAATAACGACTCCAAAAGTGACTAATGAAAAAGCTGTAGTTGAGGTTAAAACTATGGTAAAAAATGAAACAGAAACTTTGCAAACAATGACTGTTTCAACAACGATTTCTATAAAAAAAGTAAATGGTTCTAATACTATTTCGATGAGTACCGATAATGGCGTTGGGATTGATTTAAAAGCTGGTGAAGAAAAAGAAATTGTACAAAATATAGAAATTGAGAAACCAATATTGTGGTCGCCGGAAACACCAGATCTTTATGAAGCAGAAGTTCAAATTATAAAAGTTGGAGAAATAAAAGCTGGTGATGAACCAATAGATGTGGTTACTAAAAATTTTGGGATCAGAACAATTGAATTCAGTGCAGAAAACGGATTTGTATTAAATGGTAAAAAAGTGCTGTTAAACGGAGGTTGTGTCCATCATGATAACGGTGCTTTGGGTGCTGCGGCTTATGACCGTGCTGAAGTGAGAAAAGTGGAATTGCTTAAAAAAGCGGGTTTTAATGCAGTAAGAACTTCTCACAATCCACCTTCGGAAGCTTTTCTGGATGCCTGTGACCAATTAGGAATGTTGGTAATAGATGAAGCTTTTGACGGTTGGAAAGAAAAGAAAACCACCTATGATTATGCCGGTATTTTTGACAAATGGTGGAAACATGATGTAGAATCGATGGTTTTTAGGGATAGAAATCATCCTTCAATTATTATGTGGAGCATTGGTAATGAAATTATTGAAAGAAAAGAACCGCAGGCTGTTGAAACGGCAAAGATGTTGGCTAATGCTGTTCGGGATATAGATGCAACCCGCCCGGTAACTTCGGCAATGACTACTTGGGATAATTCTTGGGATATTTTCGATCCTTTAATGGCAGCTCATGATGTGGCGGGTTATAATTATCAATTGCATCGTGCCGAATCCGATCATGCCCGAGTTCCGTCGAGAATAATTGTACAAACGGAATCTTATCCTAAAGATGCTTTCGCAAACTGGAATCTGGTTCAAAAACACAGTTATATCATTGGTGATTTTGTGTGGACAGCTATGGATTATTTAGGCGAATCAGGTATTGGCCGTTATGTGTATCCGGGAGAACCGGCCGGGGAACATTGGGAAGGAAATTTATATCCCTGGCATGGCGCTTATTGTGGCGATGTGGATTTAACAGGGTGGAGAAAACCCATTTCTCATTATCGAAGTATGTTGTATAATGATACGGAGAAATTGTATATGGCTGTTCGCGAACCTAACCCGGAAAGTGGGGCAATTAAACTGACTTCCTGGGCAGTTTGGCCAACTTGGGAAAGTTGGACCTGGCCTGATCATGAAGGAAAAAATATCGAAGTGGAGGTTTATTCGAAATATCCAAAAGTGAGACTGTATCTGAATAATAAAGTTATTGGTGAAAAAGAGACAGGATTGAAACAGGAATTTAAAGCGACTTTTACTCTTCCTTATGCTGCCGGAGTATTAAAAGCCGTAGGTTTAGAAAATAATAAGGAAGTAGAAACAACAACATTAAAAACAGCAAAGTCGGCTGCAAAAATCAAATTAACTGCCGATAGAAAAGAAATAGCAGCAAACGGTCAGGATTTATCGTATATAAGTGTTGAACTTACGGATGTTGACGGAATTTTGAATCCAAATGCGGAAAACCAACTTACATTCACTGTTTCGGGACCAGCTGTTATTGTAGCAGTTGATAATGCTAACTTAAAAGATACTGATTTATATATTTCCAATACCAGAAAAGCATGGAAAGGAAAAGCGCAGCTTGTTGTTAAAAGCACAAAAGAAGCGGGAGAGATTATAGTTAAAGTAAGTTCGTCTGATTTGAAGGACAGCACTATTAAAATACTGTCAACCAATAAAAATAGATAACCAAACCATTTGAACATGAATAAATCCAGTCTTTTATTTTTAACTGTTTTTTTTAGTACTTTTTTGTTTGCACAAAAAAAAGAAAGCAATAATAATGTATTTCAAATTGTAAATCCGGATTATAAACGGAGTCCTTATACCGGAATGACTAAGCAGCACTGGAAAGATGCGGCCATGTACCTGCTCGAAGGTGCTTTTAGTTATGTACATTCTTTAGATGATCCGATGAGATTTCCCAAACAGGAAGGAAAAAGTTATCCGGTAAATGAAAGTCAGGTTCCAACAGAAAAGCTAGAAGGACTTTGTCGTACATTGTTTGTGGCTTCACCCTTATTGAAAGAAAATCCAGAATTGATTATTAATAATATAAAAGTAGCTGATTACTATCGTTACCAGATCCAAAAATTATCTGATCCCTCCAGTGCTTCTTATATCGAGCCACGACCTAAAAACGGAGGGCCTAATCAAAAATTAGTCGAATTTGGAGCATTAGCAGTTTCTATGCTTACAAATCCTGAAGTTTTGTGGAATCCGTTATCACAGGAGCAAAAAGATAAACTGGCAAAAACGATGTTGAGTTTTGGAGACGGACCAACTGTAGATTCCAACTGGAAGTTTTTTAACATTTTTGTATTAAGTTTTTTCAAAGAACAAGGCTATGTTGTCAATGAGAAATTACTTGTGGAGTATTTGCAAAAATCTCTTAAAGCTTATAGAGGCAATGGCTGGTACAATGATAGTCCGGCCTACGATTATTATAGTATGTGGGCATTCCAGATGTATGGGATGATTTGGTCGGAGTATTTTGGGAAGACACATTATCCGGAGATTGCTGCTCAGTTTGAACAAAATTTTAGCGATTTGAAATACAATTATCCTAATTTATTCAGTAAAAATGGGGAAATGATTATGTGGGGCAGAAGTATCAGTTACAGAACCGGTGCGATTATTCCTTTTCCACTAATGGGTTTTCAAAATGACCCAAATACTAATTTTGGTTGGATGCGTCGCATAGCTTCAGGCGTCATTAAACAATTTTTTACCCATCCCGATTTTATGAAAGACAACGTTCCTGCTTTAGGTTTTTACGGAGCTTTTGAACCTGCTGTTCAAATCTACAGTTGTCGGGGTAGTGTGTATTGGATGGGAAAAGCTTTTTTAGGTTTGTTGGTTCCGGATAACAATCCTTTTTGGACGGCTAAAGAGAATAATGGGGATTGGGAAAATAAATTTCAAAATGATAAAGTGTACAATAAATACCAAGGGGATTCTCAGATTTTAATTACTGATTATCCCAATATAGGCGCTTCGGAAGTGAGAGCCTGGTGCCATGAAAAGGTGAAAAACGACTGGCAAAAATTCCGTTCTACCGAAAATTATAATCGTTTGTCTTATAATAGTGCTTTTCCCTGGCAAGCAGATGGAGCTAATGGTGAAGTGGCGATGAATTATGTAGTCAAAAATAAAGATAATAATTGGGAAGCCTTTAGATTATACACTTTTAAGAAATTTGAAAACGAAGTCTATTACCGTGATGTAGTTTTAGAAACAGATGAGAATATTAAATTCAGTCTGGCTGATATTCCTTTGGCAAATGGCATTTTAAGAGTAGACAAGAATAATTCGGATAAAGCTATATCAATGCGTTTGGGGCATTATGCTTTGCCTAAATTGAATAAAGAAATTAGTGTTGTAAAAAGAAAAATAAAAGGGCACGAAGTAACCATTATTGATAATGGTAAATACCAATTAGCGATGGTTTCTCTATTAGGTTGGGAAAAATCCGAAGTTGTTAAAGCGCAAGGTTTGCATCCGGAAAGCAATGAAAGTTCGGTGATTAATCTTGTAGCAAATGCTATTCCTAATGATAAAGTATCTACTATTTATGCGACTTTAATGCTTTGGAAGAAATCTGGTGAAAAATGGAGTAAGAAAGAATTGCTTCCGGTGAAAAGTATTGAAACTAATTATTCCGGAGTGGTTATTAAGTTTACTGATGGGACAACTAAGTTGGTGAACTTTAACTAAAAGTTAATTTTTTATCTAGTGGCTAATTTTAAAAACTGGTAGGTAGTGGTATAGTTTAATGCGGTTTATTTCTATTTTTGCGTTCTCAACCAATTAATAAAAATAAACCATAATTTATGTCTGTGTCTGAAAATAATTCTGCTAAATTTTACGAATTAACTAATGCAAAAGGATCAGTAGCTAAAGTAATTCTTTATGGAGCTACCTTGACTTCTTTAAAAATACCAACCAAAAATAATCAATTAATTGATGTGGTTTTAGGGTTTGATACGGTGGAAGGCTACGAAAAATCTTTTCAACTGGAAGGAAAACCTTATTTAGGTGCTACTGTGGGACGTTATGCGGGTAGAATTAGCGAAGGTAAATTTGAACTAAACGGAAAATCGTATCAATTAGCCATTAACAATGGGATTAATTCTTTACACGGCGGAATTGATAACTTTAGCCAAAAAATATGGAATGTAGAAGCAGTGAATGAAGGCGAAAATCCTTCAATTACCTTAAGTTACGTAAGTGCTGCCGGAGAAGAAAATTATCCGGGCGAATTATCAGTTAGTTTGTCGTATACTTTGACGGAAGAAAACGAATTGATTCTGGATTATAAAGCCACTACTACCGAAGATACAGTAATCAACTTAACACATCACAGCTATTTTAATTTGGACGGACATCAATCAGATGTAAGCAATCAGGATTTGGTGGTGCATGCGCAAAAAGTAGTAGAAACGAGAGAAGACTGTATTCCAACGGGAAATATTCTGGAAGTGGCTAATACGGTTTTTGATTACAGAACAGCTAAAAAATGTCCGGCAATTATCGACAACACTTTTGTAGTTGAGAACAATGACGAAGTAAAAGCGACGCTGTTTAGTCCAAAGACCAATTTAAAAATGGACGTTTACACCGATCAGCCGGGAGTACATATTTATGTGGGCGGAAATTGTGGTCCGGATTTAAAAGGAAAAGAAAATGCAAGTTACCACGCTTTAAGCGGAATTTGTTTTGAAACACAAAATTTCCCTGATGCACCCAATCATCCTAATTTTCCAAGTGCCGTTTTGAAAAAAGGCGATGTTTACACTCAAAAAACTACTTATAAATTCGAAGCTCTGTAAAGAGTTTTTATCAAAATAATATAACACTATACCAATTTTTAACTAATGAATGATATTTTAATTAACAAAACGGCGGCTTCTTTTAAAGAAATCTTTGGTAATGAGCCGGATAAAATAGTGCTTTCTCCTGGAAGGATTAATATTATCGGAGAACATATTGATTATAATGACGGATATGTTTTGCCGGCGGCTATCGATAAAATTATTTGCTTTGCTTTTGCAAAAAACAATAGCAATACTTCCAGAGTAGTAGCTTTAGACCTGAATGATGAGTTTGAAATTGATGTTACGGCTGAGGTAAGTTTAGACAAAAACGAATGGACAAACTACATCAGAGGAATTATCAATCAGTTAAAAATGAACGGATTCCAGTTTGAAGGGGTAAACTGTGTTTTCAGCAGTAATATTCCTGTGGGTTCAGGTTTGTCTTCATCGGCGGCTTTAGAATGTGGTTTCTTATTCGGTATGAACGATTTGTTTAATTTGAATATTAAACCAATCGATATTGCTTTGTTAGGACAAAAATCAGAACATTGGGTGGGAATCAAATGCGGAATTATGGATCAGTTCTCCAGCGTTATGGGGCAGGAAAACAAAGTGATCAAGATTGATTGCCGCACTTTAGAGTATACCTATCACGATGCTAATTTTGCTGATTATTCGTTGATTTTGTTTGATTCAAATGTGAAGCATTCGCTAATGACTTCGGCTTACAACGAAAGAAGACAGCAATGTGAAGAAGGAATTGCTATTGTAAAAGCTAATTTCCCTGAGATAAAAAGTTTTAGAGATTGTACAGAGCAAACCATTATTGATTTGAAAGACAAAATGAGTCATGACGTTTTCAGACGTTCTCTTTTTGTAGTAAAAGAAATCAACCGTGTGATTCAGGCTTGTGAAGCTTTGGATAATGGAAAAATTGAATTGTTGGGAGAGTTAATGTTTGCTACACACGACGGTTTGTCTAAAGATTACGAAGTGAGCTGCGAAGAATTGGATTTATTAGTAGATTTGGCTAAGGAAGAAGCGGCAGTTATTGGTTCCCGATTAATGGGAGGCGGTTTCGGAGGCTGTACAATTAACTTAGTTAAAAAAGGACACGAACAGGAAATTAAAGATAAATTTTCAAAATTATATACCGAAGCTTTCGGAATCGAATTGAAAATTTACGACGTTAAAGTAAGTAACGGAACATCACTATACACTAAATAATGAGCATGAGAAAGTTTGATATTAATGAAGATCCGCACAGAAGGTACAATCCTTTGATTAACGAATGGGTTTTGGTTTCGCCACACCGTTCAAAAAGGCCATGGCAAGGGCAAAAAGAAGCGGTAAATACGGTTGCTTTACCAGAATATGACCCTGAATGTTATTTATGTGCCGGAAATGTTCGCGCTAATGGCGAAGTAAATCCGCCTTATGAAAGCAGTTTTGTTTTCGAAAATGACTTTGCAGCCTTAAAGCAAGACCCAATTGCTTTTGACGGAAATGCAGAAGGAAGTTTTTTTAAAGCACAACCGGAAAGAGGAATTTCGAGAGTGGTTTGTTTTTCACCAAGACACGATTTGACTTTACCGGAAATGGATGTGGACGGTATTGTGAATATTATTCATACCTGGCAAAAAGAATACACTACTTTAGGAAGTGTAGATTACATCAATCACGTACAGATTTTTGAAAACAAAGGGAGTGTAATGGGATGTAGTAACCCGCATCCACACGGACAAATCTGGGCGCAATCTTCATTGCCAACTCAGGTTCAAAAAACACAGGATAATTTAAAAGCTTATTTTGATAAAAATGGAACAAATTTGTTGCAGGATTATCTAAATGAAGAATTGAAAGTAAAAGAGCGTGTTGTAGTTGAAAACGATCATTTTGCTGCTATCGTTCCTTTTTGGGCCATCTGGCCTTACGAAACGATGATTATCAGCAAACGTCATATTACTAAAATTACTGATTTTACAGAGGATGAGGTAGCTGCTTTTGCTGAAGTTTTGAAAAAACTAACAACAAAGTATGATAATCTTTTCGAAACATCTTTCCCATATTCATCAGGAATTCACCAGGCTCCAACAGATGGTGAGGAGCATCCGGAATGGCAATTTCACATGCATTTCTATCCGCCTTTGTTACGTTCGGCTTCTGTGAAAAAATTCATGGTAGGTTACGAAATGATGGGAGAATCTCAAAGAGACATTACACCGGAGAAAAGTGCCGAAATGTTGCGAAACTTATCCGAGGTACATTATAAACAAAACAGTTAGACTGTTATTTAAATAAAACAAATTATGAAAATACTAGTTACGGGAGGTTTAGGTTTCATAGGTTCGCATACGGTAGTCGAATTGCAAAATGAAGGTTTTGAGGTGGTTGTTATTGACAATTTATCAAACTCATCTGAAGACGTTTTAAAAGGGATTGAAGCAATTACCGGTAAAAAACCACTTTTTGAAAAACTGGATTTAAGAGATAAAGCAGCTGTTCAGGATTTTTTCAAAAAACATGCTGATGTAAATGGAGTGATTCATTTTGCGGCTTCTAAGGCTGTTGGTGAAAGCGTTGGTAATCCTTTGTTGTATTACGAGAACAATATTAGTGCCCTTGTATATATATTGCAGGAATTAGAGAAAAAGGAAAATGCTAATTTTATTTTCAGTTCTTCCTGTACGGTCTATGGTCAGGCCAAAACAATGCCTATCAATGAAGGTTCAGAAGTACAGCCAGCTATGTCTCCTTATGGAAACACCAAACAAATAGGAGAGGAAATCATCACTGATGTGGCTAAGGTAAGTGGAATCAACGCTATTTTGTTGCGTTATTTCAACCCAATCGGGGCACATCCTTCTGCTGAAATTGGCGAATTGCCTTTAGGAATTCCACAAAATTTAGTGCCATTCATTACCCAAACAGGAATTGGATTGCGTAAAGAATTACTGGTTTATGGCAATGACTACCCTACACCAGATGGAACCTGTATTCGTGATTATATTCATGTTGTTGATTTGGCAAAAGCGCATGTGGTGGCTTTGCAACGCTTATTGAATAAAAAGAATCAGGACAAAGTAGAAACTTTTAACCTTGGAACAGGAGTAGGAAGTTCTGTTTTAGAAGTTATCAACGCTTTCGAAAAAGTAAGTGGTAAAAAATTAGCGTATCGAATTGTAGACAGGAGAGAAGGTGATGTGACTTTGGCGTATGCCGATACCACAAAAGCCAATGATGTTTTGGGTTGGAAAACCCAATCTACTTTAGAACAAGCAATGGAAAGCGCCTGGAAATGGGAACAAAAAATCAGAAGTTAAGGCTATTAACCAATATGAGTATCCGTTTCTTATACTAATTATTGAGAATGGCACACAATCCCGATAGCTATCGGGACTGATTTTAACGGATTTTCGCAGATTATAATTTACAAAAGCAGATAAAAAATCCGTTTTTATCTGTTCAATCGGTATCATCCGTGGTCTATTTCTTTATTGAGTCCGCTTAGCGGACAGTGATATTAACTAATTATTAATTTTAAATAATAACTCTTATGAGCTCAAGTCTCGAATTTGCAGATTATGCAGTATTTATAATTTACTTTCTAATTGTATCGGTTTACGGATACATTGTTTACCGCAAGCGTGAACAAAACGAACACGATGCTAAGGCGTATTTCTTAGCCGAAGGAACATTGACCTGGTGGGCCATTGGAGCTTCGTTAATTGCTTCTAACATTTCAGCGGAGCAGTTTATCGGAATGAGTGGGGAAGGATTCTTCTTAGGAATTGCCGTTGCTGCTTACGAATGGATTGCAGCAATTGCTTTGATTATCATTGCGATTTGGTTTATTCCTGTTTATTTGAAAAATAAGATTTACACCATGCCTCAATTCTTAACCACTCGTTATAATGAAACGACGGCTTTGATTATGGCGGTTTTCTGGTTGTTCTTGTATGTTTTTGTAAACTTAACTTCTATTTTATACTTAGGAGCTGTTGCTATTAACGGATTGGCCGGAGGAGATTACCTTCATGTAATCATGTTAGGATTGGCTGTTTTTGCTTTGATTATCTCTTTGGGAGGGATGAAAGTGGTAGCTTATACCGATGTTATTCAGGTTGCTGTATTGATTATTGGAGGTTTAGTAACTTCTTATATTGCATTAACAACCGTAGGAGAATATTTTGGTGTTGGAAAAGATGCCATTGCCGGATTCAATGTTTTGATGCAGGAAGCTCCGGAGCATTTTAAAATGATTATCCCAAGACCGACAGCGACTTCTACGCAATTAGAAATTGATAAATATTTGACATTCCCTGGAGTTTTATCATATTTGGCAGGTATTTGGATTATCAACCTGAACTATTGGGGATGTAACCAATACATCACACAAAGAGCTTTGGGAGCTGATTTACAAACAGCCCGTACAGGTATTTTATTTGCAGGATTATTAAAATTATTAATGCCTGTAATTGTAATGTTACCAGGTATTGCGGCTTATGTTTTATACCAAGGAGGACATTTACCACAATTAGTTGGAGGAAAAGACGGAGCTTACTCAGCGATGTTAACTTTCTTGCCTACAGGTTTAAAGGGACTTTCGGTTGCGGCTTTAACAGCAGCTATCGTAGCTTCTTTAGCTGGAAAAGTAAACAGTATTTCTACAATTTATACCTTAGATGTACATAAAAAATACATTCAAAAAAATGCCGGAGAAAGACAACAGGTAAACATTGGTCGTTTGGCTGTATTTGCTTCAATGGTTTTAGCGGTAATGT
>NZ_AUDK01000017.1 GCF_000425425.1 Flavobacterium daejeonense DSM 17708
CAGGTATTAATACCAAAAAACAATAAAGAAAAAACAAAATACAAACAAGAAGTAGCTAGAAAAAGATTTAGAGCAAGAGCAGCCATCGAACCTACAATCTCACACTTGAAAAAAAATCATTCTTTAGGACTAAACTTCCTTAAAGGCGTGACTGGAGATGTTCATAATGCACTACTAGCGGGAATTGGATACAATCTAAAGCTCAGATTTAATCAAATCAAAGAGCAAATTATTTTTTGGCTACAATTATTGTTCAACTTTTTTACTAAAAACAAAACCACTATTTTAATCGAGATTTAAAATAGTGGCTTTTTAAGGAATGACTAATTAATCTAGTTAATCCTGATTAGTTACTTTTCTGTATGGGAAAGAACCAAAAACGTGTCTTTTAGCAAAACGAGATGGAGAATCAGCATTAACCATTTTTACATAAGTAGCTTTAGGAACACTGATGTATTCGTAAACACTCCCGTTTGAAAAGTTCACAATTAGTCTTGCTTCTTCAAATTTATAATCTGTAATGGTTGCAGTTGCAATAGTTTCCTGATATTCCGGCAAGTTTTGTTTGATAGTTTCAGGATTGATACTTACTAAATGGTGGTAAGCTTCAATGATTTTTTTACTATTTTCTTCAGCTGCTTTTAAACCAGCCTCATCTCCTTGAAATTTATCAGGGTGAGCTTCTTTCATCGCGTTACGATAAATGGTTTTCAATTCTTTTAGCTGTACAGTTTTATCAACATTTAAGAGCTTGCGGTATTCAACTATTTTTTTCATAAATTATGTAACTACTTGTCTTTTAGTTTGTAACCAATTATTTTTGGTTTCGTATTTGACAAAATTTTTGCAAAGGTACACTTTTTTTTAAGTTTTCAATTTTTCATTTAAAAAAAAGAAAAAAGTTTTTTTGAAGTTAAGTATCAGATAATCAGTATTTATTGTTCCGGCTTGTTGTTGGCTTTATCGAAATTTTTAGATTTTTTAGGGTATTTTTCATAACTGATGTCACTTGGGTTTTCAATTACTGATTTTATTGTTATCCAATCTCCTACAGTAAATTTTGCCTGAACCATTTTATAATCTAACAGATATTCTCCACAAAAAAAGTTGTTGTTTTCATCTTTTTCAATAATCCCTGTAAACACGCCTTTTTGCAACATCTTTTCTTCTGAAGCCTTGCTCATGATATTTTATTTAAAATTCAGTGCAAAGGTAGTTAATTAATTATTGGCTTTAGAGAGTTTTAAGCTTTCTAAGTATATTTGCAGCATGCAAAAAAATTACAAACCACATCCTAATTCGTTTAAAAATACTTTTTGTGTTTTTTATGAAGTCCTTCCTGAGGCCATTGAAGGTTTAAAAAAACAATTTGAAAGCAAAGCGGGAAGTAGTTATTATTATTCAACCGAAGGAATGTATCGGATTTCTAATCATTGGGGGAGATTGGCTAACAGTAAATGGCGCCTGATCCCGATGGAACCCGAAACGACTTCTAAATATAAAATTGGTTTTGCTAAATGGGATGGTTTTTATCCCGATAACGCAACGGATGAGTTGTATTATTTAGAAATGGATTATGCTAAGAATACGGTTAGTTATCAACATAAAAATAATCCGAATTACAATCAGCAAGCAGTACTTCGTACCAGTTTAGCCACCACAAAAAGAATTAAACAAATTCGGAATTTGATTGAACTCAGCTCCTGGGCGAAACATTTTGATTGCGATGATATTGGTCTTTTGCGAAAATTAATTATTGATGAATTGATTAATACCAATAAGAGTCTGGAAGAAATAAAAAGAGAAGTAGCTGAAAAATTAGAATCTTAAACAGCTGAAATTTTAACCAAATCTTCAAGACTGATTGGTTTAGACATATAGCCAAAAATATCCGGATTGTATTTGGCTCTTTCTTTGTCTTGTATGGCAATGGAAGAACTGGAAATGTAAATTTGAATTTCGCCGGTAATTTGAGGTTTCAATGTGGCAATTTCATCCATAAATCCCCAACCGTCCAAAACCGGCATTTCGATGTCTAACAGAATAATATTGGGGTGTGTTTTCTGTTTCAGAATATTGCTTCTTAAAACATCAATAGCCTCTTTTCCGTTTGAAAAAGAGCGTACAGCCGAAAAAATCCCTGATTTAAGGATAATTTTTTTCATGATGATTTGATAAATAGGATCATCATCTACAACCCAAATTGTTTTTTCTGTCATGATATATACACTTTAAAAGTTGTACCTAAATTGGGTTCGCTCTCCACGGTTATACTGCCACCCATAGCGTCAATTTGATTTTTGGTAATAAATAATCCAATACCTCTTGAATCCTTATGAGTGCTGAATTTTTTATACATTCCAAATATTTTGTGACCGTTTTTGGCTAAATCAATCCCAATTCCGTTATCCGATATTTTAAGCACCGTTTTGTTGTGTTCTGTATAACAATCAATAGTGATTATTGGGTGTTTTTCAGGGTGACTGTATCGGATGGCATTTGAGATAAGATTGTATAAAATACTTTCCAGATAAGCCGGATTGTAAATAACTTCAATGTCCTCTTTAATTGAATTAATTATTTTAATCCCTTTCAATTCAATTTGATCCGCAAGTACAGCCAGTGTATTGTCTAAATATTGTTTTAAATTCAGTTGTTCGGTTACAATGCCTATATTGGTTTGAATATTGACCACTTCATTTAGATTCAACATCGTTTCGTTTAATGAATCAGAAACGGATTTTAAGAGTTGAATCATTTCTTCTTTCTCTTCTTCAGATTCCGAATTATCAATTAAATCTACAATCGAAGAAATATTACTAGTGTGTGATCTTAAATTATGGGATACAATATACGAAAAATTGAGTAGTCTCTTATTTTGTTCTGTTACTAAGTTAAACGAGTTGTTTAAATCTTTTTCAGTTTCTTTGTTTTTACTTACATCAATAATAATTCCTCTCAGGTTTTTTGCTTTACCATTCTCAATAATTACATTTACAATATCGCGTACCCAAACAACCGAACCGTCTTTAGCAATCATTCGGTATTCAAAATCATGATTTTTTAATTTTTTAGTTTGATCTACGCAAAAATTAGCAGCGTAGTCTTTGTCTTCGGGATGAATATGATCTACCCAGAAATTAGGCGTTTTAAGCCATTCTTCAGAGGTATAGCCTAAAATGGATTCTACTTTTTTGCTTACAAAAGTAAATTCAAAATTTTCGGCATTACATTCCCAAACAATTCCGTCAATAGTATTGATAAGTGATTCCATTCTTTTTTGTGAATCTAATATAACCTGTTCGGCAAGTTTGCGTTCGGTTACATCTTCGGCTATAGCAATATGATTAGTTGGAATTCCGTTTATTTCCCAAAGTGGAGAAATGGTAAGTTTAATCCAGATGGTGTCATTTGATTTTGTAATGTGTCTTCTTTCAGTTGAATATTCACGAATGATTCCTTTTTTTAATTTTTCAAAATTTTTAAAAGACTTTTTTAAATCATCTGGATGGATTATCGTTATTATGTTTTTTTGCTTTATTTCCTCTTCAGTATAGCCTAATAAGTCACAATATTTTTTATTAGCTTCTAAAAGTTGTCCCGTAACCGTGTCTACATAAGTGATACCTACGGCTGCCTGATCAAAAACACTTTTAAATTTTATTTCGTTTTTTAAAAGTTCATTAGCTTGTTCCTTGAGTAGTTTTTCTAATTCGGCTGGTTTCTTGAAAAAAGCAGTCGTTAAAAATCCTATAAGAAGCGCCGTTATAAAGCCTAAAACTCCTTTAAGTATATAAGCTGCAAAAAATTCGTTAGGCTGTTTGTCAATCAAATAAAGTTTCCAGTCGCCATCCGGTACAAAAGCAGTAACGGTATTTTTAGGATTCGGTTTTTGATTAGAACCTAAAAAGAAAGTTTCTTTTTGGGTAATGCTGCTGAATTTAGAAATTTGAAAAGCATATCTCGAATGGTCAATGCTTTTAATTTCGGGATTGTTCAATAAGGTTTCGAAACGAATAATGACAGCCGAAAATCCCCAAAATTTGTTGTTTTTATAAATAGCCAGACGGCCTAAAATCCCTAATCCGCCCTGTTTTAATTCAAAAGGGCCTGCAAAATACATTTTTCGGGTTTGAATGGCTTTCAAAGTCTCATGTCGGTATTTTTTATCTTTGAGTAAATTGATTCCTATAGCGGCTTCATTTCCTTCTAATGGATAAGTATAACGGATAATGCCGTCAGGGACTAATTGAACGGCATCAATATTTTCGTTATTTGCCAAAATTTGTTTTCCAACGGCTTCAAAATTTTTAGGAATTCCTTTGTCATTAATTGTTAATGCCAATGTTAAGGCATCTACATAATTATCTTTTAAGGATTGTTCTATGGTTTTGTGAATGTTTTGAAGTATTCCACTCATTTCATCATCTTTAGCTTTCTGAGCAATACGATATTGTTGTGAAATGATTAAAGAAAAGATTACGCAAAAAAATAAAAAAATGAAAATACCAGTCAATTTCGGCTTTAATGTAAACCATTTGTTATGACTTAGTAACGACTTTGTTAGATTCATTTTTTATTATATAAAATCAGTAATAAGGATTAATTTATCATTTTTTTCTGGGAAATGATAAAAAACATTCAATAAAACAGCTTGTATTTAGTTCAAAACTAATAAAAATAATTAATAAATAATGACACAGAAGTGTTTTTTTTACGGTGATTTAATCAGTTTAATTTTATGTTTTAAATGCCGATAATTTGTCAAAAAAAGAATAAAAAATAAGTAATTTTGAAAACTAAATTTAATGTCTCAAATAAGAAGCTTTTTTTAGTGAACAAACGTCAAAATAGCAGTTTTTATTTTAGCCAATAATAAAGTCATGGGGAGAAATAATGAAAAGAATATAAAGAAGCATAACGATAAGTTGCATAAGGCTCAAGCCAAAGCTAAAAAATCCGAAATGCTTAGAAAAGAAAAGTTGAAAGAGATGGTGAAGAAATTTAATGAAGATAAAAACGAAGAAAACAAATAAAAATGACAAACGATAAATATGCTTCACTAAAAGCGGAAGTTCAGGAAATAATTGATTTAATCGCGGCAAAAAATGCTAAAGAAGCCAATAATAAATTAGTTGACGTAAGCGAGCAACTGGATGATTTACTGGACACCAGCGATGAAGATGAGGATTTAATCGAGCTAAGTAAATATCAGGTGTTGTTAAATCAATTGTATCAAAAAATAGTAGCTCTTAACGGTCAGGTTTAAGATTTTCAGGATGAATTTATGTTATTGTAATTCTCAAAAACAATTTAAAGATTGTTGCGAACCTTATATTAAAGGTCAAAAAAATGTACCCACAGCCGAAGCGTTAATGCGTTCCCGATATAGTGCTTATGCTACTCATCAGGCGTATTATTTGGTGGAAACCACTCATGTTTCTCAAAGAGCGCTGCATTCTAAAGCTGATATTTTGCTTTGGGCTACGGCTAACCAATGGCAAAAATTAGAAGTTTTAAACGCTACTCCAACAACCGTTGAGTTTAAAGCTTATTATTTGGATTCCAATAAAAAACCGCATATTCATCATGAATTTTCCACTTTCGTTCAGGAAGATGGAATTTGGTATTATGTTGGTGGTGAGTATTATGAATAGAAAAATTTAATATTTGTTATTGCTGTTGCAAAGTTCTTTTTAACTAAAAATTAATAACTGTTTGCTTGAAGTACTCTTTAAAATGCTGTAATTTTAAGGACTATGGAAAACAGTATTAAAAAAGGATTCTATTTTAAACAGTATCAGGCTCCTAATCAGTCTCCATTTGATAAATTATTTGAAATTTTCAAAGAATTAATCACTTATACTTCGGGAGATTTTGACGAAGCTATCAGTTGGTTGCGCGAATTAGATAAAGAATACAAGTTAACCGACGAAAATTATACCATTGATGATTTTATTGAAGACCTGAAGAAGAAAGGTTATATTAAAGATGAAGTCAAAGAAGATGGAACTTCGGGATTAGGAATTACTGCAAAAACCGAAAGAGCCATTCGTCAGCAAGCCCTGGATCAGATTTTTGGGAAATTAAAACGTTCCGGAAACGGAAATCATAAAACCAAATATTCCGGTAGTGGCGATGAACACACAGGAGAATTTCGTGAATTTCATTTTGGAGACAGTTTGGAACGAATTTCGTTAACTGAAAGTTTGCGAAATGCCCAAATCAATAATGGCGTTGCCGATTTTATGCTCACTGAAAATGATTTGGTAGTTGAAGATGCACAATACAAAGCCCAGATGAGTACGGTCTTGATGATTGACATTAGCCACAGTATGATTTTGTATGGCGAAGACCGGATAACTCCCGCCAAGAAAGTGGCGATGGCTTTGGCTGAATTAATTACCACACGTTATCCTAAAGATACGCTCGATATTTTGGTTTTTGGAAATGATGCCTGGCCCATAGCTATCAAAGATTTACCTTATTTAAAAGTTGGACCCTTTCACACCAATACAGTTGCCGGTTTGCAATTGGCGATGGATATGTTACGTAGAAAACGCAATACCAATAAGCAAATTTTTATGATTACTGATGGCAAACCAAGCTGCGTTAAAGAGCGGGATGGTTCGTATTATATGAACAGTAATGGTTTAGATGAATACATTGTGGATAAATGTTATACGCAGGCGCAACAAGCTCGAAAGTTGCACATTCCCATCACCACTTTTATGATTGCGAGTGATCCTTATTTGCAAAAATTTGTCAAAAGATTCACCGAAGCCAATCAGGGAAAAGCGTTTTATACCGGTTTGAAAGGTTTGGGTGAAATGATTTTTGAAGATTACGAAACGAATAGGAAAAAGAGAATTAAGTAATCAGAAAGCAGTATTCAGAAAGTAGATAGACAGGAAGTTTTGTGTTCTTGTCGGTTAAATAAAAAATAAACAATCTAAAAAAACTTAGTGAGCTTTGCGTAAAACTTAGTGCACTTTGTAGTTAAACATACAAAAATGAAAATAGAAAATATGAATACTTTAGGTGAGTTAAGGGCATCTGGTTATCAAAGCAAAAGTATTAAAGACGAATTGAGAGATAATCTTCGGGAGAAAATCAAATCAGGAAGTTCAACTTTTGAAGGAATTCATGGATTTGAAAATACGGTGATTCCGGAATTGGAACGAGCAATTCTTTCGCGTCATAATATCAATTTATTAGGACTTCGTGGTCAGGCTAAAACCCGACTGGCGCGTAAAATGGTTGAATTGTTAGATGAATACATTCCGTATGTAAGTGGTTCCGAAATTAATGACGATCCATTTTGTCCCATTTCCCGATTTGCTAAGGATTTAATTATCGCCAAAGGTGATGAAACACCGATTTCCTGGTTGCACCGAAGTGAACGTTTTTATGAAAAATTAGCTACTCCGGATGTTACCGTAGCTGATTTAATAGGGGATGTTGATCCGATAAAAGCAGCTAATTTAAAGTTATCTTATGCAGATGACCGTGTGATTCATTTTGGGATGATTCCGCGTGCCAATCGCTGTATTTTTGTGATAAATGAATTACCTGATTTACAAGCCCGAATTCAGGTGGCGCTGTTTAATATTTTGCAGGAAGGTGATATTCAAATCAGAGGTTTTAAGTTGCGAATGCCATTGGATATGCAATTTGTATTTACGGCCAATCCGGAAGATTATACAAACAGAGGAAGTATTGTAACACCGTTGAAAGACCGAATTGGTTCTCAAATTTTAACACATTATCCCGAAAATATTCAAATTGCAAGAACCATTACAGAACAGGAAGCTCAATTTGATTCTAATCAGGATAACACCGTTTATGTGCCTTCGTTAGCCAAAGATTTATTGGAACAAATAAGTTTTGAAGCCAGAGAAAGTGAGTATGTTGATCATAAAAGTGGTGTAAGTGCCCGAATGAGTATCACGGCTTATGAAAATTTAATCAGCACTGCTGAACGTCGCGCATTGAAATCAGGAGCAACTCAAACTACAGTTCGTTTGTCGGATTTTATGGGAATTATTCCCGCCATTACCGGAAAAGTAGAGTTGGTTTACGAAGGGGAGCAGGAGGGAGCTGCTGTTGTAGCCGAGCACTTAATTGCAGCTGCGGTTCGCACTTTATTCCCAAATTATTTTCCTAAAATTGAAAAATTAGAAAAACCGAATGAAAAAACAGCTTATTCTGATTTGATAGAATGGTTTTTTGCCGAAAATGGTTTTCAATTGTTGGATGACTGTTCTGATGAAGAATACCAAACTATCTTAGGAGCTATAGTTCCTTTAGAAATATTATTAAAAGAGTACCAGGCTGATTTAGTTAAAGAAGATGAGTTATTTATGAAAGAATTTGTGCTTTGGGGATTGGTTGAATTTCGAAAATTAAGCAAGGATAGAATTTTTGAAGGCTATCAGTTTAAAGATATTTATGGAAGTTACATCAGTAAGTTGTAATTTTAGAGGGATTAAGTTTTGGCAACGGTTTAAAATGAAAAAGTTCTTCATTTGTTAAAAACAGATGAAGAACTTTTTGTATGATGTAGATAAGAATTATTTCTTAAGTGTCATTCTTCCATAATTTGCTACTACAACAAGGCAAATTAGCGGTAAAATAAATGAAAAGTTGACTTCAGGGATAAAGCCTAAAATTTTCATATCCGAGAAACCAGGTCCGCCCCAGTCTAAAATACTTCCTTGTAAAACAGGCATCAATGCTCCACCTACAATTGCCATTACTAATCCGGCTGAACCTATTTTGGCTTCGTCACCCATTCCTTTTAAAGCAATTCCATAAATAGTAGGGAACATAATTGACATGAATAAAGAAATTCCAATTAAAGAATAAAGCCCAATAGTTCCCGGTAACAAAATAGCCCCAGCACAGCAGCAAACACCGCCAATACCGAAAAGCATTAATATTTTAGACGGATTAATCGTTCTCATAAGTGCTGTTCCTATCCATCTTCCGCTCAGAAAAATAATCATTGCCGAAATATTATACCAGGAGGCAGTAAGTTGTTGTTCTTGTGGTAAGCCTTCGTTAATATTATCCACGTATTGAAATATAAAAGTCCAACACATAATTTGAGCGCCTACATAAAATGCCTGTGCAATCACTCCCTGAATGTATATTTTATTTACAAATAATTTTTTAAAAGATTCCGAAATAGACATTTTATCGTGATCGGCAGTTTTTGGAATTTTAGTAAAAAGAATAATTGCCATAATACTCAAAACGACTAAACCTAATATGATATAAGGAACACTAATTACTCCTAAATCATTTTCGCGAATACTTGCTTTGGCAGTTTCAGATAGTGTATCGTAAATTAAGGCTCCAGAAGCATCTTTATCGTCGGATCGAAGCGCTGAAATAATAAATTGTTGGGCTACTACCATTCCCATTAAGGAACCTACAGGATTAAAAGATTGAGCGAGATTCAATCTTCGGGTAGCTGTTTCACTATCACCTAAAGCTAAAATTAAGGGATTAGATGTTGTTTCTAAAAAGGCTAATCCACAGGTGATTACCCAAAGAGAGATCAGGAAGAAATTATAGTCCTGATAGGCTGCTGCAGGATAAAATAAGAAAGCACCAGTAGCATATAGACATAAGCCTAAAATGATTCCGGATTTATAACTGTACTTTCTGATGAATAAAGCTGCGGGTAATGCCATGAAAAAATAACCGAAGTAGAAAGCAAATTGCACTAATGAAGCCTGAGTATTTGATAATTCAGGCATTACTTTTTTGAAGGCAGAAACCATAGGATTGGTTAAATCGTTGGCTACTCCCCATAGTGCGAATAAGGAGGTAATAATTATAAAAGGGAAAAGTAAATCCTTTTTTACTACAGCAATTGAGGTGGAATAATTCATTTTTTTTAAATTAAAAAAGTTGGTTGATTGGTAAAAAAAAGAACAAAGCATAAAAAAACTTATGATTTGTTCTTTGTTGTTTTGAAAGTTTTATTCCGTTAGTAAGGCACGGTCTAAGTGAACATAACCTCCGTCACAAAAAATAAATTGTCCTGTGGTATGTGATGATCTTTCAGAAATGGTGAATAAACAAGTATCTGCAATTTCATCAGGTGTGGTCATACGATTTTCCAAAGGGATTTTTTTAACGATAGATTGTAATTTTTCTTCTCCGTTTTCTAAAGTTTTAATCCAGTTATCGTAAGCAGGTGTCCAGCTTTCGGCAATGATAATCGCATTGACACGGATAGAATATTTGATTAAATCCACTGCCCATTCACGGGTTAAACCTAAAACACCACCTTTGGCGGCTGCATAACCTGAAGTTCCGCCTTGGCCTGTTAAGCCTACTTTGGAACCAATATTTAAAATAGGTCCTTTGGAAGCTTTTAAGTAAGGAAGTGCGCTTTTTACCGTTACGAAATAACTTACCATGTTCAGTTTTAAAGAATCCATAAATTCTTCGTACGAAGCGTCAAGTCCGGCACCGTCATTTACACCTACATTGTTGATTAGGGCATCAATACGACCATATTTAGCAGTAATTTGTGCAATTGCAGCTTCGATTTGTTTTGGGTCAGTAACATCGGTTTTACAAAACAAGCCATCAATTCCCTGTTTTTGAATTTCTTCAATATATCCAAAACCTCTGTCGTTACGGTCAATAACCGCCGGGATAGCACCTTCGGAAGCTAAATGTTGCAAAATAGTTTCTCCAATACTTCCTTTAATTCCAGCTGCACCAGTGATGACAACTACTTTTCCTTTTAATCCTAAATCCATAATTTATAAGTTATAAAATTTAATTGCGTTTTTTCCCATAATTCCGGATTGTTCATCCGGACTTAATTTTGCAATAAAATTGGTTACTAATTCTTTTGTTTTTGTATAGTTTCCGGCTACTAAACATACCGGCCAATCGGAGCCAAAAAGGATTCTATCGGTTCCAAATGAGTCTAAAACCAATTGCATATAAGGTTCAATTTGTTCCGGATTCCAATTGTTATAATCAGCTTCGGTGGTCATTCCTGATAGTTTGCAATATATATTTTGGTGTTCGCTTATCGCTTTCATTGAAGTTGCCCAACCATCATAAAATCCGTCTTTAATGTATGGTTTTGCAATGTGATCAATAACAAATTTTTGATTTGGAAAACGACGGACTAATTCTAAAGCAGCTCCTAATTGATGTGGAAAAATAAGAATGTCATACGTGAAATTGTGTTTTTCCAGAGCGGCAATTCCGTTTAAAAAATTAGGGCGTAACATAAAATTATGATCGGCTTCACCCTGAACCACATGACGGAAACCTTTCAGTTTTGGAAATTGACTGTGTTTTTCTAAAACTTCATCAATATTAGCTGCTCTCAGATCAACCCAACCTACAATTCCTTTGATAAAATCATTTTTGGCTGCCAAATCCAAAAGGAAACCGGTTTCAGCCAATGTTTGGTCGGACTGAACCGCTACACAACCATCAATATTGTTTTGCTGATAAATGATTTTTAAATCTTCCGGTAAAAAATTTTTACGAATGACTTTCATGTTATCGTCAATCCAGGCGTGTTTTTCGGCTTCGTAAATCCAAAAATGCTGATGTGAATCGATTACCATAATTATTTTAATTTAAAATCAACAGTAGCTTTAATTACTCCGGTTGCAGGATTTAACCAGCTGTCAAAGTTTTCAATCATTTCAGTGTAAGGGACCGTGTGTGTAATAAAAGAATCGGTAGGGAATTGATTTAGTACATTGATTACATGTTCAAAATCCTCAGTGGTAGCGTTTCGGCTGCACATTAAAGTCATTTCTTTGGCGTGAATAGCCGGATGACTATAAGTCAATTCCCCTTTTGATAAACCAACTAATACAAAACGTCCTCCGTGAGACATATAATTTGGACAAGTTTCTAAAGCGCCTTTGTGTCCGGAAGCATCAAAAACAGCGGTACATAAATCGCCATTGGTAATTTTAGTGATTTCTTCAACGGTATTTTCACCTGCTTTTACCGTGTAATCCACTCCAATTTTTTCTTTGGCGTAAGCTAAACGTTGCTCATTCATATCAATGGCAATTACTTTGGCACCGGCAATTTGTGCCAGTTTCATAATTCCGATTCCAATTGGTCCACAACCTACCACTGCAACAGTTTCTCCCGGAACAATGGCTGCTCTGCGGATAGCGTGTGCGCCAATTGCTAATGGTTCTACAATTGCCATTTGATCATCAGTTAAATTATTTGCCGGTAAAAGAATAGAGGTAGGAACGGTAATTTGTTCCTGCATTCCGCCGTCAGCGTGAACGCCTAAAACTTTGATGTTGGTACAGCAGTTTGTTTTTCCGTTTCGACAAGCGATACAAGTTCCGCAGCTCACGTATGGCATTACCACAACATTGTCTCCGGCTTTAATTCCTTTTGGATTGTCTCCAATTTCCAAAACAGTGGATGCTAATTCGTGTCCTAAAATTCTTGGATAGGTAAAAAATGCCTGATTTCCGCCATAAGCGTGTAAATCGGTTCCGCAAATTCCTACTTTGTTAATTTGTAACAGTGCTTCATTTTCTTTTCTAATCGGAGCTTCTTTTTCTTTTAGAATAAATTCTCCCGGTTTTTCGCAAACAATGTATTTCATTTGATATTGATTGTTTATTTGGTTTTTTGATGAATTATTTATTTTGTTCCAACGTTTGAACAGTTGTAGAAATAAAAAAAACACAATTTGATAATTATTGTGTTTTTCATTTAAAATGCTATTTTTGTTCCATCGTTTGAACAAATATAAAAACTAATTGGAAAATAAAAAAAAATCTACGATAAAAGATATTGCGGCAGTGCTGGGATTAACCCCTTCGGCGGTATCAAAAGCTTTGAATAACCACCCCAGAATTAGCGAAAAAACCAAGCTTGCCGTTAAAGAAATGGCGGTAGAATTGGACTATCAGCCGAATTTTTTGTCGAGTGCGTTGCGAAAAGGAAAAAGTAATCTGGTAGGTGTGATAATTCCACGTGTGAACAGCCATTTTTTTTCTTCTGTAGTTGAAAATATTGAAAAAATGCTCAACCTCAACGGTTACAATATCATCATGACGCAGTCGAATGAATTGTATGCCAAAGAATGTCAGGAAATCGATACTTTACTCAAAATTCAGGTAGACGGCATTATTGCATCGATGGCTAATGAAACGACCAATTTAGAGTTTTACGAAAAAATAAAATCCAGAGGAACCGAATTGGTTTTGTTTGACAGAGGTGAAGAGGAGCTGAATGTGGATTATGTGGGGATTGATGATTATAAAAGTAGTCATTTGGTCGTTGATCATTTGGTGTCACAAAATTGTAAACGCATTGCACATATAGCCGGTTTTCATCATATTCGAATTTATAAAGAACGAATTCGCGGTTATAAAGACGCACTGGAGAAATGGAATTTAGATATTCAGGACAATTGGATTATTGAAAGTAATTTGCGCATTGAGGACGGACGCCAAATCATGCAGCAATTATTGAATGCTCCAGAAAGACCGGATGCGGTTTACGTGGCGGGTGATATTGCGGCTTTAGGAGCTTTACAGGTGCTTTTGGAAAATAATATTAAGATTCCCGAAGAAATAGCTTTGGTTGGTTTTAGTGATGAGCCGTTTACTTCGCTTACACAACCTTCCATTTCTACGATTAATCAGCATAGTGACCAAATTGGTAAATTGGCGGCTGAAGCTTTTTTAAATCGAATGAGCCATCCGAAGAAAAAAACGGTTAACCGAATTATTTTAGAACCGGAATTGATAGTCAGACAGTCTTCGAAAAGAATTTAAACCGTTTTTAAAGTTGGAGCATTAAGAAATTAAGGGGAGTTAAGGCTTAATTTTCTAAATGTCTTAATGGTTAAAATTATAAAATAAATGGTTTTTTAAATTTTTCCATAAACCGGAACGATGAAACTTCCGTTTAAAAATGATTTAGCATCGATTTGACTTTGCAAAATCACACCTTTTAAGTTTTGTTCCAGTAATAATTGAGCTGATTGTACCAAAGAAGCTGCTGTTGTGACTTGTATGGCTCTTAATTTGTGTTTTCCAACTTGCAAAGGTTGAATTTCTTTGACAATTTCGCGTCTTCTTAAAATACCTTTGATGTCTTTTCCTTCCACGGCTGCGTAAAGGATTATTTGATCATCTTCCATTAACGGAATTTCTTTCTGCATGATTTTTTCTAATTCTTTTATCTTGTTTTTGGAAGAATCTATTGTTTTTAATTTGTTTTGTACCCAGCTATAATGTCCTGGAAAACGAAGGGTTTTATAGTCTAAATCGCGAACTTTTCCGCTTAAAGCATCCGGTAAATCAGCGGCACCGCCCGAAGTTAAATCATCTTCATAAGTTGTGTCATTAATGATTATGGAACTCCTTTCGGATAAAGCGGGAAGCTCGATTTTGCTGAAATTTCGAATAGCATTCGCATTCTTCAAATATTCGGTTGCAACGCCTATTGGACTCCAGGTGAATCCGTAGTAATGTGGTGCAACGGCATTTTTAGTCAGCGCCCCAACTTTAAATTCTAATTTGTCGGCTGTATTTACATTAAAATCAGAACAGAATTCCTGAAACAAATGATTTGCCAAAACATCAATATAACCGGGAGCAATCCCTGTTTGTAGAACAAATCCCGTTTCGGCATCTTTGGCTAAAGTCATGATTTTGGCAGTTTCATCTACATATTCAGTAAGATTAGCATAATGTAAATGATAATCTTTGGCAATTTGCGCAATTTTAGGAGCCTGACTTCCCGGAAGACAATCTAAAATAATGTTTCCCTGAGTGAAAATAGCTCTCATTTCCGGTGTGATTTCGTCCGGACTGAGATGAAAAGCTTTAACCGTGCAGTTTCTGGTTGTTCCTTTTTCAACCCATCCGGCAACAGATTCGGCTTTAGAAAGGGTTCGGTTTCCAATATATATGATGGGAGTAATAAGGCTCCATTCGGCGAGAATTAAAGCGGCTGCTTCGGCTATACCGCCGGCTCCGGCAATGATAATGTTGTAATGCTTTTCCATATTCTAAATTTACGTTTTTTCGGTTTGATGCCGAAATAAATTTAGAAAATAGCTAAAAGTTAATTGTTTAAGTTTTTAAAAAAGTGTTCCCTGTTCGAGTGAAGGTTTGGAATTACTGTTGAAATGAAAGCGGTCAATAATTTCAAATTGTTTGATTTTTGGGTTAAAAAGCCGAAGTGCAATATTGTCGCAAATAAAATTCAATTGAATTTCCTCAGAAAAAAGATGATAGGCTGCGGCAATTTTTTCAGGACCTAGCCGGCGTGCAATGGAAAGGTGAGGCTCATTGTTTTTAAAAATCGTTTTGGGACGAAAGGATTGATTAACATGTTTCATGATTTCTTTCAATTCTTTTTTGGAATTTTCGTTAGGAGCTATAAAAAAAGCACCGTTTGGAAAAGTAGCAAAAGAATCTAAGCAGACTGATTTTGGGCTAAGGCAGTCGCAAATTTGAAATAATTGTTGTTTGATTAACTCCATTTCGCTTTCAGTAGCCATGAATTCGTTTATCGTAATATGAGCCAATGAGTTTTTACTGTTGAACCAGCCTATTTCTTTGGCTAAATCTTCTTTCATTTTTTTTACAAAAGCAATGATTTCCTCAGTAGGACTGATGACTAACGAATAACGATTTTGCATATTTTTAAATACTAAAGGTGACTTTTTTTAGTGTTTTAATTGAATGTTTTCTAATTCCAAATTCAATTGAGTTCGTTCTCGGTCTAGTGATTCCAGTTCGTCTTGCAAAAGCTTGAGTTTGGTTTGGATAATGTTGATTTCGTTATTCTTTTCCTCTTCTGTTCTAAAAAAATGAAATTGATTTGCTTTAACCAATTCATTTTTAGTTGCTTCAAAAAGATTTTGTTTTTCAAGATGTTCAATTTGAATTTCAGATAAGCGTTTGTTTATGATTCCTTTTTTTTCTTTAAGCAATCTTTCGGCTTCTAATCGTTCCTTTTCAGCCAGTTGTTCTTTTTGCGCCTTAATTTCTTCTTCCTGCAATAGAAATTGACGATTTTCCCTTTCGGTTTTATCGTTTCTTGCTTCTAATTCCTGTTTTCGATTTTCGTTAATAAAATTTAAAGCAAAACTTCCAATTACCAGTAAAGTTAAAAATGCAAACAAATAGAATCGTCCTTTGTTCAGCCCCATAATTTTGTTGCTTTTTTCTTTGCTTTTGGGAGTTGGCGAATTGCTTTTAAAAGGAGGCGGAGTTACTTTCAACAGCGTTTGAAGTTCCTCGATTTCACCTGCAGTTTTCCAATCGGGCATTCCGGAAAACCATACCGGTGTTGCGGCAGTGATTTGTTTTTCTTCTAATTCGGTTAAACTAAATGGACCGCTGCTCTCCACACCGTTATGTAAATAATATTTTTTCATTACAGATAAGTTTGTGTAAAATTATATTGATTAACCCAAAAACAAAAAATATGCCGTAGAATTTTATCTGCTTTTGAAGAAGTGTTAAAAAGAACGAAGCTTTTAATAATACAATCTGAAATCAAGGAATTTACAAAGGGCATAATGTTTTTGATGCAATTCTTCCACATTTTCGATAGGATCGTCGGAATCCTGAAACAGACTAAAAAATACTCTGTCAAGGTGAATACTGTCCACTTTGCTATGCTCGATTCCGTATCCCGAAATCGCTCTGGCATTAGTAATATCTAAAAAATATTGTGCTTCATCTTCGGTTAAATCCAGAATTTTTTTATTCGAAAAATGGATGATTTTACCTTTTAATTTTCCTTCAAATATTTCGGCAATTTCTTCCAGACTGTAATAATAATTGTGAAGGCAAATGTTGTTTTGCTGACCGGGCATCACCAGATAAATGATTTCGTAATCTTTAAAATGCTCGTCATAAAGCAGGGTATTCAAACTTTCTTCCAGTCCTTCAATGGTGTCGCAAGTTTTGTAAATACTGGCAATTCCGTGAGAAAAAGCAAGCGTTTCCAAATTTTTGACCACTTCAGTTTCTATTAAATGATCTATATCCGGAACGGCTTCCAGACAAAAGATAAAATTCTCATTTCCCATAAATAACACTTGCTTTTTGAAGCCATAAAAATATGATTTATTTGTTTTCTTTTGGTTTAGCAACATCAATAAAAGACGGCTTTTTTTTCTTAAGTGCTTTTATAATTGTTGTTGGTCGAAATTATATGTTTGGAAAATTATTAAGTTTTAAATTTATACTTTAACTTAATTGAATAACTTAAGAAAAAGTGTAAATACAAATGAAAAAACTATTCTTATTATTAAATTTTTTTTCGATATTTTACTCTGTTTATAGCCAGGAGTTAATTAATGAACCCAGCCCTTTTGGACCAATACCTACACAAAAACAGCTTGACTGGCAGGAGATGGAATTTTATGCTTTTATCCATTTTTCATTAAATACTTTTACAAATAAAGAGTGGGGTTTTGGAGATGAATCATCACAATTATTTAGTCCAACGGATTTAGATGCACGACAATGGGCGCGAATTGTTAAAGATGCCGGAATGAAAGGAATTATTTTGGTAGCAAAACATCACGATGGATTTTGTTTATGGCCGTCGGCATATACTGAACGTTCGGTGAAAAATTCACCTTGGAAAAATGGAAAAGGAGATGTGGTCAAAGAATTAACCGAAGCATGTAAAGAGTACAATCTTAAATTAGGACTTTATCTTTCGCCTTGGGATCGCAATCATCCGCAATATGGTAAGCCGGAATACATTACTTATTTCAGAAATCAATTGAAAGAATTGTTGACTAATTATGGAGATGTTTTTGAAATGTGGTTTGACGGAGCCAATGGAGGTGATGGTTACTATGGAGGGGCTAATGAAATCAGAAAAATAAATACGCTGGAATATTACAATTGGGAAGAAACGTATAAAATGATTTATAATCTGGCACCTAATACTTTGGTTTGGGGAATTGGTCCATCAGAAGCCAGGTGGATAGGAAATGAAGAAGGTTATGCTAATAAAACCAATTGGAGTCTTTTACGCCAAAAAGATGATTTAGCTGGGAAAGTACATTATACGGAATATATGTCGGGGCATGAAGATGGAGAAAAATGGGTTCCCGGTGAAGCAGATGTGTCTATAAGACCGGGTTGGTTTTATCATGCTGCTGAAGATGATAAAGTACGTTCATTAGATGAATTGGTGGATATTTATTATAAATCGGTAGGGCGAAATGCGAATCTTTTGCTTAATCTTCCGGTGGATAAAAGAGGTTTGGTGAATGAGAATGATGAAAAGCGATTAAAAGAATTAGTAGCAGTTGTAAAAGCCGATTTTAAAACGGAATTATTGAGAGGAACGAAAGTTAAAGCTTCAAATTTTAGAGATAATAATCGTCTTTTTTCGGCTGAAAATTTAACAGATGGCGATAAAAATACGTATTGGGCTACCGATGACGGAGTTAAAAATGCCCGTATCGAATTTCAATTTGAAAAACCAACAGCCATTAATAGAATATTGCTTCAAGAGTACATTAAGCTGGGACAAAGAGTTAAAGCTTTTACTGTTGAAGCTGAAGCAGATGGAAAATGGATAACTGTAGCTAATGAAACTACCATTGGATACAAGCGAATAGTAAGGATAAACCGCGTAAAGGCGACAGCTTTACGAGTTAGTATTACTGATGCAAAAGCCAATATAGTACTTTCTGAAATTAAGGCTTATAATGCGCCTACTTTTGTAAAAATGCCAATAGTTCAAAGAGATAAAAACGGGATTGTTACTATGGAAACCACCGAAGGAAATGCAATTTATTATACCGTTGATGGAACAGAACCAACTGAAAAGAGTCAATTATATCAAGGATCTTTTATGTTTGATAAAACTGCGGTTGTAAAAACTATTGCCAGAAATACTTCAGAGCAAATAAACAGCGCTGTTAAAACCGTAAAATTTGGTCTTTCTAAAACGAATTGGAAAATATGGAAAGTTTCCAGCGGTGATATCAAAGAAGCAGAAAAGATTATTGATGAGAATCCTGATACGTGTTGGACTTTTGGAGATAATACTCATAAGCTTCCACAGGAGGTTATTATAGATATGGGAAAAGTATCAAAAATCAAGGGATTTAGTTATATGCCTTTACAAATGGGAAACCAACTCAATTTAATTTCAAATTATGAGTTTTATACAAGTAAAGACGCTAAAAAGTGGAGAAAACAATCAGAAGGAGAATTTTCAAATATTAAAAATAATCCTATAGAACAGTTGAAAATATTTAAAAAGGTTAAAGCACGATATTTGCGTTTTGTGGCATTATCCGCGATTGGTAAGGGAGAAAGGGTTTCTATAGGGGAGTTGAGTGTGATTGAGAAATAATAAAATAAGGTAAAAAAAGATTAAAAGTTTTAATTGTGTTTTTTGCCGAAGCACAAAGGTTGTTAGTCGAATAAATAATTTTAAGCTGTAAAAGAACAGTAATTTTATCTTAATAATTTAATTCAGCAAATAAAATGATTAAAGAAGATATTAATTTCAAAGAAGCAGGAAGGTTTGAAGAAACCCGTTTTGAAAAAATTCACAATGTAATTTTTGACTCTTCAAAAGAGGCTTCATTATTGGTAGCACATGAAATCGCTAATTTGATTCAGAGAAAAGAAGAATTAAATGAACCTTGTGTTTTAGGGCTGGCTACAGGTTCTTCACCTATAAAAGTATATGAAGAATTGGTTAGAATGCATAAAGAAGAAGGGTTAAGTTTTAAAAATGTAATAACTTTTAATTTAGACGAATACTATCCTATGGATAAAGATAATATTCAGAGTTATTATTATTTTATGCATGAACATTTATTTAATCATGTTGATATTCCGGCTGAAAATATTAATATTCCTGACGGAAAAGTTAGTGCCGAAGAATTACGTCAATATTGTATTGATTACGATATGAAAATTAATTCTTATGGTGGTTTGGATTTTCAATTATTAGGAATTGGGAGAACCGGTCATATCGGGTTTAATGAACCAGGATCACATGTTAATTCAGCAACCAGAAGTATCACATTAGATCATATTACACGTGTAGATGCGGCACCTGCTTTTTTAGGTGTAGATAATGTACCCCGAAAAGCCATTACTATGGGAATAGGAACTGTTAGAAATGCAAAGAGAATTGTGCTTCTGGCCTGGGGAATCAGTAAGGCTGATATTATCAAAGAAACGATTGAAGGAGAAATATCTTCTCAGGTTCCGGCAACCTATTTACAGGAACATCCAAATACAACTTTTGTTTTAGATACCGAAGCATCTTCTGAACTAACGAGAGTAAAAACTCCCTGGCTAGTTAAATCATGTTTTTGGACAAATGAATTAAAATTGAAAGCAGTCGTTTGGTTAAGTGAACTAACAAGCAAACCAATTTTGAAACTTACCGATAAAGATTATAATGATAATGGAATGTCAGGTTTGTTAGCCGAAGAGGGAACAGCTTATAATTTAAATATTAAGATGTTTAATACCCTGCAACATACTATTACAGGCTGGCCGGGCGGAAAACCTAATGCTGACGATACTTACAGACCGGAACGTTCAACTCCGGCTAAGAAACGTATCATCATTTTTAGTCCGCATCCGGATGATGATGTGATTTCGATGGGAGGAACATTTGACAGATTGGTAGAACAAGGGCATGAAGTACATATTGCTTATCAAACATCCGGAAATATTGCAGTTTCTAATGAAGAAGCTTTAAAATTTGCAGAAGTTTCCACAGTTCTAAATTCAAAATCAAGCGAATCGGATAGTATTATTAATTTTTTAAAAAATAAATCTAAAAATGATATTGATACTCTTGAGGTTAGAAAATTAAAAGGACTTATTAGGCGTAGTGAATCTCTGGGAGCTACAAGGTATTTAGGCGTTCCGGACGAGCAGGTTCACTTTTTGAACCTTCCGTTCTATGAAACCGGTACTGTAAAGAAAGGAAATCTTACCGATGCAGATATTGATATTATGTGTAATCTTATTGAAGAGGTAAAACCACATCAAATATATGCCGCCGGAGATTTAGCCGATCCGCATGGAACTCACAAGGTTTGTCTGGATAGTTTGTTTGAGGCTTTAAAGCGACTAAAAAGCAAAAGTTTTATGGACGATTGTTGGGTTTGGTTGTATCGTGGTGCCTGGCATGAGTGGGAAACTTATGAGATTGAAATGGCGGTACCAATGAGTCCTGATCAGGTTCTTAAAAAACGTTACGCCATTTTCTATCATCAATCCCAAAAAGATGGTGTGATGTTCCAAGGAGATGATTCCCGCGAATTTTGGGTAAGAGCCGAAGACAGAAACAGAGCGACAGCTAAAAAATATAATGATTTAGGATTAGCCGAATATGCGGCAATTGAAGCGTTTAAACGCTATCATTTTTAACTTTTTTTTTAACTAGATATAGATAACATTTGTTTGGTTGGTTATTTATATTGAAAAAGCAACCTGAAAAAGGTTGCTTTTTTTTTAGTATTGTATTTAAACTTATATTGAAGCATTTAATATTCGTTGTTTTACTTCGTCTATATAAGAACGACCTATAACATATCGAAGGCCTTCAATTTCAATGCTATTTCCTTCAACGGCATCAATTTTATCAATAGCAATGGTATAGGAACGGTGGATTCTTAAAAAATCTTTTTCGGGTAGCAAACTGGTAAAATCAGATAATGTACTGTGAATAATGTATTTGCCAGTTGTGGTGTTGATTTTTAAATAATCCTTCAGGCTTTCGATGACTAAAATTTCATTTAAAAAAATCTTCTTCATCCTTTTTTTGTCAATTTTTACAAAAATAAAAGGATTCTCTTTACTATTATCGATTGCGATTCTATTAGCAGTACTGAGTCTTTTGTGGACTTTGTTTACCGCTTTCATCAATCTGGGAAATTCAATTGGTTTTACCAGATAGTCTAAAACGTCTAATTCATACGTTTCAATAGCAAATTCACCATAGGCGCTTGTTATAATTAGCAAAGGCGGATTTTCTAAACTTTTTATAAAATTAATACCATCTAAAACAGGCATATTGATGTCTAAAAAAAGGACATCGACCGAATTGTTTTTTAAAAAATTGAGTCCTTCAATGGGATTACTAAAGGAATTTATAAATTCTAACTCTTCAATTTGTTCAATATAATTTTTAATGACATTAATTGCTAATGGTTCATCATCTATTATTAGACATTTAATTTTCATATGTAATTTTTAGGGTCAAAATAATCGGAAAGTTTGTAAGCTGAATTTTGAAAGTTTGTTTATGAAACTTTGATTTTTAGCTTTACTACAAAAATATTATTTTTATTCTTAATAGACAGTTTATAATCATTTTTGTTGTATCCTAATTCCAATCTTTTTTTAACATTTTCGATTCCTATTCCGCTTGATTTGTTGAATTTATCTACATGATTCGTTACTGTAGGCATCGGGTTTGATACCGAAAAATAGAGATAATCTTCTTTGATCTTAAATTTGATATCGATTTTAACATTTCCCACATTTTTATTAGCACCATGTTTGAAAGAATTTTCTATAAAGGTCAGTAAGAGCATAGGAGAAATCTCTTTATCCTGGATGTCACCAGAAATATACATATTGACTTCCAGCCTCTCATCATGTCTGATTCGTTCCAGATCTAAGTAATTTTGAATGCAAAGAATTTCATTTTCTAAACTTTGTTTTTTACTCTGTGTTTCATAAAGCATATACCGCATTAGTTCAGATAACTTCAAAATAATTTTAGGCGTTTTATTTGATTTTTCGACTGATAAGGAATAAATATTATTTAAGGTGTTGAAGAAAAAGTGTGGGGAAATTTGTGATTTTAAAAATAAGAGTTCGGTTTCCAATTGTGATTTTTCAAGATCGGTTACTCTTTTATGTTCTTCTAAAAAGTCAAATGTAATTTTAATAGCCGTAACAAAAGTGATTACATAAAGTTCGCCCAGCATCATGTCGATACAGTAATTGAGGGAAAGGCTGTCGATGTATTCCGGACCTTCCGGCCAAACATTGTGATTAATTAAAAAATAAGTAAGATTAAATTTTACCACAACCATAAGAAATATAACAGCTAGCAGGGTAATTATATAAAAGAAGTATTTTTTTCGAAATAATAAATAAGGCATCAAGATAAAAATATTCAAATAACAAAGACTCATGTGAATAGGGAAACCTAATAAGTTTGTTTTTAAAGAATAGAGGTAATCATTAAAATAACTGCCCCATCTAAAGGTGTTAAATATAAAATAGACTATCCAAAAAAGTATATGGTAGCGCAGTGGTAATCGGTATAATTTGTTATTGTTAAAAAGCATAAAAAAATGGATTGTTTATTCGTTTTTTTTTGATGTTTAGCTAAGTTTATATGTCATCCGTCTAAATTAATTTCAGTAGAAATCAAATTTATCTAAATTTAAAGTTAAATTAAAGATTGTTTGATATGAGGAAATTCGGAATCGTTATTTTAGGTGTAATTCTGGTCGCGGGTTGCAGGGTAAATATAGACAAAAATAAACATAAAAATATTTTTTTAACGCGTCATGTAGCTCCTTTAATAGGGACTGGAGGACACGGTCATACTTATCCGGGAGCAACGGTTCCTTTTGGAATGGTACAGGTTAGCCCTGATAATGGAATTTCAAGTTGGGATTGGTGTTCGGGTTATCATTATTCCGATTCGATTGTTGCCGGATTTAGTCACTTACATTTAAGCGGAACAGGAATTGGTGATTTAGCTGATATTCTTTTGATGCCAATCAATAAAAAAGTAGTATTAACTACAACTTCAACTTCCAGAGATTCATTATCCTATAAATCTACTTATTCTCATAAAAATGAAACTTCTAAACCTGGTTATTACCAGGTGTATTTGAATGATCCTAAAATTAATGTTGAGTTGACAGCTACACAGCGTAAGGCTTACCATAAGTATACATTTACTAAAAATGATGAGCAGGCAGTTGTTATAGACCTTGGTTTTGCAATCAACTGGGATAAAGCCACTCAATCTCAACTTACAATTGAGAATAAAACTACGATTAGCGGTTACCGTTACAGTACAGGTTGGGCCAAAAATCAAAAAGTATTTTTTGTAGTTCAATTTTCTAAGCCAATTTCTCATTATAATATAGTTGCTGATGAAACAAAAAAGGAATCTGCAACCGCTTCAGGAGAAAAAGTCATTGCACAATTGTTTTTTGATGAACAAAATTCAAATGAATTATTGGCTAAAGTAGCACTGTCTTCAGTAAGTGTAGCTAATGCTAAAGATAATTTGAATGCCGGAGATTTTAATTTTGAGAAAGTAAAATCAGAAGCTCAAAAAAACTGGAATCACTCTTTGTCTACAATTGAAGTGGAAACCCCGGTTGATTCTTTAAAAACTATTTTTTATAGCGCTATGTATCATGCGCAATTAGCACCTGTTACTTACAGCGATAAAAACGGGGAGTTTAGAAGAGAGGATGATACCATTATTACAGCTAAAGATTACACTGCCTATTCTACTTTGTCACTTTGGGATACTTTTAGAGCTGAAAATCCTTTGTTGACTTTACTTGCTCCAGATAAAGTTTCGGATATTATCAATTCGATGTTGGCTTATTATGAAACAAAAAAAATATTGCCCGTTTGGACATTATATGCTAATGAAACCAATACAATGACTGGGTATCATGCGATTCCTGTAATTGTAAATGCGTATAAAAATGGTATTAAAGGTTTTGATGCCGAAAAAGCATTTGAAGCTATGAAAAATACTATGATGCAAAACGAACGCGGATTAGATTTGTATAAAAAATACGGTTTCATTCCTTATAATCTATTGGATGAGTCGGTAACGATTACATTAGAATATGCTTATGATGATTGGTGTGTGGCTCAAATGGCTAAAGCTCTGGGTAAAGAAGATGATTACAACTATTTTCTAAAACGTTCAAAAGCCTATGAGTTTTTATTTGATGCTCAAACCGGATTTATGAGAGGAAAAGCAGCTGATGGAAAAACATGGAATCCTTCTTTTGACCCAAAACACTCTAACCACAGAGAACATACCGATTATACTGAAGGTAATGCCTGGCAACACAGTTGGTTTGTACCACAAGATGTAGATGATTTTATCATTTTGCACGGAGGTAATCAAAAATTCTCTCAAAAATTAGAACAATTGTTTACGGAAAGTTCAGAGATAACCGGAAATAATGTTTCTGCAGATATTTCGGGGTTAATCGGGCAATATGCTCACGGGAATGAACCGAGTCATCACATTGCTTATATGTTTAATCATGCTAATCAGCCTTGGAGAACACAATATTGGGTACATCATATTTTAGATACTCAATACAATACGACTCCAAACGGATTAAGTGGTAATGAAGATTGCGGACAAATGTCAGCTTGGTATATTTTTAGTTCAATAGGATTGTATCCAATGAATCCTGCCTCGGGTGAATATGAAATAGGTAGTCCTTTATTCGAAAAAACAACCATAAAACTTCCGGAAGGTAAAAGTTTTACTATTGAAGCTGAAAATGTTTCAACTAAGAATTTTTACATACAATCAGCAACACTTAATGGTGTTGAATTTAACAAAACAACAATTACGCATCAACAGCTATTACAAGGTGGGACTTTACATTTTGTTATGGGGTCTGAGCCAAATAAAAATTGGGGATTAACGAAATAACAAAAAGAAGCATGGATAGCATAGATGTATCAATAATCGTTTTTTATATCCTATTAACAATAGGAATCGGAATTTGGATTTCACGAAAAGCCTCTCAGGGTCTTGATGATTATTTTTTAGGTGGAAATTCGATAAAATGGTATTATTTAGGATTGAGTAATGGTTCGGGAATGTTTGATGTTTCCGGAACGGCCTGGATGGTTGGAGTCCTTTTTTTATACGGTATTAAAAGTTTCTTTTTAATGTGGCTTTGGCCTATTTGGAATCAGGTTTTTGTCATGATGTTTTTGTCAATCTGGATTAGAAAATCGAATACCATGACAGGATCTGAGTGGATTTTGACCCGATTTGGAAATGATAGAGCGGGGAGAGCTTCACATATTATTGTAGCGGTTTTTGCAATTGTATCTACCATTGGTTTTATTGCTTACTTCTTTGAGGGAATCGGTAAGTTTATGACGATTATTTTACCTTGGGATTTAGCACTGCATTTTGGTGATATTTCTTTATTGACTTCTGAACAAAGTTATGCCTTATTAGTTATTTTTTTAACTACAATTTATACTATCAAGGGAGGAATGTTTTCTGTAGTTGCCACTGAGGTTTTACAATACGGTATTATGGTTGTTTCAGGTTTATTAGTGGCGGCTTACACTTTAATTACCTATACAGATATTCAAATTAGTTCGGTGATTACAGAAGAGTGGAAGAATGTATTTTTCTCGCCCGAACTTGAATCGCATTGGGGTGAAAAATTTCAAGCTTTTAACAATTTGATTGATTCAGAAGGTTATAAAATGTTTGGAGCCTTGGTTGGAATGTCTTTATTTAAAGGTTTTTTTGCCAGTATTGCAGGACCTACACCTAGTTATGATTTGCAACGTATTCTTTCTACCAAATCAGTTAAAGAAGCGGCTTACATGAGTGGTTTTACAAATCTTATTTTATTTATTCCACGATACCTTTTAATAGCCGGTATTGTTGTAATTGCACTGGTTACTTTGGCACCTGAAATGGCAGTTAATCCTCATTTGAGTGGTGCAGATTTGGAGGTTATTATGCCAAAAGTAATTAATCTTCATATACCGGTAGGAATTAAAGGTTTGTTATTAGCAGGATTATTAGCTGCTTTTATGTCAACTTTCTCAGCATTCGTGAATGCAGGGCCTGCTTATATCGTAAATGATTTGTATAAGAAATATTTTAAACCGGACGAAACTAGCGAACATTATATTAAAGTTAGCCAAATTGCTTCTTTTTTAGTGGTTGGCTTAGGTATTTTTATGGGATTTTTTGCTGAATCAATCAATTCATTGACTTTGTGGATAACTAGTGCATTGTTTGGAGGTTATGTGGCAGCTAATTTCCTTAAATGGGTTTGGTGGCGATTTAATGGTTGGGGGTATTTTTGGGGAATGTTTTCCGGACTTATTATCGCATCTTTAGAATTTGTATTAGAGCAAAATAAAGGAAGTTTCGTTGAAGGAAGTTTATTGTATACTTTATCAGAAATGCAGGCTATTTATTTATTCCCAATAATTTTAGGATTTTCTACTTTAGGATGTATTCTTGGAACTTATTTGAGTCAACCAACAGATATGGAGGTTCTAAAATCATTTTATACCAATGTAAGACCTTGGGGATGGTGGAAACCTGTATATGAGTTATTGAAAAATGAGAATCAGAGTTTTGAAAAAAATAATGATTTTATCAAAGATATGCTTAATTGTCTTGTTGGTATCATTTGGCAATCGAGTATGATTGTTTTGCCGGTATATTTTATTATTCGCGATTACCCCAAAGCATTAATTTCCTTGGTTGTTTTCTTAGTAACATCCATTATTTTAAAATATACCTGGTTAGATAAAGTTAGAAAAATTGTTAATTAAAATGTTTGTATTTTAGAGTTTAGAGTACAAATTTCAGAGATAAAATTCAGAACGTTTAATTTATAAATAATAAAAAAGTGAGTGCAATTCCTTGGCAAGATAGACCTGAAAATAGTAATGATATTATGTGGAGATATTCTGAAAACCCCATTATTAACAGATTTGCTATTCCATCATCAAACAGTGTATTTAATAGTGCTGTAGTTCCTTTTGGAGATGGTTTTGCAGGTGTTTTCAGATGTGATAATAAAGCGGTACAAATGAATATTTTTGCCGGATTTAGTAAAGACGGAATCAATTGGGAGATTAATCATGAACCAATTGTAATGAAAGCGGGTAATACCGAAATGATCGAATCAGCTTATAAGTATGATCCTCGTGTGGTTTTTATTGAAGATCGTTACTGGATTACCTGGTGTAATGGTTACAATGGACCAACTATTGGTATTGGATACACTTTTGATTTCGTAGAATTTTTCCAATGTGAAAATGCTTATTTACCATTCAACAGAAACGGAGTTTTATTTCCACAAAAAATTAATGGGAAATATGCGATGTTAAGCCGTCCTAGTGATAATGGTCATACTCCTTTTGGTGATATTTGGATTAGTTTTAGTCCGGATATGAAGTATTGGGGTGAACATCGTTTGGTAATGAAGCCAACTCCTTTTGAAGACAGTGCCTGGCAATGTACTAAGATTGGTGCGGGTCCTATTCCAATTTTGACTGAAGAAGGCTGGTTAATGATTTACCATGGTGTAATCAACACTTGTAACGGTTTCCGTTATGCGATGGGAGCTGCCATTTTAGAAACAGATCAACCTGATAAAGTAAAATACAGAACGCAACCGTATTTATTAGGACCAGCGGTAAATTATGAGCAAGTTGGTGATGTGCCAAATGTAGTTTTCCCGTGTGCGGCTTTGCATGATACAGAGGAAGATAAATTGACGGTTTATTATGGAGCTGCTGATACAGTAGTTGCGATGGCTTTTGGAAAATTAAGTGAAGTAATTCAATTTACAAAAGATAATAGCTTGTAAAAAGTATGATTAGTAAAATTAAAAGTATAGTGTTTGTTTTAAGTTTCATTTCTTCTATTGGCTTTGCCCAATCAAAAGGAATTATACCCAAAAACTATGTGGCTTACAAAACATCAGAAAAAATCCAAATTGACGGTGATGAATTAGAAACTTCATGGTCAAAAGCGGAATGGACAGATGCTTTTATTGATATTGAAGGTGTTGAAAAACCTAAATACAATACAAAGGTAAAAATGCTTTGGGATGATAAAAATTATTATATCCTGGCAAAAATTCAAGAACCACATGTTTGGGCAAATTTGAAACAACACGATACAATTATATTTTACAATAATGATTTTGAAGTTTTTATTGATCCTGATGGTGATACTTTTAACTATTACGAGTTAGAAATCAATGCTTTGAATACGGCTTGGGATTTGTTTTTAACCAAGCCTTATCGTGAAAAAAATGTCGTGCTTAATGATTGGAATAATACGGGATTACAATCGGCGGTAAAAATTCAGGGGACATTAAATAATCCTGCTGATACAGACGAAGGTTGGACTTTAGAAATTGCAATTCCTTGGGCTGCTTATCAAAAATCTTATGGAGAAGATAATGTTCCAAGAGATAAATTTTGGAGGGTGAATTTTTCCAGAGTCAATTGGCAACATGATATTGTAAACGGAAAATACGTACGCAAAAAAGATGCGTCAGGTAAATATTTACCGGAATACAATTGGGTTTGGTCTCCACAAGGTGTCATAAACATGCACGAACCTGAAAAATGGGGATATGTATATTTTACTTCTAAAGAAACAGGAAGTAGTGTTGCTTTTACAATTCCTCAGGATGAAAAAATTAAATGGGAATTGTTTCAGTTGTACAGAGCTCAAAAACAATATTTAGCTAAAAATAAAAAATGGGCAGTAACAATAAATGAATTAACAAAAAGGGTGATTAAAGTTGGTACAAATGTGATAACTCCTAAATTAGAGAACTATAGTTTTGGTTGGAATATATTAGTAAAAAGTCCTTTTTCAAGCAAAACGTTTATCATCAAAGAAGATGGTCAGTTAATTGAGAAATAGTGCAATTTAATTATAAATAGGATAAAGAAAATAAAGGATGAAATTAAGTCTTTACATAGTGATTATCAGTTGTTTTTTTGCTTGTTCTATTTTAGAAACTAAAAAGAAGAGCAAAGCAGAGAATGCTAAAATTATTGGTTACGTTGCAGGTTATGAGGATTTTGATCCGGCTAAAGTTGATGTTTCTAAATTAACTCATGTCAATTATGCTTTTGCAAATATTGTAAATGGCAACGTTCAGTTTGAATTGGCAACTGATGATACTAAAATTAAAGCCTTGATGGGACTTAAAAAACAAAATCCTTCTTTGGAAGTTTTATTTTCAATAGGCGGATGGGTTTGGTCAGATCAGTTTTCGAATATAGCTGCCTATGAAAAATCAAGAGTACAGTTTGCACAAAGCGCTGTTCAATTGATGAAAAAATATGAATTTGACGGAATTGATATCGATTGGGAATTTCCGGGACAGAGAGCAGAGGATAATGTGTTCAGACCATCGGATAAAGAAAATTTCACATTGCTTCTGGCTGAATTAAGAAAACAACTAGAAATTCAAACCGCCTCCGATAAAGTTCATTATTTATTAAGTATAGCTTCTGGTGCTGACCAAAATTATTTAGACCATACTGATTTAAAAGAAGCTCAAAAATACCTGGATTACATCAACATCATGGGCTATGATTTTTATAACGGTTGGATGTATCAAACCGGTCATCATGCTAATTTAAATGCTTCAAAATTTGAAAAATTAGATGGAGATAATTTGACTAAAACAGTTCAGGCTTATTTGAAAACAGGAATAGCAGCCAATAAATTGGTGGTAGGAATTCCTTTTTACGGAAGAAAATGGGCTAAAGTAAATCCACAAAATAATGGTTTGTATCAATCGGCGCAAACGGGTGCAGAGATTATTGCTTATTGGAAAATCAAAGAAGAATTGGCTACCGGAAAATACAAACAGCTTTATGATGAATCAGCCAAGGCTTCTTATTTGTGGAATGAAAAAGACAGCATTTTCATCTCTTATGAAACCCCAAATGAAATAGAATTGAAAGCAAATTTTATTAAAAGTAAAGGTTTAGGTGGAGCTATGTTTTGGGAATATAGTCTGGATAATAAGCAGGAATTGCTAAATGCACTTTTTGAAAGTATGAAAAAATAGTTTTAAGATTAACTAACAGAAACTGGATATTATGAAATATGTACAACTATTATTTTTAGGAATTCTTTTTACCGCTTGTTCGAATAAGATAGTTCAAAGTTCAGAAGTTGAGCAAAAAGATCAAAAATTTGAATTTGCAGTTTGGACTTCAGCAGATGCTAAACGTTCAGATGATTCGTATACAGCAGAATTTAAAAAATATAAAGATGCCGGAATTGATGAAGTTTTAATTAATACAGGTACAAGTCCTGATTTATTGAAACGTGTTGCTCCATTGGCTAAGAAAGAAGGATTAAGAGTTCATGCCTGGATTATGACGATGAATCGTCCTGGTGATAAACTTGCCTTACAACATCCGGATTGGTACATGGTAAGCCGCAGCGGAAAATCCTGTTTTGATAATCGTCCTTATGTAGATTATTATCAATGGTTGTCTCCAAGCCATCCTGAGGCACGAGAGCATATCTATGATTTATTAGAAGGATTAGCCAAAGTAGAAGGAGTAGAAAGTGTACACTTAGATTATATTCGTTACCCTGATGTGTTTTTGCCAATTGGTTTGTTGCCAAAATACAATTTAGTTCAAAATACCGAATTACCGGATTATGATTTTGATTATTCAGATGCCAGTGTCAATGCTTTTATGGCGGCATTTGGCAGAGATCCAAGAAAAATAGAACATCCTGAAATTGATATGGAATGGAAACAATTTCGTATGAACCAAATTAGAAATGTAGTCAATCACGCTTATGAAATTGCACATAAATATGGAAAAACATTAACAGCAGCAGTGTTTCCTTATCCTGAAATGGCAGATCATATGGTGCGTCAGCGTTGGGATAAATGGGATATTGATGAGGTTTATCCAATGATTTATCATAACTTTTATAATGAAGGAATCAATTGGATTGGGTATGCTACTAAGCAAGGGGTTACCGATTTGCAAGGAAGAAAAACTAAATTAAATACAGGGATTTATATTCCCGGAATAGAAAATGAAGCTGATTTAAGAAAAGCTATTTTGACAGCTAAAGAAAACGGTGCTAAAGGTGTTGCTTTTTTTGACGGAAATGTGATATCTGATGCTTATTTAAAAGTGATTGCAGCAACTAAAGAAAGTCTAAAATAAAACTAGAATGAGAATTCGACTAATTTTTATATTTCTAACCACCTTTTTATGTAGCTGTAATTTAAAGAAAGCTGAGGCTGTTGAATTAACGAGTTATGTAAATCCATTTATAGGTACAGATGGTCCAGGAAACACTTATCCTGGGGCAACTGTTCCTTATGGTATGGTACAATTAAGTCCAGATATAGGAATACCAGGCTGGGATAGAATAGCAGGTTATTTTCATAAAGATTCAATTATTACGGGGTTTTCTCATATGCATTTAACGGGTACTGGTGCAGGTGATTTATATGATATTTTAGTAATGCCCACCAATAGTAGATTTGTAAAAAGGATTAAGAGCAATAATTTTATGCCTTTTTCAAGTTTTTCTCATCTAAAAGAAAAAGCGTCTCCTGGTTATTATGCCGTAGAATTGTTGGATTTTGATATTAAAGCAGAATTAACAACTACAGCAAGAACAGGAATTCATAAGTATACTTTTCCTAAAGATGATGCCTCACAAATTCATATTGATTTGGGTTATGCTTTAAATTGGGATGCACCCACAAAAACATATATTAAAGTAGTTGATAGTACTACCATTGAAGGTTTTAGAAAATCTACAGGATGGGCAAAAGATCAAAGAGTATATTTTGTAATGAAATTTTCTAAACCATTTGAATCCTATCAAATTTATAAAAATGATTCGTTGACAATTAGTCCAGTTGAAGCCGTAAAAACTAAAATTATTTTAAATTATAAAACAGCGGATAATGACCAAATCATTTTAAAAACGGGACTCTCTACGGCTAGTATTGATGGAGCATATAAATCGTTAGCTGTTGAAACACCTGATTTTGATTTTGAAAAATACAAAGCAAAAGCTAGAAATCTTTGGGAAAAAGAACTGCAAAAAATTCAAGTAACAACAAAAGATACCGTTAAAAAGAGAATTTTTTACACCATGATGTACCAATCTATGTTGGCACCAACGCTTTTGAGTGATTTAAATGGAGATTATAAAGGAGCTAATGGAAAGATTGAAAAAGCCATTGGATTTGATCGATACGATACTTTTTCACTTTGGGATACCTATCGTGCTGCACATCCTTTGTACACTATTTTACAGTCTAAAAGAGTGTCAAGTATGATCAATTCGTTATTAGCTCATTATAAAGAGACTGGATTATTACCTGTTTGGTCTTTGCAAGGAAATGAAACCAATATGATGATTGCTAATCATGCTATTCCTGTTATTGTAGATGCTTATTTTAAAGGAATTAAAAATTTCAATGTTGCATTAGCCTATAAAGCCTGTAAAGAAAGTGCAATGGTGGATTCTAGGCAATTAGATAGTTATAAAACATTAGGTTTTATTCCAGTGGATGAAAGTGGCGAAAATTGGTCGGTTTCTAAAACTTTAGAATACGCTTATGACGATTGGTGTTTGGCACAATTTGCAAAAGCTTTAAACCAATATGACGATTATAAATATTTTTTGAATCGTTCCGAAAATTGGAGAAATCTTTATGATACCAAAAGTACTTTTATGCGTCCTAAATTAAAAAACGGTCAGTTTATAAATGAGTTTGTACCTAAAGAGTATACTGCTTATTTCTGTGAAAGTAATGCGTGGCAATACTTCTGGTCGGTTCCACAAAATATTGAAGGTTTAATAAAAGTAGTGGGTGGGAATACTGGTTTTGAACAAAAGCTGGATTCGATGTTTAGTTTAAAACCATCAGCAGAAGATAAATTACCCATATTTAGTACAGGAATGATTGGTCAATATGCCCATGGAAATGAACCAAGTCATCATGTGGCTTATTTGTATGATTACATTGGTAAACCTTGGAAAACTCAAAAATTAGTTAGAGAAATTTTAGAGACACAGTACAAAAATGAACCTAATGGACATTGTGGTAATGAAGATTGCGGGCAAATGTCTTCATGGTATGTTCTGAGTTCACTTGGCTTTTATCCTGTAAATCCAGCACAAAGTATTTATGTTTTTGGTTCTCCAATGTTTGATTCGGCGACTATTAATTTAGAAAATGGTAAAAAATTTAGAGTTGAAGCTACTAATAATTGTGATAAAAATATTTATATCCAAAGTGTTGCATTAAATGGAAAAATAATACATAGAAATTACATCACTCATAAAGAAATAATGCAAGGTGGAACTTTAGTTTTTACAATGGGAGATTCTCCACAAAGCAATCCGAACAGTATGGCTTTATCTTCAAAAATTTATAATTAAAAATATATGTCAAACAGGAGAGATTTTATCAAAAAAACGACTTTAGGAACTATAGGTTTAGGAACTTTTATAGTCGCTAATGGTATGAATAAAGCTGAGGCTCCTTTTTCAAGTGTCGAAGTAAAAGTTAAAAAGAAACCATTAATTATTTCTACATGGAATCACGGTTTACCAGCTAATGCTGAAACCTGGAAACAATTAAAAGCTGGAAAACCAACATTAGATGCTATTGAAGCAGGAATGAAAATCCCTGAAGCCGATCCAAATGTTAGAAGTGTGGGTTACGGTGGTTATCCTGACAGAGAAGGAAAAGTCACGCTCGATGCCTGTATTATGGATCATAATAGTAATTGTGGTTCGGTTTCTTTTTTAGAAGGAATTATGCATCCTATTTCTGTCGCTAAAAGAGTTTTGGAAAACACGCCTCACGTCATGTTATCGGGAGAAGGAGCTTTGCAATTTGCTTTATCCGAAGGCTTCAAAGTAGAAAATTTATTGACACCAGAAGCAGAAAAAGATTGGAAAAAATGGCTGGAAGAATCAAAATACAAGCCTGTTATCAATATAGAAAATCACGATACTATAAGCATGCTTGTTATTGATGCCGATGGAAATCTTTCCGGTGGTTGTACCACAAGCGGAGCTGCTTGGAAAATGCACGGCCGCGTTGGTGATTCCCCAATAATCGGAGCGGGTCTTTTTCTGGATAATGAGGTGGGAGCAGCTGCAGCAACCGGTTTAGGTGAAGCAGTCATAAGAACAGCGGGTAGTGCCATGGTGGTCGAATTAATGCGTCAGGGGAAATCGCCTTTTGAAGCCTGTAAAGAAATCACTGAGCGTATTTATGAAAAACATAAAAACCACCGTGATATGGAGTATTTGCAGGTTGGTTTCATCGCTTTAAATAATAAAGGAGAACATGGAGCTTACAGTTTGCGTTCCGGTTTTAACTATGCCATTTGTGATGAGGAAAAAGGAAACCGAATGGAAGATGCAAAGTTTAAAATGACTTGGGATAAATAATTTGATTCGATTTATTATAACAGCTATAATAGCTATTAAAAAATATACGAAGCCTTTAAATATATAATTTATGAGAATAATTAAAACTACGATTGCCTTGTTTTTACTTCTGATTACGACTTCGGTTGTGGCACAGGAAGAAATAACCATTATACCTAAACCTGCTCATACAGAAGTTAAAGAAGGAAAGTTTCAATTTTCTTCAAATTCCACATTTATTGTAAAAGGGGATGCACAAAAGGAAATAGCAGAGGCATTGATTGCTAAATTTCAACTTGCAGCAGGATGGAAACCACAAATTTCAAATAAGAAGTCTAAAAATAATTTTATCGAATTTAAAGTTGATAAAAACTTAAATAGAGAAGCTTATAAATTGGACGTTACTTCCAAAAATATTGTAATAACAGCAAAGGAAAATGCCGGTTTTATTTATGCTTTGGAAACAATCCGACAATTATTACCTACTGCAATTGAAAGTAAAAAAACGGTTGCCAATGTAAATTGGTCTATTCCTAATGTAAATATTGTTGATGAACCTCGCTTTCAATGGAGAGGTTTAATGTTGGATTTATCCCGTCATTTTTTTGATAAATCGTATATCGAAGCCACAATTGATCGTTTAGCAATGCTTAAAATGAATGTGTTGCATTTGCATTTAGTTGACGATCAGGGATGGCGAATTGAAATCAAGAAATATCCAAAATTAACTGATATTGGTGCATGGAGAGTAGATCAGGAAAATCTAATATGGAATGCGAGATTAAGGACAAATCCTGATGAAAAAGGAACTTATGGTGGATTTTTGACTCAGGAAGAACTCAAAGAAATTGTAAGTTATGCTCAAAATAAAAATATTGAAATCATTCCTGAAATCGAAATGCCGGCACACGTAAGTAGCGCTATTGCATCATATCCTGAATTGGCTTGTTTCAATCAGCGAATTGGTGTCCCATCCGGAGGAGTTTGGCCGTTAACAGATATTTATTGTGCTGGTAAAGAATCGACTTTTGAATTTTTGCAAAATGTAATTGACGAAGTAATTTCAATTTTCCCTTCGAAATATATTCATATCGGAGGCGATGAAGCTACTAAAACCAATTGGGAAATATGTCCTCATTGTCAAAAAAGAATGAAAGACGAAGGATTGAAAAATGTCCATGAATTACAAAGTTATTTTGTAAAGCGTATGGAAAAATACATCAATTCAAAAGGTAAAAGAGTAATAGGATGGGATGAGATATTAGAAGGTGGTTTAGCTCCGGATGCAACTGTGATGAGTTGGAGAGGTACTAAAGGCGGAATTGAAGCAGCAGATCAAGGTCATGATGTGATTATGACTCCTGAGAACCCTTGTTATTTCAATTTTTATCAGGGACCTCAAAACGAAGAACCATTGGCTTTTAATGCTTATAATTTTTTAAATGAAGTGTACAAATTTGATCCTGTAGTTTCATCTATGTCACCAAAAGAGGCTGCACATGTTTTAGGTGGACAGGCTAATTTATGGGCAGAATATCTGTCTTCACCAAAAGATTCAGAATACATGATTTTTCCAAGGTTGGCTGCTTTGTCCGAAACGCTTTGGAGTCCAAAAGAAAATCGTAGTTGGAATGATTTTACTTTAAGATTATTCCCTTTATTAAAACGCTATGATTATTTAGGAATCAATTATTCAAAGAGTGCTTATTTAGTAACAGCTTTTTCTTCAGCCGATTTAGCTAACAAATCAATAAAAATTGAATTAAAAAATGAGTTTCCTAATCCAGATATTCGTTATGTTTTAGGTGATAAAAGTATTGAAGTTGATGCTGTAAAATATGTGAATCCAATTGAAATTAAAGAGTCTACAATTTTAAAAGCTTCTTTATTTCAAGATGATAAACCAGTTGGAAAAACATTTATTGATTCGATTGTTTTTCATAAAGCCTTTGCAAATAAAGTAAAATACAATACGCTTTACAATTCAAATTATAAAGGAGATGATCATACACTTGTAAATTCTATCCGAGGAAGCAAAAATTTCCACGACGGACAATGGCAGGCTTGGTTAGTTGATGATATGGAAGTAGTGATTGACTTAGAAACTACAAAAACAATCAGTCAGCTGGCTTTAGGTTCATTAGAAAATCAAGGAGCCGGAATCTATTTTCCTACAGAGATCAAAGCATTTGTGTCTACAGATGGAGTAAATTATAAAGAAGTTGGAGAGCTAGTTCATCCATTTGCCATCAATTCTTCTGTAGAATTAAAAGATTTTAAGATGAACTTTAAACCTACTGCTGCAAAATTTGTAAAAGTGGTGGCTACTAATTTGAAAAAGAGTCCTAAAGGAGATAGTTCCTTTATGTTCTTTGATGAAATTGTAGTGAAGTAACTATTCAACTTTAAATTTTATAAATGTATAATTTAGAACAAAGAATGAACAAACTATTATTTAAACTCGGAATAGTATTAATTTGTTTGATGCCAATGTTTAATCAGGCGCAAACAAAGGGATTTTCTATCGCTAATGGAGAATTCAAGCAAGATGGAAAAATTGCTAAAATACATTCAGGAGAAATGCACTATGAACGTATTCCAAAGGAATATTGGAGACATAGATTGCAAATGCTTAAAGCTATGGGGATGAATACGGTGGCGACTTATGTATTTTGGAATTATCATGAAGTAGCTCCGGGAGTATGGGATTTTAAAACGGGAAATAAAAATTTGGCTGAATTTATCCGCACAGCCAAAAGTGAAGGATTGTATGTGATTTTGAGACCAGGACCTTATGCTTGTGGAGAATGGGAATTTGGAGGCTATCCTTGGTGGTTACAAAATAACCCAGATTTAGTAGTTCGTACTAACAACAAAGCATTCCTGGAAGCTTGTAAAAGCTACTTGGAACATTTGTCTGCCGAGCTAAAAGGACTTTTTTCTAATCAGGGAGGGCCAATTATTATGGTTCAGGTTGAAAATGAATTTGGTTCCTATGTTTCTCAAAGAACAGATATCAATCCTAACGAGCATAAGGAATACAAAACAGCCATTTATAATATGCTTAAATCCACTGGTTTTCAGGAGCCTTTTTTTACTTCTGACGGAACCTGGTTGTTTGAAGGTGGAGCAGTTGACGGAGTTTTGCCAACTGCTAATGGAGAATCAAATATTGAAAATTTAAAGAAACAGGTTGATAAATTTCATAAAGGACAAGGACCTTATATGGTAGCGGAGTTTTATCCGGGCTGGTTGGATCATTGGGCTGAACCATTTGTTAAAATAGGTTCTGAAGAAATTGCAAATCAGACCAAAAAGTACCTAGAAGCAGGCGTGTCTTTTAATTATTATATGGCTCATGGAGGGACTAATTTTGGATTCACTTCTGGTGCTAATTATAATGAAGAAAGTGATATACAACCTGATATTACAAGTTATGATTATGATGCACCTATTAGCGAAGCGGGTTGGACAACACCAAAGTTTATGGCAATTCGTGAAGTCATGCAAAAATATTCTAAAACAAAATTACCAGCTATACCTGAGAAAATTCCAGTAACAAAATTTCCTAATCAGCCTTTAAAATCCAGCATGGATATTTTAAGCTGGATTAAAAAAGAAAAAGCAGTTGTAAACGATCAACCCTTGACTTTTGAAAAACTGGGTCAGGGTAATGGCTATGTTTTATATCGAAAAAGATTCGCACAACCTATTTCTGGTACAATGAAAATACAGGGATTAAGAGACTTTGCTACCATTTATGTTAATGGATCAAAGGTGGGTGAACTGAACAGAGTTTTCAAAAACTACGAATTGACAGTTACAATTCCTTTTAATGGAATTTTAGAAATTTTGGTTGAGAACATGGGACGTATTAATTATGGGGCCGAAATTGTTCACAATAGCAAAGGAATTATTTCTCCTGTAATAATTAATGAATATGAAATTACCGGAGGTTGGGAAATGTATAAAATGCCAATGAATGAAGTTCCGCTTGTTAAAAATGAGACAATAAAATTTGGACGCCCAGTTTTATACGAATCCATTGTAAATATTGATAAACCTGCTGATACTTTTCTGGATATGTCAGCTTGGGGTAAAGGAATTGTATTTGTAAACGGACATAATTTAGGACGCTATTGGAAAGTAGGACCGCAACAAACACTGTATGTACCAGGTTGTTGGTTGAATAAAGGTGTAAATAGCTTTGTAGTATTGGAACAACTAAATGAAAATGCGCAAACACAATTAACATTTACTGACCAACCGATACTTGAAACATTAAATACAGAGACTAAGTAATAACAGATTTAAGAATTAAAATACGAAAGAATGAAAAAAAGCATAGCAATCTTAGCATTATTGTTTTCAGTACAAATCTTTTCACAAGCCATTTATGAAGATGAGCGTTATGTACCGGAAACCGACCCATTGGTATTGAAAAATTTAGAGGAATGGCAAGGTAAAAAGTTTGGATTGTTAATGCACTGGGGAACTTACAGCCAATGGGGAATAGTAGAATCATGGTCTATTTGTCCTGAAGATTATGGCTGGTGTGAACGTAAAAAAGGGAGTAATCCTTCAAATTATACCGACTATGTTAAGGATTATGAAAATTTAAGAAAAACATTTAATCCGGTAAAATTTGATCCTGCAAAATGGGCTAAAGCGGCAAAATATGCAGGTATGAAATATATGGTTTTTACGACTAAACACCATGACGGATTTAATATGTACGATACTAAATATTCTGATTATAAAGTGACTGATAAATCGGTTCCTTTTAGTACTAACCCAAAAGCTAATATTGCAAAAGAAGTTTTCAATGCTTTTAGAAATGAAAAACTTTCTGTTGGAGCTTACTTCTCTAAACCAGATTGGCATAATGAGAACTACTGGGATCCTTATTTTCCTCCTTTTGACAGAAACGTAAACTATGATCCTTCATTATATCCTGAAAAATGGCAGAAATATGTTGATTTTACGCACAATCAAATATTAGAATTATTGTCAGATTATGGTAAAATTGATATTCTTTGGCTTGATGGCGGATGGGTTAAAAAGAGAGATGCGCAAAACATCAAAGAAAACTATGATGAAAAATTTGCAGAAAACGAATCTAAAAATGGTTTTATCAAACACAGAGTAGTTGATCAGGATCCAAAAATGGACGAATTGGTAATAAAAGCTCGTGCTAAACAACCTGGATTAATTGTAGTGGACAGAGCAGTTCACGGTAAAAATCAAAACTACCTTACACCAGAAAACAGAGTTCCTGAAAAAACGTTACCTTATCCTTGGGAATCTTGTATTACTTCAGGCGGAGGATGGTCCTATACTCCGGATGCTAAATATTTAACAGGAAGAGAAGGAATTCATATGTTAGTAGATATTGTTGCAAAAGGTGGAAACTTATTATTAAACATTGCTCCAAGTCCTGGAGGGGAGTGGGATAAAGGAGCTTATGATTTGTTACAGGCTTATGGAGACTGGATGAAAGTAAACAGCATAGCGATTTACAATACAAAACCAATTGAACCTTACAAAGAAGAAAACATCTGTTTTACACAAAATAAAGCAGGAAATGTATTTGCTTTTTATTTAGCTAAAGACGAAGAAGACAAAATTCCGGCTGAAGTAACAGTAAAATCAATCAGTCCTAAAAAAGGAACTAAGATTACGCTTTTAGGTTCTAAAACGGCGCTAAAATGGACTAAATTAGACCAAGGTTTCAAAGTTACAATTCCTGAAAGTTTAAGAAATAATTTGCCTTGTAAAGAAGCTTGGACTTTAAAAATGGAAGCAATTAACAGATAAAACTCAAGTATGGTTTTAAATAAAAGAATAATACGATTAACAGCAAGTTTTGGCTTACTGTTTTTTAGCGCAACTATTTTTGCTCAGCAGCCAGCCGATTTTGTAAATCCGTTTATTGGAACTTCCAATTTTGGAGCGGCTTTTCCCGGGCCTATTGCACCACGTGGAATGGCAAGTATTAGTCCGTTTAATGTGTCTGGGCCACAGAATCGACCTTTGGAAAAAGACAGTCAGTGGCTTTCAAATCCCTATGTAAATGAGAATACTTTTTTGACAGGATTTAGCCAGGTGAATTTGAGTGGTGTCGGCTGTCCGGAATTGGGGGTTATTTTACTAATGCCAACTACTGGTGAAGTGGAAATAGATCATTTAAAATACGGTTCAACTTATTCTAATGAAGTAGCCAAAACCGCTTATTATGGGCTGAATATTGACAAATACAATATCAAAGCAGAATTTACAGCTTCAAAAAGAGTAGGAGTGAGCAAATTTACTTTCCCGAAAGGACAATCCAATGTTTTATTAAATCTGGGTGTTGGTTTAACTAATGAAGAAGGGGCAATGATAAAAGTGGTTTCTAATACCGAAATTGAAGGAATTCGTTCTGTTGGTTCGTTTTGTTATAACAGTCCGGAAGAGGCGTATCCGGTTTATTTTGTGGCCAAATTTTCTAAACCGGCTGATAAATTTGGTGTGTGGAAAAAACCTGCGAAATATAATGGTGTTGAAGCACAATGGATGGGTTACAATGGAAAAGCAAGGATGATGGAAAATACAATTAAAACCGTTGTAGGCGATAGTATTGGAAGTTATTTCACGTATAAATTTGACAAAGAAGAAACGGTTGAAGTGAAAATTGGTATTTCGTATGTCAGTATAGAAAATGCTCGTGAAAACTTAGCAAAAGAAGTGGGAGACAAAGCTTTTGAAGCAGTTTACAAAGAAACTTACAACGAATGGAACGAAGAGTTATCTAAAATTGCAGTCGAAGGTGGTTCTAAAGACGACAAAACGATTTTTTACACTGCTTTGTATCATACATTAATTCATCCCAATACTTTAAATGATAGCAATGGAGAATATCCGGAAATTAAAAGAAGTAAAATAGGTAAAACCGATGGTACTCGTTATACCGTATTTTCATTATGGGATACGTATAGAAACTTACATCAGTTGATGTCTTTGGTGTATCCAAAACAGCAATCCAATATGGTAAAAAGTATGATTCAAATGTACGATGAAAACGGCTGGTTGCCTAAATGGGAATTGAATTCAACGGAAACTTTTACCATGGTAGGAGATCCCGCAAGTATTGTAATTGCTGATACTTACCTGAAAGGAATCCGTGATTTTGATGTTCAGAAAGCCTATAAAGCGATGCTGAAAGGAGCTGATCAAATGGAGAATAATCCGCTTCGTCCGGGATTGAAAGATTATATTGAAAAAGGGTTTTTAACTACTGACAGTAAAGGTCCGGTTTCGACCACTCAGGAATATAATATTTCTGATTATGCCATTTCACTTTTAGCGGATGCTTTAGGGAAAAAAGCCGATGCGAAACGTTTTAAAGCACGTTCCTTATCGTATCGAAAATTATTCGATAAAAATTTAAAATTATTGCGACCAAGAGTAGCTAATGGAAATTGGTACGAACCTTTCGATCCTAATTCCGGAGCTAATTTTGAAGAGAATGTTGGTTTTATCGAAGGAAATGCGTGGCAGTATAATTTTATGGTTTTACACGATATGAATGGATTGAAAAAAATGATGGGTGGTGATAAAGCCTTTTCGTCGCAATTGCAGAAAATCTTTGACAGCAAACAGTTTGATATGGCTAACGAGCCTGATATTGCTAATCCGTATTTGTTTAATTATGTAAAAGGCGAAGAATGGAAAGCTCAGGAAAATGTAAAAAGACTGGTACGCGAATATTTTCAAAATATACCAAAAGGTTTGCCTGGAAATGATGATACCGGAACCATGTCGGCCTGGTTGGTGTATTCAATGATGGGAATTTACCCAATTGTTCCTGGCGAACCAGTTTATACAATTACAACACCAATGTTTGATAAAATAACAATCAAACTTGATCCTAAATATTATAAAAACGAACGTATTGTGATTGAAAAAGAAAGCAATACTGGCGGAAAAATCAACGCAATACAACTAGACGGAAAACCATTTAACAGTTATTTTATTTCTCATGAAAATTTGGTTAATGGAAAGACTTTAAAAGTGATACAGAATTAAAAATTACGCCTAAAATATGTTAGAAATAAAAATTAAAAAAACAGCTATTCTTTTTGTGATGGCTGTAGGCTTTAGTCAAGCCGGTTTTGCCCAGAAAAAATACCCGTATCAGGATGCTAAATTAGGAGTTGAGGAGCGGGTAAAAGATTTATTAAACCGAATGACTCTGGAAGAAAAAGTGCGTCAAATGGACATGTACAGAGGTGATTTTTTTAAAGAAAATGAAGATTTTGCCAAGTCTAAATCGGCTGAAAAAATTGGGAAATTAGGAATTGGAGCGATTCATGACCTTTATCCGCGTTCAGCAAAAATGATTAATGATCTACAGACTAATGTCATTAAAGGTAACCGTTGGGGAATTCCGGCTTTAATTATGTGTGAAATGCTTCACGGATATTTAGACGAAGGAAGTACAGCGTTCCCAATGAACATCGGACTTGGTGCTACTTGGGATACTGCGCTGATGAAAAAAGTAGGAGTTGTTATTGGAAGTGAAGCCCGTGCTCATGGTGTTCATTTTGGTTTTGGACCTAATTTAGATTTAGGACGTGAACCAAGATGGGGAAGAGTTGCTGAAACTTTTGGTGAAGATGCTTACCTGAATAGTGAAATTGGTTTAGGATTTATCCAAGGATTGCAAGGAGATGATTTAAAATCGGATCGTTCTATTATTGCTGAACCAAAGCACTTTGCTGTTCACGGTATTCCACAGGCGGGAGGAAATTCTTCACCAATTTTGGTAGGAGAACGTTCAGCTCGTGAAGATCATTTGCCGTCTTTCGAAAAAGCCTTTAGAAAAGGTGGCGCTTTAGGAACCATGTGTGCTTATTCGGAATTAGACGGAATTCCTTGTGCTGCAAATCATTGGTTATTAACGGATGTTTTGAGAAATGAATGGGGTTTTAAAGGGCTTGTTGTATCCGATTTAGGCGCTATTAAATACATCCAAACGACTCATAAAGTATCTGATTCTCCGAAAGAAAGTATCAGAGAAGCCGTTTCAGCAGGAGTTGATATGCAGTTTTATGATTTTTCAAATGAATTTTGGCAAAATACAATTGTTGAATTAGTAAATGAAAAGAAATTAACAATGGAAAACATTGACCGTGCAGCGGGAGACGTTTTACGTTTGAAATTCTTATTAGGATTATTTGAAAATCCATTTACTGAAAAAAATCTAATCAAAGAACGTTTTCATACTAAAGAAAATCAGGCTGTTGCTTTAGAAGCAGCTCAAAAATCGATGATTTTATTGAAAAATGAAAACAATCTTCTTCCATTAAAAAAAGACCTCAAAAATATTGCAGTTATTGGACCAAATGCCAATGCTTCAAGAATGGGAGGTTATGCTCCTAAGAATAGTGTAGGAGTAACTGTTTTTGAAGGAATTCAGCAATTGGTTGGAAAAACGGCCAATGTTGTTTATGAAGAAGGAGTTCCTTTGATTATAAAAGGACAGGCTATTCCATCAAAATATTTATTTACTTCAGACGGATCTCAAAACGGATTAAAAGGAGAATATTTTAACAATAGAGAATTAGAAGGAACTCCAGCTTTAACCCGTATCGACAGCCAATTAGAATTTGACTGGCCATGGGCACCTGGTGATGGTGTAAATGTGGATGATTTTTCTATTCGTTGGACAGGCTATATTCAATCAGATAAAGCTTTTGACGGATGGTTGGGTTTAAGTTCAGATGATGGAATAAGAATGTGGGTTGATGATCAATTAGTGATTGATAACTGGACAAAAGGAGCGACAAGTATTGTAACGACGCCAAAAAATATCGAAGCAGGAAAAAAATACAAAGTTCGTATCGAAATGTGGGAAGGAGGCTGGGGAGCCAGAGCTCACTTGCGTTGGAATTTAGAAAAAGTAAATTTACAACCAGCTATTGAAGCTGCCAAAAAAGCGGATGTTGCCATTGTTGTTTTAGGAGAATCAAATGAATTGGTTGAAGAAAACAGAGATGTGGCTACTTTAGATTTACACGGAATGCAACAGGAATTAATTGAAGCCATTCAGCAAACAGGAACTCCTGTAGTTTGTGTATTATTGAACGGTCGTCCATTATCAACGAACTGGATTGCCGAAAATATTCCGGCTATAGTAGAAGGATGGTTTCCTGGAGAGAAGGGGGGTAGAGCAGTAGCAGATGTATTATTTGGTGATTTCAATCCTGCCGGAAGATTACCTATTACAGTTCCTAAATCGGTTGGACAATTACCAATTTATTACAACCAAAAACCATCTGCCATTCACAGATATGTTAGCGAAAGCGAAAATCCATTATTTACTTTTGGTTACGGATTAAGCTATACCACTTTTGAATATTCTAATTTAAAATTGAATGCTTCAGAAATTAAAAGGGATGGTGAAATTAAAGTAGCAGTGGATGTAAAAAATACGGGTGACAGAGACGGAGAAGAAGTTGTACAACTTTACATTAATGATGTTTATAGCAGTACTACAACTCCAGAAAAAACATTGAAAGGATTTAAAAGAATATTCATTAAAAAAGGAGAAACACAACATGTAGAATTTACATTAACTCCTGATGAATTATCACTTTGGAACCGTGAAATGAAAAGAGTTGTAGAACCAGGTGATTTTGAAGTAATGGTGGGAGGGAATTCAAAAGATGTTCAAAAAGTGAAATTTCGTGTTAGTGAATAAATATTACTGATACAAAAAAGATTTAGAATCTTTTCTTTGTTAAAATTATAAAAAACATTAATCTTTATAAAAGGTTGATGTTTTTTTTTGAGTAAAACTTTTATTTTGTTGCATAATAATCAAGGCTATTTGTAATTAGTTGTTAATTGTTTACAAAAGTTGTTATTTGTGTTAAAAAACAAAAAAACGACAAACGTCTTTTGAAATATGTCATTGGTCGAAATTATATTTTTATAACGTTTTATAATAATAAATTTAACAAACAATTAACCTCAGGCTGATTGTAAAGTAAACAAAATTAATAACTCAAAAACCAAATTATGAATCAAAATGTATTAAAACTACTGTTTGTGTTTTGCTTGTTAGGGTTTCAATATTCGCAAGCCCAAATTAAAGTGACAGGAACAGTTACAGATGCAAAAAGTGGTGTTCCTTTGCCAGGAGCAAACATTAATGTAAAAGGGACGACAAATGGGGTGTCATCAGATTTTGACGGGAAGTACACAATAAGTGTTCCTAATCAATCAGCAGTTCTTGTATTTACTTTTATAGGTTCTGTTCCAAAAGAGGTAGTAGTTGGAAATTCCACTACAATTAGCATTGCTTTATCTGAAGATGCACAACAATTAGGGGAGGTTGTTGTAACGGCTTTAGGTATTAAAAGAGAGAAAAAATCGTTGACTTATTCGGCACAGACGGTGTCTACAAAAGAACTTTCGGAAGCAAGATCTTTAAACGTTGCGAACTCACTATCTGGAAAAGTAGCGGGGCTTAACTTTTCAACTACTGGTTCAGGAGTAGGAAGTTCTTCCAGGATTACATTAAGAGGGAATCGTTCTCTAACCGGGAATAACCAACCTTTATATGTTATTGATGGAGTTCCTATGGATAACTCTGTAACTTCTCCAGCTACAGATATTGGAGGAACTACAAGTTTTGATGGAATTTCAAATATCAACCCTGAAGATATTGAAAGTATAACTGTATTGAAAGGCCCTTCGGCAGCAGCTTTATACGGTTCACGTGCTAGTAACGGGGTTATCGTGATAACAACTAAAAGCGGATCTAAAGAAGGAAAAGCAAAAATTTCAGTTTCTTCAAATTTCATGGCATCAAATGCTTATAATTTGTTGAATCAACAAAATGTTTACGGTCAAGGAGCCGGAGGAGTTTATAATCCTTTATCAAAAACTAGTTGGGGACCAAAAATGGAAGGTCAGGCAGTTGCTGCCTGGCAATTAAGTCATAACCCTAATTATGATGGTCCGGCTACTTATGCGTTTACCCCACAACCAAATAACTCTTCAGACTTTTTTAAAGGTGGTTATAACTGGTCTAAAAATTTAACAGCATCAATGGGTAATGAAAAAACGCAAGGTTATTTTTCTTACACAAACACTACAGCTGAAGGCATTGTTGTTGGTAATGAACTTGACAGACATAATGTGAATTTACGTTTGACTAGTAACTTAACAGACAAATTAAAATTGGATGTTAAAACTAATTATATTAATCAAAAAATTGAAAATGCTATTGGTGCTGGTGAAGGAGGAATTGGTGAAGCCGTTTACACCATGCCAAGAAGTTTACCTTACAGTCAATATAAAGATTTTGAATACATTGATGATGCCGGGCAAATTAGATATAATTATCCGGATGCAAATACTTTAAGTACTTTGGGAGCAAACCCTTTTTGGTTAGCTAAAAGAAATTTAAGAACTGATGAAAGAAGCAGAATTATCGCTTTTGGATCTTTAACGTATGATTTTACAAAAGAATTAAGTTTAATGGTTAGATCAGGTATAGATCAGGCTACCAATAAATCTAAAAATTCTCGTTATGCAGCAGTCGCTATCTTAAATCAGGATTATGGAAGTTATTCAGAGTCGATTGGAGATGTTTTAGAAATGAATACCGATTTCCTTTTGTCTTACAAAAAAGAATTAGGTGTTTTTAAATTAAATGCCAATTTTGGAGGAAATGCCAGAAATCAAAAAAGTACTGGTTTAAGTAGTGGGGGAACTTTAACTAAGAGAAATTATTTTACATTGACTAATTTACAAAGCACTACTGTAACTCCAGAATATAGTCACAAAAAAGTAAATTCTTTGTATGGTTCTGCTCAGTTAGGATATAAAGATTATTTGTTTTTAGATGTTACAGCACGTAATGATTGGGATTCAACTTTGCCAGAGAATGACAGGTCTTTCTTTTATCCGTCAGTAGGATTATCAGGGATTGTTACCGATATGTTAGATATTAAATCGGATGTGTTATCTTTCTTAAAAGTTAGAGGTTCTTTTGCTCAGGTAGGTAACGCTACAGATCCTTATCTTTTGGCTAACCAATTGTATTTTTATGGTTTTAACGGAGGTGTAGTACAATCTTCAACTTTAAAGAACAACCCAAATCTTAAACCGGAAATTTCAAGTTCAACAGAATTTGGTTTGAATACAAGACTTTTTAAGAATAGAATTGGTTTAGATTTTACTTGGTTCCAAACTGATACTAAGGATCAGATTTTTACAATTAACTTACCAGAGTCTTCAGGATATTCTAAACAAGTTATTAACGGTGGAAAAATTCAAAATAAAGGTTTTGAAATGGTCTTGAATGCTAAAATTTTCGATGATGAAAAATTTAGTTGGGATGCAACAGCAAACTTTGCAACTTACAGAACTAAAGTTTTAAGTCTTTCTGAAGGACAGGATGAATTAAATCTTTCTACTGGTTATGAAAGGTTAGCACAAACAATTGTTAAAAAAGGTGGTGGTTATGGAGATTTGTATATTAGAGGATTTAAACGTAATGATGCTGGGGAAATTATTGTAAATGCTACAAGTGGATTACCTGAATTTACTTCTGGATTTGACGTGTTGGCTGGAAGTTTTAATCCAGACTGGACAGCAGGTTTACAAAATACTTTTAGATATAAAGATTTTAGACTTAGCTTTTTGGTAGATTTCCGTATGGGAGGTAAAACGATTTCTTACTCTCAGGCAAGAATGGCTGGAGCCGGAGCAAGTGAAATTACTTTAGCTGGTAGAGATGGTTTTGTAGTTAATGGTGTCAATGATAATGGGGATGGTACTTATTCACCAAATGCAACTTCCATAACTGCTGAAAATTATTGGTCACAAGTTGCCAGCAGAGATCCTAAATCAGCAGAAGATTTTGTCTTTGACGCTACGAACATCAGATTAAGAGAAGTAGTTCTAGGATATTCACTTCCAAGTAAATTTTTGAAAAAATCACCATTTACAGGAGTTGATTTCTCTTTAGTAGGTAGAAATTTATTCTTCTTTGTTAATAAAGCAAAATATTTTGATCCCGAACAAGGAGTTAGTGTAGGTAACCTTCAGGGAATAGAATCTTATAACATTCCAAGTACAAGAGACTTTGGATTTAATGTAAAATTCAACTTTTAATAAATAAATTATGAAAAACAATATAGTTAAATTTATAGCGATAGCTTTCTTGTTTCAGATAACAGGGTGTACTTCGGATTTTAATGAAGTAAATACAAATCCAAATACCCTTACTTCTGATCAGTTAGATGCAACAATGGCAGGGCCATCATTTGCAAATGCTTTATATAAAGGAATAGGGAATGCTTCTTGGAGTTTACCAGGAGATGATTATGGAACTTATGGATTAGCTACAGCCTTACATTCAATGGTTTTTTCACATTATATGGCCTATCCGGGTGGAGCAACAGATGCCAATGGAATAAATGATGGATGGAGAAGTAGAGGTTGGTTAAGATTCTATACAATAGCAGTACCATCTCTTTTAAATACCTATAAAGCTGCTGCAGGAAATGCAGAAGCGTTAGCTGTTTTAGATATCTGGAAAGTTTATATGTTTCACAGATTTACTGATGAGTGGGGACCAATTCCTTATACTCAGGCAGGTATTGGAGGTAAATCAGTAGCTTATGATTCTCAAGAAGCAATGTATACTGATTTTTTCAAACTATTGGATGCTGCTAATACGACTTTGAGTACCAGTTCTGCAACTACTGTTGGTGTATTTAAAGATTATGATGCATTATATAGCGGAGATGTCGAAAAATGGAGAAAGTTTGGAAATTCATTGCGATTGCGTTTAGCTTTAAGAATTTCTGATATAGATGCTGCAAAAGCTAAAACAGAAGCAGAAGCAGCTGTAAGTGCCGGAGTGATGGTGTCAAATAGTGATAATGCATACTATAAAGTTACTTCAGATACCTATAATAATTTTGTAGATATTATGAAATACTGGGGATTTTATATGACTGCAGATATGGAAAGTATTCTTAAAGGTTATAATGATCCCCGTATGGCAAAATGGTTTAGCCCTGTATTAGATAATACTTCTACATATAAAGGACAGTATGTAGGCTTACCTAATGGTATTGGAACAACAATTCCTTATCAAGGTAAAAATTTTAGTGGAACTAATCAGGTAACTACATTTTCAGATAATGCAACAAAAGACATAGAAGTAATGATGGCTTCGGAATCAGATTTTAATAGAGCAGAAGGGGCTTTGAAAGGATGGAGTATGGGAAGTACCGCAAAAGAATTATATGAAGATGGTATTCGCTTATCTCTACAACAATGGGGTGTAACTGACGAAAGTCAAATAACTGCTTATATCGCGGGAACCACTACTGGTGCTGTACCTACATTTGGAAGTTTGTATACCAATTCTACACCACCTGTGAATGTACCAGTTGCATGGTCAGGTACTGTAGCAAATCAAAAAAAGCAAATTGCTGTTCAAAAATATTTAGGTCTTTTCCCAGAGTCATGGGAAGCTTGGTCTGATTTACGCAGAACGGATGCTAATATTTTATATCCTTTGCTTACAACAGAAGATCCTACAATAGGAAAAGGAATTATGAAGCGTATCACTTATTTACCTAATGAATATAGTACCAATGGTGATGCGGTTAATGCAGCGGTTCAATTACTAGGAGGTGCTGATAAAGGAAGTACTAAACTTTGGTGGGACGTTAATTAATACATCCTGTGAGATGTTTTTTTAGTCTCTTTCATTTAATAATTAAAATAAAAGGAGAAGGAATTCTCCTTTTATTTTTTCCAAATGTGAAATTTTTATTTTGCATTTTATCTGAATTCTTATAATACTTAATATGCTACTTGAAATCTGCGCTTCATCGTATCAATCGGCTATAAATGCGCAAAATGCAGGTGCACATCGTATAGAGTTGTGTTCTGAATTAGCCTTAGGAGGAATTACGCCTTCATATGGCTTAATCAAAAGAGTAAAGGATAATCTTTCCATACCGGTACATGTATTGATAAGACCACGGAGTGGAAATTTTACTTATTCTGATGAAGAATTTGAAATTATGAAAGCCGATATTGAATTGTGTAAAAAAATGGGGTGTCAGGGAATTGTTTCAGGCGTTTTAAAATCAGACAATACCATTGATGTTATTAGAACGCAAGAATTAATTGCTTTAGCAAAACCATTGTCTTTTACTTTTCACAGAGCTTTTGATTGGGTTGAGAATTCTTTTGAAGCACTTGAAGTATTAAAAACTATTGATGTAAATCGGATTTTGACTTCTGGGAAAAAAAGTACGGCTCAGCAAGGAATTGAACTCCTTAAAGATTTAGAATCCAAAGCCCAAAATCAATTAATAATCCTTCCCGGTAGCGGAATCAATTCAGAAAATGTCTTCCAATTTAAAGAAGCAGGATTTAAAGAAATTCATTGTTCTGCTTCGACTATACACTATGTAAATAAATTGGGAACAATACCGATGAATAGTTCTGTTTTTTTTGATGAACATATTCTCGTTCATTCTGATTATGATAAAATTAAAAAAATACTAGCATCCGTTAGTTAAAGTGCCTATTGCGCATACTACTTACATAAATACTCATTGTTTCAACTCATAAATGTGGTTGAACATACAAAAGATAATTAAAATGAATACTAGCAGCATCACTTTACCGCAAACTAAAAATAATAGTTTGATTCCAATCTTAATTATAGCAGGACTATTTTTTATTTTTGGATTTGTTACCTGGATTAACGGAGCTTTAATTCCGTTTATGAAAACCATTAATGAATTAACTTCAGCCCAATCTTTTTTAGTTGCTTCGGCTTCTTACATTTCATTTGTGGTGATGGCTTTACCAGCTTCTTATGTTTTGTCTAAAGTTGGGTATAAAAAAGGAATGTCTTTGGGCTTATTTATTATGGGCTTGGGAGCTTTGGTTTTTATTCCGGCTGCTGAAGCAAGAACGTATTGGATGTTTTTAACTGGAATTTTTATTCAAGGTGCCGGAATGACTTTGTTGCAAACGGCGTCCAATCCTTATATTACTATTTTAGGGCCAATTGAAAGTGCTGCAAAACGCATTTCCATTATGGGAATTGCTAATAAAGTTGCAGGAGCTTTAGGTTCGCTTATTTTTGGGGCATTGCTTTTAACCGGTATTGATGAAATCAAAGAAAAATTAAATGTGGTTAGCGCTGCCGAAAAAGCAGAATTATTAAATACTATGGCTGATAGCGTGGTGATGCCTTATGTTGTGATGGCTTCTGTTTTGTTTATTTTAGCTGTTTTAATTAGAAAAGCACCTCTTCCTGATGTTGAAGCAGAACCGATTGAAGAATCAAAAGATGGAAGTACATCTAAAACTAGTATTTTTCAATTTCCACATTTATGGTTGGGTGTACTCACACTTTTTATGTATGTGGGAGTAGAGGTTATTGCCGGTGATACTATTATTGCTTATGGAATTTCATTAGGTATTCCTGTTGCGGATGCTAAGTTTTTTACCACTTTTACTTTGATGGCAATGGTAGCCACTTATGCTACGGGGGCTATTTTAATTCCAAAATATATTTCGCAAACATTAGCTTTAAAATTGAGTGCAACTTTAGGTATTATTTTATCTTTTTGTATTGTGTTTACAACAGGATTTACCTCAGTATTATTTGTAGCCGCTCTAGGAGTTGCTAATGCTTTGGTTTGGCCTGCTGTTTGGCCCCTTACTTTAAACGGATTGGGAAAATTTACTAAAACAGCTTCTGCTTTATTAATTATGGCTATTTCTGGTGGTGCAATTATTCCTCCTCTGTATGGAAAATGGGTTGATGCAAATAAAGCGGAATTTTTAACCCAGGGGATGGACGAGGCTCTGGCAACGGCTACCGCTTCCACTAAAGGTTATTGGATTTTATTACCTTGTTATCTGGTTATTTTATATTATGCTGTTGCCGGACATAAATTAGGACTTAAAGGCGAAAAATAATGAAATTTTTAAAATTAAAATATTTTGTTTTAGGGATTGTTTCAATGTTTTTTTCCTGTAATGCCTTGCTTAAGAAACCTTCTGTCATTAAGGTTACAAACAGTTATATTGCAAGTGAACCAGTAACCATTAATAGCCATGCGGCAACTTTAGTTGAATATAAGCCAAATAAAATTATGGCAGCATGGTTTGGAGGAAGTTATGAAGGAGCAAAAGATGTTGCTATCTATATTTCAAAATTAGAAGCAAGTACTTGGACACCACCTCAATTGGTTGTAAAACCTGCAGTGAAACAAGGCGATACTTTAGCCTGTTGGAATCCAGTTTTATTTAAGAGTAAGAAGACTAAAAAATTATATTTATTTTACAAAGTTGGCAAAAACCCGAGAGAATGGTTTGGAGCAATGATTACATCCATTGATGATGGAAATTCATGGAGTGCACCAAAATATCTGCCTGATGGATTTTTGGGACCCATTAGAAATAAAGCTATTGAAGTTAATCCAGGTGTTATTTTATGCGGGAGCAGTACCGAAAGTGTCGAAAACAACCAATGGAGAGCTCATATAGAAATCTATAATGAATTAACTGATACCTGGTCTAAAATTTCTATCCCAAATGATGAGGAATACGATATAATTCAGCCTACAATTTTAGAACATTCCAATAAAAAATTACAATTACTTTTTAGAAGTAAGCATAATAAATTGGTAACTAGCTGGTCTGTTAATAACGGAGAAACATGGACTAATGCTGAAATCATTGATGTAGTAAATTCTAATTCAGGTATTGATGCTTTAAGTTTATCAAACCATTCTTTTTTATTAGTTAACAATCCATTGCCACAAGGAAAAGACTGGTTTTACGGGCGAAATGTTTTGGATGTTGAATTTTCTACTAATGGTATAAAATGGGAGAAGTTATTGGATCTTGAAAATCAAAATGAAGGAGAATTTAGCTATCCCGCCATTATTCAAACGGCTAATCGTAAAATTCACATTGTATATACTTATAACAGGAGATATAGTAAGTATGTAAGTTTTGAAATGAAAAAATAATTGTAGTTTATGAAAAAATACTGTTTTGCTTTGGATTTAAAAAATGATTCTCATTTAATTGATGAATATAAAACTTTCCACCAGAATGTTTGGCCTGAAATTATAGAGAGTATAAAAAAATCCGGAATTATAAATTTGGAGATATACAATGTGCAAAATCGTTTGCTGATGATTATGGAAGTTGATGAAAACTTTTCTTTTGCGAAAAAATCAAAATTGGATGCAATAAATCCAAAAGTTCAGGAATGGGAAACCTTAATGTGGAAATTTCAACAAGCACTTCCGGATACGCAACCAGGAGAGAAATGGTTGTTGATGGATAAAATTTTTGAATTAAAATAAACATTAAATATGTTATTGGTAAAAAGAATAGAATGGAAATATTTGTGGGTGATTGCAATCTTTTTTAGTTGTACTGTGCGTGCTCAAAATAACCATTTGGCAAAAACATTTTATAAACATGATAAATATCTTTCTTCGGATAAAATGGAAGGAAGATTTCCGGGAACCAAGGAGAATAATGAAGCAGCAGCTTATATAAAAAAATATTTTCAGAAATACCATTTACAGCCTTTGAATGCCGATGGTTATTATCAATCTTTCAAATTATTTGTAAAAGAAGGGGTGAATAAAATGCCATCAGACACAGTGCAAACACAGAATGTTGTGGGATTTATTGAAGGTTCAGATCCAAAACTCAAAAATGAATACATTGTGATTGGCGCGCATTATGACCATTGGGGTTGGGGCGGAGTAGGCTCTGGCAGCAAAAAGAAAGATACTGTGGCGATTCATAATGGAGCAGACGATAATGCTTCTGGAGTTGCTGCTTTACTTTGTATTTTAGAGAAAGTTTCTAAGTCTAAAGAAAAACCTGCAAGAAGCATTGTTTTTATTGGTTTTAGTGGAGAAGAAGAAGGCTTGTTAGGGTCAAAATATTTTATCAATCATCTGGCTGTTCCTAAAGATGCTGTAAAAGTAATGCTGAATATGGATATGGTAGGACGATTAAATGCTGAAAAACAAATTTATATGGGAGGTGCAGGAACTTTCCCTGAAGGCGTAGCACTGATGAAAAAAATAGGAGAAAATAGTGGTTTGAATCCGGTTATTCATGCCGGTGATGTAGGAGGTTCTGATCATGTTTCTTTCTATAAAGCGGGTATCTCGGCTGTAGGATTTCATACAGGTGGTCATCCACAATACCATACTCCGGAGGATGATATTGATTTGATTAATTTTGAAGGTGGCGCTTTGGTGAGTCAATATATTTACAATGCTTTAATGGCAATAGCAAATTATCCGCAGGCGTTGTATTTTATCAATCAGGATTAGATTATCCTATTTTTTGATTTCTTATTAACGTTAATTATTTAAGTGTTTGAATGAAATAATTAGTTAGTCATGGAATAAAGAATAATATTTGTATTGTTTAACAAATTTATTAACACTATAAATGCATTTTAATGATACAAAGATATTTTTACTTTAGTCTTTTTTTGATTTTTTTTAGCCTAAGTGGTTTTGCTCAGGAAAAAACAATCAGTTTAAAGGGCGACTGGCAATTTCAAATTGACCGCAATGATGAAGGAATTCAGCAAAAATGGTTCAATAAGAATCTTTCAGATAAAATTCATTTGCCCGGTTCCATGGCTGAATTTTTAAAAGGAGACAAAATTACTTTGAAAACCAAATGGACAGGTTCTATTTATGATAGTTCTTTTTATTTCAGACCCAGTTTAGAAAAATACCGTCAACCCGGAAATATTCATATTCCTTTTTGGTTAACGCCAGCCCGACATTATGTGGGGGCGGCCTGGTACCAAAAAGAAGTTAATGTTCCTGAAAACTGGAAAGGAAAGCGTATCGTTTTGCATTTGGAAAGAGCGCATATTGAAACCCGTGTTTGGATAAATGACAAAGAAGTGGGTATGCAAAATTCATTGGTGGCACCACATGATTATGATTTGACTAACTTTTTAACTCCCGGAAAACAGCGCATTTCCATTCGAATAGATAATAGTATCAAAAAAATTAACGTAGGTCCTGATTCTCATAGTGTAACCGATCATACGCAGGGAAACTGGAATGGAATTATAGGTGATATTGCGTTGCAATCTTCCGAATTGGTTTATTTTGATGATGTTCAGGTGTATCCTGATTTGAAAAACCGTAAAGCGATTGTGAAAATTTCTGTTGCAAACAATTCTTTAAATACCTTCAAAGGAACAATAGAAATAGCTGCTAAAAGTTTTAATAGTATGACTTCTGATGTAGCCAAAGAGGTGTCTTCGAAATTTTTGGTGGAGAAAATGTCTAAAAATACTATTATGCTCGAATTGTCTTTTGGCAAAGGAATGTTGACCTGGGACGAATTCCATCCTGCTTTGTACAATTTGAAAGTAAAATTAGATTCAAAAGCAATTCAAACAGAGAAAACGGTTTCTTTTGGAATGCGTGAATTTAAAATTCAAGGGAATCATTTTATGATAAATGGTGTTCCGGTAGTTTTGAGAGGTACGGTTCATAACTGCGAATTTCCGCTTACGGGTTATCCGGCAACAACGGTGGAAGAGTGGGAAGTTACTTTTAAAAAGATTAAGTCTTACGGATTGAATCACGTGCGTTTTCATTCCTGGTGTCCACCGGAAGAAGCTTTTATTGCTGCTGATAAAGTTGGTCTCTATTTACAACCCGAAGGACCAAGCTGGCCAAATCACGGGCCAAAAATTGGATTAGGACAGCCCGTGGATAAATTTCTTTACGAAGAAACCGAACGTATGGTTAAGGATTATGGAAATTATGCTTCCTTTACAATGCTCTCGGCCGGGAATGAACCAGCAGGAAATCAGGTGAAGTATCTCAATGAATTTGTTGATTTTTGGAAAACAAAAGACAGCAGAAGAGTTTATACAGGAATGTCAGTAGGAGGAAGCTGGCCAGTGGTTCCTAATGCCGAATATTTGGTTCGTGGAGGAGTTCGCGGATTGAAATGGGATAAAACTTTAGAAACAGTTTCCGATTTTAGTGCTGAAATTCAAAAGTTCCAAGTGCCATTTGTAGCACATGAAATTGGGCAATACTGTGTGTTTCCAAACTTTGATGAAATCCAAAAATATACCGGAGTGTATCGTGCCAAAAATTTTGAAATGTTCCGTCAGGATTTAGCCGATCATCACATGGGCGACCAGGCGAAAGATTTCTTGAATGCATCCGGAAAATTACAAGTACTTTGTTATAAAAATGAAATTGAAAAAATACTTCGCACTCCTGATTACGGTGGTTTCCAAATGTTAGGATTACAGGATTTTCCAGGTCAGGGAACGGCTTTAGTAGGTGTTTTAGATGCTTTTTTTCAGGAGAAAGGTTATGTTACAGCTAAAGAATTTTCGCGTTTTTGTAATTCGACTGTGCCTTTGGCAAAAATCGAGAAGTTTGTTTATTCGAACAATGAAACTTTCAAAGCAGATATTGCACTTTTTCATTCTGCTGATGTGCCATTGAAAAATACGATTGTTAGTTGGACAATAAAAGATGAAAAGGGAAATATGGTTGCTTCCGGAAATTTTGATGCTAAAACCTATGAAAACGGAAATGGTTTGCCGGTTGGGAATTTGAGTTATTCTTTGAATCAAATGAAAGAAGCTGGTAAATATAATCTGGAAGTAAAAGTGGATGGAACTGACTTTGTGAACGACTGGGATTTTTGGGTGTATCCTGAGGTAAAAACAGAAATGGTACCATCCATATACTACACCACTATTTTGGACGAAAAAGCCAAAGCGGTTTTAGACAAAGGAGAAAAAGTATTTTTGAATGTAGCCGGAAAAGTGGTAAAAGGAAAAGAAGTAGCAATGAATTTTTTGCCGGTATTTTGGAATACTTCCTGGTTCAAAATGCGTCCGCCACACGTAACCGGAATGTTAATTCAGGACAAGAGTGCAGCCTTTAAAAACTTCCCAACCGATTATTACAGTGATTTGCAATGGTGGGATATTCAAAACAAAGCTCAGGTAATGACTCTGGAAGATTTTCCGGCAAATTTCCGTCCGCTAATCCAACCAATTGATACTTGGTTTATGAACCGCCGATTGGCTTTGGTTTTTGAAGCTCAGGTAGGAAAGGGAAAAATTATAGTGAGTAGCGCTAATTTAGGTCCGGAAGTACAAAACAAATTGGCTTCGAAACAATTGTTTTATTCGCTTCAAAATTATATGAATTCGGATAATTTTAATCCGAAAAACAAAGTTTCTTTTGAAGTAATTCAGGATATTATGGTAAGTCCGTCAAAAGAAGTTTTTAATACTTATACTAAAGACAGTCCGGACGAATTGAAACCCAATTCGAATCAGAATAAAGTAAAATAGAAATAGAATAGCGCAAACAACAAAGGAGTTAAATTAAGTTTTAACTCCTTTGTTGTTTGCGCTATTTTGAGATTAAAATAATTGGATAAAAGAGGTTTGTTGTAATATTACCCTGTTTAAATTGTAAAATAGCCTACTTGTTAAGCATTAGAAAAACTAAGTTTGCAGAAGGTTAGTAATAAAATTTTTAAAAAATATTATGCTTAAAGTGAGTACTATGATTTTGAAAATTTAATGGTTAGTTTTGAAAGAAAGGATAATAAATCACAGTTTGTTATTCTTTCTTTTTTTAATATTAATGAAGAATGAAGAAATATTTTTTTGGGTGGCTACTAAGTTATTTGTTGTTAATTTCAACGAATACATTATTTGCCACAAATCCCCGATATACTTACATCGTTGCTCTGGATGGTTCCGGAGATTATCAATCGATACAGGAAGCGGTGACTGCCTGTGGTGCTTTTTCGATGGAGGAAAAGATAATATTTATAAAAAAGGGACATTATAAAGAGAAAGTTTTAATTGACTCTTTTCACAGCAATATTACGCTTGTTGGTGAAAGTAAGAAAGAAACCATTATCGATTATAATAATTATTCCGGACAGCAGGGAATAGGAACTTTTACGAGTTATACTCTGAAAATTTTAGGCGATTATATCAAAATAGAAAATCTTACTGTCGAAAATTCGGCTGGGAGAGTTGGTCAGGCTGTGGCTTTACATGTGGAAGGTGATTTTTTTATTGCCTCAAATTGCAGTATTTTAGGGAATCAGGATACTTTATATACAGCGGGAAAGAACAGTAGGCAGTATTTTAAAAACTGCTATATTTCCGGTACGACAGATTTTATTTTTGGTGCTGCTACGGCTATTTTTTGGTGCTGTGAAATACACAGCAAAACTAATTCTTTTATTACGGCTGCCAATACTCCGAAAGAGAATGTTTTTGGATATGTATTTATAAAATGCCATTTAACTGCCGATGACGGAGTTGATAAAGTTTATTTGGGCAGACCCTGGCGGGATTATGCTAAAGTAGTTTTTATGGATTGTGATTTAGGGAAACATATTTTGGCTGTTGGCTGGCATAATTGGGACAATCCTGAAAAAGAAAAGACCGCTTTTTTTGCCGAGTATAATAATAATGGAGAAGGCGCGAATGTTTCGAAACGGGTGAGTTGGTCGCATCAGTTGACTAAAAGTCAGGCTGAAAAATATCAGTTTAAAAATATTTTTCAAAAAGAAAGTAATTGGGATTTAGAAAAAGGGGACATGTAGTTCGCGTTTTTTTGACGACCCTACAAAATTATTTTATTATGAAAAGCATAAAAAAATTAAATCTAATATTCGCTCTTGTTTTGTCTTTTTCCGCATTGGGACAGGATTATATACCGCTTTGGCCTAAAGGAAAAATGCTTAATTCAAAGGGAATGCAATTAGAGCGTATTGAAGAACGCGAACGTGTTACTCAGGTAGATGTGCCGGGAATGTATGCTTTTTTTACATCGAAAGAAGAAAATTCCGGAACGGCCGTTTTAATATTTCCGCCGGGAGGTTATCAAAAACTAACTTATAACATTGCCGGATTACAATTAGCTAAATGGTTTAACACTATTGGGGTAAATGCCTTTGTAGTGATGTATAGAATGCCAACTTCTCCTGATTTAAAAAATCCAGCTTTCGGCCCTTTAATGGATGGGCAAAGAGCTATGAAAATAGTTCGAGATAATGCTACAAAATGGGGAATTGATAAGAATAAAATAGGTGTCATGGGATGTTCAGCGGGTGGAGGTTTGGCTGCGAATTTGGCAACCATTAAAACCGATTATTCGAAAATAAATGACTCTTTAGATTCTGTGTCGATAAATCCTGATTTTCAGATTATTGTTTCCGGTGCTATTAGTATGAAACAAAAGACCCATAAAGGGAGTCACGATGCCTTATTAGGAAAAAAAACTTCAGACGAATTAGAGACTCTTTTTTCGGGAGAATTAAATGTTGATTCAGCTACTTCTCCGGCTTTTGTGGTGTGTGCAGCAAATGATCCGGTTGTTAATCCATTAAACAGTTTACAATATTATAATGCTCTTTTACAGTCAAAAGTGATACAATCAGCATTACATATCTTTCCACAGGGAGGGCATTCAATCGCTTTAAGAAACAACCCTGGTTCTACGGAACTTTGGACTAGTCTATGTGAACTTTGGTTAAAAGAGTTGGGATTTTTAAAAACTAAGATGTATTAAATTATATTTTTATAAACGGAAGAGAAATTTTCGATCGAAAAAATCCACATTAAAATCATTTTTTAGTGCGGATTTTTTTTTTGAGAAAAAGTGAATAATACTTTAAATTGGTTTAGGCCTAGTATTGCAATTTGTTTTAAACTTCCTTTAAAAACAAGGGTTTTGGTAATTTGACCCCCTTCAATTTGTATTTTATCCCTGTTCTTCAGTTTACTAAAACTTACTTTTGAAATAAACAAAATGCATTTTATTCAGGTTAAAATTTATATAAATGAATTTTAATTATTATAAAAATGCAATTGTTTAATTTTTATTGTTAAACCTTATAAAATATTTTTTATGTAAAAAAAGACTTCCACTTTTTTTCTGGAGATTTTTAGTTGAATAGAGTTTACCATCAAAAAAAATTCAACTCTCCGGGACGCCAACAATTATTAACTAACTAAACCAAAAAATTATGAAGAATTATTTGTCGAAGGACAACTTTGACTTGTTTCAATTTTTGAAGAGAAAAACGCTATTGTTTTCAATTGCATTTTCTTTAATTGAATTTACAATTAGTGCTAATGTCAAATCTAAAACCATAAATTATTTAAATGGCAGATATACAGAAGTCAATACATTAACTGATGTTATTCAAAATGAAATAACAGTAAAAGGTACGGTGGTTGATAGCAATGGCATGGGGGTACCTGGTGTTACAGTACTTTTAAAGGGAACTAAAAATAGTGTTGTAACTGATATTGATGGAAAATTTGTAATTGCAAATGTTCCTGCTAATGGTCATCTGGTTTTTTCATTTATAGGAATGGAAACCCGTGATGTAGCAATAGCAGGAAAAACAACTTTGTCCATAACAATGAAAGATTCAGCAACTGATCTTGACGAAGTAAAGGTAGTTTCTTTTGGATACGGAACGATAAAGAAAGAAAACCTGTTAGGTTCTGTAGCTTCCATAGGAGCAAAAGAATTATCTAAAATTCCTGTAACGAATGTAGCAGAAGCGATGGCAGGACGATTGGCAGGTGTAAGTGTACAATCAGTCGATGGTGCTCCTGGTGCCGATATTGTAATTCGCGTGAGGGGAGGAGGATCTATTACTCAGGACAACTCACCTTTATATGTTGTAGATGGTTTTATAGTGAGTAATATAAATGATATACCACCAAGTGATATTCAGAGTATTGATATTTTGAAAGATGCTGCTACTACAGCTATTTATGGTGCTCAGGGAGCTAATGGTGTTGTAGTTATTACAACCAAAAAACCTAAAGTTGGAAAAACAACTATAAGTTACAACTCTTACATGCAGTTGTTAAAATTACCAAAAGACAGAAAATTAGATGTATTGTCACCATACGAATATGTTCAAATGCAATATGAAACGGCAAGAATGAAATCGGATGCTGACGTTCGAAATTTTGAAAAATATTTTGGAAAATTCGATGATTTAGAACTTTATAAATATAAAAAAGCTAACGACTGGCAAGATGAAGTTTTAGGTAATTCTACTATTTCCAGATATAATAATTTAAGTATTTCCGGAGGAAGCGAAAAAACAAAAATGTCTTTGAGCTATACTTCCAATAGAGATCAGGGATTAATGATTGGATCCGGGTTAAATCGTGATGTACTTAATTTTAAATTAAATCATGAAATCTCTAAAAAATTAAGATTGGATTTATCTTCCAGAATTACAAATTTAGAAGTGGATGGAGCCGGAACTTCTGGTAGTTCTCAAATTAGAATTAAAAATCTAGTGACATCAAGACCTACAAATGGTATTGCTGATGAATTAGAATTTGATATTGCTAATGTAGATAATGAAGACGATTATCAGTCATTTATTTTGAATTTGATAAATCCGGTAGATTTAGTAAAGCAGGATTGGAGAAAAAGAACTACAAGAACTTATGTGTTTAATGCCGGATTATCATGGGATATTTTAGATAATTTAAAGGCACAATCTACAGTAACAACCAGTAGATCTTTTGGAGAAAATTTACGTTTTTATGGTCCTTTGACAGGTGTAGCGCAACAGGAGGGAAATAGTAGACCATTAGGAACAAAAGATAACTCGGAAGGTTTTTCATATAGAGTATCAAATACTGTAAATTATGATTTTAAAAATATAGGGGAGCATCAATTAGGAATTTTATTAGGGCAGGAAGTACGTTCCAGTGGTGGAAAATCGCAACATGCCAGAGTGGAGGATTTTAGAGAATCTATTACTCCTAAAGAAATGTTTGCCTCCATGAATTTAGGGACTTTAATAGAATATAGTACTTATGAAAATACGGATGAAAATTATTATTCTTTCTTTGGAAGACTAAATTATTCTTTTAAAGACAAATATTTATTTACAGCAACCGCCCGTCGCGATGCCTCAAGTAAATTTAGCAAGGAAAATAATGTTGGTATATTTCCGGCATTTGCAATAGGATGGAAAATATCTAATGAACCATTTTTTAAAAATTCTAAAATTGTTGATGAATTAAAATTAAGATTGACTTATGGGGAAACAGGAAATGACAGAATTTCTGCAAACTCAACAAAATTCTTATTTAAATCAGATACTAATAATGGACCTGGTTTTGGAACTAATAATTACAATGTATATTATGGAATAAACGGGAATGTATTATTTAATCCGGATTTGATTTGGGAGACAACTATCAACAGAAATGCAGGATTAGATTTCAGATTATTTAATTCAATGATTAATGGTAGTTTGGATGTTTACAGAAACACAACTAAAGATTTATTATTACAATCTGCTGTTTCTCAAACATCAGGATTTAGTTCACAATGGGCAAATATTGGTAGTACGTCTAATGAAGGAGTTGAGTTAGCCGTAAATACAAATTTGATTAATAAAAAAGATTTTTCCCTGAATTTTAATTTCAATATAGGAACCAATAAAGCTAAAATAGTTGCTTTAGATGGTACAACAGAACGTTTTATCCAATCGAACTGGGGTAGTACAGACTTAAAAGACCGAGATGATTATTATTTAAGAGTAGGTAAGTCGGTTGGTTTAATCTATGGTTATGTTAATGACGGAATGTACACGGTAGATGATTTTGATAGCTATAATGAAAATTCTAAAAGTTATGTTTTAAAAGAAGGAGTTCCGGATAATAAAGGGATTCTTGGTGTTTCGAGTGTGAAACCAGGATATATGAAATTAAAAGATTTAAATGGTGATGGGAAAATAGATACCAATGATAGAAAAGTTATTGGTGATGCTTTACCAAAAGCACAAGGAGGATTTGGATTTACAAGTAATCTGAAAGGTTTTGATATCTCTGCTTTTTTCAATTGGTCTATAGGTAACGATGTATATAATACAGGTAAAATTGATTATAACCAATTGTATCGTTCTTCCTATGGGAATATGTTAAATTCTATGAATTCTTCAAAACGATTTACTTATATCGACATGGATGGTTCTTATACAGGAACAGCGGGAAGTGTAGTTACAGATTTAGCGCAATTAGCAGAAATGAATCAAGGGAAGACAATTTGGAGCGGGAACAACTCTTTTGGTGGTTCTACTCCCGTGGTTAGCGATTGGGCAATTGAAGACGGTTCTTATTTAAGATTAAACAACGTGACTATTGGTTATACCGTTCCAATGGAAGCCATGAAAAAATTTCTTGTTTCAAGTTTAAGATTTTATGTTACAGGAACCAATTTAGCATTATGGACCAAATATTCAGGTTTTGATCCTGATGTAAATTCAACCAGAAGTGATGGTTATGCTGCTTTAACACCGGGATTAGATTATTCTTCATATCCGAAAAGTAGAATATTTACTTTCGGTGTAAATGTTACTTTTTAAAAGTTGAAGCTAATTAATAATTATAATAAAAAAACTATTATGAAGATTATAAAATATATATCAATCTTGGCACTGACATTGTCTTTGAATGCCTGTTCTGATTTTTTAGATCCGGATTCATTGTCCACATTTGATACTCAATACGTTTTTTCTAATGTAGATGATGCCAGAAAAGCAACAAATGCTATTTATCAGCACTTTAGTGAAGATGCATTTAGATCCAGATTGTCTAATAATATGACAGGAAATACCGATATAGAACAAAATTCAGGAACCGGAAGTACAGCCCGTTATGAAATTTGGCGTTTAGAAGCCCAAGCTAACAACGGAGACTTAAAAGTGGTTTGGGAAGTTGCTTATAAAGCCATTAGGGATGCCAATATTGTGATCGATGGAATTACAAAAAGCGCGGCTTTGAATTCAACAGATATTGCTATCCAAAAAGACATGAAACATTTTTTAGGAGAAGCATATACTTTAAGAGCCTACTGGTATAGTATGTTAATTTATCATTTTGGAGATGTGCCTTTTTCAAATCAGGCTCCTAAGGCTGGACTTGAATTTAATTTACCTAAGGAAGACAGAAATGTGATTCTTTCTTCTGTAATACAGGATTTAATTAATATTGAAGCAGATATGAAATGGGCTGATGAACTTCCTTTTAAGATAGAACAGGTAAATAGAGAGTATACTTTAGGGATGATTGCCAGACTGGCTTTGCAACGCGGAGGTTATTTTTTGAAACCGGATATGACTATGGACAGAATGGCAGATTATTTAGATTATTATGCAATTGCACGTGATTATTCTAAAAAGTTGATGGATTTAAAAGACAGAGAATTACCTACAGATTTTAGACAAGTATTTATGAATGAATCAACATTTGTAATTCCAAAAGATGATAGCGATGTTCTTTTTGAAGTTCCGTTTGCAATTGGAGAAGGGGATGTAGCCTGGAATATCGGTATTCGTGTAGATGCCGGAACACATCTATATGGTTCCGGAAGTAATTATATGAATGTACCGCCAACTTATTATTATTCATTTGATAAAAAGGATATTAGAAGAGATGTTACCTGCGGACTGTATTACAGAGATAAAGATTTTAAACAACAAGTAGTGGCTATTGGTTCTATTTCTCAAGGAAAATGGAGCAGAGAATATCTTAATCCTCCACCAGGACCGTCAACTAATAAAGGCACTGGAATCAACTGGCCAATGTTACGTTATGCCGATGTTTTATTGATGTATGCTGAGGCTGAGAATGAATTGAATGGTCCTACACCTGCAGCAAGAGCAGCATTTGCCCGAGTAAGACAAAGAGCATTTAATCAAGTTGACTGGCCAGAAAAAGTAGATCAATATATAGCTTCCGTTTCAGCAGGAAAAGCAGCTTTTTTTGATGCCATTGTAGATGAAAGAGCCTGGGAGTTTGGAGGAGAAATGATTCGTAAGTATGAATTAATTCGTTGGAATTTATATGATACTAAAATTAATGAAACTGTTGAAGGACTCAAAAAACTGGCAGATGATGCTTATTTAGGATTTGGTGATTTACCGGATTATCTTTACTGGAAATATGATGAGAGTGGTAATTTAGTAATATTAAATTCAGATACTAAAGTTGCTGCAGCTCCTGATGACACTTGGAAAAGAGCAAACTGGTTAATTAGTTTACACCGAACACCAAATGCAACAGATCCATCACCTTACCAATCATGGATAACTACTAACTGGGCTAATTATACAACAGCTCCGGTAAGATATATTATGCCTATTCCAAGTGTTGCAGTAACTAATAGCCAGGGATTATTGCAAAATGATGGTTACGGATTTAATTTTTAAATTAATTTAAAGCTTTCAAAAAAAATGAAAAATTTAAACAAAAATATATACAGAATAATACTTTTCTTTTTTGGAGTATTATTCCTTTATTCTTGTAGCGAGAATGAAGATATGGTTAAGCAAACCAGGCTTTTTAGACCCGTTTTGAATAAGCCCTTAAATTCTATTGATAATACTATTATTGTCAGTATGGCCAAAATGAAATCGGCAATTGCATATAAAGTAGAAATTAGTAGAGATACTTTTAAAACGGTGATTAAAACTTATGAAGGGAGTAGTAATGAGGTTGTCTTTGACAATTTAGTGTGGAATGCTTCATATCAGGTAAGAGCTATTGCCTACGCTTCTGACGAACAATATAATAGTAAAATGTCCGAATTAGGAGATATAAAAACGCAACGTTTTCCTTCTATAATGGCAATACCTGTAAGATCAGATGTAATTGATACCGGAGCTAAAGTACATTGGGCTACAGTAGATGCCGGAGCAGAAGTGACAGATATTAAAGTTTTTGCTTTTGAAGACGAGTTATTGCAAACTCCTTTAGCCAGTTATCCTACTACGGACGATGAAAAACTAAATGGAGAAAAAATCATTTATGGATTAACACCGGGAACCAAATATCAAATTGCCATTTATAGTGGTTCAACAGTAAGAGGTTGGGAAGTTTATACTACCAAAGAGCCTTTACCTACTGGACCGGACGTTATTGATTTAAGAGGAACTAATGATCCTGGTTTGTTAATGAGTGCATTGGCTTCTGCACCCGAAGCTAGTACCATTATTTTGGATGGAAATTATACTTATAACGCTACAGGATTTAGCTTCAGTAAATCTGTAACTATTAAGAGCGGATATAGTTTTGTACCGGGAGGAGCTAAAATAGCGGTCTCTAGTCAGTTTAAATTTGTAGAAAATTCGAATATTACTTCTGTTGTTTTTGATGGAGTTTCTTTGTATCAACCATTATCTCCGGGAACAAATCCTTCGGGTTATTTATTTAGCCCTGATAAATCATATACTATTAACGAATTGAAATTTGACAATTGTAGAATTTATGATTTTAGAGGTCTTATGAGAAGTAGATCGGGAACTACAGGATTGTTAAATAATTTTATAATTAATAATTCGATTGTTACCAATATAAGGGATTATTCTGTTTTAATGAATGAGTCAACATCAGGATTTAATTTTGGAAATATTCTATTCAAAAACTCAACACTTTATAAGTGTCAAAAATTCCTTGTAAATAAAGCTACAACTCCTGTGACAAGTATAAAAATTGAGGATTGTACTTTTAGTGAAGTAGTTGCTGCTGGTGCCAATTTATTTGAATTTGCTTCTAATAGTACTGATGGTGTATTTTTTACTAATACAATTATTTCAAGAGGATGGGATTTATCAAATACCCAAGTCTATGCTTTTAACTTTGTTAAGTCAGGAACTATGGCAGAAACTTCATTTATATTTACTAATACTTATGATACCTCTGATACGGCTTATACAGTTGGTCCTCCATCACCAATTAATTTTAGGTATTCAGGAACTTCTACTTCCTTATGGGAAGATTATGCTAATGGAAATTTTGCATTCATTGACTCTGGTTTTGGAGGTTTAAGAGATTGTGGAGATCCGCGTTGGAGATTGTAATAAAATAGTTAGTTTTTAGTTTTTTTTGAGGCGTGCTTATTTATATGCATGCCTCTTTTAATACTTCCTGAATTTAAAAGATATTATTTTAAATAATCGATCTGCTTTTTTGATTGAAAAAAATCTACGAAATGAAAAAAATCATAGTTTTAATTTGTCTGACTTTGTTTGTTTCCTGTTCTAAAGATGCTTTAGGAGAAGTACAGGTAAAAACAATTGTCATTAATGGTGATAATTCTCTAACAAGTACACCAAAACAATTAACAGCAACAGTGTTGCCAACAGATGCCACAAACAAGGAACTTACTTGGAGTGTTTCTGACCCAAGTGTGGCAGTAATTTCAGAAACCGGACTTTTGACCGGACTTAAAAACGGAACCGTAAAAGTTACAGCCACTGCCAAAGACGGCTCAGGAAGTAAAGGAGATAAAACCTATACCGTTTCCGGAATAACAACAGCTGCGGTATTGATACAAAGTATTTCCATAACCAATGCATCGATTACTAATGGACAACCTTTGCAGTTGACTACTCAAATTAGCCCCGAAAATGCCAGTAACAAAACACTTACTTGGACAACTTCCAGTCAGGCTATTGCTACTGTAAATGCTGACGGATTATTAACACCAAGATTAAACGGAACGGTTACAGTTACAGCCACAACCACAGACGGAAGCGGAAAAAGTGCGCAAATTCAGATTACTATTTCAGGAGTGACAGCAACGTATGCCACCACAGTAAGAGGAGAAAGTATTTTATTGTGGCAAAGAAGTAACGGCGGATGGGGAAAAGCAGTTCCGGATTTAAATGATTACAATTTGGTGCAAACAGATCAACAAAAAGCTACTGCTTTGGCCTCAAAAAATAATACTGATACCACGATAGATAATGGTCATGTGGTAACGGAGTTAAGATGGTTATTAGCCGACTATAAAACAACTCAGAATCCTAATTATTTATTAGCAGCCGAAAAAGCCATTGATTATTTGTTTTTAGCACAATATGCTAATGGTGGCTGGCCACAGTATTATCCGGATAAAAGTGGTTACCGACATCAGATAACCTATAATGATAATGCGATGGCTAATGTGATGAATTTGATGTGGGACATTAGTAAAGGAAAAAACAACATGGATTTAGTTAATCCTAACTATAAGAATAAAGCAGTTACCGCTTTTAATAAAGGAATCGATATTATTTTACAAACACAGATTTCTTATAAAGGCAAAAAAACAGTTTGGTGCGCGCAGCATGATGAGGTTACTTTACAACCTGCTTTGGCCAGAGCTTACGAATTACCTTCTTTTAGTGGTTCGGAATCGGTGGGAGTTGTAAAGGTTTTAATGTTGGTTGAACAACCTTCAGCAGCAGTAAAACAAGCCATAAAGGATGCTATGGATTGGTTTAACGGCGCTAAGTTATTTGATATTACAACTCAAAAAATTACCGATGCTTCTCAACCTACGGGTCAGGATGTCATTGTGGTTTCTTCTCCCGGAAATGTTATCTGGGCAAGATTTTATGATTTAACAAACAATTTGCCTATGTTTTGCGGACGTGACGGAATTCCAAAAACAACATTGGCAGAAATTGATAATGAAAGAAGAGTGGGTTATGCCTGGTATGGTAACTGGCCGGCGACTTTAATCAGTACGGATTATCCAAATTGGAAGTCAAAAAACGGGTTATAAGCAAGGTATAAGCGTTCTTTTTAATTAGAAAAAGATAGTAAAAAAAGTTATAAAATTTACTTGTCTTTTTCTAATTATTCTAAATAGAGCAATATGCCCCCATTCAAATTGTTTTTTATCCCCACTATTTCGATAAAGTAGTTTTTATATTTGTTAAACTAGCAAATATAGCTTATCAAAAAAAATAATTTTGTAAAGAGAAAATTTTGTATTAACCAACATTAATAAAAATATAAAAAATAATGATTGCAAAATTTTTGATGGTTTCTGTTTTTTTAACGAATAGTTTTTTTGTTGAGGCAGCTAGTTATTCCAGAAAAGGTAAAATCCAAATAGAAAAAGTAAAGGCCTATGATATAATTGTTGCTGCTGATGGTACAGCTGATTATAAAACGGTACAGGAAGCATTGAATTCAGTTGCGCCTCTTAAGACAAAGGAGACTAAAATTTTAATAAAAAATGGCGTTTATAAAGAGAAATTGGAAGTAATCAGGGATAAAAACAATATTACTTTAATTGGAGAAAGTAAAGAAAATGTTATCCTTACTTATGATGATTATGCTTCGAAGAAAAATGCTTCAGGAGAAGGTATAGGAACATCAGGATCAGCCAGTTTTATTGTTACAGCTGATAATTTTAAAGCTCAGAATATCACCTTCGAAAATTCATCAGGACCTGTAGGTCAGGCAGTCGCCGTGAGGGTTGATGGGGATAAAATTATTTTTGATAATTGTAAATTTCTGGGTTTTCAGGATACGCTGTATCCTCGTAGTGCCACAAGCAGACAGTATTATAAAAATTGTTATATAGAAGGAACTGTCGATTTTATTTTTGGAGCTTCAACGGCAGTTTTTGATCAGTGTGAAATTTTTGCAAAAGCAAGAGCTGGTTATTTAACCGCCGCCAGCACTTTGGAAAACTCTTGCTATGGTTTGGTATTTTTAAATTGCAAATTGACTACGAATTCAGGAAATAGCAGCTATTACTTAGGAAGACCCTGGCGACCTTATGCTAAAACAGTTTTTATTCAATGCGAAATGGCTGCACATATTAAATCGGAAGGCTGGCATAACTGGAGTAAACCGGAAGCAGAAACTACTACTTTTTATGGCGAATATCAATCTACAGGAGCAGGAGGAAACACAGCTTCACGTGTGAGTTGGTCCCATTTGTTAACATCAGAACAATTTACTAAAGAATATACTCTTGCTGCTATTTTTAAAGATTGGGTTCCTGTTTTGTAGGTTTTAGAAATTAGGAGAGTCAGAAACTTTCATCAAACATAAAGAATAAAAAATGAATCGAATTAAGATTATTACGGGCTGTTTAGTACTGTCTATAAGTGTTTTTCAGGGAAATGCCCAGCAGAAATTAAAACTTCAGTATGATAAGCCATCAACGAATTGGAACGAAGCTTTGCCAATAGGAAATGGTCGTTTAGGCGCTATGGTTTTTGGAAATCCACAAAAGGAAGAATTGCAATTAAATGAGGAAACCGTTTGGGCCGGAGAACCGGGGAATAATGTGCCTAAAAATGTTTATTCAAATATTGAGGAAATCCGAAAATTACTTTTTGCAGGTAAGAATAAAGAAGCTCAGGATTTAGCCAATACAACTTTCCCGAGACAGGCACCTGCTGATCTTAATTATGGAATGCCGTATCAAACCGTAGGAAGTTTATGGATTGAATTTCCGGGTCATGAAAGTTTTACAGATTATAAACGAGATTTAGATATAGAAAAAGCGGTTTCGTCAGTAAGTTATAAAGCAAACGGGATTACTTATAAAAGGGAAGTTTTCGCTTCTTTTGCAGACGATGTTATTTTGGTAAAATTAACAGCGGATAAGAAAAAAAGCATTAGCTTTTCGTTGTCGGCAACAACTCCGCAGGCAATTCATAATTTTAAAGCAAAAGATAACAAACTATTTTTTGAAGGAACAACGGCAAGTGTTGACAATAAAATAGGTAAAGTGAAATTCATTGGAGAAGCGGCTTGTACTTTACAAGGAGGAAAACTAACTGCTACTGCTGATAAGTTAACCGTTAAGGATGCCGATGAGGTTATCATTCGTATTGCTATCGCTACTAATTTTAAAAATTACAAAGATTTATCGGCAAATCCTTCTGAAAAAAACGCTGCAACTTTAGTTAAAGCTTCTAAGAAAACTTATGCCAAATCTTTTCAAGATCATGTTATTGCCTATCAAAAATATTTCAACAGAGTATCTTTGTATTTAGGCGATTCACCTCAATCCAATAAAACAACCGATGTGAGAATCAAGGAATTTGCTACTTCTTATGATCCGCAACTAGTAGCGCTTTATTTTCAGTTTGGAAGGTATTTATTGATTTCAAGTTCACAGCCGGGTAATCAGCCGGCGAATCTTCAGGGGATTTGGAATCATAAATTATCGCCTCCATGGGATAGTAAATACACGGTAAACATTAATACCGAAATGAATTATTGGCCTGCCGAAATAACCAATCTGAGCGAAATGCACCAGCCTTTATTCAGTATGCTGAAGGATTTAGCTGTAACGGGTAAAGAAAGTGCCTCAGAAATGTATCATGCCCGAGGTTGGAATTTGCATCATAATACCGATTTATGGCGCATGACCGGAGTGGTTGACGGTGGTTTTTATGGTCTTTGGCCAATGGGTGGTGCCTGGCTTACCCAGCATTTGTGGCAACATTATCTATATACAGGAGATAAAGCATTTTTAAAGGAATATTATCCGGTTCTAAAAGGCGCGGCGCAATTTTATCTGGATGTACTTCAGGAAGAGCCTGAACACAAATGGTTAGTGATGGCACCATCAATGTCTCCCGAAAATACCTATGAGAAAAGTGTAGGCGTTTCTGCAGGGACTACAATGGATAATCAATTGGTTTTTGATATTTTCAATAATATCGTTAATGCATCTAAAATTTTAGAAACTGATAAACCTTTTGCCGATTCGGTTGCTGTAGCTATTAAAAGATTGCCTCCAATGCAAATTGGAAAAATGTCACAATTACAGGAATGGTTGCATGATTGGGACAAACCCAACGATCATCATCGTCATATTTCACATTTGTATGGTTTGTTTCCTTCAGGACAAATTTCACCATTTAAGACACCACAATTAGTTGAAGCAGCCAAAAATACCTTGATTTCCAGAGGCGATGTTTCCACTGGATGGTCTATGGGCTGGAAGGTAAATTGGTGGGCACGATTATTAGACGGAAACAGAGCTTTCAAATTAATCAAGGATCAATTAAGTCCGGCTCCTACTGAAAGTAAAGGACAGCAGGGAGGAACTTATCCAAATCTTTTAGATGCGCATCCGCCGTTTCAAATAGATGGAAATTTTGGTTGTACAGCCGGAATTACCGAAATGTTATTGCAAAGTTACGATGGGGCTATTTATCTGCTTCCTGCGTTGCCGGACGATTTTAAAAACGGAAAAGCAACAGGTTTAAAAGCCAGAGGCGGTTTTGAAGTAGCGATCGAATGGGAAAATGGAAAGCTAAAAAAACTGATTGTAAAATCGGCTTTAGGAGGGAATTGCAGATTGCGTCTGGCGTCTGATGTTATTTTAGTGGGCGATATAAAATTAGAGGAAGCCAAAGGAGAAAACTCAAATGTTTTTTACAAAGTTGAACAAATTAAAACACCTTTGATTTCAGAAAAAGCAGCTTTAAAAGGTTATCAATCTCCTGAAACTAAGTTGTATGATTTTGAAACCGAAGCTGGAAAAACGTATAGTTTTGAAGTGGATTAAAGTTTTAAAATAGGGCTTTTTACAAGCAAAATATAAAATGGTTGTTGTGGGGAAACAACTTTAGTTACATTTGCTGAAGTCGTTTCGCCCTTTATTATTAATTCAAATAAATAATTTTTTAGTGAGAAAGTTAAAATTTACATCGTTAGTAATGTTATCCTTAATGGGAAGTATTTATGCTCAAAATGATAAAAAAAATGTTTCAGAAGTTTGGGTTTCCGATTTAGGAAATGGAAAATATAATAACCCGGTTCTTTATGCCGATTATTCCGATCCGGATGTATGCAGAGTAGGGAAAGATTACTATATGACTGCTTCGTCTTTCAATTGTATTCCCGGATTACCAATCTTGCATTCTAATGATTTGGTCAATTGGGAATTGGTCAATTATGCCTTACCTAAACAGCCTCCGTTTGATATTTTTGATAAAGTACAACATGGAAATGGCGTTTGGGCACCTTGTATTCGTTATCAAAACGGGGAGTTTTACATTTTTTATCCGGATCCGGATTATGGAATTTATATGACCAAAACCAAAAATCCTAAGGAGAAATGGAGTGAACCTATTTTAGTGAAACCCGGAAAAGGAATTATCGATCCGGCTCCATTTTGGGATGAAGACGGGAAAGCCTATTTAGGTTATGCCCTGGCTGGCAGTCGCGCCGGAACGAAGAGTGTTTTAATGATGTGTTCTATGAATATTGAGGGTACTCAGGCCAATGATGATGATATTATTTTGTTTGATGGTCACACAAATCATACTACGGTAGAAGGACCAAAATTTTATAAGAGAAACGGTTATTATTATGTTTTCGCACCTGCGGGCGGAGTAGCAACAGGATGGCAGTTGATTTTACGTTCTAAGAATATCTATGGTCCTTATGAAGAGAAAATTGTTTTAGAACAAGGAAAAACAAATATAAATGGCCCACATCAGGGAGCTTGGGTAGATACGGTAACGGGAGAAGACTGGTTTATTCATTTTCAGGATCAGGGAGCTTACGGTCGTGTGGTTCATTTGAATCCGATGAGCTGGAAAGATAACTGGCCGGTTATGGGAGTAGATTATGATAAAAATGGAATAGGAGAGCCTGTATCGACTTATAAAAAGCCAAATGTTGGAGCAACTTATCCGTTGGCAACACCACCGGATTCGGATGAATTTAATTTGCCAAGTCAGGGTTTGCAATGGCAATGGCACGCTAATAAAAATTTGGTTTGGGGTTATCCATCGGCGGGAATGGGCTTTTTTAGACTTAATTGTATTCCAAAACCGGAAAATTATGTGAGTTTATGGCAGGTGTCAAATATTTTGGCTCAAAAATTTCCGGCTGAGGAGTTTACGGCTACAACCAAATTTGATTTTACGGCAAATTTCGATAATGAAGAATTTGGATTTTTGGTAATGGGAAGAAGCTATAGTTATCTTGCTGTAAAACAAATTGCAGGAAAATTAAAATTGATTCAGGCAACAGGCAATCAGGCTGATAAAGGAAAAGCGGAAAAAATAATCGAAATTGCCGATTTGAATTCCGGTTCGCTTTATTTCAGAGTTAAAGTGGAAAAAGGGGCTTTGTGTCAATTTTATTATAGTTATGACAATAAAAAATTCATGAAAGCGGGTTCGGAATTTAAAGCATCAGAAGGAACCTGGATTGGTGCAAAACTAGGTTTTGTGGCTTTAAGAGAAGGTATTATCAATAATGCGGGTTATAGCAATATAGATTGGATTCGGTTTACTAAAAACTAATTATCCTGATTTATAAGTGTAAAAAAAGTATTGACATTAGATATTTAGTCAATACTTTTTTTATTTATTATTGATAATAAAATAGTTATTTAGATTATTTAATGTTTTAATTTAAGCTGTTTTGCTAGTTAATCGTTCTTAGAATTACGATATTCACTTGGAGTTTGACCGTATTTATTTTTAAAAGTTTTACTGAAATATTTAATATCTGAAAATCCCGTCATGTAAGCAATTTCTTTGATAAGTAATTGACTGTTTGTAAGCAATTGTGCGGCTCTTTTGATACGAATATCCCGGATGAATTCTACCGGAGTAAAGCCGGTGAGACTTTTAATTTTGTTGTTAAAAGAAGTTCGGTTAAGCCCGATTATTGTTCCCAAATCTTCAACTGAAAAGTCATTATTATCCATATTTTCTTCGATAACCTGCATTACTTTTTGCATAATTTGTTCATCCTGATCGGTAATTAAATAAGGTTTCGGATCGTATTTTTTGGTTTCGTTTTCAGGTTTGTCATAGGCATCAAAAATGCTTTGCAATCTTTTGCGTTGTTCCAGCAAATTAATAATTCGGGCTTTGAGGTAAGCAACGCTAAAAGGTTTGGTTATATAATCGTCGGCACCATAGGAAAGTCCTTCTAATTTACTTTCGATAGTCGTTTTGGCAGTTAAAAGAATAACCGGAATATGACTGGTTTCAATATTGGTTCTGATTTTTTTCAGAAATTCAACTCCGTCCATTATCGGCATCATAATATCACTAATAATGAAGTCCGGCGAATGATCCAGTGTTTTTTGATAACCAATAGCTCCGTTTTCGGCTTCCAGTATTTCATAATCTTCTTCAAGAATATTTTTGATGAACATTAATAGTTTTAAATCATCTTCAACAATTAAAACTTTAATTTTTTCGCTTGAATTTTCCTGATTTTTGTACAGTGCGACAGGTTGGGTTTTGATTAAATTTCGTTCCTCTGTATCCTGAATAGCTTCTTTACTAATAAATTCTACATCATCGGTGAAATGGCTGTTACCGGTTTTAAATAATATTGAAAACGTACTTCCTTTGTTGGTTTGACTTTCAAAATAGAGTTCACCCTGATGTTTTTCGACTAATTCTTTAACTAATGCTAATCCGATTCCGGTGCTTGGATTATTTTCATTTTTGTTGAAAGAAGCAAAACGATTAAAAATACTTTGTTGGTGTTCTTGGGAAATTCCAATTCCTTCGTCAACAACGGTCAGTGTTATATTTTTTTCCGTTTTTTTAATATAAACAGTGATGGATTTGTTATCCGGAGTATATTTGAAAGCATTGGACAAAAGGTTCATGATGATTTTTTCCAAAGCGCTATGATCAGCCCATAATTTGATGTCTTCGCCTTCAATTTCTAATTGATACTTAATGTTTCTTTCCTGAGCGATTTCGAAAAAATTATTAAAAATATCGCTAACAAATTCGATGAGATTAATCTCTGAAATTTTCAACTTTTGATATTGAATTTTTCTGAAATCCAAAATTTGATTTACCAATCTTTGTAATCTATTGGTGCTTTGAGCCACAAAAGACAATTGTTTTTTTATAATTTCCGGAGTTCGGTTGTCGTTTATTAAATACTCAATTGGGCCAGAAATCAGGGTCAGGGGAGTACGTAATTCATGGGAAATATCGACGAAGAATTTTTGTTTTAAATCAAATATTTCTTTTTCATTTTTTGCAGCAGTTTTTAAGCTGTAAATAGTAAGTACCGTGCGATTGATGAGATAAATGATACCAACAAACAATAAAACATAAAGGATATAAGCCACCGTTGTATTCCATAAAGCCGGTTTGACTTCAATAGTAATACTTCTTTGATTGTTTACCCAATAGCCCTGACTATTGGTTGACTTTACTTTAAAAGTATAAGTCCCTTTTGGAACATTGGTATAAAAAGCGGTTCTCTGTTTGTGTACATAGTTCCAGTTTTCGTCAAAACCTTCGAGTTTATAGGCATATTTGATGTTTTTTGGATTGATGTAATCCAGAGCAGCAAATTGAATGTTAAAGAAATTTTGATTGTGTTTCAGTGTTATATTTTTGCTGTTATCTAATGCAAATTTTAGTGGAGAAGTCTCGTTGATAGCCACTGGCTGGTTGAATAGTTGCAATGCGGTTAACGCCAGATAAGGTTTGAAGTTGTTTGGTTTTATTTGGTCAGGAAAAAAATGAAGAAAGCCTTCAGAATAGCCAAACAGCAATTCTCCGCTGTCTAGTTTTACTCGTGTTGCTTCGGTAAAATTTTTATAAGACATAATCGGTTTTACATCGGTAAAAACTTCAAAGCGTTCGTCAGCCGGATTGAAACGCATTAAAATATAATCTGTTGTAATCCATAATTTTCCATCATTATCTTCTATCATCGAAAGAATGTTATTGGAAGGGAGCCCGTCTTTTAAAGTATAATTTTTAAAAGTAAGTGGATAACCCAATGAATTTTTTGTTAAAACCCGACTAATTCCGCCATCGGCAGTTGCAATAAAAGTTTTTCCGTTTTTAGCAATACAAAGATCAATAACGTCGTTACTATTTAAGGATTTTTTGTCGCTTTTGGTGACTTCGTAAATAGTTATGTTCTCTGTCGAATTTAGATTTTTAGAAGGATTTAGAACTAAAAGCCCCGTGGTGCTTCCAATATACATTAAGCCTTTTGCATCCTGCGTAATACAACGAATATTAATATGTTTTTTTAATAAATCGGATTTCCATTGATTATTGGTGTTGATAAAACGTACGGATTGGTTTACGGAAGAAATTTGATTCAGACCTCCCCATGTTCCTACCCAAATTTTTTGGGTTTTATCTTCAAAAATGGAGTAGATATTGTCGTCGCTCAAACTATAAGGATTAGTACTGTTATGAGTATAATGATTTACAGTGAAATTATAATTTTGGTCTTTTGGAGTAAGTTTATAAATTCCATTTCCACGGGTACCAATCCATATATTTGATTGAGAATCCTGCATAATATTATAAACAGCTTTTTGCCAGGTAACATTATTTTGTAGGTGACCGTTTGGTGACAAGTGACCAATTCGATTTAGTTTTTTGTCATAAATAATAATCTGATTTTGTTTAGTAGCGACCCAAATGTTTTTGTTTTTATCCTGAAATAAAGCTCTGACATCATTTCGGATGGTTGGAATTGTCGGATTATGAGTGTGTAATGCTTTGAAATTAGCCTGACTAAAAACTACTTTTACAACACCATTAGTTTGGGTATTGTACCAAAGATTCCCCTGTTTGTCAAAAAAAGCAATGTGGAAATTATTATTGAAATTACCATTAGGAAAATAAGGCGAAGATGCTGCAAATGGTATTAATTCATTTTTTACCGGATCGTATTTAGAAAAATTACCGCCTCGTGGCTGAACCCAAATATCACCTTTAGAGTCGGTTAAAACCATAGGAAGAGTTGGGCCAAATGTAGCCGAAAAAATATCGGTTTTTGCAGAGAAATATTTTAATTGTTTTGTTTTAAAATTAAACAACGATATTCCCAGATTATCTTTGTTTATAAACCATAATAGTTGTCCTTTTGTAAGATAAACATAGCTGAGGTTTTTTGTGTTTAATTGTGGGAAATTTGTCGAATTGTAGTTCTCTATTTGACCTGTAAAAATATTTATGGTACAAAAACCTTTTTGGTCGGTAATGGCTAAAATTCGTTGCTTATCTAACTTTTCAATTTTGATAACATTGGCATTGAGTTCTAATTTTTGTGTGCGGTAATTTTTGGTTCCTTTATCATATTTGATGATAATTCCGTTGCTTCCTCCAAACCAAATTTCATCATCGAGTTCTACTGCCGAGTAAAAAGCATTTGAAGTGTTGTTTTTGGGAATTAAATAGAAAGGTTTTTCGTTTGTTTTACGGAATCCAATCGCCGCAATTCCTTTGTCGGTTAAGAGCCAGGAATTTTTTTGACGGTCTTCAAAAACATCGTTGATAATATTGGTGTTTAAAGTATGCTTTTGAGTATGGTAAATTTTGTTAGAATAGTTTTTGTCGCTTATCAAAATGGCACCATTATTTTTTGAAAGTAACCATACGAAGCCAGATTTATTAGGGGTTATTTTTTTGATTTCGAAATTGTTATCCGGGATGTTTTGGATTAATTCGGTTCCCCAAAACGTTTCTGTTTTTGGATCAAAACAATAAGCTTTTGTTTCATTAGCAAAAGCTTTCATCCAAATTCGTCCGTAATAATCTTCCACAATCCAATTGATACGATTGTTTTTCATTAATACTTTGTCCTTGGCAGTTGTTTTAAAATTTTGAAAAGTATAGCCGTTGTATTTGCTTAAACCATTTGTGGTTGCCAGCCAAATAAAGCCTTTTTTATCCTGTATAACTTGATTGATAATATTGTGCGGGAGTCCGTCTTCAACGAGATAATTTTCGAAAGAACAGTTTTCCTGACTATAAACTATTTTAGTCAGAGATAACAGAAATAAAAGGATTAAATAGTTCTTAAGCAATGTTATTTTCATTTTGTAATTGTCCTTTTGGGGTTTAACAAAAAATAGAATAATAAAATTTTAAGTTGATTTTATAGTAGGTGGAAAGATACAGTTTAACTATTTACTTTTCTAAAAATGTGCATAAATTGTTAAAGTTATAAACAAGTAAAAATAGTCCCGGATGCCTTTTTATAACGGTGTTGTTTTGCATAAAAAGGTAGGGGGTTTTACAATTTTACCTCATTATTGAGCTGTAAATTCATTTTTGCAGAATTCACAGATGCGGGTAATTTTCATGTTACTACTCATAGAAAAGCGACTTTAAGTGTCCTATTGTGACTAAGGGTTTAAGAGGGTATAGGTGTACATACGTGGTACTGTATTTAATAGATTAACTATTATTATGGATAGTAAAAGAAATTATAACTTTTTAAATTTTAGAATAACTTCTTCAAAATTCTTATTTATTTTTATAAACAGTATAGTATTTACGAGTATTTTGATCAAGTGCATTTTTTATTTGATCACTGTTATAGAAACGTTTAATTTCTTCCATTTCAATATCATTACCACGTTCAAATACCCGTTTAATAACGGCTATATTTTGTTTTTTCCAGTCAATTTTAGAAATGTCTGTATCCCAAAATAAAGATTTTCTTAAAAGAGTTAGATTTGGAGTATTTTGCTTTGTTTTATTTTTTTCTTCTTTGATATCAAAATAGGTTTGCAAAAGAGCAAGAGAGCCTTCCTCTAAATTTAATTTTTCTTCAATTTTCAAAGCCAGTGCTATATTGAGTTTTCTTCTGCCTTTAGTTATTGCATTTAATGTTTGTGGATGTTCACCAATAGAAATTGCAAAAGGACGCTGTGAAATCGCTTTTTTCTTAAGTAAACGCTCCAATAGTATTCCAGGATGGATACCTTTGTATTTTTCTATTAGTTTATTCATAATACAAGTATAAACAATTTCGCTTATATTTTGTAAGCTATAACTAAATAATCATGAGAAAAGCAATCATATTAGTACACGGAAAAAGAGCAGGTGTTTTAACTGAAGCTTCTTCAAAAGAATACTATTTTGAATATGATGAAAATTATGGAGGGGAAGCAGTTTCGTTAACCATGCCTGTAAGCCATAAAAAATATTGTTATACATCTTTTCCTCCTTTTTTTGAAGGCTTATTACCTGAAGGTATTATGTTAGAAGGATTATTACGTCTTTCAAAAATTGATAAAAATGATTATTTTTCTCAATTAGTTATCAAAGGAAATAATTTAGTAGGGGCTGTAACAGTTAAATTGTTAGAAAAAGAATAGAGTCTCATTACTTGTATTATTGAAGTTACTCCACCAAAAAGGAAGAATTACTTGTAGTAACAGATTAACAAATGAAACATGAGACAGCAAATTTAGCGACTAAAGAGGATTTTGAAAACGCATCCAAAAATCTAAAAAGATTAATGTTAGGACTATTTATTGTATTGTTTTTACTGGTATTGGGGTTGTATTTTATATAAACGAACACAAAAACAATATTTCAACTAAAAACAATCATTAATCTTATCCTAAAAAATAGATAAGGTTCACATCTGTAACAACTTCATAAAAATTATTCTCCTCACAAAACATAAAGTTGTTAAACTAAAAATTATTTAATAAAACATTTTATCTTTTACTATTTAACAAAGAAGGTATTGAAATTACAGGAAGTAAAACGGATTCTAAAACCGTATCTTTCCATTTAGCAAAAAGAATTCCTCGAAGTGTTGAAAATGAAATTCCTAAGAGTGTGCCTACAAAGACACCGTTGAAAACCGCTTTATCTTCAATCAGCTGATAGTGGTTTTTTAAGTCTTCAATTTGAAAAAAGAAATCAATTTCATAATCACCTCCTTGATTAATTGATTTTTCATTGATTCTACCATCCATATCAACGAACAATCTTATTTTTACCAGTTGCTTTTCCAGATTGTGCATCACGTTATGTGCAATTGTAAAATTGTAAATTGGATTTTGAGGTAACTTATCGTCTAGCACAACTGTGTTCTCTTTAATCCACTTAATGTTCGTTAAATGAATTTTTTCCGGGATTATTTGATTTGGGTTATTTTCCATAACATGAATTAGGAAGCTTTTTTATCGATTTCAAAACCATTAGTAAACACCTCTGATTTTTCAAACAAAGTATCTTCTTCTATCTCCTTATTTACGGCTACTTTAAAATATACATACTCTTTTTGAGGCTCTATATAAATAATATCTTCTCCCAGTACCGTTTCAATTTTAGTAATGGTTTTGGTTGTAAAAGTATGTGTACCAGTTAACCACTTACTGATTTCAGAAGGTTTTTTATTTAATAAGCGTGCTAAATCAGCAGCTTTTAGTCCTCGTTTTTGAAGCATTTCGTAGATTTTATGGGCAATTGCCGTGTTTTTTTCTACTAATTTTTCAATTTCGGGACTGCCATTTTCATCCAACCAGTCGTTTATAATATTCTTTTTTGGAAATTCCATCATTACAAGTTTAATTTAAAATCATCATTAACTTCAATCAAAGATGCATCACCGATCCATCTGATTTCTTTTTCTCTAAATGCCTGATCAATAGCTTTAGTAAGTTGATTAGCCAGTTTAAAGTGTGATTTAACGTTAGGACATTCTTGTGCTTTTTGTTTTGTTTTCGTTGCTCCGCCAAAGAGGAACACTACGTTTTCATTGGCTCTTAGACAATACAGCCGTAGATTATTGGCTTTAGCTTTGCCACATTCGGTATATTGAGGCTTACGATCTTTACCTTTTGGTGGTAATGCTGCTGTATCGGCAGTTTCTGCTTCGGGTCTAAAAAAGTGTGATTGTGCGCCATATTTATCACCAATTTGTTTAATCCATGCTAACACATGATTCAATTTCTCTCTTTCTGTATTTTCATGACAAATAATAAAATGTTCGAAAACACTTTTATCATCGTGATTGATACATACAGAATAATACGCTACTTTTTTGTAACGCGCTATCGGTTTTATATGTGCAAAAGTATTCACTTATAAGTTATTATCCAAATTATTATTCACTTTTAAATTAACTTTAATAAACTAGATAATCTAATTCTATAAATTAACAAGAATTACCAAATGTAAACAAAGTTTTATTTTTTAGACTCCATTTTATAGAAAATAGATTTTATTTTTAAATTTAAAAAGGTAAACAATCAGTTAACTTTATTTTATGACTCTCGCTATTTTATTCTCCGTAAAACATGCGGTGATTAAGTGGGGTATTCACCGCGTTTCTAAAATGGTGCTTGAAATTTCTTTTCTATCAGAGGATATGAAAGAAAAATATTTGGAATTGTTGGAAAACAGAGTAGGGAGGTTTTAAGGAGGTAGATATAATGATTTTTCACCGCAAAAAATTAGGCTACTTGACATGCATAATTTGCACATTTTTGTAATTATACAATTGCCTGCTTTATCAAGCTCATTATGTATTCAAGATTCGCAGTATTAGTAACAATTGTTTCATAGTCACCATTTCCCCAATGACCAGTTTCTGAAACATCTTTCATCAAGTTTTTAGGGTCGTCTAGCTCTCCTTTTTTGAGGTTGATGAAGATTTTAAGTCCTTTCTTAAGTAGAACAATATCAGCGATATTTTTGTTCTTTTTGAAGGCAACGTATAGTTTTTTAGGAACAATTTCTACATCATCTGTTAGGTTGAGAATGGCGTTTTTAAAGGTTTCGTATAATTCTACGATTTCTTCAGTAGCCTTATTTAAATGGTCTTCTTCGGTATAGACCTTTATTTCATCGGTTACCGATTTTATAACTGTATTTTGTTGTGTAAGAGGTTTAATACTCTCTGCTGATTTGGTTTTCTTAATAGGATTGATACTTATCAAATCATTTTCATAGCGTTTTATTTCCCAAAGTTCTATGGCTATGTCTTTGAAGTTAGTTGCTAAACGCTGGTTTTCTGTAAAGCTAGGAGAAACAAAAATCACTCGTGTTTGTGACCAGTCTATTGTGTTGCTGTGTAAGGTTTTGTTTAGTGTTTCGTTATAACACAATACAAAATCAGCTTTGTTTTCCAACATTAAGCTTAGGTAGGTAAAACCCTGGTCAACTACACTTGCATTTTTATCTCTTTTGTATTCAATAATGATAAATGCGTTTGATTGTGTATCATAAGCCAAGGTATCAATACGTTTTCCTTTAATACTAAACTCGCTTTTCACTATTTCCAAGCCAGTAATTTGAAATAGGTTTTGCTCAAACAACGTTTGTATTTCCCTTTCAAGTTGGAAAGGTTTTTCGTTTAATTGCGAAACTTGATTATGGTTGAGTTTGTATAAATTCATTAGATTATTGATTTTTATTTTAAGTAAAGTTAGAATATATTTTCAGATAAAGTTAAAACAGGAAGATAGTTGGCTGATTTTAGCTCATATTCCTCACAATATGCTGCCATCCACTTTTTAATATTCTTATTGTTTTCTATTGAAATATCTTCTAAGAAATAGTCTTTTAATTTCACTTCAAAATAATATTCTGTTTTTGAATTTTCTTTACCTTTTATTTTTGACTTGTGTTTGTGTTTGATGGATTCTATTTCACCAAAATAAGAAGTTAAATGAAATGGTTTTGTCCTGCCTCCTGAATAGATAACTAATTTTTTTGCATTGTGTAAATCATAAGGAAATTCCAAGAAATTATTTTGTTTGTCTGTTGAATGAAAATAAAAAGTGTTTAACTGTCTTAATTTATTTAAGTCTTTACTTCTGATATATCCCAAAGCCAGACGTTCTTTAGGCTGAGGCTCCTCTTTTAAATATAATTGCAATTGTTTTTTGGTCTCAAATCCATTTATTTTTTGTTTGTATTCGGATGCAATTTGTTCGTTTTCGATTTCTAGTTTTCTGTTTTTACTAATTTCAAGAAATTCGGTTTCCATATCAATACCTAAATATCTTCTGCCTAATAAATTGGCAGCAATACCAGTTGTGGAACTCCCTGTAAATGGATCCAGAATCCAAGCATTTGGTTTTGTGGAAGCTAATATGATGCGGGTTAAAACAGCAAGTGGTTTTTGAGTTGGGTGTTTGCCACAGGATTTTTCTCAACGGGCAATAGCCGGTAATTTCCAAACATCTTTCATTTGTTTATCACCGTTCAATTGCTTCATTAATTCATAATTGTAATAATGAGGCACTTTTTCTTTTTTACGTGCCCAGATGATTAACTCGGCTGAATGTGTAAAAAAACGACAGGAAAAATTAGGGGGTGGATTGTTCTTTTCCCAAGTGATTACATTTAGAATTTTAAAATCTAACTCTTGCAACAATTGACCAATAGAAAAAATATTATGATAGGTTCCACTTATCCAAATTGTACCATCGTCTTTTAGTTTTTCTCCAATTAATTTTAACCATTCTATATTGTTATTATTCTGCATATCAATTAGTTTTGATTTGTGATTTAATTAATTGAAAATGATCTTGTTATAACTTGTTTTTCTAAAAAAATGATCTAATATTTGCATCAAATCATATAGATATGAATACATCATTTGAGCGTTGTGAAAACACAAAAGTAGAATGGCTTACGCCGCCAGAATTAGTGAAAAAATTAGGGGAATTTGACCTAGACCCTTGCAGTCCAATTAATGCACCTTTTTTACACGCTAAAAATAATTTTACTGTTTTAGATAACGGTTTAAGTCAAAAATGGTTTGGTAGAGTTTACCTAAATCCACCTTATGGAAGAGGAATGGAATTATGGTTAGAAAAATTAAAATTTCATGGAAATGGCATAGCACTAATTTTTGCAAGAACTGAAACAAAATGTTTTTTTGAGCATATTTGGAATGATGCAGACGCTGTTTTATTTGTTAAAGGGAGAATTAGATTTTATCACATTTCAGGAATTCAAGCAGGTACACCAGGTGCTCCAAGTGTATTTATTGCTTATGGTAAAGAAAATGCTTTTGCCCTTAAAAATTGCGGTATAGAAGGAAGATTTCTAGCATTAAAGTAAAATCATGCTATTTCATAGCAAATAAATTCTGCAACATTAAATTCACTATCAATTATCCATGTGTTTTCAATTAATAGTTTTTTTAATGCTTCATCTTCATTGTTAATATCTTCAACAATTCCAATAACTTGCATATTTTCAACTTCTTCTCCATTTGGAGAAAATGTACTTCCTTCAGTTGTAATAAAAATATATTTCTTCATTTTTATGTTTTTTTGTAAGTACCTCTTCCGTTAAATTCAATTAAACCTTTGTCTCTTAAAAACTGTAATTGTTGACGAATTTTATCTTTGATGTGGTTGTTGTTTGGGTATTTAATAGTAAGTTCTTTTTCAAAGTGATAAACTTCTTTCAAAGTAAAATCTTTTTTTGGAATTTTTTCTATACAATTTAAAATATCTAATATCCAGCCTTTTGATTCTATGCTCTTTTCTCTTAAAAATTGTGTCTTATTAAAAGCTTCTTGAACTAATTCAGGTTTAACGATATTTGAATTATTTACTATAAATATTTTTCCTAAATTGGAAATTGTGGAAATATTGATGTTACACCCAATCCAACCTGCTCTTTTTGCATTATCAGATAAAGGAGGCCTTTTTATAATAATTTCTGGTGTAAAAAACTGTTTTGGAATTATTAAAAAGTTATCTACTGTATTTTGTTTATTATATGTAAGAAAGAAAAAATTAGGGTTCGTATTAGAAGTTATTCTTTGAATCATAGTGGTGTATGCACCATCGTTAATAATTCCACCTAATTTTCCATTTTTACTTTTTAATTCAAATTCTTCTGTACATTTAATGCAATAAAAATCTGCAACAGGTCTATTGTTTTCGTATTCAAAAATAGGATTTTCACCACAACATGGGCAATATGAATTTTCTTTAACCCAATTTTCAGTTAGAACCCTTGCTATTTGAGAATTACTAGAATAACCTTCCGCAAATTTCATATTAAAATTTAAATTCATTTTAATGTTTTTTTTAGAATTTGTAAATCTTTTGCAGATTGTTTTGCATTTATTTGTTTCTTGTTATTTTTCAAAAATAGCATTTTTTATTTGGGTTGTTTTCTTTTTATAGTTTGATTTTTACAAATTTTATATTCAATTTTTTTGTTTCTGACCTGGATAGCAACAAAAAGCCCGCAAACAAAAAAAGCCTTTTATAAAATAAACCCCAAAATAGCGAATCCTGACTTTTCGGAGGAGCTCTTTTGGGGGTGTTTTTATGGACTGATTCCTGCGGATTTGTATTGTATAGCCAGAAAAAGTAGCCTAATTATTTTTTTGAATGTAAACTACCAACTGTAACTCCTGACTGATCACTACATTATTTCCCGATACAAAAATTAGCAAAAATATTCCCAAGTAATTCATCGTTAGTCACCTGTCCGGTAATCATTCCGAATTGATACAAGGCTTCTTTGATATCCAGTGCCATCAGGTCACTTGAAAGACCTGTTTCTAATCCAAATTTTACTTTTTGTATTTCTTCCAAGGCTTTTAAAAGCGAATCATAGTGACGGGTGTTAGTTACAATAGTTTCGTTGTTTCGCAAAGCTCCGGTGTTGACAAAAGAGAGCAGTTGGTTTTTTAATTCTTCAACCCCAATGTTTTGTTTGGCGGAAATAAATAGAGTTGTTAGTTGTTGGTTGTTAGTTGATAGTTTTGTCTCAATTGTATTTAATAGCTTATCAGGGAGCAAGTCTTTTTTATTGATAAGAATTAAAATCGGTTTTTGAGGGTATTGATTTTGTGTTCTGTTGATTTCAACAAGTAAATTATCTAGTTTTCCATCAACGGACAACTGACAACCATCAACTAAATACAAAATAACTTGAGCCTGTTCTATTTTCTCAAAAGTTTTCTTAATCCCGATACTTTCCACCACATCCTGCGTATCACGAATTCCGGCAGTGTCAATAAAACGGAAACCAATGCCGCCAATGACTAATTCGTCTTCAATAGTGTCTCGGGTAGTCCCGGCAATGTCCGAAACGATGGCGCGTTCTTCGTTTAAAAGAGCATTTAACAGTGTCGATTTTCCTACATTCGGTTCACCTATAATAGCAACCGGAATTCCGTTTTTGATTACGTTTCCTACAGCAAAAGAGTCAATTAGTCTTTTTAAGACAAATTCGATGCGGTTAATCAATTCGTTAAACTGACTTCTGTCGGCAAATTCTACATCTTCTTCGGCAAAGTCTAATTCTAATTCGATAAGAGAAGCAAAATTTAATAGTTCTTCACGCAGTTTGGCAATTTCATTCGAAAATCCACCACGCATTTGCTGCATTGCAATTTGGTGAGAAGCCTCGTTGTCAGACGAAATTAAGTCAGCAACAGCTTCGGCTTGAGATAAGTCCAGTTTTCCGTTTAAGAAAGCTCTTAGTGTAAACTCTCCGGCATCGGCCATGCGACAGCCTTTTCTTAATAATAATTGAATAATTTGTTGTTGAATATAAGTCGATCCGTGGCAGGAAATCTCAACAGTATTTTCGCCGGTATAGGAATTAGGTCCTTTGAAAACAGAAACCAATACCTGATCCAAAGTTTTTGCCTCGTCCACAATATGCCCTAAATGCAAAGTGTGTGATTTTTGTTTCGTTAAATCTTTGTTTTTTATTGATTTAAAAACAGTGTTCACGATGCTGATGGCATCCTGTCCGGAAACACGTATGATGGCAATGGCTCCGGTTCCTGAAGCTGTGGCCAGCGCGACTATTGAATCGTTGTTAAGCATTTTTTTCTGAATTGGCTGCAAAGGTACTAAATCTGGTTAAGTATTGTTAAAACTTATAACATAAAAGCATAATTTATTGGGAATTAAAGCGTTAAAATTGTATCTTTATTGGGTTAGCTAAGGTTTAATTTTACAACTGATTTAAAATGAAACGCATCTTATTTCCTACCGATTTTTCTGAAACTGCCACCAATGCTTTTATTCATGCTTTAGAATTTGCCAATTGCATTGAGGGTGAGTTGATATTGTTACACGCTTTTGATTTGCCTGTTTTCGACAGCCAGTATTTTCCGGAAAATTATATGCTGATTTACGAATCGGTGGAGTTGACCCAATTTGAATTTTTTAAAGATGAATTACCTAAATTGCATGCTATTGCTCAGGAACGTAATTTGAGTCATATAAAAATGTCTCATCGGTTGATGGACGGAAATTTGTTGGGAACCATCGAAAGGTCGATTCAGGAAGATAAAATCGATTTTATCGTTATGGGAACAGAAGGTGAAAAAAGCTGGACCGAATTGTTCCTAGGAACCCGAACAACTGCGGTAATTTCGGATGTAGATATACCGGTGTTGAGTATTCCGGCTGAGGCCAAATTTAAAACGATAAAAAACATTGGTTTTACAACCCGATTTAGACCCAAAGACAAGCCGGCTTTGAAAAATGTGGTTGAAATTGCCAAAAAAATGAATGCCAAAGTTAAATGTCTCTATGTTAAAACGGATGCTTCGGATGTTTCCAAAGAAACGATTAAACAATGGGAAGAAGAATTTGCCAATGATCCGGTGGGATTTAATGTGGTTTTAAGCGAAGAAGTGAAAGAAAGTATTCTTGATTTTATTCTGTTTAAAGATATCGATATGTTGATAATGTTGGCTTATAAGCATAACTTTTTTAAAAGTTTGTTTCATCACAGTTTAACTAAAGATATTGCAGCTCATTGGGATATTCCTATTTTAGCGATTCCTATTCAATAAGTTTTTGTGAATTTTGAGAAAATTTACGCTTTAACTTTTTTAAGATTAAGCTAAAAAAGGGCAATTATAATACAAGCTCCTTTATATTTGTATTTCATTTTTGAATTATGAATATATATCCGTCCAAAATTTCTTTTTTTACCGCTGAATTAAGTAAAATCAATCGAAAGTATAATTTAATTAGTTTGTTGCGATTAGGAAGTATTGCGCTTTTTTTATTGTCATTATATTATTATTTCCAGCAAAACAGCTTTCTTTATTTGTTGTTTTCCGGATTGTTTTTGGTCATTTTTATTGGGTTAATGCGAAGACATTCCCAACTTCAGTTTCAAAAAAAATTGAATCAGGCACTTTTGAATATCAATCAGGACGAGTTGGGTTTTTTGGAACGAAAAAAAATCCCCTTTGAAAATGGAGCTGAGTTTACAGATTTTCATCATCCTTATGCGTATGATTTGGATATTTTTGGAAATAATTCCCTGTTCCAATATTTGAACAGAACGGCAACTTACATTGGAAAAAAGACTTTAGCAGATAGTTTGTTGCAAAAATCTTCTAACAAACAAATTCAGGAAAATCAACAAGCAACAAAAGAGTTGACTTCAAAAGTAGAATTTCGTCAGGAATTTTTGGCTTTAGCCAAAGTTGCCGAAGATAATGAACCGAGTTACAAATCTTTGTTGGCCTGGAGCCGGTCTAACAGCAGGCCTTTACCTAAATGGACTTTATTTTTCTCTTATATAAGTCCGGTTGTTTTTTTGATAACTTTTATGGCTTACTTATTCACTTCTGATTTGATTATTTTGAAGAGTTTAAGTTATTTGTTTATCCTCAATCTGATCATTTTAGGTAAGTTTTTAAAACGAATTCAGTTAGAAATAGCTAAATCGGATGATATTGATAAAATAATTAGACAGTATGCACTTTTGCTGGAGAAAATAGAAAAAGAACATTTTTCGGCACCAAGATTGGTGGAATTACAGCAGCAGTTGAAGCTGAAAAAAGAAAATGCAAGCTTGCATTTAAAACAATTATCCGAATTATTTTCGAGAAATGATACTATTGCCAATTTGATTACGGCGGTTGTTTTCAACGGAACTTTTTTGTTTAATTTTCATGTTTTAAAGGCTTTATTGACTTGGAAAAAAGAACATGCAGCCGCTCTTGAAGATTGGCTGACGGTTATTGGAGAAATTGAAAAATTAAACAGCTTTGCTAATTTAGCTCATAATAATCCGGATTATTGCTTTCCTGTTTTAAATACTGATTTTAAAATTGATTTTACTAATCTGAGTCATCCTTTATTGAATCCAAAAACAAGAGTAGGGAATGACGTCGTTTTTTATCCGCAATCCTTTATGATTTTAACGGGTTCGAATATGTCCGGTAAAAGTACTTTTTTGAGAAGTTTGGGAATTAATATGGTTTTGGCAGGTAGTGGTTCAGTAGTTTGTGCGACGCAGGCACAGGTTCATCCGTTAGCAGTTTTAGTTTCTATGCGACTTTCGGATTCTTTGTCGGATAGTGAATCGTATTTCTTTGCCGAAATCAAACGTTTAAAGCAAATTATGGAAAGTCTCACAGCGGAAGTTTCCTTTGTTTTATTGGACGAAATTTTACGTGGAACGAATTCTGATGATAAGAGAAACGGAACTATTGAAGTGGTGAAAAAGCTGATTACTAAAAAAGCCATCGGAGCCATTGCGACTCACGATATCGAAGTGTGTTTGACAACAAATGAATTTTCGGAGATTTTAACTAATAATTGTTTTGAAGTCGAAATCCTGAATGATGAGCTACATTTTGATTATAAACTTCGTAAAGGTATTTGTCAAAATAAAAGTGCCAGTTTCCTGATGAAGAAAATGGAGATTATTTGATTTTTTAGCCGCTAATTCACGAATGTTTTTTTTAGAATAGTACATATTCATTGCATTACATAAATTGCTTTGTTAACATACAGATTGTAGAATGATTAAAAGGATTTCAGAGTTTTGAATTATTAATTATTATTTGTAATTATTGAAGATAAAAGCTATTCGCATTTAACGAATTAGTGGAATTAAAAGAAAAAGAGTTAGTATTAATTCGTGTATTGGGGGCTGTTATAAATGAAAAAAAAACCGCTTTTCAAGGAGGAATCGCGGTTTTTTTTAAATATAAAAAATGGTTGGTTAATTACGAATTATGTTACAATGATAAGTATTATATTTTAATATCAAAAATAAAACGTTATTTTTTTATTAAATTAATCTTAACTATTCAGCATTACCGGCATTACCAGCATAGTAACCGTTTCACCGTCTTCCAGACCATCAACGGGAGTTAAAATTCCGGCACGGTTAGGCAAAGACATTTCCAGCATAATCATGTCAGATTGTAAGTTAGTTAGCATCTCAGTCAGGAAACGGGAGTTGTAACCTATTTGCATATCATCCCCTTGATAATCACAAGTTAATCTTTCTTCAGCTTTGTTAGAGTAGTCAATGTCTTCAGCAGAAACATTTAATTCAGCACCTGCAATTTTCAAACGGATTTGGTGTGTGGTTTTGTTCGAAAAGATAGCCACACGACGTACAGAACTCAAAAACTGAGAACGGTCGATCATTAATTTATTTGGGTTTTCTTTCGGAATTACGGCTTCGTAATTTGGGTATTTTCCATCAATTAAACGACACATTAGTACGTAATTATCAAAAGAAAAAGTAGCATTCGAATCGTTGTATTCAATTTTTACTTCCGCATCTGAAGTTGCCAGAATATTTTTCAAAATATTCAATGGTTTTTTGGGCATGATAAAATCAGCCACGTGAGAAGCCGTTACATCGGTACGGGCATATTTTACTAATTTGTGAGCATCAGTTGCTACAAAAGTCAACCCCTGCGGAGAGAATTGGAAAAACACTCCAGACATTACCGGACGTAAATCGTCGTTTCCGGCAGCAAAAATAGTTTTGCTTACCGCAGTCGCTAAAACGTCAGCAGGAACTAAAGTTACCGATGGTTCGTCTAAGTTTACCGCTTTAGGGAATTCTTCTCCTGGAGCATAAGCTAAGGCATATTTTCCGGAATTAGAGCTGATTTCGATAGTGTTGTTTTCTTCAACGGTGAAAGTAAGTGGCTGTTCCGGAAAGGTTTTTAAGATTTCCAAAAGTAATTTGGCAGGAACGGCAACACTTCCCTGACTTGTAGAATCGATAGACAAAGTAGCCGACATGGTTGTTTCTAAATCAGAAGCAGAAACGGTTAATTCGTTATTGTCTAATTCAAATAAGAAGTTATCCAAAATAGGCAAAGTGTTGCTACTGTTGATAACGCTTCCTAAAACTTGTAATTGTTTTAATAAGTACGAACTCGATACTATAAATTTCATATGAAGATTATATTTATTTTTTATTGCAAAATGAAATAGCGGGGTTAAACTAATTTACTTTGGTAAACCGTACCATTTCATTAATTTTATTTTGTTTTTTATGTTATTCTGTCCTCGAATTTGAAAATAATACATTTTTACAAATATATCGTAAACAAAGCTAGTATTGAAAAATTTTTATTAACATCTATTTGCGGTATTTGCGTTTTCGCAAAAAGCTAAAAACAACGCCAAAAACAGCTAAAATTAGAATTGGAAGCCCGATAGTTAGGAGCTGAGTGCGGGTATAATTTTCATATACTTTTTCTTTGTCCAATAATGGTAAATCCAAATCCTTTGATCGAATGTTAATAAGTCCGTTGTCGTCCAGGAGGTAATTCACGCAATTCAGCAGGAAATCTTTGTTGTCATATAGATTTCCCGAACGTTGGTCGTAACCCAGTTCAACCGGTGCATAATTTTTATCCAATTGGTTTTTGATAACATCTCCGTCCGAAATGACAATCATTTTATTGTTTTTGCCCTGAGCTTTAAAGTTGTTTTGTTTAAAAGCTAAAACACGGTTTTGAAATGCCGAATGAAAATTACCTTCGAGTAAAACCGCCAAAGGAAGATTTCCGGTATTGATATAATGATTCGGGCTGGTTTCTTCGGCTACAATATTCAAATTGATTTCGATAGGAGTTCCTACTTTTTTTGAATATGGTGACGATTGTAATAAAACGGTTTTCTTAATTCCGTTTTTCAAAGTGTCTATTGGACTGGTAAAATCAAACTTAATTCCTCCCAGATTTTTCACAATCGGATGTTGACTTTCCGGATAAACTAAAGGGGCAAATTTCCAATTGAAAGATTGGTATTGGGTAGCGCTTCCCTGTTCGCCTGTAGCCAGTTTAATTGGACTTCCCTGTTCGTCTTTTACAATATCCGGATTGATACGAATTCCGTATTTAAAGAACATATCGTTCATATTCAGGTTTTTAGGGAAAACCATCGAAGCGCCGGCATCGTTGTACAAACTATCCATTTCGGCGGTAGTTTGTTCCATGAGCCACATACTTTTTCCGCCATTCATTACAAATTGATCTAATACTTGTTTTTCGGCATCTGTAAACACTTCTGTTGGTTTAGCAATAATAGCTAAATCGTATTTTTTTAGCGCTTCCAAAGTTCCTGTTGGGTTTTTAGCAACCGAATCTAAGGTGAAAGGACCTATGTGGTAACTTTCGCGTATTTGCAGTAAAAATTTAGCAATTAGGATGTCCTGAATTTCGCCGTTCCCTTTGATAACCGCTATTTTTTTCTGCTTTTCTTTGGTAATCTTATTCAAAGCTTCGGCTATCGAATATTCTAAATGCTGAACGGAACCAATCACTTTTTCGGTTGTGGAAGCCCCCATGATATTTTTCAATAAAGGAATATTGACTTCTTTATTGTGATAGACTGCAATTGCCCAGGGGAAAACCATTTCCTGAGATTGCTTTCCTTTGTCGTCCACGGTGATGTTTACCGGAGTCATGCCTTTCATGTACAAAGTTTTGATGTTGTCCATGCTTTCGTCTTCATTTTCCAAAGGATTGACAAATTCGAAAATAATATTCGAATTATAGGCTTGAAATTCTTCCAGTAATTCACGGGTTTCCTGTTGTAATCTTCTGAACTCGGCCGGCAATTCGCCTTCCATGTAAATTTTGATTGACAGCGGTTCTTTTACCTCTTTTATAATGTTTAAAGAAGTTTGCGAAAGAGTGTATCGGTGGTCTTTAGTTAAGTCAAACCGATGAAAAAACGAGTTTCCAATTACATTTATAATAACCAGAATTGCAATTGTAACAAATACCGATTTAAGATTTCTTTTTTTAGCAGTTGTCATTACAATTTGAAGGATTTAAGTTGGTAAACAGTAAACGAAAGAAACGCTATCGTAAGACTGATAAAATAGATCATATCTCTGGTGTCAATCACGCCGCGGCTCATACTTTTAAAGTGATTTTGCATTCCTAAAGCCGAAATCGCCGAAGAAAAAGAAGGAATAATTATGGCAAAACCTTCAAATCCAAAATAGAAAAAGAAGCATAAAAACACCGCCAGAATGAAAGCTACAATTTGGTTATCGGATAGGGTAGAAGTAAAAATTCCGATGGCGGAATAAGCGGCAATTAAAAATAATAATCCAAAATAAGAACCAACAGTGCTTCCCATATCGATATTCCCTTCGGGCATTCCTAAACCAGAAATTACCTGAACGTAAATAAAAGTTGGCAAAATTGCTATCCAAATAAGCAACATGGCTCCGATAAATTTTCCATTGACTATTTGCCAAACACACAAGGGTTTAGTGAGTAATAATTCAAGTGTTCCTTGTTTTCTTTCGTCAGAGAATGAGCGCATGGTTACTGCCGGAATTAAGAAAACAAATATCCAGGGAGCCAGAGTAAAAAACGGAGTCATATCGGCAAATCCGGAATTTGGGATGTTGTATTCGCCATTAAAAACCCAAAGGAATAATCCGTTGATGATTAAAAAAATGGCGATAACTAAATAACCTATGGGCGAACCAAAAAAGGATTTAATTTCACGTAATAATAGGGCTTTCATATATGTTTATTCGTGTATTTGTTAGTTTGGTTAATCGAAAAATTTAATTTTTAAATTCAATAGTTACAGCATCGCGATAATTTAATCCTAACAAACTGCTTGCTGAACCAATTTTAGAAGGATTGCTTCTGAAAATAGCAATCTCCAGATAACCGGCTTCGTTAAAAAGAGCCAGCTTTTCCCCTTCATAATTTTTGATAAGATATTTGTCGGAAATAGCAATCGCGGAATAATTAGGCAATATGGTTTTGATATTTTTGGTCTTCATCTGGATTTCATACGGTCTTCCTTTGGCGACTTCGAGAAATTGTTTTCGGGTAATATTAGTAACCACATTCCCAAAATGATCAATGTAAATAACATGTCCTTTCAAGGTACTACCGTCGTTGGAAACGACCGTTTTCATTTCAGTAACTTCTTTTACGGTGCTAATTTCTCTTCCAATTACATTCAGCAAACCACCTCTGGCAATATGACAGGCCACCGTTACAAAAACATCTAATCCCGAAGCGTCAATTGGCAACCGGTCGTGGATATTGATGGCGACAATTTTTTGCGGAACTATTTTTTGCGAAAGCATACTTAAAATGCCGTTGTCAGCAGCAATAAAATAAGAATCGTTCCATTGCATCACAATGTGAAGATTCTCTTTATTCAGCTCCATATCGACTCCAATAATGTGAATGGTTCCCTTAGGAAAACTCGAATAGGCAGCGCCAATGATGTAACTGGCTTCCACAATGTTAAACGGGTCTATATCGTGCGAAATATCAATAATTTGGGCTTCCGGATACTCGGATAAAATTTTCCCTTTTAGTGCACCAACAAAGTGATCTTTCAAGCCGTAATCGGTAGTAAGGGTAATTATTGACATATTTTTGTTTATAACTATTGGTGAAATCTAAAATTAATTTTCATTAAATTTGAGATATGCAAAGCTAATAATAGTAATCTCAAAAACGCAAAAAAGCAAAAACAAATTATAAATTAGTAACCAAATAAAACCAAGATGTACTTCCATTTTGGACGAGATTTTAAATTGATTTAGTAATACTAAAAAATTATATCCTTTGAACGAAAGAATCATCGAACTTATAGACATCGCTCCAAAAGAGTTTTGGGGTGCTCAGGATTCTCATCTTGAAACTATTAAGAAATATTATCCAAAATTAAAAATAGTTGCCAGAGGGACAACTTTAAAAGCATTTGGAGAAAAAGACATATTGGACGAGTTCGAAAGGCGTTTTCAAAGATTGATGCTTCATTTTACACGTTACAACAATATTGATGATAATGTAATAGAACGTGTTATTTTAGGAGACGCTCAGGACGACAAAAAAATGAGTCCAAATGACAAGATTTTAGTGCATGGAGTAGGAGGTAAAATTGTAAAAGCCATGACTCCTAACCAACAATTATTAGTCGATACGATTAACAAAAATGACATGGTTTTTGCTGTTGGGCCTGCAGGTACTGGTAAAACTTATACCGGAGTGGCTATGGCAGTAAAAGCCTTAAAGGAAAAACAGGTAAAACGTATTATTTTAACACGTCCTGCGGTAGAAGCAGGTGAAAATTTGGGGTTTCTTCCGGGAGATATGAAAGAAAAACTGGATCCATACATGCAACCTTTATATGATGCTTTGCGTGATATGATTCCTAATGAAAAACTGGAAGATTATATTTCGAAAGGAATTATTCAAATTGCACCTTTAGCTTTCATGCGCGGACGAACTTTAGATAATGCTTTTGTGATTTTGGATGAAGCTCAAAATACGACACATTCGCAAATGAAAATGTTCCTGACCCGTATGGGAAAAAATGCCAAATTTATGGTTACCGGTGATCCGGGACAGGTAGATTTACCACGCAGGACAATTTCGGGACTAAAAGAAGCGTTATTAGTATTGAAAGATATCGAAGGAATCGGAATTATTTATCTGGATGACAAAGATATTGTAAGACATCGATTGGTTAAAAAGATTATTGATGCTTATAAATATACTGAAAATGTAGATTAAAAATGTTTTGAAAATCAGTAAAATAACACCAACTGCGACCCCATTCGGGGTCGTAGTTTTTTAATAAAAATCACAAACTATTGAAGAAGGTACTTATAACCGGAGCAGCAACAGGAATTGGAAAAGAATTAGCCTTACATTTTGCAAAAAATAATTGGAATGTTATCGCTACGATGCTTTGTTTAGAACAAGGAAAAGAACTTAATAAAGAGAAAAATATACATTGCTATTTGTTGGATGTCACTTCTACTGAGAGTATAGAAAGGGCTAAGCAACAAATTCTGGAAGATTTTGAAAGCATCGATGTGGTGATTAATAATGCCGGAATTGGGTACCGTAGTTTTGTCGAATTTTCTGAAGATGAAGAAATCAATAATATTGTTGATGTGAATTGGTTGGGAGTAGTTAAAGTTTGTCGTGCCTTTACTCCGGTTTTTAGAAAACAACAAAAAGGACATTTTATCAATATTTCTTCTATCGCGGGATTGGTCAATTTGCCTTTGGGGAGTTTTTATCATTCCACCAAGCACGCCGTGGAAAGTTTTTCCGAATGTATGGCATATGAGTTGATGAATTTTAATATCAGCGTTTCTACTGTGCAATTTGGAAATACACCTTCTAATTTTCAGAAAAATGTGAGTAAATGTAAAACAACACCTCTGAAATGTTACAATGAATTAATGCATAAAATAAGTTCAATTGTTGAAGGAAAAACCAAAAAGAATACAGATTTGAAGGAATCTATAAAAGAAAAAGTTTTAAAAATTGCCGAAAATCCTCCGCGAAAATTTAAACGAAATACCATCGGTTTTGATGCCAATGCGCTTAATATTTTACGTAATTTTCTAGGTTATCGAATTTTTGGCAGAATTATACATTATTCGGTTTTTAGATGAAATTTTATGTTGAAAAAAAGTTTGTCCTTGCGTTAAATTGCTGTTATTTTGATAACTAAATGCAAAGTTTTCGGTCTGTTTTAGGTATTTTTGCAAAGAATTAGAGCGAATGAATTTATGATAAAAGAAAATATAAAAGTCATTGTAAGTGATTTAGACGGAACTTTATTAAATAGCGATCACCGCATTTCAGATTATACCAAGCAAGTTTTTAAAGAATTATACCAACAGGAATATTTAATTATTGTAGCCACTGGACGTCATCATCTTGATGCTATGTCTATTGTTGCTGCTTTAGATTTTCCACTTTATTTGGTTACTTCAAACGGAGCCAGAATTCATGCCCCTAATAAAGAATTGATTTTTACCTCTAATATGGATAGTGAAGCAGTAAAATCAGTAATACAAATGGATATTCCTGATGAATATACTACGGTACTTTTTAAAGAACATGTTTGGCAAACGAATAAACACGACAGTAAGTTGATGGAATTTCAGGCAGAACTGAGTTATGTTCCGGAATTAGTCAATTATAAAGAGATGACTGACTTTAATGCGATCAAAATCTTTTTTAAACATGACAGTCACGGAAAACTATTGGAATTACGTGAAAGAATTTTAGAAAAACATCCGGATACCTTTAGTCATGCTTTTAGTTTACCTCATTGTCTGGAATTTATGAATAAATCTGTAGATAAAAGTGTGGCTATTGGTCACATTTTAGAAAAAGAAGGATTCGAATTTCATCAGGCAATTTCTTTTGGAGATGGTTATAATGATGAAGGTATGCTGAATACTACTGCTAAAGGGCTGTTGATGGGAAATGCTCCGGATAGTTTGAAAAATAAATTGGCCCATTTGGATGTGATTTTGAAAAACCATGAAGACGGTGTGGCAAATTATTTGGCTGATAAAATTTTGAATAATGTAGGTTTGGTATCTAAATAAACCGTTGTTATAATAATCAAATCATTTTTTAGCCACAGATTATCACAGATTTTTTTGAGTCTTTGTGTTCTCCTAATATTGTGCAAATTTGCAAATCTCCAACGGCATATTATCCACTATAAAATAATCTTCAAATTCTATAAACCGAGAAATATTAAAGCAATAAATTATAGAAAAAGTAAATAATAATATACTATGTTTTTTTAAAATAACTAATATAAGAAAATTATTAAATAATTAATTTTTTGTATATATTTGTTAAAGCATTATACATAACCAAATAAATCTAATGTTCACCATATAAAATATATATTATGAAAAAAACTTATTTGGTTATTATTTATTTATTTATCATATCCGGAATATTTGCACAGGATAAACATTATTACTATTACAAAGGTCAAAAAGTATATTTAACTTTAGATAAAGCATTTCTTAATATTACTGCTGATGAAAACACCCAAAAATCCAGTTTTGCAACTTTAAATGTCAAAGATTTTAATTTTGAAATTGACAGTTCAAATAGTAAAAGACAAAAGATAGCAAAATTAGAATTTAAAAATATCCCTAGTGATTTCGAGTTTTTACAAAAAATTAATTCTTTAAAAGAAAATCAGAATATAAAAAATGTATCCTTTTATTACAAAAGAAACAATTCTTCATCAATTGGTACATCTAATTATTTTTATATCAAACTTAATAATATTGATGATTTTATAACATTGCAAAAAATTGCAGATCAAAAAGATGTGCAAATTGTTAAACAAGTTCCTAATATGCCCCTTTGGTATATTTTATCATTAAAGACAACAACTGAGGGAACTTCATTAGACCTTGTGAATTATTTTTACGAAACAGGTCTGTTCGCTGATGTTGATCCAGCATTTATGTTTAATTTTAAAAAGAGCTGTACAAATGACACAAATTTTGGAAATTTATGGGGATTATATAATTCAGCTAATCCATCAATAGATATTAATGCGTGTCAGGCATGGAATATTTCACAAGGGAGTAATGTGAAAATAGCGGTTGTTGATCAAGGAATTGATAAAAGTCATAATGATTTATCAGGAAATATTTCTAATTTGAGTTATAATGCTCAAACCTTTACTTCACCCAGTCTTTTCATTAATGGTAATATTCATGGCACGCATGTGGCAGGAACAATTGGAGCAATTAAAGATAATAATTTGCAAGTTGTGGGTGTTGCTCCATTATCAAAAATAATGAGTATAAGTCATTCATTATCATTAACTCCTAATATCTCAGCTGAGCTTGCCAGTGGAATTAGCTGGGCTTATCAGAATGGAGCAGATGTTATTAATAATTCTTGGGGTGATCAAGGAGGTCAATATAATCAACTACATAGTTCAATTCTAGAAAGTGCAATTACAAATGCAATGACTTTAGGTAGAAATAACAAGGGTACTTTAATAGTTTTCGCTGCTGGGAATTTTGGCAGTTCAAGTCCAATTATGGATTATCCAGCTAATTTTAATGATGATATAATAACTGTTGGCTCAATTACATCTACGGGGACTCGTTCAAGTTTTTCAGGTTATGGAACAAAATTAGATGTTATTGCCCCAGGTAGTAGTATTTTATCAACAGTTCCTAATAATGGTATTCAATCTTTAGATGGTACTTCTATGGCTGCACCTCATGTAGCAGGAATATGTGCATTAATTCTTTCTGTAAATCCATCTTTAACAAGTCAAGAAGTTCGTGATATTATTGAACAAACGTCTCAAAAAGTTAGCGGAAATATATATAGTTATAGTACTGTATTAGGAAGAGTAAACGGAACATGGAATAATCAAATGGGGTATGGTTTGGTAGATGCCTATGAAGCTGTTAAAATGGCTCAATGTTCAATTAAAATATCAGGGAACGAAAGTATTTGTAATAGTCAAACTTATACAGCACCATCAGGATCAAACAATTGGAATTGGAGTATTACTGAAGGAGCTAATTTAGTAACTCTTGTAGGAGGAAATACAAGTACAGTAACGCTAACTCCATTAGGAGGCAATGGCTATGTTACATTATCACTATACTTCGAATCAAGTGCTTGTGGTTATAAAACATTAACCAAAAGAATGCTTGTGAATACTTCAAATATAAATATAGTAACATACGAAAACGATGACATTTGTTTTGAGAATTACAATTATGCAGGTTATGTGGTTTATGGATCATCAAGTAGTGTTCATTTTTCTAATTTTAGCAGTTCAATTCCAAGCCAAAATAATTTGATTCATTACATTCCAAATGGATTAACTCTTGACGGATTAGGACGCAAATATTTAATTAATGTACCTAGAACACTATTAGGGGAACAAATATTCTACAATATTACTTATACAAACCAATGTGGAGAACTAATAACTGAGCCAGGAAATATTCCTATTGTTGCCAATGAATGCTACAACAGTTTAATGTTCGAAGATATTGATAATACGTATACAATTTATCCCAATCCATCTAGTTCAATTATAAATATAGCACTTTTGGATCAAAATAAAGCTCCAACAAAAAAATCAATTATTACAGGAAAACTATATGATTTTAATAATACTGAAAAGCTTATTCTTTTTATTAAAGATAATAATGCACAAATAGATGTTACTGGATTAAATAAAGGAGTTTATTTTTTGAAAATTGATGTTGATGGGAAAATAGAAAGTCATAAAGTAATTGTAAAGTAAGATTTCATGAAAATAATTTATTGAAATGACTGTAATCAAAGATTAATTTTTTAACTTTTAAATCAAAATATAATGAAAATATTTATTTTAAGTTTAGTTTTAGTATTTATATCAAGTTGTAATAATAGTGATGATGTAAATAAGTTTGGACTACAAACTATTATGCCTGTCTTAGTTGGTAAAGGGCATTTGAATAATAACACTATTTATAATAAACAAAATATGATAATAACCAATGACAATGATTGGCAAAAATTATTAACTAATTTTAATACAATTGATAATAATATAGTTGCTACTTTTAAAGAGACTAACATAGACTTTGATAATTACCAAATTATTGTTAGTATTGATGTTAAAAATAGAAGTACTACTGTTGATATAACAAATATTGTAGAAAGTATTAATAATATTACTGTTACAATACAAAATTCACAATTAGGATTAACACAAGATGTTGCTTTTCCTTTTCATATTGTAAAAATTCAGAAATCGCAAAAACCAATAATATTTAAATAAATACTAATGAAAAATCTAATGGAATGATTCCATTAATATTTATAACGAGTTACAATATTTTTTTTCAAAAGTAGATGATTAAATAATAAAGATAAAAAATATAGGATTTCAAACAGAACTGAGTTATGTTCCGGAATTAGTCAATTATAAAGAGATGACTGACTTTAATGCGATCAAAATCTTTTTTAAACATGACAGTCACGGAAAACTATTGGAATTACGTGAAAGAATTTTAGAAAAACATCCGGATACCTTTAGTCATGCTTTTAGTTTACCTCATTGTCTGGAATTCATGAATAAATCTGTAGATAAAAGTGTGGCTATTGGTCACATTTTAGAAAAAGAAGGATTCGAATTTCATCAGGCAATTTCTTTTGGTGACGGATATAATGACGAAGGTATGCTGAATGCTACAGCCAAAGGTTTACTGATGGGAAATGCGCCCGATAGTTTGAAAGACAAATTGGCACATTTAGAAATCATTTCTAAAAATCACGAAGACGGTGTGGCAAATTATTTGGCTGAAAATATTCTGAAAAATGTAAGTTTGGAATCTGAATAAAAGAGAGAGAAGTTTCTTTGTAATTCTATTCAAAATAATCCTAAATTTGCAATCTTATAAAATCAACGCAATATATATTTAGATGAGCAATACAATCACGACCACTAATTTTAATTTTCCAAATCAAAAATCAGTTTACAGAGGAAAAGTAAGAGAGGTTTATAATATCAACGATGAATTATTGGTAATGGTAGCAACCGACAGGCTTTCGGCTTTTGATGTGGTTTTGCCAAAAGGAATTCCTTATAAAGGACAAATTTTGAACCAAATTGCTACAAAATTCATGGAATTAACTCAGGATATTGTACCAAACTGGTTGATTGCAACTCCGGATCCAAGTGTTGCTGTAGGTCATTTATGTGAACCATTCAAGGTGGAAATGGTTATCAGAGGTTATTTGTCAGGGCACGCTTCCCGCGAATATGCTGCAGGAAAAAGACAAATTTGCGGTGTTACGATGGCAGAAGGTTTAAAAGAAAATGATAAATTCCCGGAACCAATTATTACGCCAACAACAAAAGCAGATAATGGAGAACATGATGCTGATATTTCGAGAGAAGATATTTTGGCAAAAGGAATTGTGAGCGAAGAAGATTATTTGGTTTTAGAAAAATATACCAGAGCTTTATTTGAAAGAGGAACTGAAATTGCTGCAAGTCGCGGACTGATTTTAGTAGATACCAAATATGAATTTGGAAAAACAAAAGACGGAGTTATTGTTTTAATTGATGAAATTCACACTCCGGATTCTTCCCGCTATTTTTATGCTGAAGGTTATGCAGAAAGACAGGCAAAAGGAGAAGAACAAAAGCAATTGTCTAAAGAATTTGTACGTCGCTGGTTAATTGAAAACGGTTTCCAAGGTAAAGAAGGACAGCAAATTCCGGATATGACAGATGCTTACATCGAAACGGTTTCAGACAGATACATTGAATTATACGAAAATATCATTGGCGAAAAATTTGTAAAAGCTGATATTTCGAACATCAACGAAAGAATCGAAAAAAATGTTTTGGCTTATTTAGCAAGTCTGTAATAATTTAGATAGATAATTTTAAAATTAAAATCCGCAATTTAATTAAGAATTGCGGATTTTTTTCATTGGATTAGTGTCTTTTTTTATTTAAAATAAGAAAACGTTTCGTTATTTTCTATTTTAAGAATAGTTTCATAAATCAAACGAATAACGTTTTCCACATCTTCTTTGTGTACCATTTCAACAGTAGTATGCATATAGCGTAATGGAAGAGAAATTAAAGCAGATGCCACACCGCCGTTACTGTAAGCAAAAGCATCTGTGTCAGTTCCTGTTACACGCGATGAAGCTAGACGTTGGAATGGAATTTCTTTTTCTTCAGCGGTAGAAACAATTAAATCTCTCAAATTATTCTGTACAGCCGGAGCATAAGTAATAACAGGTCCTTTACCAATTTTAGTTTCTCCTTCAATTTTTTTATCAATCATTGGAGTAGTGGAGTCGTGACAAACATCAGTTATGATAGCAACATTTGGTTTAATGGTTTGAGTAATCATTTCAGCACCACGCAAACCAACTTCTTCCTGAACCGCATTGGTAATGTATAATCCAAAAGGTAATTTTACTTTGTTTTCGTGTAACAAACGAGCAACTTCGGCAATCATAAATCCACCCATACGGTTATCGATAGCGCGACAAACAAATTTGTTTTCGTTTAAAACTACAAATTCATCAGGATAAGTAATTACGCAGCCTATATGAACTCCTAATTTTTCAACCTGCTCTTTGGTTTCGCAGCCTAAATCAATAAAGATATTACTGATTTTTGGGTTTTCTTCTTTGTCTCTGTTTCGGGTGTGAATTGCCGGCCACCCAAAAACACCTTTTACAATTCCGTTTTTAGTATGTATGTTTACGCGTTTGGATGGTGCAATTTGGTGGTCTGAACCTCCGTTACGGATTACATAAATCAAACCGTCTTCAGTAATATAGTTCACATACCAGGAAATCTCGTCAGCATGTCCTTCAATAACTACTTTATATGTAGCGTCCGGATTGATAACTCCAACAGCTGTTCCGTAAGTATCAGTAATAAAAGTGTCAACATAAGGTTTTAGATACTCCATCCATATTTTTTGACCACTACTTTCGTAACCGGTTGGAGAAGCATTATTAAGGTAGCTTTCTAAAAAAGCCATTGAATCATTGTTTAATATCGATTTTGTACTCATAAAATATTTTTTTGCTAAAATATAAATTTGGTATTACAGTTGTATATTTAATGTATAATTTTACATCAAATAATAATCCTAATATGAAGTCAGTATATTTAATAGCATTTTTTTTAATAATCTCTTTTTCCGGTTTTAGCCAGATTGTGCCCAATAATCCTAATGCGATGGGGTATATTTTAACCGAGAAAGACAGTATTTTAAATGATACTATCAAATTGCCTGAAATTATAATTTCAAAGAACAAACTGGATGAAGAAGGAAGAAAGCAATATCTTATTTTGCAAAATCGTGTTTACCGAACTTATCCTTATGCAAAATTGGCTGCCGATCGCCTTACTAATTTAAATAAAGGAATGGCTCGGCTTTCTTCGGAAAGAGAAAAGAAAAAGTATTTTAAAATAGTCGAAGATTATTTGACTAATGAATTTGAAGCCAGATTAAAAAAACTGTCCAGAAGCCAGGGGCGTATTTTGGTCAGGTTAATAGATAGGCAGACAGGTACTACTACTTATGAATTGATAAAAACTTTAAAGAGTGGCTGGAAGGCGTTTTGGTCAAATACTGCAGCAAGTATGTTTGATATTAATTTAAAGTCGCAATACCTTCCATTTGAAAATAATGAAGATTATTTGATTGAAAATATACTTCAGGAAGCTTTTGATACCGGAAGACTTCAAAATCAACCTGCAGCTAAACCGGTAAATCTCGAAAAGCTCAATGAATACTGGGAGCAAAAATTACCTTAAAGAGTATTGTAAATAAAATTTAAGTTTATACTATATATGTATAGGCTTTTTTATTAGTAGCTATATAGTGAATAGCCTTAGTTTGCTTCGTGACTTCTTTGCGTCCATTGAGCTTAATCGACTCAAACCCTTCCAAATTCCTACAAACCAAAAAAGGTTTAAAATAGAAAAGCTTTGTTATCAGGGTATTAAAAAATAAGTTTAAAAATAGTTTGCAAAAGGTGTTGTGTAATTGAATAAAGGTGCTATTTTTGCACCCGCAACAGCGAAAACGTTCAGAGAAACATACTGAGAAACGAATTAAGATTTAAGAAGAAATTTTTAAAAATAAAGTTTGGAAGTTGGATAAAAAATGTTTTACATTTGCACCCCGCAAAACGCGCAAAGTTATTTGGAATACTGGTTAAGAGAAAAGGGGTTTAGCTTCGAAAAACAATCGAAA
>NZ_AUDK01000018.1 GCF_000425425.1 Flavobacterium daejeonense DSM 17708
GTCACAACAGAACAATTATCGGTAGCAGTTGAACCATCGACTAAGTTTGGAATAGTCACCAAGCAATTGGCATCCAGAGTTACATCCTGATTGGTTTCCGGAGTTAAAATTGGTTTTTCTATATCACTTATTGTCACCGTAAAACTACAGTTTACAGCCGCATTTACTCCGTCAGAAGCGGACCATGTTACAGTAGTTACCCCTTTGTTGAATACTACTCCGGCGAGAGAAGTTCCGCTTCCGGTAGTGTCTCCACTCAGAGCATAAGTTAAAGAAGTTACCGCACAATTATCTGTAGCAGTAGCGTTGAATTCAGTTTCATCAGCCGTATAGGTGCAAAGATTAGCATTGGTGTTTCTATTCGCATTAGAGGTAATCGGACAGTTAATAATTGGCGCCTGAGTATCTTCAATAATAACTAAATTAGTAACAGTATTAGAAAAGTTAATTCCGCTAATATCTGTGGAAACTGTAAATGATATTAAATAATTTCCGAAAATAGTTGGTGTAAATGAAGTTGAGGCTAAATCGGAATTATTTGATAAGATTCCGTTGGCAATTGTAATGGGATCTCCATTTGGATCTGTAGCAGTCCATTGATAGTTTACAGTGCTACCGGCCGCTCCTTCATAATGTCCTTCTAAAGTTATTGGTTGGTCTTTACAACTTGTAGCATTGGAAGGAGGTAAATTTATAACTGCATTTATTGTTCCTCCTGAGGTTGCTATTTCACCAAAGGTTACATAATCACTGGAACCTGTTGTTTTGCAAACAGCATATACATTATTACCTATTAAAATTTCATCGTTATGGGTACAGCTTCCGCCAATTGTCCCTCCGTTTTTTATCTCAATATACGGACTAGGGTTAGGAGAAGCTCTTAGTGGCAGATTTAAACTTATTTGTGGACCATTAAAATTTAATACTCCACCATCTATAAATAAATGTAATGTTGAAAGTGTAATATTAAAAGGGGATGGAGGATTTAAATCCAATGTACCATTAACAATTACACTACCCATTTCTGCTGTTGTCAGATTTGAAGTAATGGAAATAGTGTTTCCGTTGGAAATAGTTACCGTATTAGTAGTTCCTGTATTTTCTCCAGGATAAAAAGTAGCGGAATCCCAGTTTGAAGTAGTACCATTATAAACTTCCCATGACGAAAGTGATTCCCAATTTCCGTTTGCAATAGATCTAAAATCACCAGTATTTTGAGCGAAAATTTGGATGAAATTAAAAAACAGGTATAGAATGAATAAGTATTTTTGTTTCATAAGTTTAGTGATTTAGATTCAAAAAATAACTTTCAATTATTTTACAAGGCTCTTATTTTATTTGTTTTTTGAGCCGAAATATTTTTAGATAGAGACTTATAATTAAATGTTCTGTTCTTAGGAAAAGTCGAATGTTTTTAGAGTTTAAAAACTCAAAAACAGCAGGGATCATTTGTTCGGGAATTACCGTTTCGGTAATAGTGGTAAAATTAAAGAATAGCCATGTTTTATTATACTTTAATCGATGAGGTGTAGGATAACTCGATTAAGTACAGAAATTTAGAAGTCAGTAGATTTGAAAGTATTGTTTTACTTTATTTGAGTTGAAAAAAGAGATTTTTAATACTTAATAAATTGTTGGTTAATTTCAAATGAAGAGTTGAATGAAATTATTTTTTGAAGTAAAAATTTTTAGTTATCTGTATTTTTTTAACAGTCGTTTCGGGAAGTTTTTAGAGAAGATAGTTTTGCCCGAATCGGTAATCATCATAAAATAGTAATCCGGAAATTGATTTAAAAATGGAATAGCAGCTTTTTTGCCCAAAACCATAGCCGAAGTACTAAAACCGTTAGCAGTTTCAGCATTGGGGCCAAAAACAGTAACACTGCACAGTCCGGTTGAAGGATATCCGGTTGCGGGATTAATAATGTGCGAATAGCGTTTGCCGTTCAAAACAACAAATTTTTCGTAAGAACCCGACGTGGTAACTGCTCCTTGTTTTAAAGGCATTGTAGCCAGAATTTTATCGGGATGAAAAGGATTCGTAATACCAATGTTCCAATGTTTACCGTTAATTTGCGTTCCCCAAACACTCATATCGCCGGAGGCATTTATAATACCCGAATGGATTCCTTTAGTAAGCATCATTTCCTGGCATTTATTAGTTGCATAGCCTTCACCCAAAGCGCCAAAACCAATTTTCATTCCTTTTAGTTTTAGGAAAATTGTCGAATGAATGCTGTCGAGAATAATGTTTTTATAGCCCACTTTTGCAACCGATTTTTTGATAGCTTCCGGCGAGGGCATTTCGGTCATGGAACCGTCAAATTTCCAAATTCTGTCCATCGCAGCAAAACTAATATCAAATGCTCCTTTAGTAATTTCAGAAAGCTGCAAAGCTCTTTTGGTTAATTCGAATACTTCTTTATCTACTTTTACCGGACGGATTCCCGCATTTTGATTAACTTCAGAAACCTGAGAAGTTGGTTTCCAATCGGAAATCAGGTTTTCAATCCGACTGATTTCGGCAATGATACAATCTATGTTTTCTTCGGCGGTGAGCGAATCTTTTGCTACAATACTAATATCAAAGCGTCCGCCCATAAGTAAGGTGGTTTTTTTTCGTAAAATTTGAGCCTGACAAGTGAAACTAATTAATAAGTTTAAAAAGAAAATTATATTAAAGTGTTTTATTGTCATTGGAAATTAAAAAAAGAATTGCTTAATAACAATCGGTCAAAAGTTGTCCTTGTGTTTTGTAGTAACTAAGTGGTGTGTGGTTTATGGAAAGACAAATTTGGTCTAAAACTTTTTCAACGTCAAATAGCATGGCTAATGCACCGCAAATCATAATAATGCCACCGTTTTTTAATAAATCGGCAAAGAAATCAGCGTCCATCTGAATCAAATCCATTACATAATGTTTGTCTGCTTCACGAGAGTAAGCCAAATGGAAATTTTTCAGATGTTGTTTTTGCTGCATTTGCAAAGCAAAATCCTGATAATGTTGGGTGATTTCGGTTTTTTGGCGAAAGCCGGAATACAAATGAATTTCGGTTTTTTTCTTGTTTTGTTCAATCATTCCCAAAAAGGGAGCAATTCCGGTTCCGTTAGAAATCAGTGCTACTTTTGTCGCTTTTTTAGGGAAATGAAACGCATGATTGTTGATTATTTGTGTTTTGATAACTTCGCCCGCTTTTAAATTAGATAAAAAGCCGGAACCTAATCCATTCGGGTGTAATTTTACAGCCAGTTGAATGTTACCATTATGTTTCCCGATGGAATACAAACGTTCCTGATTGTCATTGGCAGGATAAATGGCTAATAAATCGCCGGAAGTAAATTGGCTTCGCATTCCAGCCCTTAGAGTCAATAAAAAAGTCTGTTCGTTTTCTAAAACCATGGTTTTGTCCAAAACCATGAGTTGTTGCAAACCTTTTGGAATATGATTATAAACGGATGGAGTAGTACTTAGCGAAATTTCGGTTTTAGCGCTCCACAATTTTACCCAGTTTACAAATTCTACAGCCGATTTATCATTTACAGTTTGTAATTCTAAAAAGCGATGAGCCCATTTTTGTTTTTCTAAAATCGAATCTATTTTTCGGGCAAAACCGCAAAAATCCGGATAGGATTTGGAACCAAAACCAATTACCGAATAATTTACAGCATTTGTTTGCGGATATTTGGCTAAAAGCGATTCAAATTTATTGGCATTCGAAGGCGCATCACCCAAACCGTAAGTCGAACTAAAAATCAATAAATGTTCGGCTTTTGGAAAGTTTTTATAATCGTTGAGTTGTGTCATAAAAGCTTTTTCACCTTGCTCGGTGAGTTGTTTCAAAATGGCATTGGCAAAACGCAGCGAACTTCCGTTTTCTGAACCCACTAGCAAAATATATTTACTTTCTTCGGCTTTGAATTTGTTTTTTATGCGGCTGGCTCTTCTTTTGAAAGTCATCGCAAAACCCGAATAGATAAAAAACAAAATGTTTAAAGAAGCTAATCCAAGTACAAAAGCCCAAAAAGAATTGGCTCTTCCGGTGTGTAAATCCAAACTTAATTCGGACAATATTTTTGTAGTCGGGAATAATTCTTCCGAAATTATTTTATTCGAATATTGTTCGACTTCTATTTTTCGGTCTTTTAATTCGAAAGTGTAATAATCTTCGGAATCATCCGAAAAAGGGAATTCTATTTTTGTGATTTCAGCAAAAGAAGTTTTTTTGAAATCAAAAGATTTTTGTTGTGGTTTCGAATTTTCTGTTTCAGTTTTATTTTCATTTTCAAAAAGATGAAAACGGTCCATAGATAAATAAGTCCCGGAAAGAGCCAAAATTAAAATGGGAATCAAAGCCAGTCTTCCAAAAACCACGTGGTAATATTGAGCAAAATAATCTTTGATGATTTTGGAGAAAAAATTACGGATTCCTTTTTGTCTTTTTAAGACTAATACAAAACCGGAAGTGGAAATAAGTAACAATAAAAAGGCGTTAATTCCAATAAAAAGACGTCCTGTTTCGTGCAGAAACAGCGAACGATGCAAACTGGTAATCCAGTTAATAAAATCGCTTTTTTTTTCGGGTTTACCAATTATTTTTCCGTTTGTTGGATTGATGTATGCATTAACATCGTTCCCGTTCTTATCAATAGCCTGTAAAGTAACAAACTGATTGTGGTCGATACTGATTTCGGTTATTTCTGGATATGTTTTTTTTAGAATTGGCAAAGTTTCTGCCAATGTTATATCGTTGAAATTAGTTACCCGATGAGACGGAATTTTCTCCTGAATAGCATCTACTGCGAGGATAATTCCTGTTGCGGCAGCCAGAAATAAAAATGCAGCAGAAAATACCGCCAAAGTAAGGTGGGCGTATCGCCAGACAGAAAGCGTCATTTAAATAATTTTGGATTATAATTTACTGAATCGTACATAACGAATATAGCCTTTTCCTTCCGTTTTGTCGGCTAAAGCCGCAGTGGTCAGAGGCATTTCTAAATCGGAAACATGGTATTTTTGGTCTTCCACTGCCGATTCAAAACGCAATTTATATCCGCTGTTGATTTTAGAATCCTCAATTTCGATAGTCGTAATGCTTCGGTCTCCTCCGGTTACTGAAGCTCCGGTAATGGCACTGATATTAGAAGGTTTTTTAGAATAAAATTTATGCCATTCTTTTAAGGTTTTGTACCATTTTTTATCGTCGCCCATAACGTAAAGTGTTTTTTCATAAGCACCTTTGGGATTGATTAATGAAACCACTACATAAGCGCCTTCACCCATGTAATTAGACATTTGCAACATGCATTTGTATTTGCTGCTTTGAGCGAAAGACTGGAAAGAAATAAGGCAGATAAAAGCACTCAAAAGCGCTGTCTTAAAAATTGAATTCATGGTATTATTTTAAAATTTCGATGGAAATATTGTTTTTAGATAAGGTTTCGTTTTCTTTGGCTAAGTCGTAAGCACTTTCGTCAAAATCGGTTTTGATATCTTTTTTGGCACCATTGGACAATAAATAGTTTAAAATGTTGTCGTTTTTTGCAATCATAGCAGCTTTGTGCAAAGCAGTTAAACCGTCTTTGTTTTTGGCGTTGATATCGATGTTAACGGCGGCTAATTTTTTCAGCAAAGTTATATCATTTTTCAGCACAGCAAAATGATATAAAGTATTTCCGTCCTGTTGAGGCTGAGAAAGATTCAGTCCATTTTGTTGCAACAGCTTTAATTTTTCTGTAAAAGGATCTTCTTTTGCAGCCGTTTCGCCTTGTGGTCCGCGTGCATTCATTTCACGATCCCCCATTTGTGGACGATAGGATTGAATTAAGTAATATCCTAAATTGTTGTTGTCTTTGTCGGTTACCTTGATATCTGCTTTTTGTTTTAACAAAAGTTCCACAGCTTTCGGACTTCCGTTTTGAATAGCTAATGATAATGCCGATTCTCCTTTGGCATTTTTAGCATTGATATCTTTGGCTTTTGGTAATAATAATTCTAAAGATTCGGTGTCTCTACCCGAAGCGGCGTTCATTAAAGCGGTGTTACCATCGTTATCCGCTTTATTTGCATCCACTCCTTTGCTTAAAAAATAATTGATAATCTCTGTTTGATTGGATTTACGAACCAGATTGTGTAAAACCGTTTCACCCTCTTTTGAAACCGCTTTAGGATTCAGTTTCAATTCGTCTATTAAATATTGGTACACTTCTAATGTATTTGCTTCACGACGAGAACCCTGTGAGGCGATAAGTAGTGCATTATCGGTATATTTTACTCCTTTTTGTACTAATGTTTTTAAAAGTTCGATATTTCCTGTTCGGGCGGCATAATCAAATGCGGTTGCTCCGTTGGCATCAGTGTCTTTCAAAGAAAGCCCTTTGGAAATAAAATAATTGGTTAATGTCAAATCTTTATCATTTGGGATTGCCAATAATAAAAGAGTTGTATTGTCTTTGTATTTTTTCTTTGGGTCTAAACCGGCTTTAAAAAAGGCTTCGTAAACGACCGTGTTTTTTTGACCATTATTTGCTGCAAAAGTAATTGGAGTTGTGCCATGACTGTCTTCCAGATTGATGTTAGATCCTTTGGCTATTAAGTAATTTACAACTTCAGCATTTCCTTTATTGGCGGCCCAATGCAGGTAAATACGATTGTCATGCGTTGGTTTATTAACGGTATTGCCGGGTTGGTCTAATAAAAATTTAATTGTTTCCGTTGGCGCATCGCTGTTTATAGCATAAACCACTGCGTCAAAGGCATTTCGTGTACTTTCGGAAGGATTATTTCCTTTGTCAATTTCTGTTTTTACAGCCTTAACATCCGGAGCAGATTTCCAGAAACTTTGTTCTAAAAGTGTATTTTTTTGTTGGGCTGTAGCCAAAAAAGTAGTAGCCAGCGCAAGGGATGCAAATAGATTTTTCTTCATTATTTAGACATTTTATCGATTAGATAATTATTAGTTGTTTTGGTTTAATTTAATTTTCTATTTAGAATAAATAAAAATAAGTAAAAGTAAAAATTAAAAGAGAATATTTGTTCCTGAAGGAAAGATTTTTTTATAAAATTTTTATAGTCATTTTTCAAATAGAAATAAGTACTATAAAAAAAAACGTTCTGATTTTATGGTCAGAACGTTTTGTAATTTTACGTTAATTATCAATTATTCGATAAGGATTTTTTTAGTGAATTCACCTCGGGTTGTTTCTACTTTTACGATATAAACCCCCATTTTTGTTTTCTTGATATGCATCTGGATGTTAGATTGATCTCTGTTTTCCTGAATTTTCCAGTTTTCAATTTCAATTCCGGAATCATCATAAAGGCGAACTTTAGTAACGCTGCAATCTTCAATACGATTATTGATATTGATGAGGTTTGTTTTTTGAATATGAATAATGTCAATTTTATTAGCTTTCAATTGTTTTTCCGTCAGTTTGTCTTCTTCCTCGGTTGTTTTGGAAAAACGTAAAGCAAATTGGCTGTTGTTAGTTCCTGTTGCTACATTGATTTCAAAAGGAGTGCTTCTGATATCATTGTAAGTGTTGGTGGTGGCATCGTAAATATAAACGCCTTGACTGCTGTCGAAATTTTCAATATCATCAATCATGAATTTGATGGTTCCTTCGGCATCTGTTTTAATACCAATCGGGTAGGAAGCATATTTGTTAAAAGAACCTACACCCTGAATGACAAATTGGTCTTCACCGATTAGGAAATACATATCATTTGGAATGTTGTCAAGGTTGTAGGCATCATAACCAAAATCCATTTGGTCTGTGGCTTTTTCATCCATAAAACCTAATAAAATTTGACGATGATAATCATTTCGGGAGTTAAAACCTAAACGGATTTTTTTGTGATTTTCATTTACAACTTCATCATTATTGTTGTTTTGCCACAATTGTTTGGTTTGAGTTGTAATTTTATACATCACGTTCGAATTTGCAGCATCGTTTTCTTTATGGAAACTTCTTTGATTGTTGTTGTAAGTAATAGTTCCGCTTCCGTCAGGTTTTCCAATGATAAAGAATGCCTGTCCAACAGGGATAAAACGATTAGGAATTCCGCGGGAAGGAGTGCCTAATTTGCTGATATAATCCACATTGGTGGAAGAAGGTGCTACCCCTCCGGTAAGGTTTCGGGTGGCATAACCGCCTTGGTAATCCCTTAAAATATGAGTATTGTTAGTCGCATAATGTTCCCAATAATAAATAGTTCCATTCATGGAATTCGCATTATCATTGATGAAAACTTCACTATCTAAAGAAGACGGATACGGATTTCCGGCTAATAATAATTGATTGGCAGAAACCGTGTTGGATGTGATCGCTCCATTGTTTGGTTTTCCAACAAAAGTATAGTTTTGCGTACTGCTTGCAGCTCCGCTTCCTTTCATGGTGTAACCCTGTCCGACTCTTATAGGAGAATTTTCGTTGAATTGCACCCAATTTGCGTAAGCATTGGTATAATTATCAAATTTGAAAAGCCAATATCGGGCAAGACTAATAGGAGTTGTTGGCGTACCATTATAACCGCCAATCCATTTGATATTTTGTGGCGTACTGGTGGTACCGTCTTTCATAACGCCACCTACTGTATAGGTTACATTATTGGTTGTGGTATTTATGGTTCCAACAGGTGAACTCCAATAATTGTAGTTGTACAAATTGGATTGTCCTTGTTGGTCTCGTTCTAGAGAACCAGAGCTGTTTACGTCTAAATCGCTGTCGAGAGTTTGAATTAATTGTGATTTTCCAACCAAATCAATTTTTCCGTCTAATTTTAAATAGCTCGAAATTTCAATTTTAGAATCATTGTTGGCACTAATAGTATTGCTGTTTACTAATAATCCTAAAACCGTTTTATTTCCCGTTGAACTAATATTGTGGGATGTTTTTACAATATTCCAGTCGATAGGAGTCGAATTGTCAATTCCTAGGCTATATGGAGGATCCCAAACCTCATAATTAGTCCAGGTTTCATCAGTTTCCCAGGCTCCATTTGCTCCGGATGTATAAGGAATTGGCGCAGTGTCCGGTTCCGGAAGATAAATTCCTTTGAGTTTTCCGTTATTATTGTTTCCTGATTTGTCAACCAAATAGCCATTGCCAATGTCGTCGCTATTGTTCATTTGATAATAACCTGAGAGATTACTCCAGTTTATACCGCTGATATTTTTGGGAACAATTACTCCTTTTACATCATTGCTGCCGTCATTTATAATTTCCTGATTCATCATACGACGAATTTGATCTTCGCTTAAAGTTGTATTCCATAAGCGAAGTTCGTCTATCCATCCGTTAAAATAATTATATGGAACATCTGTATTTTGACTCATTGCTCCAATAATGAAATCCACACTGTTAGTTGACGGATTGGAACCGGCAGCCGTTTTTTCTAAAATACCATCAATGTATAAATTGTAATTAGTTCCGTCAAAAGTAAGGGCAACATGGTACCATCTGTCCGTATCAACGCTGTTTGTGCTTGTAACAGCGTTGTTGTTCCAATAAAAAGCTACTTTGTTGTTTACAATTCTTAAATCATAACCATCCGTAGCTGTTGGACTAAGATGTTTGGAAAGAATGGTTTGGGTGTTGCTGTTAGCAGCATTGGATTTAATCCAACATTCGATACTGAAATTACCGCTGTCGAGATTGAATTTGTTTTTGAAATTAATATTGTCATCGACTCCGTCAAAATTTACCACATTACAAAGTTCAAAAGTAACTAAAGCATCATCGGTAGCGCCACAATTGGTTGTCCAGCGAAGGGTGTAAGTTCCAATGTTTGTACTGTAGAAAGTAGATGCAGGACTGTTGCTGTCAGAGAAAATTTCTCCTCCTCCCGCAGGACCGCTCACGATAGACCAGCTTCCTGTACTTCCTGATTTAGCGTTTAGTGTTACTGTTTCTCCGCCACAATAGGTATTTTGGTCAGGTCCGGCTAAACTTATCCAACACGAACTGGCATCGATAGCCACTTTTATCGAACCATCTATAGGCAAATGACAACTGGTTTCATCATAGCCCTGGAAGAAATAATTGGTAAACGAAGAACCCGAAGTAGCTCCGGTTCCGGTAATTGTTCCTGTTTCCAGAGAAACTTCAGGATTACATCCGGCACTTAACAGAATATCACAATCAGTAGTTACAACTAAGTCAAAACTTAAATCGGCATAGATGTATTCCGGATGTCCGGCAGTAATAGGTAGGGTTTCTAAATCCCAGATAATTGAATTAGTACCCGAATCATAATGAGGTATATTGCTAGTTGTAAATCCGTTATAGGTATTATAGGTAATATTAGTTCCGGTGCCAAAAATAGCTGTTGAAGGAATTGGAATGGAAACAATGGTATTGTTAGTTGCTTCTGTTCCTTCGTTTGTAATATTTAGCGAATAATTGATGGTCTGTCCTGGTAAAGCGTTTAAAACCGGAGGATTGGTAACATTGTTAATAGAGTTAACACTAATTAATCCTTGAGGGTCTGGTACATAGGAGTCCACCGACATAGCAAAACCAAAAATCGAAAATTTATCTAAACTGGAACCATATTTGAAATTAGTCGAAGTTTGACCATTAGCTATATTAGCATTTCCTGTATTTGGAATGTTGAACATACTTAAGTCGATTCCGGTATTGTTTTGTAAGTTTGGGTTTCTGGTATTTCCTCCGGTTAAAATGGAAGAGTTGTAGAAATTATTTGTTATATTTCCGGAATGTGATAAACTTACATAGTTTGTAGTGTTAAGTTGTTGTACTTGTAAATAATCCCCGGTTTTTGCAACGTCACCTTCACTAGCCATAACTCCCAGTTTCATATTTACCTGACCAGCATTTACCGCCACGAAACCTGAAATCGGAATATCACCCACAAATGATCCATTTTCATTGGCATACCCATCAAAAAGAGTGACTGCTCTACTGTTCATCAATGGGTTTTCATAAATAACAACCATTCCCCAACCTCCCGAATATCCAGGCGTAGGACCTGTTCCTGTTTTTAGGGCTATATCAGCGACTGTATAAGTTCCTAATCCATAAGTTTTTACGTAGTCGGTTATTTCTTTGTAACCAACATAAATTCCGTCATCACCGGAACCCGGATACCAAATATCAGATGAACTGGCTGTAATTGTCGTATAAGAAGCTGCTCCCGGTCCTTTTAATGAAACTATTTTTTTATCATAATTTTTTGTGGTTGTGGTATAAGTAGGGATTGTCCCAGAAACATTCACATAGGCTGATGAATAGGTTTGAGAATCCTGGTTGTTTAAATTGGTTGCAGTATTTCTAATTAATTGATTAATTGTGAGGTTAACAGTTCCATCGGTAATGATATATGGAGATGAAAGAGTAGCTGTAGCTGTTGATCCTGAAACAACAATGCTGACTGGATAATTTGTAGAAGAACCGCCATTTATAGAAAGAGTGACCGTCGATGAATTGGTATATTCAAATACATAGGTGTTTCCATTTCCTGAAAAAGTATATGAGGGGTATTTTCCTCCTGAATTCACAGATGCCACAGTCATATTGTAGTTTGTGTTTGCAATACTTTGATTATGCGTAACTGTCAAATTATTATTTATAGCTTGTGTGCCATTTTGAACTTGCTTAGAAACTGTAAAGGTATCTGCATCATCCGATTTTCCGGTCCAATACAATCCAGCGAATAAAATGGTAGAACATGCTGGGGTTGCGCCATTTTCTGTAGAAAGTTGTAAATCGGCAGAAGAAGAGTTCCAGGTGTTTGAATCTCCATCAACGTCCACGTAAATCATTTCCCCATCATTATCTGTTGTAACACCATAATTTTTCAGCGTTAGGTTAGTGTTTCCTAACATAGTAAAATCACCTTTTATATTATAAATGGTCTTTGTGGGTGTTGCTGAAGCTGTTCTCTGAGTAAAAGACTTTCTTACTTGAGCTACTGTTTTAGTTGATAAAACAGGGATTAATAATATCAATAAAAGAAGCAGTATATATATGTTTCTTTTGCTAGAGTAGTTTTTTTTCATAGTCGTATGGCAGATTTGGGGTTGCTATATTCTATATAAAATAGTTTTCTAAAAGTAGAGGGCTAATTCTCTAAAGGTAAAATTACTACAATTTTTCATAAATAAATCGATTAAGTGTAAAAAACATCGATTAAATGCGTTTTTTATATAAAAAGTAGGATTATAATTTCTTTTTTTTTGAATTGTTTGAGGTGATGTTGTCTTTAAGTTTAATAGTTGGAAATGAGTGGTTTATTTTTTTCTTGGATTTGTAGTTTGCTTATGAGAGTTAAAATATGATTTTGTACTAATTAGATGGGCAAAATGAGTTTTTAAAGAGGGGAGTTTTGCTAAGTGTTTTTGAGAGAGGAGTTTATATTTTAAGGTGTTTTTTTGAAAAAAAATGACGACTTAAAAGTCAGATGAAAGATTGTTTTTAGGAAAGTATTTTTCAATAAAAAAGCCTTAAACAATTGATGTTTAAGGCTTTGTTTTCGTAGCGAAGACGGGAGTTGAACCCGTGACCTCAGGGTTATGAATTCGATTAAAAAATCGAAAAATCCCATGAGATCTACACTCTTACAGCGCTTAAAATTTTATAAATCGTGTACGGAATAGTGCACGTTAATAATTAAAATTTTAAGCTAAATTAATAAAAATTAATGAATGTTAATTCACTTATTTTTGGTAAGTATAAATTTGATGTAAGTATTGATTGAAAAACGAAATTTGAGTTGAATTTATATAAAGAAGAGGATCTTGAATTCGGTAGAAATGGATTGTAAAAAGATAGAATTATACAAGAAAAGGGATGAGAAGCATATCTTTATCCTTGGATAAGGATATGCTTCTCAATGGTAAAAATCAAATTTATTTTGAAAATGTCCAGTTTTTTTTAAAATAAACTGGACAAATTAATTATATTTGTATTCTTAGTAAGTTATGAAAACATCTGAATATATATCGTTTACAGTAGATAGGCTTCCAAAAGGATATGTATTCACCTATTCTGATTTTGTTACTGAGGTGAATAAAAAGGAAGCAGTCATAAAAGCACTCAATAGAATGGCTGAATCGGGGAAAATAGCTAAACTGGCTAAGGGTAAATATTATAAGCCTGAAAATACTCCTTTTGGTAAGCTAGAACCTAATCAAGCTCAGATTGTAAAGGATTTGATGGAAAGCGATGGAAAATTAACAGGTTACTTAACGGGTTATAGTGTGTATAATCAATTAGGGCTTACAACACAGCTTAGTAATACCATTCAAATAGGAAAAAACGAAATTCGTTCTGCTTTTCAACGGGAACGTTATATGATTTCGTTTATTAAGCAAAAGAATACCATTACGAAGGAAAATATTCCATTGTTGCAATTGTTGGATGCTATTCGTTATATAAAGAAAATTCCAGATAGTAAACCCGAATTATCATGTAAAAGATTGTTGGTAATCATCAAAGCTTTGTCGGATAAGGATAAAAGTACAATGGTGCGTTTAGCTCTTAAATATCCACCTGCAACAAAAGCACTTTTGGGAGCAATGTTGGATGAATTGAACGAAAATACTCTTGCGGATGCACTTTATAAAACATTGAATCCTGTTACTAAATATAGATTATCAGTTGATAAAGTACTGACCCAAACTGAAAAATGGAATATTATATGAAACTACACGAGAACAAACAACTTTTTAGACAAGCCGTTCAGTTTACAGCGCAACAAATGAATATTCCGGAAATATATGTTGAAAAAGATTATTGGGTCACTTTTGCATTGCATACCATTTTTAATCATGACATAGGTAAAGACACTATTTTTAAAGGAGGAACAGCCCTGTCTAAATGTTTTAATTTAATAGAACGATTTTCGGAAGATATAGATCTTGTAGTATTAAGGCATGATGGAGAATCCAATAATAAGCTAACGAATAAAATTAAAAAGATTAGCGAAGTTATAAATACAGTGTTACCAGAAGTAGTAGTTGAGGAAGTTACCCATAAAATGGGAATGAATAGAAAAACAGCTCATACTTACGCAAAGGAATTTAATGGTAATTATGGTCAAGTAAGGGATGTTATTATAATTGAAGCTACTTGGTTGGGATATTTTGAACCCTATACAACAAAAAGCATCAATTCTTATGTAGGGAATATGATGATTACTAATGGACAATCTGAAATTGCTAAAGAAAACGGATTGTTGTCTTTTGAAGTATTGGTACTAGAATCGGTACGAACCCTTTGTGAAAAAATAATGAGTCTTGTACGCTTTTCCTATTCAGATAATCCTATTGAAGATTTAAAGAAAAAAATCAGGCATGCTTATGATCTACATCAATTGCTACAACAAAAAGAATTATTTGAGTTTTTTCATTCTGTAGATTTTGAAAAAATGTTGCTAACGGTAGCAAAAGATGATGTGATAAGTTTTAAAAACAATAATGAATGGTTAGTGAATCATCCTGTTGATGCAATTATTTTTAAAGAGTTGGATAGGGTATGGGATGAATTAAAGGTAACCTATACTTCTGATTTTAAAAATTTGGTTTATGGTGATTTACCAAATGAAAAGTATGTTCGAGAAAGTTTAAAAACGATTGAAGAACGATTAAGGATAGTCATTTGGGATGTTAAAATATAATTACTTTTTGGGTCAACCAATATTTATAATCTCATTATGCTCATTATCCAACAAGTCAAAAGACCTGATTAAAGTAATAATTTCAGGATTTATTTTAGCTAGTCTATGTACTTCAATTTCTGTTTTTGAATATTGTTTTGAGGAATAATTGACTTAGTTTTATTTCTACTTTCGATATAAATATCAGCTAAATCTGTGCCTTCTGGTAGATCTTTATCCTCGATAAACCGACTGCATTTAATTTTAAATCCCTCCTTTTGTAATTGTAATGCTGTTTTATTCCAATCATCAAATTCTGATTTGTCCGGATAAGCTAAAATGGAAAAACCTTTTATAGGCAAAAGCATTTTTTTACTAAAATTGCCTTTTCCGCCTGTTGCCATCCAAATGTAATTAGGTAAAAACATACTCATTATTAAAGCTGTTTTCTCAGCTTCGACAATAGCTATTTTTTTGATTGTGGAATTTGTTGTCAAGTGCAATCCAAAAAGACATTGTTCTAATTCATAGTTCTCTAATTTCAAAAGTTTATGAACCCACTGAATGTGACTGTAGGGTACTTTGATTCGTTTACCAGTTTTATCATCGTAAAGCATTACTTTTCCTGCCCTTATTTGGTTTTTAGAATCGATTTGCCAAAAAACAGTTGCACCTTTCCAGTACTTTGAAGTGCCAATTCTGTATTGTGTAATAGCTAACTGAATTTCCCCTTCGGAAAAGTAGTATTCCAAAAATTGAATCAAATTGTTTTCATCAAAATTCCTACTACTTAAATTCAAAAAATCGCTTTGTATAGTTGAAGCTGTTCTTTGGATTATTGGCGCTATAAATTCTGAAATCACTTGGTTTTTATTTGGAGATTTGTGGTTTTTGCAACTAGATGCTCTGTCACACCTACCGGATCCGTCTTCTAAATATTCTTTAGTCTCATTATCTACATATTTCACAAATCTTTTTTTGCCACATTTTGGGCAAATAAACTTTTTACTGGATTTGTCTAGTGAATATTTATACACTTTTTAATAAATTATTCGTAACGCTCGTAACATTCGTAAGAGCTACGAACTTTACGAATGTTACGAGTTTTTGAATTTGCTAAATTGAGTTTGGATTAAATAGGCAATCATTTCTCTTTTTTCAATTAGTTTTTGATGATCTTCGGATAATAGTTTGTCTAAGTCAAGTTTTTTGTTTTCTGCTGCTAACATATCTAATAGTAGTTCACGTTCCTTTTCAGGAAGTGCCATTATTATAGGATATATTAGTTTTGCAGTCATTATAGATTTTCAGCTTTTTTTATTTTGTTTCGAACAGTTCCTTCGCTTATTCCAAGTTTTTCAGCAATTTGAGTATTTGGTAAGCCTTGTTTTTTCAGAGCTAAAATATCATTCAATTGCTCTTCGTTATTTCTGGGTTTCAAATGATCCATTTCATTCTCAAAACCAACAAAAGCAAATTCTAAGAAGTTTGTTTCCTTCACAATCTTACACACAATTATGTTTTGGGTATCATATAGTAATTCAGTATTTCGTTGTTTTATTTGTTTGATATATCTCAATCCTGTTTCTTGTGCACTCTCGCCAATAGCAAAACAACTGTCACAAAAGTTCATTAACATTTTACTACCTGAGAGATCATTTTTTGTTAACGGTTTTGATGCATCTCGTTTGGGTGTATGAGCTAATACTAATATGGATAAATTGTATTTTTTCTTAATGCTATTTAAAAATTTCATTAGAGGTAAAGCATCTTTTGCTTTTTCGGTATCGGTTTTCAAATAGGTTAAATTGTCAATAACTATTATTTTGGCATTTTGGTCAATGATGGCTTTTTCTAGTGAATGACATAAAAACTCGTCAAAATATTTGAATTCAAGAGGGATTTCTTGTTCAGGATTTATCTCAACACGTAATAGATTTGAGCTAAAAATATAGTGCCCTGAATACTGGTCAGAATACCTGTTTTCAATTTGTTTGTCTGATAGTTCAAAATCAAAATACAAAACCTTTTGGGCAGTTATTTCCATTTTGAAACCTATGATACTAACCCCTTTACTTAGCATATTTGAAATTTGTAAAGCTAAAATTGATTTACCTAAGTTGGTATCAGCAAACAAAATACAGATTTCATTTTCATACCATAATTCGCTAAAAAGCATTTTAGGAATTGGACGGTTTTTTGCTTCCTCTATCCATTGATTCATTGGTTTTACGTTGAAGCAATTAGATGATGTAGTTGTTTTGAATTCAGGATTGTTCAAATCTTCTTCAAGGTCTTTTTTAAAAGCCTCTGTATGCTCGGATATAGGTATAATTTTAGTGTTCATGCCTCCTGTTTTGATGTATTACAGTTTGTATTATAATTTGTATGACAAACTGTAATACAAAGTGTATTACAAATAGATTTTGTTTTCAAATGCCTTGTTTCTGATAAAATCCTTTAAAATTTCATAGTCAAAAACGTCATTAGTACATAATTCACAAAACTTAAATTGATTATTAGGTGAATCAAATTCATTGATGTATCGTTGAATATCAACAAAAACTTTTTCAAATTCCTCTTTTAAGTCACTAGGGAAGAATTCATTTGCTATTGCTTTTAATACAATTTTTTTAATTTCCTCTAATTCGTTTTTAGTTCCAAAATGTTTTGGGGATCTAATTTTTTCAAACATCCAACTGATTAGGTAAATAAATTCGATACTAGTATAAAAATTGATGCCATGAAGGGTTTGATTGTCAATTTTGTTTCTATTTTGTTCTTCAAAATAAAGGCTTAGAATTTCTCTAGCATTATCGGACAACGATATCTCTTTTTGAGTAGAATCGTCGGTTAGCTTATCTCTCAATTTTTGAGAAATACGCACATTAAGAATAACTGATTTCATAATTATCGTTATTGATTTAGATAATTTAGAATATCACTTTTCTTAAATCGAATAGTTCTTTTGATTCTTGTAAATGGGATAATACCTTCCTTGCGAAGTTTCCATAATGTGACTTCACTACAATTTAATATTAAGCATGATTCTTTTACCGAAATCCAGTCTTCCAATAGGGTGGATTTTTCGGTAGTAATATGTCTGTTGCTTTCTAATAGCAGGAGAGTTCTTTGTTGAAGTGTTTTGAGTTCTTTTACCTCTGATTGAAGGTTCTCAAATGATTGTAAAAATTGCTGTGTTTTCATCATTAAGTTTATTTAAAGTTTCTTAATGCAAATTTTAGAAAACTAGAAATTTGTTTTGTCGGATTCCGTCGGATTCGGGAGGATTTTGTAAGATTCCGTCGGATTATTTTGAATTATATTTATAATTTATTATTGGAAAAGAAGTAATAAATATTATTAGATTAATTGTTTAGCATTAAGTTTGTTAAAATTAGATCTTTCTATAATAATCCTCTTTTAATTTATATTTTGTGTTTTTTTCGTAAATCTTTGGGAAATTTAAAAGATAGTTATCAAATCCAATCATTTTAAAAATCAAAACACTTAAAAGTGTATAAAGTCTAACACTAGCATAGTATAAATCGTAATCCTTTAATTCAATTGAGCGATTTGCACCTTGTTTTTTAAAATCTGGAACTCTACCGTGTAAAAAATCATTTCTCGACTTAATCACTTTCAAATCCTCATCTAGTAAAGTAATTCCTAATATTGAAAAAGGTTTCTTTAAACTTTCTAAATTAGTAATTTGGTTAATATTTTCAATCCTTACTTGTAACGTATTAATATCTTTAAATGATTCTTTAGTTGAATGCTTATTTAATACATTAATTAAGTCATTTTTAAACTCTTTAAAATCTTGCTTTGAATTTATTGGTGCTATTTTTTCCTTTTCTGCTCCAATTATAATATCCGATAGTGTTTCAAGTGCTATGGAATACCCACTTGGTCTAAAAATAAGACTAGCTTTTGTTGATTCAATAATTAACAGTATTGTAGCTGTAAAGTCATCATTTGTAATTAAGTGATTGCATAAAAATGAAAATTCACTAATTGTTAAAGGTCTAAATATTTTCAATTTATAATATTTTTCAGCAACCTTTTTGTAATCATTTAACCAAGAAAATGGATTTGTATTAATTGGATTCATTAATGTTTTTATCTCATCTCTTAATGAGCTAAAATAAAAATCATTGTAGTTTTCCATCTTTACATTTGAATAAGAAAAGAAATAACCTTTATTTCCTGCAAAATATCCAGAAACATAACCTAGAGCTATCCTTATAACAAATGTTTTATTACTAAATTCCTCATAAGTCTGTTTTTTCCGTGATTCAATAATAATGTATTTGTTTTTATCTTCATCCTTTTCCTCTAGTATGAAAATCTCTTCATCAATTAAATTTACTTTTGTTGCTATACTTGAACGAATGCCATAATCATTTTCAAATATTATATGGTCAATTTGAAAGTGAATATCTAATGATTTTGAGTGAGGAATAACAAATTTGAAATATTGCTTCTTTGATTTTGAAAACCCTTCAGAATATAACTGATAAATTGAGCCTTCTAAACTGTGGTTATTAGAACCTTTAGAAATTTGATTTGAAATTTTATTGATATAAACTCTATCAAAAATTAATGTTTTGTTATTAATATCAAATTTCACTTTTTTTACTATATCTCCAACACCAAGATTTTTGCTTTTTCTTGTATATCTATTAAAGTCAAATTCAACTTTAAATTCATTTCTTAAACTGGAAATTTCTACCTCATCAATTGCATCCAAAGAAGATTTTAACTTTCTAAAAACACCTTTTTTAGATATTTCAAAGTCATTGATAAAAGCTATAGGCTTTTTATTATAGAAAAAAGGTATTCTTTTTGAACTCATATTAAAATTTAATTTCTGGAAAAACAATTGAAACTATTTCATTGTATTTGGTATCTTGTTGGGGTTTCCAATTGTTTGTATTTAAAATTTTAGGTTTCAGCAAACCTTTTTTATCCTCACTACTGCAAAATTTATCAATTCCCCAATAGGTTTCAATTGCTTTTACAATAACATCAAAGAATACAACTCTATCATTTTTCAAATTAGTATAATGATTAACAACTTGAATTAAATTTGAAAAATTATTTCCTATAACTTTTTTCATATTAATTGATAAAATTGCAAAAAGTAACTGTTGAATTGATACATTATAATTATTATATAATTCTTTGTAATTAGTCAATCTACTCAAAAAAATACTTATTGAAATATAGTAGATAATTGTATTTTCGTTTAGTTTATCTGAACTTTGAAATTTTCTATTAAATTCATTATTAATAAACTCCTTATCTTCTTTTGTAAAAGTGTACACATCCTTGAAAAACTCAAAAATCTTATTATACATTTCACCCTGTTGCATTAAAAACAATCGCTGATAATTAGTTAAAGAAAATCCGTTTCTTAAATCAATTATTGTACTTCTATTATTCTCATCAAAAGCAATATTTCTATCTCGAATTAGTTTTTGGCTTGTTGTTAATTCTAGTATTCTAACTTCCTCCTCAATCACATCTTCATAGTATGAATAATTGTAATCTTCATAATCATACTCAATATTTTTCTTTTTCTCTTTTTGAAGTTTTAAAGCATTCTCTTTGACTTTTTGTTGCTCTTTTAGTTCCTTTTCTCTTAATTCTTTTTCAGTGGCTGAAATCTCATTATTTAACTTTTCTTCTTCTTTGGTAACATCAAAATAAAAAAATTTGTAATTGATCTCATCAAAAGTTAGTTGATTGAAGCAAACATATTCAAATCCCCAATCATATTTAATTTTTAAGTTTTCGATATAGGGTTTCTGATAGAAGCAAAGTATATATAAATCGTTGTTTTGTTCGGATAAATCTATTGCCTTATCATCTAATACGAATGCATTTCTATTGTTGGAATAGAAAACATCTTTTTCTGTGAAACGCTGTTTGAACTCTTCAATTTCAAAATTTTTAAAAACCCATAAAATGTAAGTTTGATTTTCTTTATAAAAATATTCTCTATCGACTATCACACTTAAAAAGGTAGTTGATAATTGTATTTCAAAGACTACATTGGCATTTTTATAAATTGCTGAAATATCTGGTTTTTTCCATTCAAGATAATTAGTGTTGCTCTTAACGACCTTTTCAACCTTAATCTCTGAAAAATCATTATTTAATTCAAGAAACTCTTTGATTAAGTTTTTCGTTTTAAAGTGGAGATTACTTTCTTTTGCACCATTGTATTTAAGCCTTTTTATTTCTAGTAGTGAATAATTTGTATCTGTTTTGAGATGGCAAAAATCACTATCTTTTTTATGTGCAAAATGAAGGACTTTCTTTTTTTGACCACCACCATTGATTTTAACATTCTGACCACAATAATAGCATACAAATAAAGGTTCTCTAATTCCTTTAATTGCTTTTTGTAATTCGGTTCTATAATTGAAAATCTCATTCTCTTCTTTCAAGAAAAAACTATTGGCATAAACTGTTGAACCGTCATCTTTATTTAGTACAAATTCAATTGTTCTTTTATTTGGCAAATCGCTCATTTCATCTAATTCTTTTTTATTTGCTCAATAGTAAACTTCAATCTGTTTAATAAATCATCATAACTGATAATATCAATTACATTCTTATATTTTCTCTTTACTACTTCAAAGTCTTTTTTTTGCTCGATTGATAAATTATTTTCTCTCCCCATTATTATGAAGCCTTTTGGGTTTGTAATACTAATTTCAAACCCTTCAGGAATTTCAGCTTTATATTTATTTGTCAAAAACTCTTCTCCATTTTCTCCCCATCTATTTAAGTAATAAATATATTTTTCAATTTGCATTACAGTGCCAGATAATTCTCTTAGAGGTATATGATTGCTCCTGTATTGCCCTTTTGTCATTAATGAAGAATCTGAGGGCTTTTTTATTTCAATTAAATCTATATTCCCATCAGAATCAACTAAGAGTATATCAATGAATTTTTCATCTCTAATGCTTTTCTCTTTATCATAACTAGCTTTAATGGGAGCTTCTTTAAATACCAAAAAATATTTTGGATACAGTAATAAAATTATCTGCAAAATTTCATCCTGCCAATCATTTTCAGAATAGGAAATTTCACTTGATAGCATTTTTTCAAGTTTTTCCAATATCGTTTGATATTTTATTAATTCAACATCACTAAAAAGCTTAATTAGATTTTCGCCTTTGTTAGTTGCTTTTTTGTCAATGTATTTTTCAAATTTCTTTTCTGCATTAATTGTACTTGCAAAAAATTCTTTTATTACATTGGTTAATCTTGCCTCGGAGTATAATTTCTTTTCGTATTTACTTGGAAAGTCATTTATAATACCTCTAAAATCAATTTCAGAAATTGCATTTGAATTACTACCTCCAATATATATATATCTTCATCTATTATTTGCTCAATCTTTTTAAAAATTGAAATGTCACTCTCAGCAATAAAAAAATCTTTGATTAACTCAATTTCTTTGTGAAAAAAAACATCAAATTTTTCAATTAAAATACTCTTTTCAACTTTGTAATAATCTCCTTCTAATTTTGCGAAAATAAAATCGATTGCCTCATTTTTACCAATGCTAAAAATATCTTCAATCTTTTTTTCTTTCTTACTTTTTAGTTTATCTTTTAAATTCTCTTTTTTAAAATTATATACTTTATTAAAAGTTACTTCGTCATCTTGTTCAAACCTGTCAAAAATCCAATCTGTACTAGAATTTTCGTAAGGTATATAGGTGGCTATAATTCTTTTTTTCTCTTTTGTGAACTTTATCATTCCTTAAATTTTATAATTCAATTACTTCCCATTTGTTTCTATCTATAGTAGATAAACAGGAATTAAATCTACTTTTATGAATTGCTACACAGAGAAAATTAGTTGGTCTTGAAAATCCAACGTATGCCATTTTTGCGGATTGTATTATTTTATCATGGCTGTTTGGAACGACGGCAAGAGTTTGAGATATTGTCTGTGTCCCTAAAAATTGATTCTTTAGCCTTTCAGATTCGTAATTTCCATAGCCTCTGTCAAAGAAAGATTCTAAATATAAGGTTGCGCAGTGTGTTTGTCCTTTTACCGCATGTACACTCGTTACTTCAATCTCCAATCCGTCTTCTTTATAAATGTTTGTAGTTTCAGGTTCTTCCTCAATTTCAATTATAATACCCCCAACATCAGTGGTTATGAAATTTAAGCTAGTCGAAAGTTGAGAATCTGAAAAAAGATTAAAAAAAACCGGAACATATTCTTTCATCTCATCCCAAATCTCATTTGTTTTTCCCTTTATTAGACCAATAGACCAATTGTAGATATTTAAACTAAATTCTTCATGTGAGCTAAAATCTTTTTGTTTTATAAAATCTATTAACTTCTTCTTTGTGAAGGTTCTCCCATCTTCACCATTTATATTTTCGAGGCGCAATATCTTTAAAAAAGCATTTAATATGTTTTTTCGAATTGGCTCTAGTGTTAGTTTGTTCTTATCATAAAATAGGAGATAGCTTTTTAAGCAATTATAGTCTTGTTTAGGTTTTTGTTTATCTTTTTTAAAACCATTAAAATAATCAACAAGTCTAAGTTTAGAAATATTATCTCTATCAGCTTGGACTTTCCATTCAGTATTCCATGCTACTACTTTAGCAGGATATTTATCAAAATCAATTAAACTGCCATCTTCTTTGAAATTTCTTACGAGTTGTGTGAAATGTGGAATAATATTATTAATTGATGAATTTTCAAAAATTATAATATGAGGTTTTATTTCACAGTCATTTAATCCGACGATTTCAAAATCATCATTGGAATGTAATGCAAATTCACAGACAATATCTGCTATTGCTTTGCTAAGTCTTTGACTTCCACTTAGTCTTAAAATTTCTGCTCTATCATTCCAGATTTCATTGACTTTTACTGAATTATAAATAGCTTGATTTTTATCACCAATTCGCTGAAAATTTGAGAGACTATTTCCTTCGTCAAAAAATAATTTTTCTAATAAATTATATTGATGAGTGTCCATGTCTTGCATTTCATCCACAAAGACATTAGAAAAACGTTTTTGTAAAATATTCTTTATCTCAGGGTAGTGTTTTAAATATTGTTCTGCCAAGAAATATGCATCATCATAATTTAGAAACCCAGATTTTAATATCTGAGATTTAATTGTTGAGAATGTTTTATATGTTGCTGAGTTAGTATCGCTTCTTAAACAAATATCTCCATTCATTCCTTTTAATAAATTTAAGTTAACATCAAATCTTAAATTTTTAAAGAAGTTTTCGGGGTCGTGTTGTCTTAATAACCAAGATTTTGCACCGGAATTTGGTAAATTTTGAAAACGAATGCTTGCTATTTCATCAAAAATCTCACTATCTATTCTAATTGGCTTTTTCTTAAATTTAGAAGTGTAGAAAGGAATTGCTAAAAATTCATCTACAAAACTTTGAATTGTACCAATAAAATTTGGGTAAGAAAATAATTTTGGACAATGCTTTTGTATCTTATGTTTTATTTCATCAATTGCAGTATTTGTATGAGATAACACGAGGATTCCAGACCCATCAGAAAATGGTAATTTATTCTCTAGTATTAAAAGCTTTGCTAATAGTGTGGTAGTTTTTCCACTTCCTGGAACAGCTTGTAAATCTAATGTATTAAAATTACGAATAAACTCTTTTCTTTCATCATCAAAGGTTTTGCCTTCAGGTAGAAGAATCTTTTCAGAATAAAGTATGTCTTCGTCAGTTATATTAATTTCCTGTAACATAGTTTATGGCTTTTACTAGATAATTAATACTGTCCGTTTCATCATTAGTCACAATATTTATAGTTTTTACATCTATCTTTCCTTCTTCATAGTTTTTTAAGTCCTCATCAATAGTATTAGCAATTCTATAAGCAATCTCTGTTTTTTTTAAACCTTTATTAATAAGTTTTTCGGCTAATGATTTTTCAAAATCTGTTTCCCAATCTGTTCCTGTATGAATAGATTTAGTATTGAGTTGTAATGTATTTGTTAAACTATTTGATTTGAATAATGAATATTCTAAAGTCCAATTTGGAGCTATGAAATACTGTACATTATTTTCTGATTTAGCTTCTAAATCAGAAATTTTTTGGTCTGTTTCTGCCTTTATTGTTGCTAAATCTCTTTTTTGATATACAGATTCACCTCCAACTTGCACCTTTTCGTATTCCCTAATATCGGAATCTGTAAGAATAGCTATTGGTATGGTCATTAATGGGGCTTCTTTTCTAAGAAAAATATTCGCATATCTACTGTATGCAAGACTACCAACATTAACAATTGAAATTCCTTTCTCAGTTAAATTAATACCTATGTTTTTTGAAATACTAGGAATTAGTATTTCTTCTGCCCATCCTTCGACTAAAATAATTCCTTTTGCAAAAAATAAATTAGCCTTTGTTGTATCAAGAAACTTTTCTAAAAACTTATAATCATCGGGGTCTAGTTTTGTATAGTCAGACCCCATTGGAAAAGCATTACCATTATTACAAATAATTAAATTTTCGAGTTTTAATTTAGATGCTAGATTAGGACTATGTGTGGTTAGAATTAATTGTATTGCATTCTGCTTTTGAAGAGACTCTATAACTTGCATTTGGGCTTGTGGGTGAAGATGGGCTTCCAATTCTTCTACCAAACCTAATCTTAAACCACTCCAATTTGATTTGTTCAAGTGAAGTAATTCAGCAGCCATAAATAACCTGTTAAGTGTTCCCAGTCCAGGATTTAATTCATCTTTTAAGAATAAGGTTAGTTTTTCAAGAATACTTTTTATATCATTTGATGATGCTTTAAATTCAGCTTCATATTCATTGCTATAAAACCCTTTAATATATCCATCAATTTTGTCTTTAATAACCTTTCCTTCTTGTGGTGAAATAGTTACTTCTTCACCTTTTTCATTCGTTGTTGAAATTTCAAATTGACCTTTAAAATATTTATCAATTTCTCTACTTAAATTTTCAAATATAGTTACAAGTTCATGGTCAGTTTCTTTCCCTTTAAATGCAGAATCTCCTAAAAGAATTTGAGATAATCTTGAATTGCGTTTCGCAATTAATTCGTTTTCCGCATCTCTTAGCGGTTTCAAATATGTAGCTTTAAGATATTCTCTTGCTTCAGCTGTTAATTGATAACCATCCTCATCCGCACCAGCTTTTAAATCAGACGGTAATATTTTTTTACCTTGTCTTTTTACGTCATAATTTATTTTCAAATATGGCACAACATTTTCTCCCGAGCCATTCCACCCAAGCCATTCAGTAAAGTTTTTAGCCTCCTCTGCAATTAGTCCACTAAAAACAAATTCAATTCTAAATCGATTTGAATTGTTATAAAAGTCTTTATCTTCAACCCTAATATAATCGTAACTATGTGTTTTAAGAGCAAGTTTTATAGCATCAATTATTGCGGTCTTTCCCGAATCATTTTCACCAATAATTACATTTAATCCCTTATTAAGATTTAAATTTAAATCTGGATTATCAATATTGAATTCTCCATCAGAACCAAATCGTCTAAAATTCCAGAGTTTTATATTTTGTAAATACATAAAAAATAATTTTGTTCAACTGTTTTTATTCTCTTTAAATATAAATTAAATAAATCTTTGGAGTTATTTCTTATCCTTAGGTTTGATTACGACCTTTGGTTTTAATTTGTTTGATGGTGTAGGAACAATTCTTCCAGCAATAATATTTACTCCAGATTGGTCTATTTTTTCAACTTCTTTAAGTACATCATTTAAGAGTTTATTTATTTTTTTGTCCATTATCTTATTTTTTAGGATTATTTGAAGGTCTGGGAGGTGGAGGAGTAGCTCTCCCTCTTTTTTCTTCAGTTAAAGGCTTTGGTGGTTGTTGTGGTCTTGGCTTATTGCTTTGATTTGAATTATCCATGTTGTAAATATTTATTGTTACAAAAGTTATTAAAGAAAGTATACCAATGATTAGTGCCCAAATGGATACACTATTTAGTATATTTATTGTTTTATTTCGTTTATTTATATTTTTAAAAATCTTATCATATTGTTTTTCATCTATTTCTTTAATTGTTAAATCCGAATCTAGTATAGACTTATGATGTGAGTAGAGATTAGAGAGTAGCGTTACAACCATTAGAAACATTCCTGCTATTACAAATGGTTTGCAGACTGCTTTATCTAGTGGGACTATTTTTTCAAAAAATGTTAACGAAAGAACTAAACCTCCTGAAGCAAGAAGATTAATATATTTCTCAAAATCATCTTGGCTCTTACTTTTATTTTCTGTTACGGAATTTCTATATTCAACCCATTCTTGACGAATTATTTCATCATTAATTTTTTCTTTCTCCTTTCCCATATTCTAATTTGTTTAACTCTTATCAATAAATTCGATCTCTTTTTCATTTAATTTATTAGTCAGTCTATATTTAAAAGTGGTATTTGAAAACCCAGATAAAAATTAAACTATAAGGTTTATAAAAATACACAATATAAGATTGATGAAGGAATTTTATTGTTAACAATTATGAGTTAATAAAATGAAATATGGAGTAGTTTTAAAAGATTTTTTAATTTATTTCAACAAATGCGAATAATCATCAGGTAATTCAGCATCAATATCACGGAGGTATTTTTCTAATGCTTCGATAGTTTGATGACCTGTTATTCCCATTAAAACACTTTTAGCTTCATGTGGAGTTTTTGTTTTTCTAATTTCTCTATATAGGTTGGTTATTGCAGTATGTCGAAAACTATACAAACCATAATCCTTATTCAAATTGAAATGATCTTTTACTACCTTGAATTTTTTAGAAAAGTTATCTCTTCGGTTGTTTTCTTCGGCTTCCCATTCTGCCCCAATCGCATTAGGAGTAAATAGAAAGTGCTCAGGATTCATATTTGATAAATCAGGTAGAAGATTAATAATTTTTTGAGGGATGATTTTTACTTTGACAGCTTTGTTTTTAGCTCTAACAAATAATTTTTTTCCTTCAAGATCCAAATCTCCTATTTTCAGTCGGTTTACTTCAACGGGTCTTAAAAAATTGTAGGTAATAAATTGGATATATAATAAGAGGACAGGGTCGTTGTCTTGAACATATTTAAGTATGTCGGTTTCTTGTGTGATAGAATAGGTTTTATTTCTTTCCGGTGCTGATTTGAGGACATTAATGCTTTTTAGGTAGTTGTCCGTCATGATTTCGTTATCAACTAATGTTTGAACAATAGAACTTAGGTCAGTTCTTGTATTGTTTCGATTGCTCGCACTGGTGTTTTCCAATACATAGTTCAAGTAATTGATAAAGGTCTTTTTGTCTAAAGTTGAAATTTTATCGGAACTATTTCCATTCTGATCAAGCCAATGCAGGAATCGATTTATTCTGCCTTGAAAACCACTATATGAAGTAGCGCCTAAAACATTTTGTTTGATTTTCAATCCAAATTGAAATGCTTCTTTGATTGTTTTTTCCTTTTTAGATTCAGGTGTAGTTTTCTTTGTTTTTATAATAGGAGTAGTCTCGGAATTCTTTTTTGTTGGGATAATAGTAGCAGTTGTTGATCTATTAATTTCTGTGTCTAATTTTTGTAGTGTATTTTTTTCTAAAACGGAATTGTCAGCATAAGGGTTAAATCCTTTTTTTAACAGGAAAAGAAGACTATCTTTTATTTGTGTCAATTTTTCATAACGTTCCTGTTTAGTCTTAAGGCTGTTAACTCCTGTTTTTATATTGCTTTGACGAACCAATTTACCTGTTAAGGGATTTCTAAACGAATAATAAACATACCATTCTTTTGATAAAGCTTCTTCTTGTTCTAATTTAGAAAGTTTAGACCAAGCTTTTATGTTGATATTTCCAGTGTAAATATGTGGTCCAGAGTAGTTAGATTTCATGGGTAAATCGTGTACGATATCGTGTACGTTTTGTAAAAGTACTAAAAGTTTAGACATAAAAAAACGGATTAGTTTGCACTAATCCGTGATTTTCAAAACGTTAAGTCTGTAGCGAAGACGGGAGTTGAACCCGTGACCTCAGGGTTATGAATCCTGCGCTCTAACCAACTGAGCTACCTCGCCAATTACTCAGGGATTTTCTGTTCCTGATTGCGGGTGCAAAGATAGGAATAAAAATAAATCGTGCAAGTAAAAAATGAAGAAAAAAAATATTTTTCAAAACGTTTTTTTTTAGACATTATATTCTATATATTCGAAAAAAAATAAATTGACCTTTATGGATGTTAAAGTACGTTACGAAATTGAATTTCCTATAAATTCTTCCCCGCAATTATTGTATCAATATATTTCTACTCCTTCCGGTTTGTCGGAATGGTTTGCTGATGATGTAAATTCCAGAGGAGAGTTTTTTACTTTTATATGGAATGATTCTGAAGAAAAAGCCAGATTAGCTTCTAAAAAATCAGGAGAAAAAGTAAAGTTTAAATGGGTGGATTCGGCTAATAAAGATACCGATTATTTTTTTGAATTGCATATTTTGGAAGATGAGTTGACCAAAGATGTTTCTCTAATGATTGTTGATTTTGCTGAAGAAAACGAAATTGATGAGGCTAAACAATTATGGGAAAACCAAATTTCAGATTTAAAACATCTCTTAGGTTCTGTATAGTAAATTCTATTTTTTAAAGCTTATATTTGCCCTGAACAAAATTCAGGGCTTTTTTTTATGATTAATTTCAACGGAACTTTAGTAACTCAGGGATCAAATATATTAACGCAAAACAGAGGTTTTTTGTATGGTGATGCTGTTTTTGAAACAGTAAAAATTGTAAATTCTCAGGTGTTGTATTTAGAGGATCATTATTTTAGATTAATGGCTTCGATGCGTGTGGTTCGGATGGAGATTCCGATGAATTTTACAATGGAATATTTTGAAGAACAAATTCTTACGTTAACTAATAAACTGGGGATTTCTAATGTGGCACGCGTTCGTGTTACGGTTTTTAGAAATGACGGAGGTTATTATTTGCCAATAGACAAAACGGTTTCCTTTTTAATTCATGCCATAGCTTTGGATTCGACTTTGTATGCAATTGACGAAAAAGAATATGAGGTTGACTTGTTTAAAGATTTTTATGTGACCAAGCAGTTGTTGTCTTCAATAAAATCAACCAATCGATTGCTGAATGTTACGGCTAGTATTTTTGCCAGTGAAAATGGGCTTGATAATTGTTTGTTGTTGAATGATAGTAAAAATGTGGTAGAGGCCATTCAGGGGAATATTTTTATGCTTGTAGGAAATAAGCTGGTAACTCCTCCTGTTTCAGAAGGTTGTGTGAAGGGTGTGCTGCGTAAACAACTTTTGAAATTAGCAAAAACAATTGAAGGTTTGGAAGTGACTGAAGAAGTAATTTCTCCGTTTGATCTTCAAAAAGCAGATGAATTATTTATTACCAATGTTATAAAAGGAATTCAGCCGATAACTAAATACAGAAAAAAAACTTTTAAAACAGATTTGTCTCAAAAGTTAGTTTCTAAATTAAACGAAGTTGTTAGTGTAACTTTTAGTTAAGATAGGGATTTTCAGGAGCGTTCGACCAAATTAAATAGTCGCCTCCTAATTCTAAAATTTGTTCTTTCCAGAAATGAGCAGATGATTTTCCTATAATTTTATTTTTATAACTGTTAGAGGTTATGATCCAGGAATTATTGTCCATTTCATTCTGCAATTGGCTTTCGGACCAGCCAGTGTAACCCAAAAAGAAACGAATGTTGTTTTTGTTTATTTTTCCGCTGTTGATGAGTGATTTAGTAGATTCAAAATCACCTCCCCAGTAAATTCCGTTGGAAATTTCAATGCTGTTAGGAATTAAATCCGGAACATTGTGAATAAAATACAGATTGTCTTGTTCTACCGGACCTCCGTTGTATATTTTTAAATGGGAATTAATTTCCGGAATTAAGTCTTGAATGGTGTATTTCAACGGCTTATTAATGATAAAACCAACTGATCCGTCTTTGTCATGATCAGCTAGTAAAATCACAGATCGATTGAATGATAAATCTCCAATTATTGAAGGTTCAGCAATAAGTAATTGTCCTTTTATTAATGGTTCTGAAATCATGACTTGGTGTGTTTATTTATTAAATTTAAGAAAAAAAAATAAAAAAATCCAAACATAATCGGTAAAATGCATAAAAAAACCCTCAATTGAGGGTTTTTTATATTGACTAGGTTTTAGAAACAAATCCTTAGTTAACAGCTCCATCTAATTCAGCTCCAGCTTTGAATTTTACAACATTTTTAGCTGCAATTTGAATTGTTTTTCCAGTTTGAGGATTTCTTCCGTCTCTGGCAGCTCTTGAAGAAACTGACCAAGATCCAAATCCTACAAGAGAAACTTTTCCACCTTTTTTCAAAGTGTCACCTACATTACCTAAAAAAGACTCTAAAGCTAATTTTGCAGCTGCTTTAGTAATTCCTGCGTCAGCAGCGATAGCATCGATTAATTCTGATTTGTTCATAATAAGAGTTATTAATTGTTGGTTAAAATAAATTGTTACTACAACAAATTTAGCAGTAAATACAGACCTCACAAGTGTTTTGACGGATTTTACCTTGTTTTGTTAATAACTTGTTTTTTTTGTTCATAACATAGTGCATTTTGACGATTTTTTTAGCTCTTTTAGCCTGTTTTTATTGAGTTTAAAGCGCTTTTGCTTCCTCCGAAAAAGAGATTCCGTTGAGTAATTCGGCGGTTGTCATTTTCTTTTTTCCCGGAAATTGCAAACTTAATATTTGTATAAAACCCTCTTTTACGGCAATTTTTAATTCTTTTTTTGAACTAATAATTGTCCCGGCAGTATAGTTGTGAGAGTCTTTAATTATTTTGGAATCATAAATTTTTACATTCCATTCCTGATTTTTGTCGGTAAAAAAACACCAGGAAGCCGGATAAGGACTTAATCCTCTTATTAGATTGTTAATTTCCGTAGCCGATTTATTCCAGTCAATCTTGCAGTTTTCTTTGTTGAGTTTATAGGCTGTTTTAATATCAGCATCATCAGTTTGCATCGTTGTTTTAACTTCTCCTTTTCCAATTAAGGTTAAGGTGTCAATTACAGTGCTACTTCCAATATTCATTAATCGGTCGTGAAGTTGTCCGGCATTTTCATTCGGATCAATTTCGGTTTCTTTGCTCAGAATCATCGCTCCGGTGTCTATTTTATCATCAATAAAGAAAGTTGTAACTCCGGTTTTAGATTCTCCGTTAATAATTGCCCAGTTAATGGGGGCGGCTCCTCTGTAATTAGGTAGCAGTGAAGCGTGCAGGTTGAAAGTGCCTAGTTTTGGCATTTCCCAAACTGCTTTAGGCAACATTCTAAAGGCAACCACTACTTGTAAATTGGCATTAAGCGCTTTCAATTCGGCAAGAAAAGATTCGTCTTTTAAGTTAGTTGGCTGAAGTAAATTTAAATTGTTTGCTAAAGCGTATTCTTTAACAGCTGAATATTTTATTTTTTGTCCGCGACCGGCGGGTTTGTCGGCTGCGGTGATAACAGCAGCTATTTCGTAGTTGTTTTTTAAAATACTGTCAAGGATTCCTACTGCAAAATCAGGGGTTCCCATGAATACAATTCGTAATTTTTCCATTATTGTTTCAGGCTATATTTATTGTTTGGTTTTATCAGAATGTTTTCAGATTCTAATAATTCTTGTAATGCAAAGATAACATCGTTTGAAGGATTATCGAGTTTAAGTTGGATTTCTCTGGAACTTAAATCAGCTGTTTCTAGTAATTCGAGTATTTTTTTTGAAAGAGAACTATTGGTTTCTTTTTTCTTTTTTTGTTGAATACAATAAGTACAAATGCCGCAATTAGTAGTCTGTTTTTCTCCAAAATAAGCTAAGAGCAGCTGACTTTTGCAGCGATCATCTGTTTTTATATAGTGTAAAACCGCTTCAAACTGTTCTTTTTTTAACTGATTTTGGTTTTCAAGATATTTTGAAACGCGGTTAATTGTTCTGTCGTCTTCGCGAATTTCATTAAAAATTAGAGTTGTATCATTATTTTTGGAATGATACGCTACAATTTGTTTTTCTTGTAGTTTTTCTAAAACAGTAACTACTTCGGCTTCCGTGTGATTGGATTTTTTAGCGATAAACGGAAGATTCAGCTTGATTTGCATATCGTAAATTCCGGGATAAGCTCTTAAAATTGCCAAAATAATTTCCTCGTCATTTGGACTCAGGCTGATGTAGCGGATGACTTCTTTAGAAGAAATAATAAATTGCAGACTTATTTTTTCTGAAAATTCCTGTGATAAACTAATGATTCCCTGACGGTCCAAAAACTGAATGGCATTGAAAGTTTTTAAAACCGGAAATTGGTAACGAATACAAAATTGGTTCAGATTAAAGGAAAATTGTTCATTGATGCCTTCGCCGTAAGCAATTTGAAAATAGTTGCAAATTTTGATAAAAACCTCTTTTAAGAATTTTTTATCCGGTAAAATATTTAAAAATTGATTCTCGGTTTGAGCAATATCCGACGGGCTGCTGAGTAAAATAGCAAAAGCTTTTTCGTTATTTCTTCCGGCCCGACCCGCTTCCTGATAATAGTTTTCAAGATTGTCGGGCAGTTGAATGTGGATGACGGTTTTAACATTGGCTTTGTCAATTCCCATTCCAAAAGCATTCGTAGCTACCATAACCTGAACTTCTTCGTTCATCCAGCGTTCCATGTTTTTGGTTTTCTCCTTGGTAGGCAAGCCTCCGTGGTAAAAAGTGGCTTTGAAACCCAGTGAATTGAGTTGTGCTGCAGTATCAGTGCAGGCTCTTCGATTTCTAACGTAAATGATAGAAGGCTGGAGGTTTTTCTTTAAAATTTGTTGAATTCTGAAAAGTTTATCCTCGATTTCAAAAACCATATAAGCAATGTTTTTTCTTTCGAATGATTTTTCAAAACATTGCGGATGTTGTAATCCCAGTTCTGTAATAATGTCTTCTTTTACTCTGGGAGTGGCTGTGGCAGTTAATGCCAGAAAAGGGACTTTAGGAAAATGTATTTTTAAATTGGAAATTTTTAGATAAGCAGGACGAAAATCATGTCCCCATTGCGAAACACAATGCGCTTCGTCAATAGCAATTAAATTAATCGGCAGATTTTTAATGCGTTCTAAAATCCAGTCCGATTGCAGTCGTTCCGGAGAAAGATATAGGAATTTGTAATTTCCGTATTGACAATTGTCTAAAAGATCAATAATTTCGTCTGATTTAATTCCGCCGGTAAGTGCAATGGCTTTGATGTCGCGTTTTTGTAAATTGGCAATCTGATCTTTCATTAAAGCGATTAAAGGCGAAATGACTAAGCAAATTCCTTTTTGCATTAGTGCCGGAATTTGGAAACAGATGGATTTTCCGCCGCCGGTAGGCATGAGTGCAAAAGTATCCTTTCCGTTTAAAACCGAATTGATAATTTCTTCCTGTGGAGTTCTAAAACTGCTGTGATTCCAGTATTTTTGTAGGATTTGTAAAGCTTCAGACATGCAATTGCAAAAATATTAATTCGTTTTTTGAATGCTAAAAATTAAATAGCAGCCTATTTTTTCGGGGCTAAAAAACAGAATTTAAAGCAAACTTACTCAAACTAATTTAGAAATTTTAAAATAAGAGGAATCAAAATCACGAATTTGCTAAAAATCATATTGGAGAATTTATATTTTAGAATTGAAACCGTATATTTGCTTTATTTTTTAAAGACAAGATGGATAAGAAAACGGAGGAATTTTTCGATAGATTAAAAGCCGAATTAGAAAAAAGTAATACCTGGCCGGCTATATATTTGTTTAAATTTATTGTACCAACAGACAACGAAAAAATTAAACAGGTGGAACAGGCTTTTGACGGTATGGGAGCGGTTATTAAAACTACGCAGTCTAAAACCGGAAAGTTTACCAGTGTTTCCATTGATGTTCAGATGGAAAGTCCTCAGGCAGTTATTGATAAGTATCTTGAAGTATCCGTTATTGAGGGAATAATTTCGTTGTAATTTTGTCAGGAAAGACTATTTTGGAGTCTTTTTTCTGCAAAAGTTTTAAATCAATCCAAAAATATGAATCAGAAATATATAAAAGAAAATGCGAATGATGTGGTGCATCATTTGGAGTATAATGCCGAGCGTCCGCATTTGATTATTCCTGAGTACGGACGTCATTTGCAAAAACTGATTGACCAGGCTACCGAAATTGAAGATGCTGAAACCAGAAATAAAGCAGCCAAATATATCATTCAGGTTATGGGGAGTTTAAATCCGCATTTGAGAGATGTTCCTGATTTTCAGCATAAACTTTGGGATCAGCTTTTTATCATGTCAGATTTTAAATTGGATGTCGAATCACCGTATCCAATTCCTTCCAGAGAGGTTTTGCAACTCAAACCGGAAGTTTTAAAATATCCTCAAAATTTCCCAAAATACCGTTATTACGGAAACAATATCAAATATATGATTGATGTTGCTAATAAGTGGGAGGAAGGCGAGATGAAAAGTGCTTTGGTAAAAGTAATTGCCAATCACATGAAAAAATCTTATTTAAGCTGGAACAAAGACACGGTGAAAGATGATGTGATTTTTGAACATCTTTACGAGTTGTCAGGGGGAAAATTGAATTTATTACAAAGTTCTGAAGAGCTTATTAATACAACTGATTTATTGCGTACCAATAAGAGAATGTCTAATAAAGTTTCTTCTCAGGGACAGTCTAATAAAAATCAGAATAATAAAAATAATAAAGGACAGGGAAAACAAAAGTCTTTTCAAAAAAATAACAATCAAAAAAATCAATAAAGTTGCTAGGTCTTTTTTGAAGAAAAACTTAGAATCTCAGTAACTCAGAAAAACTAAAAAAAGAATATGGGAATTTTTAAAATTGAAGGAGGAATCCGTTTAAAAGGAGAAATTACTCCACAAGGCGCAAAAAATGAAGCCTTACAGATTTTGTGTGCTGTACTTTTAACTCCGGAAAAAGTAACCATTAACAATATTCCCGATATTATTGATATCAATAAACTGATTACCCTTTTAGGTAATTTAGGTGTAAAAATAACTAAGAACGGTTCAGGTACTTATACTTTCCAAGCGGATGAAGTAAATGTGGGTTATCTTGAAACAGAAGCTTTCAAAAAAGAAGGTGGCGCTTTAAGAGGTTCGATTATGATTGTAGGACCACTTTTGGCACGTTTTGGTAAAGGTTATATTCCAAAACCGGGAGGAGATAAAATTGGAAGAAGAAGATTGGATACTCACTTTGAAGGGTTTATCAATTTAGGTGCAAAATTCCGCTACAACCGCGAAGATCACTTTTACGGAGTAGAATCTCCGGAAGAAGGTCTTCAAGGAACCGATATGCTTTTAGACGAAGCTTCGGTAACCGGAACTGCTAATATTGTAATGGCAGCTGTTTTAGCAAAAGGAAAAACAACGGTTTATAATGCTGCCTGCGAGCCTTATTTGCAACAGCTTTGTAAAATGTTGAATTCTATGGGAGCCAAAATTACTGGTGTTGGTTCGAATTTGTTAACTATTGAAGGAGTTGAGAAATTAGGCGGTTGCGAACACCGTATTCTTCCGGATATGATTGAAATTGGTTCCTGGATTGGTCTTGCTGCAATGACCAGAAGTGAAATTACCATCAAAAATGTTAGCTGGGAAAATTTAGGATTAATCCCGAATACTTTTAGAAAATTAGGAATTACTTTAGAGCGTCGTGGTGATGATATTTATATCCCAACTCATGAAAATGGGTATGAAGTAAAAACCGATATCGACGGATCTATTCTTACTATTGCCGATGCACCTTGGCCGGGCTTTACTCCGGATTTGTTGAGTATTGTTTTGGTAGTGGCTACTCAGGCTAAAGGAGATGTGTTGATTCATCAAAAAATGTTTGAAAGCCGATTGTTCTTCGTAGATAAATTAATTGATATGGGAGCCAAAATTATGTTGTGTGATCCACACAGAGCAGTGGTAATCGGGCATGATTTTAAATCAACTTTAAAAGCAACTACCATGTCTTCTCCTGATATTCGTGCGGGAATTTCTTTATTGATTGCAGCGCTTTCTGCCAAAGGAACCAGTACAATTCAGAATATCGAACAAATTGACCGCGGTTATGAGCGTATCGATGAACGATTAAGAGCTATTGGAGCTAAAATTGTTCGTGTTGAATAAATAATATGAGTAAACAACAACAAGCAGCCGTAGAGGCAACTTACTTTAGTATAATAGGAAATACCTGCTTAGCAATTATAAAAGGCTTAGCAGGTTTTTTTGGCAATTCTTATGCCTTAATTGCTGACGGAATTGAATCTACCACTGATATTTTTGCTTCGCTTTTAGTGTTGTTTGGAATAAAATATTCTAACCGTCCGGCAGATGAAAATCATCCGTATGGACATGGACGTGCCGAGCCTTTGATTACTTTTTTGGTGGTTGGTTTTTTAATCACTTCGGCTACTGTTATTGCTTATGAAAGTATCGCTAATATTCAGGCGCCACATGATTTGCCTAAATCCTGGACTTTGTTTGTGTTAGGAGCCATTATTATTTGGAAAGAGTATTCTTTTCAAAAAGTAATGAAGCGAAGTATTGAAACCAATAGTTCTTCTTTAAAGGCTGATGCCTGGCATCATCGTAGTGACGCTATTACTTCGGTTGCTGCTTTTATAGGGATTTCTATTGCTTTAATTTTAGGTAAAGGTTATGAGTCGGCTGATGATTGGGCGGCACTTTTTGCTTCCTGCTTTATTTTTTATAACAGTTACTTGATTTTTCGTCCTGCTTTGGGTGAAATTATGGACGAACATTTGTATGATGATTTAATCGAGCATATTCGAAAAGAGGCTGTAAAAGTCGATGGGATAATGGGGACTGAAAAATGTTTTATCAGGAAATCAGGGATGAAATATCATGTAGATTTGCATGCGATTGTAAAAGCTGAAATTTCGGTAAAACAGGGACATCAATTGGCGCATATTTTAAAAGATACGTTGCGAAAAGAAATTCCGGAGTTGGGTCATGTTTTGATTCATATTGAACCGGATGATGAGTAGTTTGTTGTGACAAATAATAAAAAAACTTCCTAAGATTAAGATTTCAGGAAGTTTTTTCTGATAATTATATTAAAGAATATTCGGTGGCTTTGTTGGAAAGTTCCATTAAGTTTTTGACTTTCAGTTTTTTCATCAGGTTAAAACGGTGTACTTCGGCGGTACGTTTACTAATTTCGAGAGCTTCGGCAATTTCTTTATTTCCTTTTCCGGACAATAATAAAGTAAGGATTTCTTTTTCTCTTTTGGTAATTGTTAAATCTTCAGCCAGAGCCGGTTTAGGCTCTAAAGAAGCCGTCGTATTCGTTAATTGATTAATTAAAATAGAGGAGATGTCTCCGGTAAAATATTTTCCTCCGTTGGCTACAGCATGCAGTGCTTTCAAAAATTCTTCTTTGCTGGAACCTTTTAATAAGTAACCGTCGGCACCTGCTTTAATTGATTTTAAAACATACTCTTCCGATTCGTGCATCGACAGTACAATGATTTTTACGGGATTATTTTGATTGCGTAATTTTTCAACCACTTCAATTCCTGTGTGATGTGGCATTCTGATATCAACAATTAATAAGTCAGGGTTAGTAGTTGCAACCACTTCTAAAGCCTCCTGTCCATCAGTTGCTTCTCCAACAACAGCAATGTTTTTTTCGCTTTCTAAAAGTGATTTGATACCATCTCTTACAAAAAAATGATCATCAGCAAGGACAACTCGAATGGTTTGATTCATAACTTACTTATTTTTAAGAATATAAAATTTACGTATTTAGTCAAAAGTAGTGCAATATACGTATTTTTTACGTATTTTTTCTAGTGTTATATCGGAATATTGAAAGTAATTCGGGTTCCTTCTCCGGGAATAGAGTTGATAAATACTCTTCCGTTGATGTATTGCACGCGTTCTTTCATGAATAATAAGCCCATTCCGGACTCGCTATTGCGCTTTTTTTCTACGGTATTAATGTCAAATCCTTTTCCGTTATCATCTATGGTAATACTAAGTATTTTGTTGCTGTGGGAAAGTTGCACAATAATATGTGACGAGTTGGCATATTTTATAGCATTGTTTATCGCTTCCTGAGTTAAACGGTAAATGTTGATTTCGATTAATGAATCTAGTCTTTGATCAAAATCAGTTTTGTTGTAAAACTGAACATTTTTACCGGTTAATTTGGCTAATTCCAAAGTTAGTTTGGCTATCGAGGAAACAATTCCATGATCGCTCAATTCTGGAGGCATCAGGTTGAAAGTTGCGGTACGAACTCCTTTGATAATATCGAGCGAAAGTTTTTTTAGATATTCGATTTTCTGAATCGATTTTTCTTTGTCATCCAAATTAATACTTTCTAAACTAAACTTCAATCCGGTAAGCATTTGTCCGATTCCATCGTGAATTTCGCGTGCAATTCGGTTTTGTTCGTTTTCCTGGTTTTCAACAATTTTACTTGAAATAATTTTTTGTTGATTTACCTTTTCAATGATGTTCTCTCTGTTAAGGCGTTCTACTTCCAGTTCGGCATTTTTACGAACGGTAATATTAAAACAAATCACTAGTAATTCGGATTCTTCTTTGCGAATGCGAACCGGAATCATAGACATGTCGAGCCATAGTTTGTTGCCGTATCTGTCGGTGGTGTTGAGTTCTCCCTGCCAGCCGCTTCTTTGTTTGTCGGCAATAATGCGGTCGATTTCCAGTTGCTCTTTTTCTACGGCCGTGAGTGCTTTTGCAAAGCTTTTGTCGGAATCAAAAGAGGGGTTGTATTGCAATAATTTGGAGAATTTTTCACCCATGTGGATGATTTTTCCCTGCGGACTGATGCGGCAATACAATAAAGTGTTTTCCATTGCAAAATTCAGCGATTTCAATTCTTTTACTGAATTTTCTTTGATAATACTAATAGCTTCGGTGTCGCGTGCCAGTTTGATAGCTCTTTTTTCTGAAATTAATAATTTAGAAATTAAGAGTTCAATTTTTTTATTAGTAGGCTTAAAAATATACAGAAATTCTAAAAGCAAAACCAATAAAGTAAAGCTTAAAATGCCATATTCAATGTTGCGTTGGCGGGTTACTTTTTCTAAGGCTTCGTGCTCATATTGTCCTACAATAACATTCATTTTGTCCAAAAATACGGCAACATTGTCCAAAATGGTTTTTACTTCAGCCTGATTTGTATTCTCGTTACCATTGCGGCTGCTGTTGTTTAAATAGTTTCGGGTGGCTTTGTCAATGTTGAGGACATTCGGTTTGATGTCTTTGAATAAAGCTAAAAGCATCGGACTTTTTTCGCTGGGAAAATGAAGACTGTCGTTTCCTTTTTCTAAAGCCAAATGGGTTGATTTCCAAAGTTCCAGTGTTTTTCGGATGTTTGAAATTGCTGCTTCTTTATTCGAATCAATACTGGAAGAATTCAGAATAAGAATTTCTTTGGCTAATTTTTGACTCAGCATACGTTGTTTTCCCGAGATATTTATCAGTCGGGAATCATTAAGCTGGCTGCTAATGTTATGCTGAATGAGCAACTGACTCAAAAGAATCGTAATGGCAATAGTAATTAAAGCAAACAGATACATTTGCTTTAATTTTTTAAAATTTAGATTTTCAGAAAACGCTTTGGCTTCTTTTATCATACTAATGTTTAATTACAATCCCAGCGCGTCTTTTATTAATTGCAGATTTTCAGGGCTGTAGTTGATTTGTAAAGCCGCCTGATGTCCTTTGTCAGACATTTTGTTCCATGTCTTAAGGATGATGTTTTTAAGTTTTTCGGTGTCGTGTTTTTCAACAAAAGGAGCTAAATAGTATTCCAGAAAAACTAAACAAATAACATCTTCTAATAGTTGGGTTTCTTCGTCTTTTTTAAGTAGTTTTTTTTCGATTAAGAAAGAAACTCTGGCTATAAAATCCTCGTCATAACCTGCTTTTTCCAGAATGGTTGCAGTAGTTTTGGCGTGGAATTTTTTTAACTCTTCGCGCCATTTTAAGTAACCTACACGATCCATTGGGTAGGATTCGCGGGCTATTTTCCATCGGCAAATGTGTTGTGCTTTAGCCGCGATTTGGACTGCTTCGGAAGCATTAGGAGAAAAATCCATAAGTTTTGCATACATTCTATCAGAGTATAATAGTTCTTTTGGAAAACTTACGGATTCGTGTATTTCTGCGTTTGGATCTTGTGCGTTTTCGGCATCAATCCATTCGATGGCTTTTTGGAATTTTGAGGCTGTCATTTGTCGTATTTATTTAATACTTCAAAGATACATATTTAATTTAATCAATAAAGCCTACAAATACCTCGTCGCCTACTATTTTTACAGGGTAAGTGGCAATTGAGTAATCTTCTCCGCTCAAACAGGAACCATCAACCAATGAAAAGGTTTTTTTGTGCATTGGGCAGGCAATTTTTGGAGTTTCTTCGGCTGAACCAAGCATTCCTCTTGAAAGCAACATTTCCATTTTGTGAGGACAGGCATTTTGGCAGGCATACCAGGTATTTCGGCGGGTAAAATTAAATACGGCAATTTGTTTGTTTTTGTATTTAATACAACCACCTCGGTTAGTTGGGAAATCTTCAACGGTTCCTGCTTTAAACCAAATTTTTACATCTTCCGGTAGTACTGTTTTATATTCGCTTAAGATATTTTCCATGGTGTTATTTTTTATTTTATGTACCTATCCTCAGTGTAAATTATAATTGTGTTGTGAGTTTTGTGTAATACTTACAATGAGCAACAAAGAGGATAGGGAACATAGAAGTTGATATTTTAAATTCTTTTGATTTGATAATTACCAGGCTTTTGGCATTTTTTGACCTCTTAACGGAACGAATTCGATGTTGTCATCTTTTTCGTCACTGTTAACAAAATGGCTGAAACGTTTCAATAATCTAGGTTTTTCCAATACTTGTTTCCATTCGCATTCATAAGTGCCAACCAGTTTTTCCATTTCTTTTTCTAAAGTTTCACAAAGGCCTAAGCTGTCTTCGATAATTACTTCTTTTAAGTAATCCATTCCGCCTTCCAGTTTTTCTAACCAGGTTGCTGTTCTTACTAATGGTCCAGCTGTTCGGATGTAGTACATTAAGAAACGATCTAAATATTTGATTACGGTTTCACGATCAATTTGTTCAGCTAAAAGTACCGCGTGTTTCGGATTTGCTCCTCCGTTTCCACAGATGTATAAATTCCATCCGCCTTCTACGGCAATTACTCCAAAATCTTTTCCTCTGGCTTCGGCACATTCACGAATACAAGCAGAAACTCCTCCTTTTAATTTGTGCGGGGAACGGATTCCTTTGTAGCGGTTTTCCAGTTCGATGGCAAATCCGGCGCTATCGTCCATTCCGTAACGACACCAGGCGTTTCCTACGCAGCTTTTTACCGCTCTTAATGATTTTCCGTAAGCGTGACCACTTTCAAAACCGTTTTCGATTAGGATTTTCCAAATTTGTGGCAAATCACTTAAATGAGCTCCGAATAAATCTACACGTTGTGCTCCGGTAATTTTGGTATATAAGTCGAATTGTTTAGCAACTTCACCAATAACGATTAGCTTTTCAGGAGTAATTTCTCCACCGGCTACCCTTGGTACAACCGAATAAGTTCCGTTACGTTGAATGTTAGCTAAGAATCGGTCGTTAGTGTCCTGAGTGGTTACGTGTTTGTTAGCCGTGTCGTTATAAATACTGGAGAAAATTGAAGCGACAACTGGTTTACAAATTTCACAACCGTCTCCGGAACCATGATGGTCAATTACATCAAAGAAATTAGTGTGTTTGTTAATTTTAACTAAGTCAAATAATTCCTGACGGGTGTAAGCAAAGTGTTCGCAAATTACATCTTTAACTTCTTTACCCATACTGATTTGGGTTTCTTTTACCAAATCAATGACCATTGGTTTACATCCGCCGCAACCTGTCCCGGCTTTGGTGCATTTGATAACATCCGATAATGAATCGCAACCTTCTTCTGTGATGGATTTGCAGATAGTTCCTTTAGTTACATTTTCACAAGAACAGATAACTGCGGTATCCGGTAAATCCATTACGCTTCCTAATGAAGTGCTTTCGCCGCCTCTTGCTCCTAAAATAAGGTCTTCAGGATTTTTAGGAATAGCCATTCCGTTAATGTAAATTTGATATAAGCTATTATAATCGCTGGAATCACCTACCAAGATTCCTCCTAACAATTTTTTCCCGTCTTTAGAAATGTTGATTCTTTTGTAAATTCCGGTTAGTTTGTTTTCGTAAACAATTGGGGTGCCATCCTGATGCTCGATAAAAGGATCTCCGAAACTGGCTACTTCAACTCCAATTAGTTTTAATTGAGTGGACATGTCGATAGACTCTCTCATAGTTTTTTCGCCTTGCATAATTTGCTCGGCAGCCACATCGGCCATTTCGTAACCCGGAGCCACTAATCCGTAAATCATGTGATTGTACAGTGCTACTTCTCCGATAGCGAAGATATTTGGGTCAGAAGTTTGCATTTTGTTGTTCACTACAATTCCGCCGCGAACACCCACTTCAAGACCTGCACTTCTTCCTAGTTCGTCTCTTGGTTTAATCCCGGCCGAAATAACCAGCATATCTACTTTTAGTAATTCTTCTTCTTCAAACATCATTCCGGTAATTGCATTATCACCATCAATGAATTGCGTTGATTTACTTAAGTGAATTTTAATGTTTAATTCTTCAATTTTAGAACGAAGCATGTTGCTTGCGCCTTTGTCTAACTGTCTTGGCATTAAACGCGGAGCAAATTCTATTACGTGAGGATTTAGTCCTAAATCGCGAACTGCTTTTGCGGCCTCAAGACCTAATAATCCACCACCTAATACGGCAGCTTCGGTAGCGCTATTCTTTTTTATTTTTGAAGCATAAGCCATGATGGCGTCAAGGTCTTCAATGGTTCTGTAAACAAAAACACCTTCTTTTTCTACCCCTTCGATTGGTGGTACAAAAGCAGACGAACCTGTTGCTAAAACTAAATAATCGTAAGAATGGATTTTATCCAAATGTGTTGTAATTGTCTTGTTTTCTTTGTTGATGTCAATTACTAATTCGGAAGTGTTTAGTATGATATTATTTTCCTCGTACCATGTTGCTGTTGACATGGATAAATCTTCAGCTGTTTTTCCTGCAAAATATTCGCTTAGGTGAACGCGATCATAAGCGCGTCTTGGCTCTTCTCCAAATACGGTAATTTGATATTTTTCCTGTCCTTGTTTCGAAATAAATTTTTCACAAAATTTGAAACCTACCATGCCGTTTCCGACTACAATTATTTTAATCATAATATCATTATTAAGTATTACGAAGCAAATGTACGTATAAATACTTATTTTTTATACTTAATTTTTGTTTTTTTGAGAGGATTTGAGAAATTATGAAAAGGAAGAAGATAAAATATAGATTATGTAAAAAAACGGCATCTGATTTTTTTATTTTTAATCAAAAGATAAGTTTGGGGTGTTTTTTTAAGCTTGTGTTTTTTGATTTTAGATAAGTAATCAATGTTTGGCCGATTTTTTTAGGGGGGTAATAATAAAAAAGCATCAAAACTTTAAAATGGTTTTGATGCTTTTGTTTTAAGAAATAGTTTGATTGGGTTAAGTAGTATTACTTAATTTTTTATAAAATATTTTTTTTGAAACCAAAAAGCCAAATTCACCAGAGCTATCAAAGCAGGAACTTCGACTAAAGGACCAATTACGCCTGCAAATGCCTGTCCGCTATTGATGCCAAAAACACCGATGGCTACCGCAATAGCTAATTCAAAATTATTTCCGGTGGCAGTAAAAGCAATGGCGGTACTTTTAGAATAATCAGTGCCAAAATATTTACCAATAAAAAAACTAACAACAAACATGATGGTAAAGTAAATAACAAGAGGAATGGCTATTCGAACAACATCCATTGGAATTTGAACAATCAAGGCGCCTTTCAGACTGAACATTATAATAATAGTGAATAATAATGCAATTAGAGTGATAGGAGAAATAATAGGTACGTATTTCTTTTGAAACCATTCTTCTCCTTTGATGTAAATCAAAAGGTATCTGCTGATAATGCCTAAAGCAAAAGGAATTCCTAAATAGATGCCCACGCTTTCGGCTATTTGAGCAATACTAATGTGGACTTCAAAACCTTTGTATCCAAAATAAGGAGGAAGTATGGTGATGAAAATATAAGCATATACACTATATAAAAGTACCTGAAAAATACTGTTTAAGGCAATGAGTCCGGCGGCATATTCGCGGTTTCCATCGGCAAGATCGTTCCAGACTACTACCATAGCAATACATCGGGCTAATCCAATTAAAATTACGCCAATCATGTATTCGGGATAGTTATTTAGAAAAGTTAGCGCTAAAAAGAACATCAGGACAGGTCCGATAATCCAATTTAATAATAAAGAAGCGCTTAAAACTTTGGTATTTTTAAATACGGAGCTCATTTGTTCGTATTTTACTTTGGCTAAAGGCGGATACATCATTAATATAAGTCCTATGGCTAAGGGAATATTGGTTGTTCCGCTTGAAAAGGAATTGATGAAACCACTACTTGATGGAATAAAATTCCCGATGGTGACTCCTAAAGCCATAGCAGTGAATATCCAAAGTGTTAAATAGCGATCCAGAAAACTGAGCTGTTTTCGGTGAGCTGTGGGTGTGCAATTATTGGCTGACATATCTATTTTTGAATTTTTGAAAAAACATAAAATAATTCATTGGCAATTTGAGTACTTCTTTCCTCATATTTTTCTGCTTGTTGAGGTGTATTGTCAAATGCTTTTGGGTCTTCAAATGTAATAGGGATGCGTTTTTCAGCACCGGCAATAAAAGGACAGCCTCCATCGGCTTGAGAACAAGTCATTATGGCTGCAAACTCAGATTTTGGATTGAAATCGTCATCAAAAGTTTTGGAAAAGCCTATAATTGGATGTGTATTTTCGTTGGGTTTTATACTGTAAACAGGATTGTTTCCCTGTGAGATGGTTTCAATTTGGAATCCTTGTTTGCTTAAAGTTTGTGCGGCCATTGGAAAAAGAGCTGTAGCTTCTGTTCCTCCGGAATAGCAAAAAGTATTTTTAATGTCATAAAAAGCAGCCGCAGTCTGCGCCCAAACCTGAGATAAATGACTTCTTCTGGAATTGTGTGTGCAGATAAAATTAAGTCTTATTTCCTGTTGGGTTGTGACTTTTAACTGGATATAGTCAATTAATGGTTGTAAAATAATTTTGCGTTCGGCTGTTATGCTTTCGAAATTTAGCTGTTGTATTGTTTTTTCGATTTCGGGAAATAATCTTGCTTGTGTCAGGTTCATTTTAATGTGATTTAGTGTTTTGTAATTTAGCAACAACCTCCACCCGGAGTACAGCAGCTGTTTTGTGACTGGATTTCAGAAAGTTTGATTCTTGGTTTAGTAGCCGGGATTCCGCATTGGTCTTCGGCTAAGCAGGCTGTTTTTTTGTTTAACAAAAGAAAATCTTTTCCGTTAAATCCTAAGTTATATTTTCCAATGGTTTCTGATTGGTATTCTACTTCAATTTCGAAATCGCCAATTCCCAGTGTCTTTTCGGATAATGCGATAATGTCTAAAAGTTTTTTTGGTTTTAAACGATGATCAAAGTCGTTAGCATTCCACAATTGAAAATTGACAACTTTTTCGTTACGAACAGTACCGCCGCAATCAATAAAGTTTTTGATGATGAGTCCAATTTCGGTTACGTGGAAGTGTTCCGGAACCGGAGTTCCGTTTTCTAATACAAAAGCAACATTTTCGATGTTGTTTAAAACGGTTTTGATTTCTGAGAGTTTCATGATTTTGTGTTTTTAAATTAGCAACATTGATTTTTTTGATTTTCCAAATGTTTATCGACGTACTGGAAAAAGTTTTTTATTTTGTTAAAACCATTTTCATCCAGACAATAACAAATAGCGTTTCCTTCAAAACTACCTTTGATTAAACCGGCATTTTTTAGTTCTTTAAGGTGTTGAGAAACCGTTGGTTGCGCCAGAGGTAGTTCGTTTACAATGTCTCCGCAAATACAACTGTTGACTTTGATAAGATGTTGGATAATGGCTATTCGCGCCGGATGACCAATTGCTTTAGCCAGTATTGCCAGTTCATTTTGCTCGTCTGTAAAATGGATTGTTTTAGTTGTCCCCATTGTTATATATTTATATTGCAATATTACGATAATAAATTGAAAGTAAGTGTTTATTTTATATAAAAAAATAAGCCTCTTAGGAAAATTTTCTGAGAGACTTGTTGTTTAATCGTTTGATTTTTATATCATTGCTTTAGGGATAGCGTGGTAACCAATAGATTTTACTGCTTTTTCTATATCTTCAATACTGATGACTTTGTTGGTGAAAACAGTAAATTCTTTCGGAAAAATGGAATTGTTAATTTGGACATCGTTTATACCGTCTATTTTTAAGAGTTTGCTTTTGATTTCAATTAATTCAGTTTCTTCAATAGCATTGGTGCCAAAAGTTTTTCCATGTTCACCAGGTATGATGTTTTCGTTCAATAAGCTCATAATGTATATATTTTAAATTGATATTAATTGTGATAGCAATAGCTTTTCTACGTTAAATTTAAGCATTTATCTTGTATTTTGTCGTAAATGAAGTCTCAATTTTTTGTGAATTTTGAACTAATGTTGTTGGTTTGGTCTATTGGTTATGAAAAAAAAAAATAGAAAATATAAAAAGCCACAACGGTGAAGTTGTGGCTTTCAAGTAATGAATAAGTTTTGTATTTATTTAGTCATTGTAAACGTTAGAACCGTGTTCGTGGATGTCTAGTCCGTCGATTTCTTCTTCTTTAGTAACTCTGATTCCCATAACTTTCTTAAGGATGAAAAGCACTACGAAAGAAGCAGTCATAGCCCAAGCTCCAATAGCAACTACTCCAGTGATTTGAACAATTAATTTGTCAAACCCACCTCCGTAAAGTAATCCACCATCAGTAGCGAAAACTCCAACTAAGATTGTTCCTAAAGCTCCACATACCCCGTGTACAGAAACAGCTCCAACTGGATCATCAATTTTAAGTTTTTTGTCGATGAATTCGATTGAGAATACCACAGCAATACCGCAGATTAATCCAATCCAGAAAGCTCCCATTGGACTTACAGCAGCACAACCAGCGGTAACACCTACTAAACCAGCTAACACACCGTTTAATGTCATAGAGATATCTGGTTTTTTGTAGATAATCCAAGTCACAAACATTGCAGCTAATGCACCAATCGCTCCTGCTAAGTTAGTTGTGATAAAGATTCCGGCTACTGCAATTGCATTGTCTCCAGAAATAGCTAATTGAGATCCAGGATTAAATCCGAACCAACCCATCCATAAAACGAATACCCCTAAAGCTCCTAACATAATGTTGTGTCCGGGAATTGCATTTGAGGTTCCGTCAGCGTTATATTTTCCAATTCTAGGTCCTACCATTGCAGCAGCAACTAAAGAAGCCCATCCTCCCACAGAGTGCACTACAGTTGAACCGGCAAAATCAGTAAAGCCCATTCCGGCTAACCATCCACCGCCATTCCATACCCAGCTTCCTGAGATAGGGTAAATTACTAATGTCATTAATAATGAAAATATCAAATAGGTAGTAAATTTTGTTCTTTCAGCGATAGCTCCTGAAACGATTGTTGCAGCAGTTGCAGCAAATACCGTTTGGAAAAATAAACTGTGCATGTCAGCAGCTGAGTCAAATAATAAACTTGGTGTTCCAATCAAACCTCCAATTGAATCTCCGTACATTAAAGAGTATCCTATCACCCAGAAAGCGATACTACCAATACAGAAATCCATTAAGTTTTTCATGATAATATTTCCAGTGTTTTTTGATCTGGTGAAACCTGCTTCTACTAAAGTAAAACCAGCTTGCATGAAAAATACTAAAATTCCGCAGATCAATACCCACATTAAGTCTAATACAGCATTCGTATCCATAATATATATTTTATAAGTTAATTATTGCTTTTGAGTGTTTTTTAGTTTACAGCGTCTGTTCCTTTTTCTTTAGTTCTGATACGGTAAGTTTCAATGATGTCAGAAACGAAGATTTTTCCATCTCCTACCATTCCTGTTCCGGCTGCATTTAAAATTGCGTCAACAGTTCTTTCTAAAAAAGGATCAGAAACTACTATTGAAATATATCTTCTTTGAATGTCTGTAGTGCTATAAGTGATTCCTCTGTATACGTGTCCTTCTTTTTCGTTACCAACTCCAGTAACATCCCAATAGGTAAAAAAGTTAACCTCAATTTGGTGCAAAGCTTTTTTTACTTCTTCAAATCTTGATTTGCGTATCACTGCTTCGATTTTTTTCATAATAAATGGGTTTTAAATTGATTTATAGTAAAAGTTTTGTATGTTATTCGGTTTTTAAAGATTTCTAATTGGATTACGGAATCGTTTGGTTATGATTCTTAAAGTTTTTTTGTTTTTTCATTTCCAAGATTATTATTGTTATTAAAAGTTAGCTTCTTTAAGTCGTTAATTTTATTTTGAAAATTAAAGATTCTTAATAATTTCTTGTTTTGTTGTTGATAATGGCGAATTTATTAACTTTTAGTTTAAAAAAGATAAAGAATTTGCATTATTTGATAAAAAACGTGAATAATTGTCAATTACCGAAAATCGAATAGAATTATATGGATTATTTTTAATTTGAGCTCTTTAATTTTGATTAATTCATAATTTAATTTTTGATATACCTATGAAAAAATAGGGGTATTGTGTGTTTTTTAAGTTTTATTTTTGATTTTTATTTGATTTTCATTTGTTTTGTTTGGTTTTTGCATCAAAAAAATAGGGGTGTTTGGTTTTTGTTTGTGTTTTTGTTTGTGGTGAAGTGCTTGAAGATTGAACCTTTATTTGGAAAATGTAGATTTTGATTTGAAATAGCTAAAGTTTGGGGTTTGTTAGTTCTTTTTTAGAGGGATTGAAATGCTTAAAAAATCGTTTAGCAGATAATTTTGAATAAAAGGAAATTTCTAAATACCGCTTTTAGGATTAGCTAATTTTAGAAAAGAAAAGGGAATGGAGTATAAAAGAAAACCCCTTTTAGGAGAACCTAAAAGGGGTTGTTAAGTATTGTTTAGAAAAGTAAAAACTACAGTTTTGGCATATTGGTCGCAAGAGTTTCAATAAACTTTCCAATAGGACCTTTTACCATCATCGCCATCATGGGATTGAAGCTACCTTCAAAATCCAGTTTTACACTGCAGGAATTTGTAGCAACACTTTCAATATTTGTGATAAGTGTAAATGGAACTTTATCACTTGCTGCGCCAAATACAATTTTGTTAGGAGCTGTTTTTTCTTTGAGTTTTAATTGAATTTCAGGCATTCCTTTTAAACCAAAAAGAAAAGAATCTTCTCCGATAACTTCAAACTTAGCAATGTTTTCAGGCATTAATTTTTCGAAATTTTTCATGTCGGTCAATAAATCAAACAATTCCTGCGCCGATTTTTCAACACTTACCTTTGGACTTTCTAAGTTCATGTTATCTTTTTTTGATTAATTTTTATACTGCTTGACCCCAAGTAGAAGGAGTTACGCTCCATTCTCTTAAAGTACTTTCTTCTTTTTCTGTAATGTATTTTTTAGCTACGGCAAGATTTAGAAGATTTTGGTAGTTGCTCAAAGTGTATAAATCCAGTTTGGCTTTTTTAAAGTTTTCTTCGGCTACATCAAATCCATAAGTAAAAATAGCGGCCATACCTTTAATATTAGCGCCGGCAGCACGCAAAGCTTCTACAGCTAACAAACTACTGTTTCCGGTACTGATTAAATCTTCAACAACAACTACATTTTGTCCTTTTTGAAGAAAACCTTCCACCTGATTTTGGCGACCGTGTTTTTTTGCTTCCGGACGCACATAAACAAATGGCAATCCCATGCTTTCGGCAACAAGCATTCCTATTCCGATAGCTCCGGTTGCTACTCCGGCAATAACATCTGGTTTCCCGAATTGTTTCTCAATATTTTTTGCAAATTCATCTCTCACATAATTTCTTATGGCAGGAAATGAAAGTATTAGACGGTTATCACAATATATAGGTGATTTCCATCCGGAAGCCCATGTAAAAGAATTTTCAGGATTCAATTTAATTGCATTTATTTGTAAAAGCAATTCGGCTGTTTTTTCGGCTGTATCTTTATTAAAAATCATAGTACAAATGTATAAAGTTTTTGTAAACGACAAACCACTTTTTTTGACAAATAAAATCTCTAAAGAGACCGATTTTCAATTGTTTTTGTTGGAAAGTATTGATATAAAGCAAATTATAGTTAAAATTTTTCAAAATAAAATTCAAAAGGCCTATCTCTATCATCCTGATGAAAAGGAGATTATGAAAACTTTGAAAGCTAAAATTCCTGTAAATAAAGCAGGCGGCGGATTGGTTTACAATAAAAAGGGAGAGGTGCTGTTTATTTTTAGAAACGGGAAGTGGGATTTGCCAAAAGGAGGTGTCGAAAAAAAGGAAGAAATTGAGCAAACGGCTATTCGCGAAGTAGAAGAAGAAACCGGAGTAACGAATTTGAAAATTACTAATAAACTCCAAAAAACGTATCATATTTTTAAACGAAACGGGGTTTATAAGCTGAAAATTACGCATTGGTTTGAAATGCAAACCGATTTTGAGGGAACGCCTCAGGGACAATTAGAAGAAGGAATTGAAAAAGTAGCCTGGATTCCTCCTAATAAAATTTCGGAAGTTCTAAAAAATTCCTACGAAAACATCAAATTGTTATTTGAAGAAGAGAATATTATAAAAAGTTAGAAGTCAGAAGCGGGAAGTTAGAAGTACAAGTTGAACACAGAATTTAGAAAGCAGATTTCAGATTAAGAATGTAAAATTCTAATCTGAAATCTGCTTTTTTGTCATCTGTAGATTGTATTCTAAATTCTGCTTTCTGACGACTGAAAACTGCGGACTAAAACACTACCTTTGCCGTATGAAAAATCATTATCCTAAAAATATACTTTCTAATTTGGGTTTCGAAAACCTGAATGAAATGCAACAAACAGCTCATGATGTAATCTTAAATGATGCGAATGTGTTGTTATTATCGCCTACAGGTTCCGGAAAAACACTGGCATTTTTATTGCCAATATTGGAAATGCTTCAGCCTGAAATCCTTTCGTTACAATGTTTAATTATCGTTCCATCACGAGAATTGGGTTTACAAATTGAACAGGTTTGGAAAAAAATGGGAACGGCTTACAAGGTAAACGTATGTTACGGAGGGCATTCGATGGAAACTGAAATTAAAAATTTAAGTAATCCACCGGCTGTTTTAATTGGAACTCCGGGACGAATTGCCGATCATATTGAAAGAGGAACTTTCCGTTTGGATAAAATTCAGACTTTAATTTTGGACGAATTTGACAAGTCACTCCAATTGGGTTTTCATGAGCAAATGTCTTTTGTGATTGGTAAATTAGCAAAGGTAAATAAGCGGATTCTGGTTTCAGCAACTTCTGATATTGAGATTCCAAAATATACCCGCGTGGTGAATCCTACGGTTTTGGATTTTATTCCGGAAACCGAAGCAGCGTCTAATCTTTCTACGAAACTGGTTGTTTCCAAAGAGAAAGATAAATTAAATACCTTGTTTCAGTTACTTTGTTCGTTGCAATCCGAATCGGCAATTGTTTTTTGCAACTACCGTGATGCAGCCGAACGCATTAGTGATTCTTTGAACGAAAAAGGAATTTATTCGACCTATTATCATGGCGGAATGGATCAGGAAGAACGCGAACGCGCTTTGATTCAGTTTAGAAACGGAAGTATGAGTTATTTGGTAACCACTGATTTAGCTGCCCGCGGCCTTGATATCCCCGAAATGAATCACGTTATTCATTATCATTTGCCATTAAAAGAAGATGAATTTACCCATAGAAACGGTCGTACGGCGCGTATGACGGCTACCGGAACGGCATATATTATTGCACACGAATCGGAGAAAAAAATGGATTATGTGGATTATGAAAATCTGGAGGTTTTTTCCGTTGAAAATGCAAAATCCCTACCGAAGCCACCACAATTTCAAACGATTTATATTAGTGGCGGAAAAAAGAATAAGTTGAATAAGGTGGATATTGTAGGCTTCTTTTCTCAAAAAGGGAAATTGGAAAAATCTGATCTGGGATTAATTGAAGTGAAAGATTTTGTGTCTTTTGCTGCTGTGAAATATTCAAAAGTCAAAGATTTATTACATCGTCTTAAAGACGAAAAAATGAAAGGTAAGAAATTTAAAATTCAGGTAGCTCGTAATGTGATTAAGAAAGTAGAAGAGTAGTACTCAGTTTGCAGAAGGCAGTGTGCAGAATGCAGAATGCAGTCAGCAGAAAAAAAGCAGATTTCAGATTAAATATTTTTTATCTGAAATCTGCTTTCTAATTTAAGAAATAGAATCTGCGTTTTGCCTTCTGCCTTCTGCCTTCTGAAATCTGCTGACTGCAGACTGAAAATTATATCTTCTTCACGTATTGTGTAATAATCACAATTTGTTGTCCGTCTACTTTTCCTTCAATATATTCGGCATTTTCGTGGTCAAGGCGAATGTTTCTCACGGCTGTTCCCTGTTTGGCAACCATGCTGGAGCCTTTTACTTTTAAGTCTTTGATTAAAACTACCGAGTCACCGTGTTCCAAAATTACTCCGTTGCTATCACGGTGAATGATTTTGTTTTCATCGTCTTCGCCTTCTCCGGTTGCTTTTGCCCATTCCAGAACATCGTCTTCCAGATACATCATGTCCAGTAATTCCTGAGGCCAACCCGCAGCACGCATGCGGCTTAACATTCTCCAGGCTACCACCTGAACCGTAGTGTGCTCACTCCACATACTGTCATTCAAACATCTCCAGTGATTCAAATCTTCATTACCCGGATTTTCGATTTGGTCTTTGCAAGTAGGACAAACAAAGATGGCTTCGTCAATTCCGCCTTTTTTGGTTGGAAGGACCTCGTATACTTTTAAGTTTTCTGTTGCACCACAAAGTTCACATTTTCCTCCGCTGCGTTTATTTAATTCTCTGTCTAAGCTCATTTTTTATTATTTTTTGCGAATGTACAGTTATTGAGTACTTTTTGCAAATTTGGTTTAAGGTTTGTGATTTTGTCTTAAAGGAAAGTCATTAACCGCAAAGGGAATGAGTTTTCGCAAAGTTTTAAAGAATTTATAAACTTCTGTTTTTTGCGTTAAATGTTTTACCGCAAATTATTTTTCGTTTTCTAAAATTTTAATTAACCTTCTGCTTTCTGATTACTGAACACTGAATACTGCAAACAGAAACTATTTTACTCTAACCGCTTTAGGAACTAATAATTCATACTCCCCACCATGACGCAATACATCGCGTACAATGCTGGAACTGATATAAGAAGTACTGGCAGCTGTTAATAAGAACACCGTTTCTATTTTAGATAAATGTCTGTTGGTGTGAGCAATGGCTTTTTCAAATTCGAAATCGGCAGGGTTACGCAGACCACGCAGAATGAAATTAGCGCCAATTCTTTTGCATAAATCAATTGTTAGCCCTTCATAAGTAATCACCGAAACTTTAGGTTCGTTTTTGAAAGTTTCTTCAATAAAGCGTTTGCGTTCTTCCAAAGGAAACATGTATTTTTTTTCGGCATTGACCCCAATGGCAATCACGATTTCATCAAATAACGGAATCCCTCTTTTGATAATATCTTCATGACCTAAGGTAATAGGATCAAAAGATCCCGGGAATATGGCTTTTCGCATTTATTTTGAGTTTCTAAGATTCTGAGTTGCTAAGGTACAAAGTTTTTTATTTTGGATGTGTATTACTCATTAGTAGGAATGGTAAAGAGAAGATGATTTTCTTAATAAATAAAAGCTATGAAATTTCGTAGATTTTGTGTTTATTTTATTTCCAAGCAGGCTATTTCTTTAAAGTTTTCATCATAAATAAAATCCTCAATTATTTGTTTTCTTGAATTAATAATTTCAGCCAGAAAGTCTGTTTTTGTATTGCCAAAGCGAAACTAAATTATTTTAGGAGGATGTCCTTTGAAATTTGATAAATCAAAAAAATCAGCATCGAATGTTATAATGGTATATTGATTCTTTTTTGCAAATTCCCAAATTTCTATATCGGAGTAATTTTCAATTCCAAGTTGTCTGACTTGTTTTGCTTCGGGAAAATTAGTTTCAATTTTGGAAATAATTCTAAAAGAAATATTTTGATCGAATAATAATTTCACGATGCAATTTGAATTTTGTGTTCTCTGTCGGCGGCATAGGAAAGACATGCTCTAATTTGGTTTTCGTTAAGTTCCGGAAAATCTTCAATAATATCTTCAAAAGACATTCCGTTTGCTAACCAATTTAAAACATCAAAAACGGTAATTCTGGTACCGATGATTGTGGGTTTCCCAAATCGGGTTTCAGAATTTATGGTGATATATTGTTTGTAATCAATCATATTGCATTGTTTTTTACAAAGTTAATGAAATAATTAGTTAGTTGACCACAGTTGGAGTTTGCTAATTGTAGAAGAACAACCACAGATTTAAAAGTTAATCCTTCAAATCTGTGGTTAAAAATATTAAGCTAATGCCAATTCAATCGCATTGGTAAATAAATCCTGAAGAGAAATGCCGGCTGCAGCTGCCTGTTGCGGAATTAAACTTTCGGTGGTTAATCCCGGAATGGTGTTCATTTCCAGCATGTGTGGTTCGCCATCAACAATGATGAATTCTGAACGGGAGAAACCTTTCATTTTCAATACTTCATAAGCACGTTTTGCGATAGCACCTACTTTTTGAGTCATTTCGTCAGAAAGCCTTGCCGGAGTGATTTCCTGAGATTTTCCCTGATATTTGGCTTCGTAATCAAAGAAATCATTTTCCGAAACGATTTCTGTAATTGGTAAAACAATCATTTCGCCTTTGTAATTGATAACTCCTACCGATACTTCAGTACCGTCCAAGAAGCTTTCAATGATGATTTCGTTGTCTTCTTTGTAAGCAGTTTCAATAGCTACAGGCAATTCGGCTTCGGTTCTTACTTTTGAAATTCCAAAACTCGAACCGGCTTTGTTTGGTTTTACAAAACAAGGCAAACCTACTTTGTTGATGATTTCGGTAGTGTTGATTTCATCGCCTTGATTTAGGTAATAAGAAACCGCTGTTTTAATTCCGTATGGTTTTAAAACGGATAATAAATCTCTTTTGTTGAAAGTCAATGCTGCCTGATAATAATTGCATGAAGTTTGCGGAATGCCTAATAATTCAAAATAAGCCTGCATCAATCCGTCTTCGCCCGGAGTTCCGTGGATGGCGTTGAAAACACAGTCAAAACTGATTTTTTTGCCTTCAACCGTTACTGAAAAATCGTTTTTGTCAATTGGAAATTCATTGTTGGCATCGTCCACATAAACCCATTTTTCTTTGAAAATATGGATGCGAAAACCTTTGTATTGGGTTTGGTCTAAAAATTTGTAAACTACGTTACCGCTAATCAATGAAATTTTGTATTCACTGGAATAGCCGCCCATGATGATGGCAATGTTTTTCATTTAGTTTCGTTTGTATGATAAATATCGATTTTTTAGCCCCGATAGCTATCGGGAAAGCTCCTAATCTTGGCTATGGCTCAGGTTAAGGCGCATAAAACAAAATTATCATTTTTTTTGAAACGAAATAGCTTTATCTTTGACACCTATAAAAATTATTCTATGAGTTTACGTAAATACTTAACAAGTCGCGTTTTTTTTACACAAGTCTTTTTGGCCGCTTTAATTATTGCCGTTTTAGGTTATCTTTTTATGCATTGGCTGACTTTTACCACCGATCACGGACATGAAATTACGGTTCCGGATTTAAGAAAATTAACCGAAGAACAAGTGGAAGAGAAGTTGGACGAATTAGACTTAGACTATGTTTTGTTGGACAGCGTAGATTACCGAAGTGATTATCCAAAATTTAGTGTGGTACAGCAGGATCCTTTACCGGGCGAAAAAGTAAAAGAAGGGCGTAAAGTATATATTAAAATTAACAGTTCCGGTTTTTCATCGGTAAAAGTACCTGATTTGATTGAGAAAACGTATCGTGAAGCAGTACCCACTTTAAGAGCTTTAGGACTGGAAGAAGGAACAATTACGTATATTCCAAATCTTGGAAAAGATATGGTTTTGGAAATGCGTTACAAAGGAAGAAATATAAAACCGGGTGACCGTGTTTTGAAATCTTCTAAAATTGATTTGGTTTTAGGAGACGGAAAAGCGAGTTATGAAGAAGATATTGTAACCGATACGATTGCCAACCCTACAGAAGAATTGCCGAATGAACAATAATATTGAGCCGATTGATTTAGAGGAAGACGAATTATTTGAACATTATAAATTTGAAGTTCCTAAAGGGCAGGCCTTTTTGCGGATTGACAAATATTTGATGGGATTGATTCCTAATGCTACCCGAAATAAAATTCAAAATGCGGCTACCGAAGGGAATATCTATGTTAATAATGTGCAGGTAAAATCCAATTATAAGGTGAAGCCTTTTGATATTATTACCATCATGTTGACGCATCCGCCCTTTGAGAATCATGTGTTGCCTGAAAATATTCCGTTAAATATAGTTTATGAAGATGAAGCTTTGCTTTTGATTAATAAAGAACCGGGATTGGTGGTGCACCCGGGACATGGAAATTACACTGGGACTTTAGTAAATGCTTTGGCTTTTCATTTTGAGAATTTACCAATGAACAGCAGTGAGCGTCCGGGATTGGTACATAGAATTGATAAAGATACTTCGGGCTTGTTGGTTATTGCCAAAACTGAGGCGGCTATGACGCATTTGGCCAAACAATTTGAAGCCAAAACTACCGAAAGAGAATATGTTGCCTTAGTTTGGGGAAATGTCAAAGAAGACAGTGGTACGATTGAAGGGAATTTAGCCCGTCATTTGAAAGACCGTATGCAAATGGCTGTTTTTGATGATCCCGAAATTGGAAAACCTGCCATTACACATTATAAGGTTTTAGAACGTTTTGGTTATGTGACTTTGGTTTCCTGTATTTTGGAAACGGGAAGGACACACCAAATTAGAGCCCACATGAAGCATATTGGGCATCCGTTGTTTAATGATGAACGTTACGGTGGTCATTTAATTTTAAAAGGAACTACATTTACGAAATACAAGCAGTTTGTTGAAAATTGTTTTAAAGCCTTACCAAGACAGGCTTTACACGCCAAAACACTTGGCTTTGTGCATCCAAATTCCGGAGAAATGATGCGTTTTGATACAGAGCTTCCGGATGATTTTAAGGAATGTATTGAAAAATGGCGTAATTATTCGAGGTCGCATCACGCAGAAGAGGAGGAGTAATTTTTATTCATTTATAAATAAACAAAAATCCCGTTTTGAGAGTTTTCAGAACGGGATTTTTTAGGTTTAGTATTTTTTATTCTTTGGGGCTAACGGTAAAATTCTGAACATTTTCTTTGATGTATTTTTCTTTTCCCTCCACTTTTTCGGCTGTTACATTTTTTAGCGAAATGTTACGAACGGGTAATTCTTTTTCTCCTTTGATTCTGGAAATAAATTGTACATCTTTGGCTTTTACATTTTTCAGATAAACATTAGCTATTGGTGTTAATTTGCGCTCAATAGTTGGAACTAAATCTCTCCATTGGTACAATACATCGGTTTCGATTCCTAGGATTCCTAAGTCAATTTTCCCCGAAGTAACATTTTGTATATAGATATTATTGACAAAACCGCCGCGGCGTTCGTTGGTTTTTATGAATAAAAGGTGGTTCAATTTAGCTCCGTCCACAACATTACATTTTTCAACAAAAACATTTTCAATTCCACCTGATAATTCACTTCCAAGTGCTACCAACTGATGTCCGTTTTTTACATTTAGATTTCGGATAATGATATTTTTTGAGGGCGTTTTTAAGCGCCAGGCATCTTGATTTCTACCTGATTTAATCGAAATAGCGTCATCGCCTTGATCCAGAATGCAATTTTCAATCAAAACGTTTTGTGACATTTCGGGGTCAATTCCGTCATTGTTATGACCATGTGCAAAAACTTTGATTCCTCTTATCACAATATCTTTTGAAAGATAGGGATGAACCGTCCAAAAAGGACTGTTGGTAATCGTAATGTTTTCCATCAAAATGTTTTCGCAACGGTTAAACTGAACAAATTGCGGACGAAAATTGGCCTTTCCGTTTACCATTTGGCGTTCTTCTACTGGTTTGTAATAAGAAGCCATCATGTATAAATTTTTTAAATTTTCCATATGTTCTTTAGGTCTGGAAAACCATTTTTTCCAAATATCCATTTTAGCTTTTATTTCTCCCTGACCTGTAATGGCAACATTTTTACATTGGTAAGCATAAATCAAAGGGGAATAATTATAGCATTCCATTCCTTCCCAAGTGGTGTGAACGGCAGGTAAATAATCATTTGGATCTTCAGAAAAAAGCAACAATGCTCCTTTGTTTAGATGTAGATTGACATTACTTTTAAAATGAATTTTTCCGCAAAGCCATTCGCCTTCAGGGATAATTACATTTCCTCCGCCTTGTTTATTAGCCTCGTCAATGGCTTTAGCAATCGCCTGACTGGTTTTTTCTTGGTTGCCTTTTAGGGCTCCAAAATCGGTGATGATAAAATTGGGGCATTTGCTAAAATCCGGTATGTTAATTTTAGTGGTGCCAAAGGGAGCTTTTACTTTTATTCGCTTAATTGCTATTTTAGAAGAATCAGTTTTAAAAGAAAAAAGACAAAGGGAAAGTATTAAAGTACTGTAAATAAAAATTTTTTTCATCCGGGAGTTTTTAGGTTAATTATATTGTAAATAAAATGATTGCTGTTCAATTGTAACTCCATTTTTTGTGAAGCAATACAAAAATATAAAAGCATTTTTTCAAAAGTATCCTGATATAAACCCAGACACCCCGCCTAAATTATTCTAAGCAGGGTGTTTTTCGGATTTGTAATCTAATTTAAGAAGCAGGTTCTAAATGCGTACTGATGGCAATTCTGTTCCAGGCATTGATGGTAATTACCGCCATGATAATTTGTGCAATTTGCTTTTGATCGAAAAATTGTTCAGCTTTTGCATAGGTTTCTTCAGATAATCCTTTGTTAGTAATTAAGGTGATTTCTTCTGTAATAGCCAGAATTACTTTTTCTTCTTCCGTGAATAACTGGGTTTCACGCCAGGCGTTTAAAAGAAAAATGCGTTGGGTGGTTTCTCCGTATTTAAGCGCGTCTTTAGTATGCATGTCTATACAAAAAGCGCATCCATTGATTTGAGAAGCACGAATTTTGATGAGTTCTTTCTGGATTTTAGACAATTGTGTTGTTGCTAAATAACCTTCTAAAGCATACATTGCTTTAAAAGCTTGTGGTTCTGTTTCGTTAATGTTTACTCGCATAATTGTTGTTTTATATTTTGAACAAAGCAAAGTTCAGTATTAAGAAACAGTAAAAACTTAAACTGGTTTAAGAACGGTTCTTTTTTCTGATTTCGCTTAAATATTCCGGGGAAAAACCGAGGAATGAAGCTATCAGATATTGCGGGATACGTTGGACAAATTCGGGGTGATTTTTACAAAGATGTTCGTAAAATTCTTCTTTAGTAAAGTCATATAAATATTTTATCCTCATTTGCGAAGCAGCATAAGCGCGTTGATAGATAAATCTGAAATAACGTTCCATTTTAGGGAATTGTTCGAGTAATTTTTCCTGAGCATTACGGTCTAAAACCAAAATTTCCGAGTTTTCTACGGCTTGGATGTAAAACGAAGTGGTTAATCCGTGTTCGAAAGCTATATTATCTGTAATCCACCAATTTTCAATAGCAAATTCGGTTGTTTGTTCGGTTCCTTTGTTATTGATAAAAAATTTTCTCAAGCAACCTTTTGATACAAAAAAATGTTGTTTACAGACGTTGCCTTCCAAAAGCAGATTCTCTTTTTTATTCACTTTAATTATTTTGAAATAATGCTTCATTGCATTGAAATTTTCATCGCTGATTAAAGTGAATTTATGGATATGTTTTTTTAAAACTTCATGCATGATAAATTCCTTTTTTGGGTATTAAAGTCAAAAAATCTTTGCTTCAATCACAAAGGTAAGAAAGCTGTTTTTTATGTGTATTCTAATTGTGAACGAATACTCGATAGTTGAAAAGTTAAAGTTGTGTTTTTTACATTTGTTTTAATAAATAAGCACTGTTGTTGTTAATTTGTGTTGTTGTGTCGATTAAAGAAGTGTAAAATTGAGTTTTTTTAATTTTGGCTAATTTGAAGATTATTTAGAGTATGAACAAATTAGCGACAATATTCATAAAATGCATCCTGACTTAAGGGTTGATTTTTGTTAAAATTAGTATAAAATATTTGAAAGGAATTCGGTATATTTAATATCATAAAAATTGGGGCTTATGAGTGAGTATAAGGATGAATCAAATCCCGATTATCGGGATTTAGTCACTAAGATAAAAGAACAGGAGCAACAAATAGAAGTATTACAAAAAGATTTAGATACCAAAAATGATTTTTTAAATGAAATAAGAAACACTACTCAAACTTCTTCCTTTTTAATTTATTCCCTGACTATTAATGCTAAAGGCGATTTTTATTTTCCTTACATTAATAATCAGGATGATGCAATTTTTGGTTTGAATTTAAAAGAATTGAAGGATACTACTGAGATTTTGGATCATATTCATTCAGATGATCGTTTGACTCTTGTAAATAATCTTCGTCATACACTAAATAGTTTGACACCGGTACAATTAGAATACCGCTATTTTCATCCCCAAAAAGGCTGTGTTTGGCATGAAATTAATGCTGTTCCGGCTATAAATAAAGATGGAAGTATCAGTATTCATGGTATGATTACCGATATTACTTCCCGAATACAGGCCGAACAAAAAATGAAACGTGCCAAACGCTTGTATCTTTTTATAAGCAGAATTAATCAGATAATTGTTCGTTCTCAAAATCAAAATCAGCTTTTTAACGAAGTTTGTTCCGCTGCGGTTGAAGAAGGTAAATTTAAAATGGCCTGGATTGGTGTCATAGATTTTGCTGCTAATTCAGTCATTCCGGTAAGTTTTGCGGGAGAAGACAATGGTTATTTGAATATTTTAAGGACAGTTAGTTTACAACTGGATCAAAAAGGAGGAACAGGACCGGCAGGTACAGCACTGCGGCAGGAGCGTTATTATATTTGTAATTCTATTGCCGACGATCCGATTATGGAACCATGGAGAGCGGAAGCTTTAAAAAGAGGTTTTCAGTCGTTGATGGCTATTCCCATTAAGAAATTTGATATAACAGTAGGTGTTTTTGTGATTTATGCCGCCGAGACAAACTATTTTGATGAAGAAGAAATTGGTTTATTGAAAAAGGCAACCGCCGATGTGACTTTTGCTTTGGAATTGTTCGAAAAAGAAGCACGAAGAAAACAGGCAGAAGAAGCCGTTGCCGATAGTGAAAAAAGATTCCATACCTTAACGGAAGTCTCTCCGGTGGGGATTTTCAGAACCGATTTAACCGGAGCAACAACCTATGTCAATCAGCGTTGGACTGAAATTGTAGGGCTTGATTTTAATGAATCTGTAGGGAATGGCTGGTATTTTGTAATTCATCCGGATGATCGGGTGAAATTTTATGAAGAATGGGGAAAAGTTACCGGTCAAAGAATTCGGTCTATCTTGGAATACCGTTTTGTTAAAGAGGATGGCAGTGTGGTTTGGGTAATTGGTCAGGCAACTCCTGAAACCAATTCTGAGAATCAAATTGTCGGGTTTGTGGGAACCATTACTGATATTACCGAAAGAAAGCAGGCCGAAGATAAATTTGTTCAAACCAATAAAAAGATGGAGGCCATTATTGAAGCCATTCCGGATATGATGTTTGAGATTGATTTCTCAGGCAAAATTTTTAATTATCATTCGTCGGATAATGATTTGTTATTAGTGCCGCCTTCGGTATTTATAGGGAAAAATTTGGTAGAAGTTTTACCTCCTGAAGCCGCATCGGTTTGTCTTTTGGCATTGAAAGAAGCTAATAATAAAGGAATTTCAAGAGGAATGCAATACAGTTTGATTTTACCCAATGACGAAGAACATTGGTTTGAATTATCAATCGCCCCAATGAAAGAAGGACAAACCTTCGAAAGTCATTTTATTGTAATTTCCAGAGATATTACCGAACAAAAAAAAATCGAAGAAGATTTACATAGAAATAAGGAAAGATACCGCGGATTACTCGATAATCTGGAAGCCGGAATTGTGGTTCATGATGCAGCAGGAACTATTATGATGTGCAATAGCCAATCGGCTAAATTGTTAGGCTATAGTGCGGAAAAATTGATTTCGAGTAAATCAGACAGCCTGAAATGGAATTTTGTTAATGAGGATTTTACTCCTATGAAAAAAGAGAATTATCCTGTAAATCAAATTATTCAGACCAAAAAACCACTTAAAAATTTTCCTTTAGGTATTGAAAGAAAATCAGATGAAACGGTTGTTTGGGTTTTGGTCAGTGGATTTCCGATGCTGGACAATCAGGGAAATATTCAGGAAGTAGTGATTAGTTTTATTGATGTTTCTGAGCAAAAAGAAATGAATCTTGAAATTCAAAAATCGAAGGAAATTGCGGAAACTGCTAATAAATCTAAAACCGAATTTCTGGCCAATATGAGTCATGAAATCAGAACACCTTTAAATGGGATTATCGGTTTTACGTCGTTGTTGATGGAGTCGCAATTAGACCGGAAACAGCAGGAATATACCCGTACTATTAATGAATCAGCGGCAACACTGATGGATATTGTAAATGATATTTTGGATTTTTCCAAAATTGAAGCCGGAAAATTAGATTTGAAAATTGAGGAGATTGATATTTTTGCCTTAATCAATCAGGTGATTTCTTTGTTCAAATACCAGGCGAGTCAAAAGCAAATTGGTTTAGAATTGCATATCGATACTAATGTGCCACAGTTCCTTTCTGCCGATCCGTTGCGACTGAAACAAATTATTATCAATTTGGTAGGAAACGCGATTAAGTTTACTCAAAGAGGGAAAGTAGAGTTAAATGTTCAGGCGGTTTCTTCGTCAGAAGAAGATTTTGTGTCTCTTGTTTTTTCAGTAAAAGATACCGGAATAGGAATTAAAGAACAAAATCAGGCAAAAATATTTCATTCATTTGTCCAGGAAGATACCTCTACGAGTCGTCAGTTTGGAGGAACCGGACTCGGATTAGCCATTTCCAATAAGCTTTTGGCCTTGATGGACTCCAAATTAGAATTAGAAAGTACTTACGGTCAGGGAAGTAAATTTTATTTTGCAATTGATTTAAAAAAATCCCAAAACCAACACCTTTCTCCATTAAAAATGAATGAAAAAGCAGTGATGAAAAATAGTTTAGGAGCTAAAAAAGTACTGATTGTAGAAGATAATGCCATCAATATGTTGTTAGCTAAAACTTTGGTGGAAAAAATAATTCCGGATAGTCTCATTGTTGAAGCCACCGACGGAGATGAAGCCGTTGCGCAGTATAAAAAAGAACAGCCGGATATTATTTTGATGGACATTCAAATGCCGAACAAAAATGGTTTTGAAGCGACTTATGAAATTCGAAAAATAGAACAAGGAAGTTTAACTCCAATTATAGCTTTAACCGCGGGAATTTTTGTCGAAGAAAAAGAAGAATGCTTAAAATCCGGGATGAATGATTATATCACTAAGCCGATTAGTGTTGTTGATTTAGAGTCGATTATGGTAAAATGGCTTACCGATTAATTGGTTTTTTTGTAACTCCATATCGCTAAAAAATTAATGATAACCGCATAAAATGTAATGATACAAAAGGGCTCGGCAATATCCGAAATCCGGGCTCCTTTAAGCATTACCATTCGGATGATTTCAACAAAATAACGTATTGGATTAAATAAAGTAATTTTTTGAGCCCAGTCCGGCATACTTTCGATAGGGGTAAATAAACCACTCATCAGGATGAAAATAACCATGAAAAACCAGGCAATAAACATGGCCTGTTGTTGGGTTTCGGTGTAATTAGAAATAAATAAGCCAATGCCGAGTACCACCAACAAATAAACAGAAGTAAAGAAATAAATTAGTCCTACATTGCCCAAAACAGGAATATCGAAAACAATTTTAGCAATGGTTAAGCCAATAGTTAAAATCAGTAAACCCAGAACCCAAAACGGAAATAATTTTCCGATGATGAATTGGTATTTTTGAATTGGTGTAACATTAATTTGTTCCAAAGTGCCGATTTCTTTTTCCCGAACAATATTCATCGAAGAAAGAAATAAAGTAATCATTGTTACCAGTAAAACCAAAATTCCCGGAACCATCAGGGTTTTATAGTTCAGCGTATTGTTGTACCAAAAGGAAGGAATGCTGATAATATTTTCCGAAGGAACAAAGTCTGCATCCTGATATTGAAAAAGCTCACTTCGTATTTTTTGATTAAAGCTATTGATAATTTGCAAAATATATACATTTTCAACACCGGCGGCGGCTCCGTCAATCGCGTTGATGCTGATGGATAAATTTGTTTTTTTATCTTTTAAAAGATTACGCTCAAAATGATTCGGAATTTCCAGAATCACATCGGTTTTCCCTTTTTGCATTTGCAGATTCGCTTCTTTTTTCGAAGAGAAATTTTCAAAGCCAATGAAATAATCCGATGCCTGAAATTTAGAAATTAATTCTCTGGAAGCCGTAGAACGATCGTTGTCAATGTATGAAAACCGAATGTTTTTGACCTCAAAACTCGCTGCATTAGATAAAATAAGCAGCTGTAAAAAAGGCATAACAAAAAGGATAGGCAACATGGTTTTGTTCCTGAAAATCTGTCTGAATTCTTTTTGTATGATGAATAATATTGTTTTCAAAATCGTCAGTATTAAAATTATTCCAATCTGATTTTATAGTTTTTGATACTCAAAAGAATAAAAAACAAAGTCATTCCAATCAGAATTAAAGTTTCTTTCCAAATAATTGCAATACCCGCGCCTTTAAGCATAATGGCTTTAATAATAATGATAAACCATTTGGCAGGGATAATATTACTGATAATTTGCAATGGTAATGGCATGCTTGAAATTGGGAAAATAAATCCCGACAAGATAATAATAGGCAGCATGAGTCCCATTAGCGATAGCATCATGGCGGTTTGTTGTGATTGAGCAACGGTAGAAATGAGAATCCCAAGTGACAAAGCCGTGATGATAAATAAAAAGCTTTCAAAAGCTAATAAGAAAACACTACCCTGAACCGGCATTCCAAAAACAAAAACGCCCAAAATAACAATGACAGTAGCATTGATGATGGAGAGAAAAATATACGGAAATACTTTGCCTAAAATTACCTGTAAAGGATTTAAAGGAGACACGAGTAAAACTTCCATCGTACCGAGTTCTTTTTCTTTGGTAATGGAAATAGAAGTCATCATAGCTGAAACCAGCATTAAAATAACCGTCATAACTCCGGGAACAAAGGTAAAAACGCCTTTGAGTTCCGGATTGTAATATAATTGAGTTTGTGTGTCAATCTGGTAATTTTCAGTTTTGATTTTATTGTTTTCCTGAATGTAATTTTGCAAAATAGCATTGGTGTAATTCGTAATGGTATTGGCTGTATTCGGATCGGAGGCATCGGTAATAATTTGAACTTTTGCCTGTTTTTGCGCTTGCAGATTTTTAATAAAATGATTTTCAAAAAGTAGTACAGCTTTAATTTTTCCTTTTTCAAAAATAGCTTTGATTTGGTTTTCGCTGCTTATTTGCTGTTCGATATGGAAATATTTGGAAGCACTTATTTTGTTGATGATTTTCTCGGTTTCTTTGTCTTTTGATTTGTCTAAAATGGCAATTTTTACATTGTTGATTTCATTGGTAATAGCAAAACCAAAGAGCATAATTTGAGCAATAGGCATTCCAAAAAGAATAAACATCGAGCGTTTATCTCTGAAAATATGGTAAAATTCTTTTTGTATAAAGCCTGAAAATCTTTTCATAATTATTCGATATTTCGTGCCAATTTCAAAAAAACTTCGTTCATGGAAGTTACGTTATATTGTTGTTTTAAATTTTTGGGAGCATCCAAAGCTTCGATTTTACCTTCGACCATTATCGAAACGCGGTCGCAATATTCGGCTTCGTCCATATAATGTGTGGTGACAAAAATGGTAGTTCCTTTATTGGCCTGAGCATAAATCATTTCCCAAAACTGTCTTCGGGTAATAGGATCTACGCCACCGGTGGGTTCGTCCAGAAAAACTATTTTAGGGTCGTGCAGCAAAGCCACCGAGAAAGAAAGTTTTTGTTTCCAGCCCAACGGAAGCGCGCCCACGAGTTTGTTTATTTCGTTTTCAAGTCCCAATTCGCTGACTAACAGAGCGGTTTTTTCTTTGATTTGATTCCGATTCAACCCATAAATTCCGCCAAAAAAAGTAATGTTTTCTTTGATTGTTAAATCGTCATACATGGAGAATTTCTGACTCATGTAGCCAATGTTTTTTTTGACCATTTCAGCATTGTGTTTCACATCAAAACCAGCCACTAAAGCTTCGCCTGAAGTAGGTTTAGAAATCCCGATAAGCATTTTCATTGCGGTAGTTTTTCCGGCACCATTGGCACCCAAAAAACCAAAAATTTCGCCTTTGTAAACATCAAAAGAAATGTTGTTTACAGCCGTAAAATGACCAAATTGCTTGCTGAGGTTTTGTGTCGATATGATTTTTTCCTGATTCACAATTTATTGATTTAGCATAGTAAAATCCATAAAAACATCTTCGATGCTGGTTTTGGCAACAGCAATATCAATTTCGCTGTGAAGTTGTTCTTTGAGATATTTTTCTAATTCTGTTGGGTCAAAATGGATGTTTTGGTCAATATAATGTACATGTTCGCCAAAGGCAAAAGCACTGTAATGACTTGGGTACTTTTTTAAATCCAAAATCAACTGGTGCTTGTTTTTGGTTCTGACCTTGTATATTGTTTTGTTGTAATGGGAAACAATGTTTTCCGGACTGTCAATTTTTAAAATTTGTCCTTTTTGAATCAGCGCAATCCGGTCGCATAAAGCGGCTTCGTCCATATAAGGCGTCGAAACCAGAATGGTGATTCCTTTTTTTTGCAGACGTTTCAGCATTTCCCAGAATTCTTTCCTGGAAACCGGATCCACGCCGGTAGTGGGTTCGTCCAGAAATAAAATTTTTGGTTTATGAATCAAAGCGCAACATAAAGCCAGTTTTTGTTTCATTCCACCGGACAAAGCACCGGCTCTTCTGTTTTTGAAAGGTTCAATCTGAATGTAGATTTCTTTGATTAAATCGTAGTTTTCTTCGAGTGTTGTTCCAAAAATAGTCGCAAAAAAGTTGAGGTTTTCGGTAATGGTTAAATCCTGATACAGGGAAAATTTGCCGGGCATGTAACCAATGTTTTTCCGGATTTCTTTGTAGTCTTGTATTACATCTAATCCGGCTACAGTGGCTTTTCCTTCATCGGCTAACAATACCGTAGTTAAAATTCTGAAAAGTGTTGTTTTTCCGGCTCCGTCAGGTCCAATGAGTCCAAATAATTCCCCTTCCTTTACTTCAAAAGAAATATCGGAAACCGCCAAAGTTTTTGGGTAAGATTTTGAAATATTTTCGACCTGAATACTCATTTTCAATAAGAATAACAATTAAAATGGCAATGACAATTTAAAACCACAAACAATCAACTTAACGGATCCACATTTCAGCCGGCATACCAATTTTTAAGGCTCCGTCATTTTTTACGGTAATTTTTACGGCATAAACCAGATTAACGCGTTCTTCTTTGGTTTGGATGATTTTGGGGGTAAATTCTGCCGAAGCCGAAATCCAGGAAACGGTTCCTTCGTAATTTTTCATTTCGTTTTCGGTATCGATTTTAACCGTCACTTTTTGCCCGATTTTTAGCTGTGGCAATTGGGTTTCGCTTACATAAACACGCAAAGTCATTTCGGAAATATCGGCAATTTTGTACAATGGTTTTCCAAAAGCGGTAATTTCGTTTGTTTCGGCATATTTGGCTAAAACTGTTCCTTTGACAGGATTGATAATCTTTGATTTTTCAATTTGATCCTCAATTTTTTTAATTTGAACAGCAATCGATTTGGCTTCATTGTCAATTGGAGCGTTTTGTGTTTTAGTGCTGTTCATCTGTTGTCTTAAAACATTAACTTTGCCATTTACTTCGTCCAACTGACGCTGCGTGGCAGCCGCTTCGGCAAACATATTTTGAATTCTTTTTTGTTCAATTAAAGCGGTTTTTAACTGTTCCTGTAAAACATTGTTTTGTGATAAAACATTTTCAGATTTAGAAGCAATGGTTTTTTGTGATGCAATTAATTGCATTTTGCTCAAATAGAGTTGGGTAGTGTCAATTAAACCAATTTGGGTATTGGGTCTCAGCAGATTTCCTTCTTCAGCAATAAAAGAAAGTAATTTTCCATTGGCTTCTGCTGAAATAGTAATTTCTGTGGCTTCAAAATTCCCGTAACCATCCGCTTTTTCGTTGTCTTTGTTGCAGGAAATGAATCCAATTAAGATAATAAGTGTTGCTATATTTTTCATATTATTTTCTTTAGTTTCCCTGAATAATGTTGTAATTGGCGTGAGCTAAAAGCAATTGGATTTCATGTAATTTTTGATTGATTTGTGCTTCGTAAAAATGAGTGAATTCCACAATGTAATCCGAAAGTGTGATGGCTCCGTATTTTAGCTGCGCTTCGGTGGCTTTCAAAACGCTGTTTCTTAATTCAATAATTTCATTATCCTGTGTGCTGATGGTTTCCAATTTTTGAATTTCTTTTTCCAATTCCTGGGATTGTAGCTGATTGTTTAGCAAAAAGTTTTCTTTTTCGGTCGCAATCATGTTTTTTGAAACAGCAAGTATTTCCTTTTCTGTTTTTGATTTGTTCCAGTCAAAAACATTCCAATTGGCTTTTAATCCTACGATATAAAAAGTTTGAAATGAATTGTCCAGCATATTCAGCCCCGGATTTCCATAACCAGCCTGACCAAAAGCTTTGAGTTTAGGAAGATTATTTTTGGTAATGATTTCTTCTGAAATATCCATTTGTTCGTTTTGAATCTCGTATAGTTGTAGTTCCGGTCGGTTGTTGGACTGGTTTAAATTCCGGTTTAAAACAGGTTTGTTTAAAATGATATTTTCTTCAAAAGTTGTATTGGTTAACAGCTCAAGACTTTCTAAAGCTCTTTTTTTATCAAATTTGATTTCGCTAAGTTGCTGTTGAATTTTTAAATTTTCAGCTTCCAACATTTTTTGATAAGAGGGAAGGAGCGCGCCAAATTTCACTCCGGATTTCACCTCGTTAATTTTTGACTGTAATTGTTTTTGTTTTGCCAGCAGAATTTCTTTTTGTTCCTGTAACAGAAAAACGGAGAAATACAGTTGGTTAATTTTTAATTTCAATTGGTATAAAGAAACGGCAACTTGTTGTTGTTGCAACTTGTTTTGAGTTTCCTTTATTTTAGTATTCATTTCATGCAATCCGCCGTTGTAGATAATCTGGTTTACATCCAGTGTGGCGCGATATTGATCTTTATTGAGTGGATTAATTGTGGCATTCGGAATTTTTATCGGAACCTGAGTTACCTCCGATTGATAAGTAGCCTGAGCATTCAAATCCACTTTTGGAAGATAGTCTTTATCCAGATTTTGGATTTCCAGTTGCGATTTTCTTGCCAATAAATCATTTTGTTTCGCCAAAGGATAGTTTTTATCTGCCAGTTTATAGCAATGTTCCAGAGATAATTGTTGCTGAGCTAACGCTAAGAACGGAAATAAGAATAGCAATAAGATTTTGAGGGTTCTCATTTTTTTATCGAATTTATGATGTCTTGTGCAATAATCGTTTTGCGTTCTTCCATCATTTGGTTAAACTCAGCATCATTGATGCGAAGAATACCCTTAACCATGGTTTGTGCTGCAAATGGAAAAACAGTCATCGAAAAAATATTTAACAATAATTGTTTTGGATTGAGTGGTTTGATAATTCCCTGCTCAATTTCCTGTTCAATTTGGGCCATTAAAACAGCAGGATGAGGTCGGTTTTCGTGATTTAAAATCGACATCACAAACTCCGGATTATTGTTCATCTCCTGAATAATAAATTGGGGCAAAAAAGGATTTCGGATTACAAAGTCAATGTATTCCTGAGTAAACTGATGGATTTTTTCAAAAACTGTTTTTTCCGAATTAAAAATAGTATTGATTTGCGGTGCGAGTTGGCTAAAAGCTTTCATAAAAACCGCCTGAAACAATTGTTGTTTGTTTTTAAAACAATAATGCAGCATGGCTTTGTTAATGCCGGCTTCATCTGCAATTTCCTGCATACGGGCACCGGCAAAACCTTTCTTCTGAAAAACAATCCGGGCAGCATTAAATATTTTCTCTTCAGTTGTCATTTTTGACTTTTAACTATTTGGTTTAACTATTTGGTTAACAAAGATAGAAAAAAAAGTAATCGAAATTACTTTTTCTCTTTTTTAATGAATGAACTGCTTAATAATCCGCCAATTAAAGCGCCATAAAGAGTAGCGTTCAAAGGTCTGGAAGTAATGACGCAAGTCCCCGTGATGCAGCCTACATATTTATAATACAAGTAGCCTGCGACAGCACCAATAAGTACTCCGAGGAGGGTTATCAGGAATGTTTTTTTGTTCATTATATTTTTTTTGATAAAATGGTATTTACAATGGTGCTTTTATCTAATACTCCCGATTGTCTCCACAATTGTTGTCCTTTTTGGAACAAAATCATTGTTGGAACGCCGCGAACCTGATATTGAGCCGCAATTTGCTGATTTTTGTCCACATCAATTTTTATAATTGAAATTTGATCTCCCAGTTGGTCTTTTACATCTTTTAAAATAGGACTTAACATTTTGCAGGGACCACACCAGGTAGCAAAAAAGTCAACCAAAATAGGTTTTTCAGATTGTATGAGTTCGTTAAAATTATTGTTCATTGTTGGTTTTGTTTTTAGGAATTGAACATCCGTTTAAGCTGCAACCTGTATTGAAAATAGCCTGAAACAGAAAAAAGGCAGCCATTACTCCAAAAAGAATTTCGTGGTATTGAAAAGCCTGTTGTAAGGAAAATAATCCGAATAGCAGGCGAATTATACGCATAATGTGCCAGTTGGAAAATAATAATTGTTTCATGCTTTTATAGGTTGGATTTTATATTTTTCATCATAAGAAACTATTTTTTGAAGTTGCAGTAAAGGAATTTCCTCTTGGCTTATGATTAGAATTTCTTCGAAATTGGTACTCATGCTCACGTTTAAAACTCCGGAAAGAGTCGCTATTTTATCCGAAACGGTTTTCATACAACCGCTGCAGGTTATTCCTTCAAAGGTATAAAGTTGTACCGTAACCGCATTATTTTTTTGGAATTCAAAAAACAATTCACTGTCTTTTCTCGGTGCTGCTGAATCCTGAGCCACTGCTAATTTTTCAAAATGAAATGCACCTTTAAAAAGCATTTCGTATTCTTTTTGGTTGCCACCAAAAGGAGGATTCACATCAAAATCACGATTAAAAAGTAAGCCGGCCAAAATTCCGTTTGGAGTTAAAAGCTGCTGCATTTTCCAAACATATTTTTGACGCATAAAAGGAGGTAGTGCACAAAAAAAGGTTTGTTCAATAATAACATCGTATTCGCTTTTGTGTTCAAAAAAGTCTCCCAGAATAATTTTTATATTAGCGTTATTGGCAAATTTTTCCTGTAACAGCGCAACTAATGTTGGTGCAATATCAATAACGGTAATATTGGTAAAACCTTTAGCTAAAAGGTATATGGCCTCATAGGTATTTCCGCATCCCGGAATCAGGATGCGGCTGTTTTTATTTTCTAAAGAATCAATAAAATTTTTGATGGGAGGTGCAATTTCACCTAAATCCCATCCGGTTGCTTTGGCTTTGTATTGTGCGTCCCAGTAGTTTTGATCCAACGGGCTTTCGCAGCTTACGGTACAGCATTGTTCTTTATTTGCAATCATTTTAATGACTTATTTTCTTTTTGTTTGTGTTAATTCCCCAAGGGGTATACATTGGACAAAAATTGATAGAAACAGTAATTAACAGGATTGCTGCCAATGCTAAGAAGAAGATACCTAAATTCCCTGTAACAACATTCGTAAAATATAATGTTGCAAATGTAATAGCGATAATCACACGGATTGTCTTGTCTGTTTTTCCCATATTATGTTTCATGATTTCTACAATTTAAGGGTTATTAATGCAATCGTATTATTATATAAATTTACGGATAAATCTGTTTAAAATCAAGTGGTTATAATTTTAAAGTTTTGCTTTGACATACAAAATCCGTTTTAGGTACAGTCGTTTTTGCAATAGCATTAAAACCGCCTTCTACTTCGGTAAAGTTTCTAAAACCTCTTGCCTGAAGAATTGATGCTGCAATCATGCTGCGGTATCCACCGGCACAATGAATATAGAAAGCTTCCTGTGGGTTGATGTCTTTTATCCAGTCGTTAATGTAAGCCAAAGGTTTAGAATAAGCTTCTTCGATATGTTCGGCAGCATATTCACTTTCTTTACGAACATCAACAATTTTGCTTTCGCCAATTTTTATTTCTTTGGCAAATTCTTCAGCTGTAATGCGATGAATGCTATCGATTTCTTTTCCGGCATTTTTCCAGGCTTCAAATCCGCCTTCTAAATGTCCCAAAATATTATCAAAACCTACGCGACTTAATCGGGTAACGGCTTCTTCTTCCTGATCAATTTCGGTAACCAAAATAATTGGTTGTCGTACATCGGCAATTAAAGCGCCCACCCAAGGGGCAAAATCACCTTCGATTCCGATATTGATAGATTGAGGAATAAATCCTTTGGCAAAAACACCATTTTTTCGGGTGTCTAAAATCAAGGCACCGCTTTCGTCAGCAACGGCTTCAAAGTCAGCAGCAGGAATTCCAACCATTCCCTGATTTAGCACTTTTTCAAAACTCTCATAACCTTGTTTGTTCATGGCAACGTTCATTCCAAAATAAGCCGGAGGAGGCAATAATCCATCGGTTACTTCTTTGATGAATTCGGCTTCGGTCATATTGGCTCTTAAAGCGTAATTAGTAGCTTTTTGATTTCCAATAGTTGAAACAGTTTCTTTACTCATGTTTTTTCCGCAGGCACTTCCGGCACCATGAGCAGGATAAACAATTACGTCATCCGGCAAAGTCATGATTTTATCTCTTAACGAATGATATAAAGTAGCTGCTAATTGTTCCTGAGTCATGTGAGCTGTTTTTTGCGCCAAATCCGGACGTCCTACATCACCAATAAACAAAGTATCTCCTGAGAAAATAGCATGCTCTTTGCCGTTTTTGTCAAGTAATAAAAAAGTAGCACTTTCCATGGTGTGTCCCGGAGTATGTAATACTTTAATGGTTACATTTCCAATTTTGAATTCCTGTCCGTCAGTAGCAATGATGGCGTCAAATTCCGGTTGAGCTGTTGGTCCGTAAACAATTGGAGCTTCGGTTGCTTTACTCAAATCCACATGTCCGGAAACGAAATCAGCGTGGAAGTGGGTTTCGAAAATGTATTTTAGTTTTACGTTATCACGTTCCAAACGATCTAAATAAGGTTGTACTTCACGCAGTGGGTCAATAATAGCAGCTTCGCCATTAGAAGTAATATAGTAAGCACCTTGTGCTAAACATCCGGTATATATTTGTTCTATTTTCATAAAAAATGATTTTTTTAATTTGATGTAACAAAGATAAAGCATAGTAAAAGTGCAGGAAGTGACTAAAGTTACATTATGTATTTTAATTGTATATTTTGTCAGAAAAACAAAAAGTAAATTAAAAAGTTTTTCTCAATAAGGCTTTTCAAGGCATTTGAGTTAAATTTGTGCTATCAAAAAAAACTTCGTATGGAAGAAATGCTCTTTTATGATCGAATGCAATTTGCATTTACCATCACCTTTCATTATTTGTTTCCACAATTGACAATGGGCCTTTCGCTGATTGTTGTTTATTTTAAATGGAAATTTCTAAAAACGAATGATCCGCATTACAACAAAGCTACTCATTTTTGGATGCGAATATTTGCACTCAATTTTGCGATGGGAGTAGTGACTGGTATTCCGATGGAATTTCAATTTGGAACCAATTGGGCTAAATTCTCCGAACTTACCGGAGGAATTATCGGGCAAACTTTAGCCATGGAAGGAATGTTTTCCTTTTTTCTGGAATCGTCTTTTTTAGGGATGTTTTTATTTGGCGAAAAAATACTGGGACATCGTTGGCATTTTGTAACCGGATTATTGATTTGTTTAGGTTCCTGGGCCAGTGGATTTTTGATTATTGCGACGCATTCCTGGATGCAGCATCCGGTGGGTTATGAAGTTTTGGAAAACGGAAAATTTGTATTGAATAATTTCCAGGCTTTGTTTACCAATGTTTGGTTGTGGCCTTCGTATTTGCATAATCAGGCGGCTTCGCTGGTTACGAGTTCTTTTGTGGTAGCCGGAATTGGGGCGTTTTATATTTTGTGGAATAAAAATGTATCCTACGGGAAATTGTTTTTGAAAACAGGAGTTGTTTTCGGATTGATTTCGAGTGTTATAGTTGCGATGCCAACAGGCGATTTATTGGCTAAAAATGTAGTAAAACACCAACCGGTGACTTTTGCAGCGATGGAAGGAATTTTTCATACTGAGGAAAAAGGAGCCGAAATTGTACTGATTGGGCAACCGGACGTCAAAGACAAAAAACTGGATAATAAGATTGCAGTTCCTAATGTGTTGAGTTTTTTAACTTACGGAAACTGGGATACCGAAGTAAAAGGTTTGGATCAATTTGCAGAAGACAGGCATCCAACGAATATTTCAGGATTGTATTATGCGTATCACATTATGGTAGGTTTAGGAACGCTTTTTATTGGGGTGATGGTATTGGCAGTTTTTCAATTGACACGAAAACAATTGTTTCAAACCAAATGGTTGTTATGGGCATTTTTATTTTTAATGCCGTTTCCGTATATCGCCAATACAACTGGCTGGTACACCGCTGAGTTAGGAAGGCAACCCTGGTTAGTATATGATTTATTACGAACTGCTGACGGGGCTTCGCCAACGGTTTCATCTGGAAATACCTTATTTACGCTGATGGGATTTGTTGGTTTGTATGCTTTACTTGGAATGTTGTTTGCAATTTTAGTTGGAAAAATTATTTATCAAGGTCCTGAACCTGTAAAAAAATAAAGTATGGAATTCTTTTGGTATATAGTGTTAATAGGTATTTTGGCAACTTATTTAGTGTTGGATGGTTACGATTTTGGAGCGGGAATCATTCATTTATTTTTTGCCAAAACAGAAAAAGACAAAAAAGCAATTACCAATGCGATTGGCCCTTTTTGGGATGCCAATGAAGTCTGGCTTATTGCTGCGGGAGGGGTTTTGTTTTATGCTTTTCCAACTTTGTATGCCGCTTCTTTCAGTGGATTTTATTTGCCGTTGATGATGATTTTGTGGTTGTTGATTTTTAGAGCAGTCGGATTAGAATTGCGCGGACAAATTCACAATCAAATGTGGGAAGCGGTTTGGGATAAAGCCTTTGGGATTGCGAGTTTCTTATTGGCTTTGTTTTTCGGAATAGCATTAGGAAATGTAGTTCGTGGGGTCAATCTGGGAATGGTTAACAATGGCGTTGCTACTCAGGAGCCTCATTTTTTCTTCCTTCCATTATGGAATCCTACATTCAGTCCGGAAGCTGCTGAACTGGGAATTATCGACTGGTTTACGCTTTTTCTGGGAGTGGTAAGTGTGGTGGCTTTGATGATTCACGGTGCCAATTGGATTATTTATAAAACCAATTCGTCTTTGAATAGCCAATTGAAAGAAGTAATTTTCAAAATGAATTTTGTGCTGTTGGTGCTTGTGATAGTTTCGCTTTCTGTTTGGCATATTATCGAGAAAGAGCCTTTTCATAATTTCTTGGATAACCCATTGCTTTTTATTTTTCCGATAATTTGTTTTGTGGGTTTGTTTGGTCTTTTTAAAGTCAAAACTTTCAAAAAAGACGGAACAGGATTTCTCTTTTCGAGTATGTTTTTAGTAGGAGGATTTACTTCGACCACGGCTTCTATTTTTCCTGTTGTATTGCCATCGACTAATAAAGTCAATCCATCTTTGACTATTTATAATGTTGCCAATGGGGATTATGCTTTGTCGGTGGGCGTGTATTGGTTTGCTATTGCCCTGGCTTTGGTAATTGGGTATTTTATTATTCAGTACAAAGTGTTTAATGGTAAAATGGATGATGTGGGTTATGGAGAGCATTAAGAAGTATTAAGTATTAAGATGGAGAATTTTCATTAGTATGAATTAATTGGAATATTAATTTTGTAACTTTGAAACTAAGAAATAACAATAATGGATAGTCAAACTTCAAAGATAGAACTGGTAAAAATGATTCTCAATATTGAGAATGAGAAATTCATTGAAAAAATTAAAGATTTTATTCAAAGAGAGACAGTTGATTTTTGGGATGAGTTAACTTTGATAGAGCAAAAAGAAATAGAAAAAGGAATTGAAGAATTGAACAAAGGTAAAAGAGTTGAATTCAATGATTTTTTGAAAAAGATTTCTTAATGAAAGTGTTTTTATCTGATCTGGCTGAAAATAAACTTTTAAAGTTGAATGATTATCTACTTGAAAATTGGAATTTGAAAGTTAGAAATGATTTTATAAAAAAGCTTAGTTCGAAAATTAATCAAATTTCAGAATACCCCGAAAGTTGTCCTCAATCATCAAGATATAAAGGTCTTTATAAATGCGTTGTTACAAAACAAACTACTTTTTATTACAGGATAAACAGTAATAAAAATGAAATAGAGATTATTACTGTTTTTGATACAGGACAAAATCCTAATAATTTAGAAAAGGATATAAGGTAAATCAGTATCTATATTTTTTATTAGTGAGCTTTATGAAAGCTTCGCGTTCTTTGCGGTTAAAAAGCATCACAGTAAAACCTCTTTGATAATAATATAAATCCCCATTACCAATACAAACCACCCAAAAATTGGTTTTAGTTTGTTGCCGTCTATTTTTTTAGAAAGTAAAACCCCCAGAAACATTCCGAAGAAAGCCATTGCCGAAATACTAAGTAAAAGTTTGTAATCAATAGGAGTGTTCAGGTATAAATCGCCGGCAAAACCTATAGCCGAGTTGATGAAAATAATTAATAACGAAGTTCCTACGGATTGTTTCATTGGTAAATTTGCAAAAAACAATAAAGCCGGAATAATTAAGAATCCTCCTCCGGCACCCAGAAATCCGGTTACAATTCCAACCAGAAAACCAATAATAGCAAGTTGGGTATAATTTGTCTTATAGATGGCTTCTTCAGTTTTACTCTTTTTTATCATCGAAATAGATGCGCTAATCATCAGAATTGCAAAAACAATCATGATTAGCAGATTTTTTGAAACCGCATAAGAAGCTATGGTGAAAAGGGTATTAGCAATTTTGGGAAAAATTACTTCCCGGATAATTAAAATGGCAAAAATGGAAGGAATAGCAAAATAAAGTGCCGTTTTTAGTTTTAAATTTCCCAGTTTGTAATGGCTGTAACCTCCGTAAAGTGCAGTTGTACCCACAATAAACAAAGAATAACTGGTTGCCAGTTCCGGATCAACTTTAAAGAGGTAAACCAAAATAGGAATGGTAAGGATGGAACCTCCGCCACCTATTAAACCTAAAGAAATTCCAATGACAATTGATGCTAAGTAACCGATATATTCCATGTTTTAAATTTTTTACAAAGGTTGGAAGTCTTTCGGGCAGCTACAGTAACATTTGTCACATGGATTATTTTTTTATATCATGAGTTCAATTTGGTTGCGGTGTAAGCGAACTAAACCACGTTGTTCCATCTTTTTTAGTAAACGGGAAATAACTTCTCTGGAGGTGTTGAGTTCTAAGGCAATTTCCTGATGCGATAAGTTTATTTCTTTGCAACCACAGGCTTTAGCATGACGTTTTAAATAAAATTCCAAACGCTCGTCCATAGCTCTGAAAGCAATATTATCGACCACTTCTAATACTTCTTCAAATCTTGTTCTGTAAGTATAAATCACAAATTCGTACCAGCTGCGGTGGTTCATCATCCATTTATCCATTAAAGTCAACGGAATAGTTACAGCTTCGACATCTTCAACTACTTTAGCGGTTATCTGGCTGGTTTGATTTTTTGAAGAGCAAATTAAAGAAATCGCACAGGCCTGTCCGGGTTCAAGATAATAGAGTAAAAATTCTTCGCCATCATCGCCTTCACGATATATTTTTAATTGTCCTTTGAGAATTAAAACGGTGTTTTTAATGTATTGCCCGGTGCGCATGACAATATCTCCCGATTTGAAGGTTTGAAAATTGCAATGAGCTTCAATTTCCTCAATGAGATCATTAGAGAAATTTGGGAAATTTTTTTTTAAGGAGATTGTAGTTTCTGACATGGTATTTTTTAAAAGGCTATATCTTGTTAAAATCTTATTTTTTTGATAAAAAAATAAGACTTTGGTAAAAGTAATTAAAAAAAGAGATAGTTATTGTTGCTTTTGTTAAGAATTTGAGGAGTGATTTGGAGAAGTCGGATTACAGATATTTTATTTATGATGATAATATTGAGGTAATTTTTAATAAAATAGTAGGGGATTTCAATTTTTGTTGATGATTACAATCTCACTAAAACGTTTTCTTTAAATTATTCGCTAAATCAAATTAGAGAGGGCTTTTTTTTTGCAAAAACATCGTAATTTTACAAAAAACACAACAGTATTATGAATTTAACACAAGAAGAATGGGTTGAGCAACTTGAACAAGATGACAACGCAGTAATTTTAGACGTAAGAACAGAGGACGAATGTGATGAAGGAATTATTCCTAACGCCATCAATATTGATATTCATAAGGGACAGGAATTTATTTCAGAAATTGAACAATTAGATAAAAGTAAAAATTACTATGTCTATTGTCGTTCGGGAGCCAGAAGTGCTAAGGCTTGTGAAATTATGAATGAATTAGGAATTGAAAATGCCTATAACTTACTGGGGGGTATGTTAGACTGGGAGGGTGAGGTAGTGGCTCCTTAAATCACTAATACACATTTTACACTAACTAAAACATTAGAATTGATGAATTCGATACCAGAAGAATTTAAGATAAAAACATTATTGCATCAGGATACCTATTTGGTAAACGGTGAATTGAAAAAATGGACAGGAAAAACGACTGAAGTTTATTCGACCATTTCGTCAACAGAAGAATATGCGCCTACTTTATTAGGAACTATTCCGTTTATGGGAGAGACTGAAGCCAAAGAAGTTGTTGAGTCGGCAAGCAATGCTTTTAATAACGGTCAGGGTTTGTGGCCTACCATGAAAGTTGCCGATCGTATTAAATGTATGGAAGATTTCGTGTCAAAAATGAAAACTACCCGTGAGGAAGTAGTGAAATTGTTGATGTGGGAAATCGGGAAATCATTAGGTGATTCTCAAAAAGAATTCGACAGAACGGTGGATTATATTTATGATACCATCGAACATTACAAACAATTAGACCGAAGTAATGCTCATTTTACCAAAAGTCAGGGGGTAAATGCGATGATTCGCAGAGGGCCAATTGGAGTGGTTTTGTGTTTAGGACCTTACAATTATCCTTTGAATGAAACGTTTTCATTGTTGATTCCTGCTTTGATTATGGGTAATCCGGTGATTTTCAAGCCTGCCAAAAATGGTGTGCTGTTAATTTCGCCATTATTAGAAGCTTTCCAATCCAGTTTTCCAAAAGGAGCCATCAATATCGTTTACGGTAGAGGTAGAGAAATTGCTTCTCCAATTATGAAATCCGGAAAAATCGATATTTTGGCTTTGATTGGTAACAGTAAATCAGCTATCGCTTTGCAGGATCAACATCCGAACAAAAACAGATTGCGTTTGGTTTTAGGATTAGAAGCTAAGAATCCAGCGATTATTTTACCGGATGCGGATTTAGATTTAGCTATTTCTGAATGTATTACAGGGACATTGTCTTTCAACGGGCAACGTTGTACGGCTTTGAAAGTATTGTATGTTCACGAATCTATTGCTGAAGAATTCAATAAAAGATTCTCCAAAGCGGTTGATGAATTGATTTTTGGAAATCCATGGGACAAATCAGTTTCTTTGACTCCGCTACCTGAAGTTGAAAAACCGGCTTATATTCAAGGTTTGATTGATGATGCTACCAGTAAAGGAGCTTCGATAATCAATGCTAAAGGAGGTCAGGTTTCAGAAAATTATATTTTTCCGGCAGTTTTATTCCCGGTAAATAAAGAGATGCGCGTGTATCACGAAGAGCAATTTGGACCGGTAGTACCTGTGATGACTTTCAAAGATATTCAGGAACCATTGAATGATATGGCAGAGTCTAATTACGGACAACAAGTAAGTTTATTTGGTAAAGACAGTAAAACATTAGCTCCGCTTATTGATGCTTTAGTGAATTTAGTGTGCAGAGTAAACTTAAACAGTTCTTGCCAACGTGGACCGGACGTGTATCCGTTTACAGGACGTAAAGATTCAGCAGTGGGAACCTTAAGTGTTTTCGATGCTTTGCGTTCTTTCTCAATCAGAACATTTGTAGCGTCTAAGGACAATGCTTACAATAACGAAATATTACAGGAATTATTGAATAGTAAAGAATCTAACTTTATTAATACCGATTATATTTTGTAATACTTAACTAAAAACAAAACTAAAAACGAAAAAACCGTTCCAATTTTGGAACGGTTTTTTTATGGATAAAAATGTTTTTTTTAGAGATTTAAAACGAAGTTATTTCGTGTTTTGGCATCGTATTTTTCTTTGTCAAACATATAAAGATATGATCCTTTTCTGGAGGAAAGCATGTCTTTTTCGTTTAACTTTATTAAAATGTCCAGCGAATTAATTTTGCTGATGAAATTTCTTTTGTCTAATTCTTTGTCCAGAATCGCTTCGTACAATTCTAATAATTGACGCATGGTGAATTTTTCCGGCAAAAGTTCAAAACCAACCGGTTTTGTAGAAGTTCTGTAGCGCAATCTTCTTATTCCGTGAGAAACCATTTCGTCGTGGTCAAAAATTAATTTAGGCATGTTAGAGATGCTAAACCATTCTGCACCGTGGTCTTTAGTTAATTCGGTGTTGTGGTTTTCAATGTTAATTAAGGCAAAATAAGCTACGGAAACGGTACGTTCTACAGGGTCGCGGTCAATTTCGCTGTAAGCATAAAATTGTTCCATGTAAATATTGTGAAGTCCCGTGTAATGGTTAAGTACTCTTGTGGCAGCGTCGTTTAAGGATTCTTCTTTTTTAAGAAATCCTCCCATTAAAGACCATTTTCCTTTTTCAGGCTCAAAATCTCTTTTGATTAAAAGAATTTTTAAACCTTCGTTGTCAAAACCAAATATGATACAATCGACAGAAACTAATACTTTGTCTTCGGCGCTATAACTGTTTAACATCTTAGTTGTTTATTTTTTGGGGTAAAGATACTCACTTCCGAATAAAGAATCCTAATTAATTAGTGTTGGAGAAACACTTCGTATGTTTTTTGAATTATCTGAAGGTTAAAAACAGATATAAGCCTGCTTTTTCTCCCAATGAATCGCGCAATATCGAAAAAGCTTTGGTGATATGCGCTTCCACCGATTTGATGGAGATATTTTTGTATTCCGCAATTTCAATATTAGTAAGTCCTTCTTCTTTACTAAGTAAAAAAACCTCTTTGCATTTAGGCGGAAGTTTTTGAATTTCCTGCTTTACAATTTTTATGACGCGTTCCAGCGAATGTTCGTCTTCATTTTCCATAATTGAATTAAGTGCGTCAATGTATTTTTTCTCTAATGGATACAGCGATTTTTGACTGCGGTATTGATCGATAAATTCGTTATAGACGGATTTGTATAGAAAATTAGAGAGTACGAAATCATCTTTTAGATTTTTTCTTTTGTTCCAAATACGCATAAAAACATTCTGTACAATGTCTTCAGATAAGTCGTGATTATGGGTAAAACTGTATGCGTACACACATAGTTTATGATGGTAGGTATTTACCAGATAGGTATAAGCTTTGGGCTCGCCAGATTTTAAAGACTGGATAAGTTGTGTGTTGTCAGAATATACCTCCTTCATTGGTTTGTGTAAAAATAATTAGCTGAATTTTTATGCAATGTAAAAAAAAATATAAAAAAATATAAAAAAAGTTAGGGTAGTGTGAAATTGACACGTATTAAGAAAGAAGAAAAAAGCATTAAAAATGATAAGCGCTGAAATTGAAAATATAATAGTTAAATTTTTAACCAAACAAGCTTCTGCTTCGGAGTTGAATGCGTTAGAAAAATGGGTAGCCGAATCGGATAATAAAAAAATATTTAAGGAGTATGTAAAGGTGAATTTTGCAATTGAATACAATATGATGGAATTTGATTCTAATAAAGTAATGAGTGAGTTGTTAGAAGCATTTGCTAAAGAACAGAAAGTAAGAAAACTTAAAAAACTACGTCAGCTTGTTTATTATGCTGCGGCAGCTGTTGTTTTAGGAGTTGTAGCGACGACCTATTTCTACAGAACCAATTTGGCTGAAACATCTATTGTAGTGTCTAAAAAAGTAGTGGTCAATAATGGTATAAAAGCCGGAACTGATAAAGCAATGTTAACGCTTGAAGATGGTTCGGTAGTGGTTTTAGAAAAAAATAAGACGTATAAAAAAGGGAATATAATTAGTAATGGCGAAAAATTAATTTGTAAAAATACCAAGAAGTCTGACGGCGCGGTTGCTTATAACTATTTAACAATACCAAGAGGAGGGCAATTTAAAATGAGTTTAGCTGACGGAACCCAGGTTTGGCTGAATTCTGAATCTAAGATGAAATTCCCAGTGGCATTTGTAGAAGGCAGTCTTAGAAAAGTAGAATTAATTTATGGAGAAGCTTTTTTTGAGGTGTCGCCAAGTTCAGAACATAAAGGAGCGAAATTTAAAGTTTTAAATAAAAATCAGGAAGTAGAGGTTTTAGGAACAGAGTTTAACATCAAGGCTTATCCAAATGAAGATAAAATTTATACCACTTTAGTAGAAGGTAAAGTCACTGTAAGTAACTCCAATTCGAAAAAACATTTAATTCCCAATCAGCAATCTGTTATTGATCTTAAAAACGGAGCCATCGCTATTAATGCAATCGATGCTTATAACGAAGTGTTGTGGACTAAGGGAATTTTTAGTTTTAAAGGAAAAAACTTAAAAGAAATTATGGATGTGATATCGAGATGGTATGATGTTCAGGTGATGTTTCAAAACACAGCACTTGAAAAAGTCAAATTTAACGGAGTACTCAGTAAAAACGATAATATAAACGAAATTTTAAAAATTATTAAAAAAACCAATTTTATAAATGACTATGAGATAAAAGACCGAACGATTACCTTAAAGTAAAAAAAAAAAAAAAGGGAAAAAAGTAATACCTGGACAGTACGCTACTTTTTCCCCATGAAACTTATTAATTAATACTATTAACCAATAATTATCAAATGTATGAAAATTGAAATTACTAACCATTTTTTCTTTTTGAAAAGAAAATTTTTACTAACCAGTATGAAAGCATTTATATTGTTTTTTTGTACGACTGCCTTTAGTTTTACTACGGGAAAGGTTTTTACCCAGAATGTGAAAATTATAGTTGACAAAGATAAGACTGTAACTATTGATGAAGTCTTTGATTTGCTAAGGCAGCAAACCGATTTTGTATTTATTTACCAAGAGGACATGTTTAAAGATGTTCCTAAAGTAAAACTTAAAAAAGGAATTATTAGTGCTAATAAATTATTGACTGAAAACCTGTCGGGGGGAGGTTTTCAATTCGAATTAACCGAAAAAAATAAAATTATTATTACTAAGGCTAAACCCGAAGAAAAGGTAGAGCAACAACGAATAAAGGTCACGGGAATCATCACCGATTCGAATGGCGCACCGCTTCCGGGAGTAAATATTTTGGAAAAAGGAACTGCAAACGGCGTGCAATCTGATTTTGACGGAAAATTTTCGATAGATGTTTACAGCTCTAATTCATCTCTTGTGGTTTCTTATATAGGCTATATAAATCAGGAAATAAAAGTTGGTAATCAAACGAATATTACTGTTAAACTTTTAGATGATTACGCCAAACTAGATGAGGTTGTTGTTATAGGATACGGTACTCAAAAAAAGTCTGATTTAACAGGTTCAGTAGCTGTAGTTGACGTTTCAGCGGCTAAAAAAACAGTTTCTTATGATGTTGCCAAAATGCTGCAAGGTCAAGCAGCTGGTGTAACTGTGCAATCATCAGGAGAACCTGGAAGTTTTGTGAATATTAAGATTAGAGGTATTTCGTCTTTTAAGAATAATAATCCATTATTTGTTATTGATGGTGTAATTGTAGACGAACCATATGATTTTGCTCCTGGAGATATCGAATCCATGCAAGTGCTAAAAGATGCTTCTGCTGCTGCTATTTATGGTGTGCGTGGTGCTAATGGTGTTGTAATTATTACAACAAAAAAAGGTAAGACTGGTAGAATTGATATTAGATACAAGTCGCTATTTGGTGTACAAAATGTGGGTAAAAAATGGTCGTTGACAAATGCTAAACAGTATCAACAAATTACAAGTGCTGCAGAAGTTAATCTTGGGTTGACTATTGCACCGGGTAATGATCCTTCAAGTCCTTCTTACATAAATAATGTAGATACAAATTGGCAAGATGCTGCTTTTAGAACAGGCACAATTGAAAATCACTCAATTAATTTGAGCGGTGGTTCTGAAGGTCTAGGATATAGTGTGAACTTGGACTATTTTAAAAATAAAGGATATATAGAGTCTCCTCAAGATTATCAAAGAATTTCTTCTAATATAAACCTTACTGGGAAAAAGGACAAAATTAGTTATGGTTCTAAAATAGCATTTACTCAATCAAACAAAGGGTCTTTTAATGAGTATAACGCAGGTCAGTCACCTATTAGTGATTTGTTAGGAGCAATACCTACTATGCCTGTTTATGATGCTAATCGTTTAGGCGGTTATGGTGGGACTGATAATGGTACTCAAAGAGCTATATCTATGAACGTCATTGGATTTAATAACTTGATAGAAAATACAACTAAACGAAATCATTTTTTAGGAAATCTTTGGGCTCAAGTAGAATTACTAAAAGGTTTAAAGTATAAAATTAGTGGAAGTTTTGACAGAGTTGATGTTCAAAATAGAAGATTTGAACCTCAAAGTGATTTAGGGTGGTATTATGTTACGGAATTTGCAGAATCAAATTTAAATGTTTCAAGTTCAAATTTATCTAAAACAATTTTAGATAATTTACTTACTTATGATCTATCAGTTGGTAAGCATAAATTTGATGCTTTAGTGGGGTACGTACAACAAAGAACTGATTTCTATAATCTTTGGTCTAGAGGAAAAGGATATGATGCAAATACTATTAGACAAATACAGTATGCTGGGGAATTAAATAGTATTTCTTCAGGAGAATACAAGTCGGTTGAAACTCAGTTATCATATATAGGTAGGTTGAACTATAATTATAATGATTTGTATTTTATTACGGGTAATTTCAGACAAGACAGGTCTTCTAAATTTGCCCCTGAAAATAATACGGGTAATTTTTATGGAATTTCTGGAGCTTGGAAAATTAGTAATGAAGAATTTTTAAAATTACCTAAATGGGTTAGTAATATAAAATTACGTGGAGGCTATGGTGAGCTAGGAAACAATACAATTGGTTTGTATGCTTATGCTTCAACAATTAATAGTTTTGCGGCATATAATTTTAATAATCAAATCGCAAATGGAACTACATCAGTGAGAACAACAGATCCAAATATTAGCTGGGAAACTACAGCGTCTACAAATGTTGCTTTAGATTTAGGTTTATTTGATGATAAACTGCAATTTACAGGAGAATATTATATTAAAAAGTCTAATGATTTACTTATGAATTTTCCTATACCGTATTCTACAGGTTCTATTTCGTATAATGGTGGTGGTTTTGCTGATCCAGATATTGAAACTAATGCTGCTTCTGTTCAAAATAAAGGTCTAGAATTTTCGGTTTCTTATAGAAATAATGATCATGCCTTTAAGTATAATATTTCAGCAAATGTAGGAACATTAAAAAATAAAGTACTTAGTTTAGGGACAACTGATTTACCAATTCCAGGTGCTGCTTCTAGGACAGCTGTAGGTCATTCAGTTGGTGAGCTTTATGCTTATCAAACAGATGGGATATTTCAATCTACAGATGAAATTGCAGCTTCTCCATCACAAACTAACGCAGGAGTTGGAGATATCAAGTTTAAAGATCAATTAACTGTTGATACTAACGGTGATGGTGTTATGGATACAGCAGATGGGATTATTAATGATAAAGATAGAGTTTACCAAGGAGTAACAATACCTAAATATAGTTTTGGTTTCAACTTTAGTTGTAATTATAAAAATTGGGATATGTCTATGTTTTTTCAAGGTGCAGGAGGAAACAAAGTTTTCAATGGGATGTATCGTAACTTAATGGCTGGGGATTATGGGAACCATAGTACTGATGAATTAAATTATTGGACTCCAACCAATACTAATACTAATGTACCTAGACCTATTATCGGTGACCCTAATGGAAATAGAAGAGATTCTAATCGATTTATAGAAAATGGAGATTATCTAAAGTTCCAAAATTTAGAGATTGGTTATGAAATACCTCTAAAAAATATTATTGCTATACAAAAAGCGAGAGTATATTTAAACGGACAAAATTTGTACACCTTTACTAAATACAGAGGTTATGATGCTGATTTTAATAGTAATGATGGATTATTGTCAAGAGGTTACGATGGAGGTTCATTCCCGAATCCTCGAACTCTATCTTTAGGTGTTCAAGTTGACTTTTAATATTGATTTTTAAATTATTAAACCATGAAATATAAAAATTTTAAATATATAACTTTGTTTTTATTGTTAGCTGCAATTACAGTTAGCTGTGTACAAGATGAAGATTTGATTCAAGTTAATCCAAATGAAAGTTCATCAGAATCATTTTGGAAAACAGATGCAGATGCAATTAAAGGCTTGAATGCCGCTTATAGTAGTTTACTTAATGAAGGAACCTATATGAGAAGTTCTCCATTATTGCTAGACTTAAAAGGGGATGATACACGTAGTAATAGTCCATGGGGATCTATGAAGAATGTAGGTTATTTTAACTCTAATGTTACTGATCCAGCTATTTATGGTTGGGCATATAGAGAATATTATCAAGGAATTAACAGATGTAATCAAGTTATACTTAAGGTTCCTAGTATTGTTTTCACTGATAGTAATTTAAAGGATAGAATATTAGGACAAGCTTATTTTTTAAGAGGTTTGTATTTGTTCCATGCGGTTAATATGTTCAAAAGTGTTCCAATCCCTTTGGATTTGTCTGTTTATCATCCACAAAAAACGCAAGCAGAAGGATGGGCACAAGTAATTAGTGATTTTAAAATGGCAGCTGATTTATTACCTTCTTCTTATGCAAATCTTACAGGTATAGACACTAAAGACTTAAATGGTAATCCAATAAAAGGACGTGCAACTAAAGGAGCTGCATTAGGTTATTTAGGTAAAGCCTATTTGTTTACCAAAGATTTTGATAATGCTAAAATTACATTTAAACAAGTTATCGATTTAGGCGTATATTCTTTAGTGTCAAATTATGGAGATAATTTTTCTGATTCAAATGAAAATAATGCTGAATCTTTATTCGAAGTACAATTTAGTAGAGCAGCAGGTGGAGTAGGATTAAGTTGGGGGGGAATACCTGCATCTGATTGGGGTAAAACTTCAGCAAGAGCCATTACATATGGAGCAAGAGCTTTTGGATTTACAGATGTGCAGCCAACTTTTACTTTGTTTAATGAGTTTCAAGTAGAGAAAACTAAAACAGGTGCTTTAGATCCTCGATTGGATGCTACAATTTATTATAAAAAACCAGGTGGAGCGACTCCAATTTATCAAACTACATTTGAGCTTCAATATCAAAATTCTCCTGCTGACTTAAATGATATATATTGTAAAAAATATGAAAATGGTGGAGGTGCTTTTTCAAACGAATATGATTGGCGTTCTGGTATCAATGAACGTCTATTGCGTTATGCCGATATATTGTTAATGTATGCAGAATGTCTAAATGAAACTGGTAACACTTCAGGTGCTTATACATATATTCAAATGGTTAGAGATCGTGCTAATTTACCAGATTTAGCTGTTGTTAAGCCAAGTATGAATCAGGCGCAAATGCGTGATCAAATAGGTCATGAACGTTTCTTAGAATTTGCTTTGGAAGGACATCGTTTTGATGATATTCGTCGCTGGGGATGGTTGCAGGATCCGGTTAAATTGGCTTGGTTAAAATCGAGAGATGTTGAATTTAATTCTTATACAACAGGAAGAGAGTTTTTCCCAATTCCACAATTAGAAATTGATACAAATAAATTTCCTTTTACCCAAAATGAGGGATATTAGAGTTTAGTGTATGTTGTTTTTTTATTCCATAATGGTAAGCTTTTTGAAGTTTACCATTGTGGTATTTTAACCTAAAAACCATATAAAAACACCATAATTACACTTTTGATTTTCAAAAGCGATATCTAAATCATTCCAATTCTAAATGCAATAGCACTTATGGAATTCTAATGCCTTAAAATAATTAAAAAAAACAGCAATGCAATTCCTCTTTTCTCGGTAAAGTTGAAAAGAAAATTAAAAAAGAAAGAAATGAGAAAATCAAATTTCATATTAAGAATAGCTTCTTATTTTGGGCTTATTTTAGTTGTACTTATCGCGGTAAGTTGCTCAAAAGACGATGCTGCAACAGATGAAACTATTCCACCAGTAGTTACTCCTAGTTTTTCAGGACCTACTTATGCGGATAACTATTCCTCAATTGCTTCTTGGAATACTAGATCGCAATGGAATTTAGCTAATGTTCATGATCCTTCTGTGGAAAAATCTGGCGACTACTATTATATGTATCAAACGGATGCTTCTTATGGAAATGCTCATGACGGACATGGACATTTTTTTTACCGTCGTTCTAAAGATTTGGTCAATTGGGAATTTATGGGGTCTACTATGACTACAGCTCCGGCTTGGGTTAAGGATTCCTTAAATAACAAAAGAGCGCGTATGAATCCTGCATTGCCTCCTATTGCTAACCCAAATTATGGATATTGGGCACCTTGTGTTCGAAAAGTAGGAAATAAATACCGTATGTATTACAGTATTGTGGTAGATAATCCCATTGTTGGTACTGATTTTAATACCTCGTGGTCAGAAAGAGCTTTTATTGGTTTAGCTGAAACAGATGACTTAGCTTCTAATGTTTGGACAGATAAAGGTATGGTTGTATGCTCTGAACCGGACGGTGTAAAGCCGTATTCTTATACGGGTACCAGAAATTGGGAGGATGCTTATTTTAAATACAATGCCATTGATCCTAGTTTTATAGAAACACCGGAAGGGGATCAATATTTGATTTATGGTTCCTGGCACTCCGGAATAGTTGCTGTTAAATTAGATCCAACAACTGGTAAGCCATTTCAATTAAAAACTTTGGCAGATTATGGTACCCGAATTGCAACCCGAAATGCTTCCAGTCGTTGGCAGGCTTCGGAAGGCGCTGAAATCATTTATAATCCGGATACCCAATATTATTATTTGTTTATGGCTTATGATGAGTTGTCCGTTGCTTATAATACCCGAGTTGCCCGATCCAGAAATATAACCGGACCTTATTATGGAATTAATGGTGCTAATGTAACTAACGGTGCCGATTGTTGGCCAATGTTGACACACCCTTATAGTTTTAATAATCATACCGGATGGGTGGGGATTTCACATTGTGCTATTTTTCAAAATCCGGATACCAAGCAATGGTATTACTCTTCTCAAGGACGTTTACCGGAAGGTGTTCCGGGAATTGCGGTTTCTAATGCCATAATGATGGGACATGTGAGAGCTATAAAATGGACAGATGATGGCTGGCCTGTTATTGATCCGGAACGTTATGCCGCAGTACCGGAAACTACTATTACTGATGCATCTTTCATCGGGGAGTGGGAGCAAATTACAATGAACTACCAATATCAAACTATTCAAAAATCGGTTAGGATATACTTAACTGCGGATAAAAAAGTTAGTGGGGCTATTACGGGAACCTGGTCTTATGATAGTACCAATAAAACTTTAACGGTTAATGGTGTTAAATGTAAGGTAAGTGATGCCTGGGATTGGGAATCTTCAACCAGAAAAGTAACAGTCACCTATTCCGGACTTACTGCAGATGGAAGACCTGTTTGGGGTAAAAAAGTAAATTAAAAAGCATGAACCCTTTCCATTTAAGAAAGGGTTTTTGTCAAAATACAAGCAAGACTTATTTTTAGTTTGTTTTAATCCTTTTATTTTACCTATATTTACAAATGTTAAACATACACTTATAACCAATCAAAAATGTTAATCAGAATGAAAAAAAATCTGTTCTTATTGTTGGCTTTTACTTTTTGTGGCCAACTTGCTTTTTCACAAAAAGAAACTACAACGCTGAGTATAAACAAAGCGGAAAAACCTGTTACTATTAACAAAAATATTTATGGTCACTTTGCAGAGCATTTAGGGAGATGTATCTACGGAGGTTTTTTTGTGGGAGATACTTCTAAAATTCCAAATACTAATGGAGTTCGAAATGATATTATTGCGGCTTTGAAAGAATTAAAAATTCCAAATCTAAGATGGCCTGGAGGATGTTTTGCCGATACCTATCACTGGAAAGACGGTATTGGTCCAAAAGAAAATCGTCCAACGATTGTTAATCAATGGTGGGGAGGCGTAACGGAAGATAACAGTTTTGGAACCCATGATTTTTTAAATTTATGTGAAGTTTTGGGTGCGGAACCTTATTTGGCTGGAAATATTGGAAGCGGTACGGTTCAGGAATTGGCAGACTGGGTTCAATATGTAAACTTTGGCGGGAAAAGCCCGATGAGTGATTTGCGTATCAAAAACGGTAGAAAAGAACCTTGGAAAGTAAAATTCTGGGGAGTAGGAAACGAAGCCTGGGGATGTGGTGGAAATATGACTGCCGAATATTATGCTGGAGAATACCGTAAATATGCCACTTTTATGTCGGATTGGGAAAATACAGGTGGAATTACTCGTATTGCATCCGGATCAAATGGTGCCGATTATAATTGGACAGAAGTTTTGATGAAAAATATTCCAACGAACATGTTAGGCGGACTTGGAGTACACCATTATGCTGTAATTAATTGGAACAAAAAAGGAGATGCTGTAGATTATACAGAAAATCAATATTTTGAAACCATGAAATCGGCGTTAAAAATGGAAGAATTGGTTACTAAACACGCCACTATTATGGATAAATATGATCCTGCTAAAAAAGTAACTATGGCTGTGGATGAATGGGGTGGCTGGTATGAAGTGGAAAAAGGAACTAATCCAGGATTTTTGTATCAACAAAATACCATGCGTGATGCTATGATTGCAGGTACAACCTTGAATACTTTTAACAATCATGCCGACAGAGTGCGTATGGCTAACTTAGCACAATGTGTTAATGTGTTACAAGCGGTAATTTTGACGGATAAGGCAAAAATGATTTTGACGCCTACGTATCATGTTATTAAAATGTATCGTGTGCATCAGGATGCCGAGTTGTTACCAGTAGATTTTAAATCTCCAGACTATACTTTGGATGGAAAATCACTTCCTGCAGTTTCTGCTTCGGCTTCAAAAGACAAAAGTGGGTTAGTGCATATTTCATTGGTAAATATTGATGCTAAAAAGGAAAATAAAATTGAGATTGATTTGGCTGAACTTGGATTGAAAAATTTCACCGGAACAATTTTGACTTCTAAAAAATTACAGGACTACAATTCCTTTGATAAACCAAATGCAATTGAACCAAAAGAATTCAAAGCTTTTAAAAATGCCAAAGGAAAATTAGAAATTACTTTACCTGCATTTTCAGTTGTAATGTTAGAAGCTAAATAAAATCATAATGAGAATTAAAAATATTGCATGTGGTTTAGGTCTTTTATCAGCAGTTGTTTCCTGTAAAACGGCTGCTGTAAAAGAATCAGCTCATACCGAAAATCAGCAATCGCTGAAAATGAATAATCCTATTATTACCGATAAATATACTGCCGATCCGGCGGCTTTGGTTTATAAAGACAAGGTATATTTATACACGGGACATGATGTGCCTGAAAAAGGAGTTCAATCTTACAGAATGAATGACTGGTTGGTCTATTCCACTTCAGACATGGTACATTGGCAAGAGCATCCGATCCCTTTAAAAACTTCTGATTTTGCCTGGGCCAAAGGTGATGCCTGGGCTGGGCAGGTAATTGAGAGAAACGGGAAGTTTTATTGGTATGTGGCTATTTCTCACGGTACAATCCATGGAAAAGCAATTGGAATTGCGGTTTCAGATAATCCAACGGGGCCTTTTAAAGATGCCTTAGGAAAAGCATTGATTACGAATGATATGACAACTAAAACTAAAATTAGTTGGGATGATATTGATCCTTCAGTTATTATTGATGATGATGGTCAGGCGTATCTTTTTTGGGGAAATACCGTTTGTAATTATGTGAAATTAAAAGAAAATATGATTGAAATGGATGGCCCAATGCAAACGATAGATTTACCAAATTTCACCGAAGCGCCTTGGATTCACAAACGCAAAGGATGGTATTATTTGTCTTATGCGTATCAGTTTCCTGAAAAAATTGCCTATGCTATGAGTAAATCCATCAATGGACCATGGGAATACAAAGGTATTTTGAACGAGGTGGCAGGTAATTCGAATACGAATCATCAGTCGATTATTGATTTTAAGGGCAAGTCGTATTTCATTTACCATAATGGTGTAATCCCGACAGAAGGAGGAAGTTTCAGACGTTCGGTTTGTGTGGATCGTTTGTATTATAACCCGGATGGTACGATGAAACGAGTAGTAATGACTTCGGAAGGAATTCAGGAATAAGATGAAAGTTTTTAAGATGAAATACCAATTTCTACTGTTGTTGCTTTTGATTTTTTTTGAATCAAATGCGCAAAGTATTTCTGTACACGACCCGGTACTCATTAAAGAAAAGGATACTTATTACCTGTTTTGTACCGGACGCGGAATCAGTGTTTTTAGTTCAAAAGATTTAAAAAATTGGAACCCGGAACCAGCAGTATTCAACGAAAAACCAACTTGGGTAGATGCGGTTGTTCCCGATTTCAAAAATCATATTTGGGCACCGGATATTTCATTTCATAATAATCAGTATTATTTATACTATTCGGTTTCTGCTTTTGGAAAAAATACTTCCGCCATTGGAGTGGCAACCAATGTTACTTTGAATGCAAATGATCCGAATTATAAATGGGTAGATCACGGTATTGTTATACAATCCTACCCCAACAGAGATGAATGGAATGCTATTGATCCTAATTTAATTATAGATGAAAATAATTCGCCTTGGTTGTCTTTTGGTTCTTTTTGGGACGGAATAAAAATGGTGAAACTAAATCCTGATTTATTGTCCATTGCGCAACCTCAGGAATGGTATTCGATTGCCAAACGTAAAAATACAACTTTGTCAGGTGAAACAGCAGCTATTGAAGCGCCTTTTATTTTTAAGAAAAACGGTTATTATTATCTTTTTACCTCTTGGGATTTGTGTTGCAAAGGCAAAGACAGTACTTACAAAATTGCCATAGGAAGGTCTGAAAAAGTTACCGGACCCTACAAAGACAAAGAGGGGAATTTATTGAGTCAGGGTGGTGGAACTATTTTGCTAAAGGGAGATGAGAATTATTTTGGCGTAGGCCATAATAGCGCTTATACTTTTGATGGAGTAGATTATTTAGTATTTCATGGATATAATGCTGTAGAAAACGGAAAATCTACTTTAGTAATAAAAGAAATAAAATGGGACTCGGATTTCTGGCCTTATTTATAATAGCTGACTTTCTTAAATAAAGTTAATAAAGTGTTTAAGGAGGAAAAATTCTTAATTCTTTTCAAATAATTTTAATTCAAACAAAGTATACGATGCAAACAAAGAGATTAAAAAATCTGGCATTATCAGCACTTGTTTTGGTAAGTGTAGCTTCCTGTAACGATAAAAAAGAGCGAAATGATAAGCTAAAAGAGGAAGTGGCTACAAATGCAAAATCAACCTTGTCTAATAAACCGATTGTGTTGCAAAGAGCCGATCCGTTTATCTATAAGCATACAGATGGATATTACTATTTTACCGGATCGGTGCCAACCTATGATGCCATAGAGTTAAGACGTGCCAAATCTATTGAAGAACTTCAAAAGGCCGAAACTTTTAGAGTATGGGAAAAACATAAAACCGGGCCAATGAGCCGTCACGTATGGGCACCGGAAATTCATTATCTGGATGGAAAATGGTATGTTTATTTTGCAGCAAGCCAAGAAGACGATATTTGGAAATTAAGACCTTATGTTTTGGAGTGTACTGGTCAGGATCCTTTACATGATAAGTGGATTGAGCTTGGACAAATGCAGGCAGCTGATGCAGATCCAAAAAGCTTTACCGATTTTTCTCTGGACGGTACTGTATTTGAGCATAAAAATAAACGCTATTTCTGTTGGGCAGAAAAAACAGGAGGACAGTTCGCCGCTTCAAATTTGTATTTAGCCGAAATGGAATCACCTATAAAACTAAAAACAGTGCAATTTATGCTTACCACTCCGGATTACGATTGGGAACGCATCGGTTTTTGGGTGAATGAAGGTCCTGCAGTTATAAAGAACAAAGGAAAAATTTACATTACTTTTTCGGCAAGCGCTACTGGTGCTTGTTACGCTATGGGGATGATGGAAGCAGATGAAAATGCTGATTTATTAGATAGAAATTCCTGGAAAAAATCAAGATATCCGGTATTAAAAACGGATGTAGCAAAAGGAATTTATGGACCAGGTCATAACTCTTTTACAGTTGATGAAAACGGCGAACCTTTAGTAATATATCATGCGAGGGATTATGAAAAAGCGGTAGGTGATCCAAAAGTAGTGCCAGCGACAGATAAAAGACCGTTGAAAGAAATTATTGCAGACCCGTTATATGACCCTAATCGTCATGCGAGAATGATGAAATTAAAATTTGATGATAATGGAAGACCAATATTTGATTATAATTAAGAAGTGTAAAGGTGAAACTTTTTAACATAACGATTAAAATTTATGCCCTTGTCAATTCTTATTTTATTATAAAAGAAAGATTAAAAATGAAATTAAATTTAATAACAAAAAGCACCCTTTGCAGTTTATTGCTTAGCAGTTTTTTGGCAAATGCTCAGAAAACTAATTTAGATATTGATTTGACTAAATCAATCACCAAAATTCAACCAACAATGTATGGTGTCTTTTTTGAAGATATCAATTTTGCTGCCGATGGTGGTTTGTATGCCGAAATGGTTAAGAACAGAACTTTTGGGTTTGATGCACCTCTTATGGGATGGTCACAACCGAATAGTAATGTGCATTCATTTAATATGGAGTCCGGGATTGCAACTCCAATGCGTACCTCTGAAAATCCTAATAATCCTGATTTTTGTAGAATTGTCATCAATAATGATAAAAATTATCAGATTTTAAATGAAGGTTTCAGAGGGATGGGAATTAAGAAAGATGCTAAATACAATCTTTCATTAAAAGCGGCAAATCATGATAATGCAATCAAAAAGATAATCATCCAATTTATAGATGCTAATAAAAATGTTTTAGGAGAAACAACGATTGTTCCTTCGTCATCAAATTGGAAAGACTATTCGGCTCAAATTATTGCAACTGGAACAGAAGCTAAAGCGCAGTTGAAAATTAGTTTTGAAGGTACAGGAACTATCGATTTGGATATGGTTTCGTTATTTCCGGAGGAAACCTGGAATAACAGAAAAAATGGTTTGCGTAAAGATATTGTTCAGTTATTATATGATTTAAAACCTGGATTTATACGTTTTCCTGGTGGTTGTATCGTTGAAGGAAGAACATTGGAAAACAGATACCAATGGAAAAAAACAGTTGGACCGGTTGAAGACCGTGAAACGATGATTAACCGATGGAATGTGGAGTTTAAAAACAAGCAGGCTCCTGATTATTTCCAGTCTTTTGGTTTAGGTTTCTTTGAATATTTCCAGCTTTCTGAAGATATAGGAGCTCAGCCATTGCCTATTTTAAGCTGTGGAATTGCCTGTCAGTACAACACAGGAGAATTAGTTCCAATGGAAGAATTAGATCCTTATGTGCAGGATGCTCTGGATTTGATCGAATTTGCTAATGGTGCTGTGACGACTAAATGGGGGAAATTACGCTCGGATATGGGGCACCCAAAACCATTTAATCTTAAATTTATTGGAGTTGGAAACGAACAATGGGGACCACAATACATTGAAAGATATAAAGTTTTTGCAAAAGCGATAAAAGAAAAATACCCAAACATAACAATTGTTTCCGGTTCAGGACCTTCTCCAGATGGAGCAATGTTTGATTACGGATGGGAGGAATTGAAAAAAATGAATGCAGAAATCGTAGATGAGCATTATTACAAAAATCCGGAATGGTTTAAGAAAAATGCAGCAAGATATGATAACTACGACCGAAAAGGGCCAAAAGTATTTGCCGGAGAATATGCAGCCCATCCTAAAGGAGTTGAAGATGGTTTTAAGGAAAATAACTGGTTGGCAGCGCTTTCAGAATCAGCATTTATGACAGGTTTAGAGCGTAATGCCGATGTGGTTCATTTAACTTCTTATGCACCTTTAATGGCTCATGTGGAGGCTTTTCAATGGGCTCCGGATATGATTTGGTTTGATAATTTGAATGCTTATGGAACGGCAAACTATTATGTGCAAAAATTGTATTCCAATAATAAAGGGACTGATGTTTTATCGATAACTAAGGATGGAAAAGCCCTGACAGGACAAAATGATTTGTATGCTACGGCAGCCAAAGATGTGAACCAAAAAGAACTGATTGTGAAATTGGTAAATACTTCAGATAAAACTCAGGATATTACAATTAATTTGTCAGGAAAAGGAGTGGAGTCTAAAGGAAAAATGATTGTGTTGACTCATGAAAAATTAGATGATTATAATACTTTGGCTGAACCAATGAAAATTGTTCCTGTTGAAAAAGAATATAAAACAGCCGGTAAAACAGCAGTTGTGAATATGCCTGCTTATTCTTTTGTAGTGTTAAAATTAAAGTTAAAATAAAGTAAATACGAACAGACTTATTTTTGAAACAAAAAATATAATAATTTAATAAAATTATATGAAGTGTAAGTGTTACACTTCATATAATTTTGTGCTATATTTGTAGCCATATTTTAAAAAATGAAGATGAAAAATTATGTAATAGGTTTAGATTACGGTTCAGACTCAGTTCGTGCCGTATTAATTGATACCGAAAACGGGCAAGAATTAGCCTCAGACGTTTGTCATTATAAGAGATGGAAAAACAATGAATATTGTAATCCGTCAATTAATCAGTTCCGTCAGCATCCTTTGGATCATATTGAGGGATTAGAATTAACAATTAAATCGGTTGTTGCTCAGGCAAATGTTAATCCGGCTGAAATAAAAAGTATCTGTATCGATACCACAGGTTCTTCTCCGATTCCTGTAACTGCAGAGGGAACTCCATTATCTTTAACTAAAGAATTTGAACACAATCCAAACGCGATGATGATTTTGTGGAAAGATCATACCGCTATCAATGAAGCTAACGAAATCAATGAATTGGCTGTTTCCTGGGGTGGTGAAGATTTCACTAAATACGAAGGAGGGATTTATTCTTCTGAGTGGTTTTGGGCAAAAATTCTACACATTATCCGTGAAGACGAAGCGGTGAAAAAGGCAGCTCACTCATGGATGGAGCACTGTGATTACATGACTTTTTTATTAATAGATGATAAAGATTTAGCTACTTTCAAAAGAAGTCGTTGTGCGGCAGGACATAAAGCAATGTGGCACGAAGACTGGAATGGTTTACCACCGGAAGAATTCCTGACAAAATTAGATCCTTATTTGGCTCAGTTAAGAGGGAAATTATACAATGAAACGTATACTTCTGATTTGGTTGCCGGAAAATTAAACCAGGAATGGGCAACAAGATTAGGGTTAACTACCGATACAATTATTGCTGTTGGAACTTTTGATGCACATTCAGGAGCTGTAGGTGCTAAAATTGATGAGCATGCGTTAGTTCGTGTAATGGGAACTTCAACTTGTGATATTATTGTGGCTTCTCATGAAGCTGTGGGAAGTAAAACGGTTAAAGGAATTTGCGGACAGGTTGATGGTTCTGTAATTCCGGGATACATCGGTCTTGAAGCGGGACAATCTGCTTTTGGAGATGTGTTGGCTTGGTTCAAAGATACTTTGTCTTGGCCTTTGAATAATTTAGTGTACACTTCTGACGTTTTATCTGCTGAGCAAAAAGCACAGTTGAAAGAAGAAGTAGAATCTAATTTCATCAAAACTTTGACAGAACAGGCAGAAGCTATTCCGTTGTCAGAAAGTATTCCAACTGCTTTGGATTGGGTAAATGGTCGTAGAACTCCGGATGCTAACCAAGGATTGAAAAGTGCGATGACGAATCTTTCTTTAGGAACTAAAGCGCCACATATTTTCAAAGCTTTAATCAATTCAATTTGTTTTGGTTCTAAGAAAATTGTAGATCGTTTTGAAGAAGAAGGTGTTCGTATTGATAGCGTTATCGGAATTGGTGGTGTGGCCAGAAAATCACCATTTATCATGCAGACTTTGGCTAACGTACTGAACAAACCAATTAAAGTTTGTGCTTCTGATCAGGCACCTGCTTTAGGAGCTGCAATTTATGCTGCTGTGGCTGCCGGAATTTATCCAAACGTAATTGAAGCAGCTAAAAAAATGGGAAGTGATTTTGAAAGCGAATATTTCCCTCAGGCTGATAAAATTGAAAAATACCAGGAATTGATGGATTCGTATTCTGAATTAAGTCAATTTGTAGAATCGATAACAAAATAATAAATAAAGATGAGTTCAAAATTTCAAGCGTTAAAACAAGAATGCTACGAAGCTAATATGCAACTAAACGAATTGAATTTAGTAGTATATACTTTTGGAAATGTAAGTGCTGTTGACAGAGAAAATGGCGTTTTTGCTATTAAACCAAGTGGTGTGCCTTATGAGGAGTTGAAAGCTGAAGATATTGTTATTGTTGATTTTGATAACAACATTATCGAAGGAGACAAACGTCCTTCTTCTGATACTAAAACGCATGCTTATTTGTACAAACATTGGCCAAATATCGGTGGGATTGCTCATACTCACGCTACTTATTCAGTGGCTTGGGCTCAGGCACAAAGAGATGTTCCGATTTTTGGAACGACACATGCTGACCACCTGACAGCTGATATTCCTTGTGCTCCGCCAATGGCTGATCACCTTATTGAAGGAAATTATGAGCACAATACAGGAATTCAAATCTTGGATTGTTTCAAAGAAAAAAATCTTTCTTATGAAGAAGTAGAAATGGTTTTACTTGGAAATCATGGTCCGTTTGCCTGGGGAAAAAATGCGGCTAAAGCAGTTTATAACTCAAAAGTGTTAGAGGTTTGTGCTGAAATGGCTTATTTAACTTTACAAATTAATCCGGCTGCTCCAAGATTGAAAGACTCCTTGATTAAAAAACATTATGATCGTAAGCACGGAAAAGATGCTTACTACGGACAATAATGGAGATTGTGAGCTAAATAAGGATATGTGTTTAAAATAAATATCGTTAATTAAACAGAGAGACATCGATAACAATAGAACAGATTAAGCTAATAGTAAATTAATGTTTTATACAATGAAAAAAGCATTATACATAATTGTCATTTTAATCATGTTTTCATGTTGTAGTAAAAATGATGACGAAACGATAAAAAACGATTATCCGGAATGCATAAAAAATCAAATAGAAACGTTCTTAACAAATTATCCTAAACCTCCTGATACTGGAATTAGAGCTAGTGTGAAAAAATACTCTTATAAGGGGCAAATAGTTTATGTTACAGATTTCAGTCCGGGTTTTCCTGACGGTGCTTCCGCTGTAATAAATGAAAGTTGTGAGGCAATTTGCCAGCTGGGAGGTTTTGACGGAGTACAAAATGACTGTGTCGATTTTGACAAAGCGACATTTATAAAAACAGTTTGGATAGATAAACGATAAAATAATTAAAAATTAAATTTAGATTAAAATGATAGATATTTCTAAAAAAGAAGTTTGGTTTGTAGTAGGTAGCCAAAACTTATATGGAGAAGAAACTTTAAAACAAGTGGCAGTACATTCTCAGGCAATTGCTAAAGGAATCGATGCTTCTTCTCACGTTCCTGTAAAAGTAATTTACAAATCGGTGGCAAAATCACCTAGTGAAATCACTGATATTTGTTTGGAAGCAAATACAAACAAAAACTGTATTGGTGTTATCGCTTGGATGCACACTTTCTCGCCGGCTAAAATGTGGATTAATGGTTTGAGTATACTTAAAAAACCATTATGTCACTTACATACACAGTACAATGCTGAAATTCCATGGGCTTCAATCGATATGGATTTCATGAACTTAAACCAATCAGCTCACGGAGACAGAGAGTTTGGTTATATCATGTCAAGAATGCGTAAAAAACGTAAAGTAGTTGTGGGTCACTGGGAAGATGCACGTGTTCAGCAAAAATTAGGAAACTGGTCCAGAGTAGCTTTAGGTTGGGACGAAATGCAAAACTTAAAAGTAGCGCGTTTTGGAGACAACATGCGTGAAGTTGCTGTTACTTGTGGGGATAAGGTGGAGGCTCAAATTCGTTTTGGTGTTTCTGTAAATGGATATGACTCTTCTGATATTGTTAATAAAATGAAATTAGTTACTGATGCACAAGTAGATGCTTTAGTAGCGGTTTATGAAGAATCTTATAATTTAGCTCCAAAATTACAAAAAGGAGGAGAGCAAAGACAATCATTATTAGATGCTGCTAAAATCGAATTAGGTTTAAGAGCTTTCTTAGAAGAAGGTGGTTTCGGTGCTTTCACGGATACTTTTGAAAACTTAGGAGAATTAAAACAATTACCTGGAATTGCAACTCAGCGTTTAATGGCTGATGGTTACGGTTTTGGTGGTGAAGGTGACTGGAAAACAGCTGCTATGGTTCGTGTTTTAAAAGTAATGAACATTGGTCTTGAAGGAGGAACTTCTTTCATGGAAGATTATACTTACCACTTCACACCTGAGAAATCGTATGTTTTAGGTTCTCACATGTTGGAAATCTGTCCTTCTATTACTGACGGAAAACCTTCTTGCGAAATTCACCCATTAGGAATTGGTGGAAAAGAAGATCCGGTTCGTTTGGTATTCAATTCACCTGCAGGTGACGCTATCAACGTTTCATTAGTAGATATGGGAACTCGTTTCCGTTTAATCGTGAACGAAGTAACTGCTGTAAAACCAATGGCTGATTTACCAAAATTACCGGTTGCACGTGTGCTTTGGGATTGTAAACCAAACTTGGATATTGCTGCTACTGCTTGGATTTTAGCAGGTGGTGCGCACCATACAGTATATAGCCAGGCGGTTACTACTGAGTTCATGGAAGATTTTGCTGATATTGCAGGAATCGAATTAGTAGTTATCGATAACGATACTAAAATTCGTTCTTTCAAAGAAACTTTGAATGCAAATGAAGCTTACTACCACTTATTCCAAACTGGATTGTAATCTTTTTTAGTAACTAAAATTATAAAGTCATAAAGTTGAAAGGAAATTCTTTTCAGCTTTATGACTTCTTCTATTAACCAATAAAATAAAAAAAACTATGAATTTATTAAGAAGTTGTGTTTTAGGATTGGCTGTTATTACGACAGCAGGACTTTCTGTTCAGTGTAAAGGAGATAAAAAAGAAAATCAAGAGCAAAGCGTTGTTCAAAAAGACAGTGTGAGTATTGAGAAATCAGAGTATGGTACTACTGCTAAAGGAGAAAAGATTGAAAGCTATAAGCTGAAAAATCAAAAAGGAATGGAAGTAGATATTATGACATATGGTGGAATTATCACTTCTTTAAAAGTGCCAAACAAAGCAGGTGTTTCTGAAGATGTGGTACTTGGTTTTAATAATTTCGAACAATACACTAAAGATAATCCGTTTTTTGGAGCTTTAATTGGTAGATATGGTAACCGTATTGGAAAAGCGAAGTTTTCATTGGATGGAGTTGAATACAAATTGGCTGTTAATGACGGTCCTAATAGTTTGCACGGTGGACCAATGGGTTTTCATAAAGTTATTTGGACGGCTGTTGAAGCTAAAGGTGGAGCTGATGGCGTTTTAAAGTTAAAGTATGTTTCAAAAGATATGGAAGAAGGTTTTCCTGGAAACTTGACTGTTTTTGTAACTTATACTTTAAAGTCTGATAATACTTTAGAAGTAGCTTATGAAGCTACTACCGATAAAAAGACAGTGGTGAACTTGACTCAACATTCTTATTTCAATCTTTCAGGTGATTTTACAAGAACTATTTTGGATAACATAGTAACAATAGATGCTGATAAATTAGTTCCGGTTGATGAAACCTTAATTCCTACAGGAAAATTAGATGATGTTGCTAATACACCATTTGATTTCAGAACGCCAAAAGCGATTGGTAAAGATATTGAAGTGGCTAACGAGCAATTAAAAAGAGGTAAAGGTTACGATCACTGCTGGGTGTTGAATAACCAGGACAAAGGATTCCGTTTTGCAGCTTCAGTTTATGAGCCTGTAAGTGGAAGAGTTATGGAAGTGTTTACTGATGAGCCGGGTATTCAGTTGTACACAGGGAATTTCTTAGACGGAACCTTGCCAACAAGAGACGGAAAAACCTATGCGCATAGAACAGGTCTTTGTTTGGAAACTGAGCATTATCCGGATTCTCCAAATCAAAAAGATTTCCCTTCTACAGTTTTAAATCCTGGAGAAACTTATAAAACTAAAACAGCTTTTAAGTTTTCTACTAAATAATGTAGTAAACAGAGTTAGTTTAAACTATACAGCCTGTCTCGTTCTAAATGAGACAGGCTTTTTTATGTTCTTTAAATTCGATACATATATAAGAGTATTTTTTTATTAGAAGCTATTCCTGCTATCCGCTACAATCTTTCCTGACTAAAGGTCGTCAGGAAAGGATTTCCGCTGCTATCAGGGCTAGGTGATTTGTTTTTTTATAAGAGAATGTTGTTCTTAATGTATATAGGGAGAATAAAAAATGAGGATCAAACTTGATTATTGAATATTTCCCCTCCATTGGAGGGGTGCCCGTAGGGCGGGGTAGTTTTATAATTGATTTATTCTAACGTATTTGTACTCTAAATTCAAGGAAACCCCCTTAGTAAACCTCTGTGTTTTCTTAGCGCATCTTTGCGAAAAAGCCATAAAACACGGTATTTATCCATCTAAACTCCTACAAACCCCAAAATATTCAAAAAATAAGTTTCACGTTTTCAGTAGATTAAAAAAAAGATTAAAAATACTTTAAAAAAGTCATTGTCAAAACGAATAAAGGTTCTACTTTTGCACCCGCAACAACGCAGACGTTCATAAAAATACTGACAGACTAAAGAATCAAATTAGAAATTAATTTCTAAAAAAGGTTTAAAAAAGTTTGTGAGATTTAAAAACAGATGTTACATTTGCACCCCGCAAACGAGCGACGTTCCTTGAGAGGCTGACAAGAAAAACGAAGAAAATGGAAAAGAAATTTTTCTAAAAAAAACTTCAAAAAAAGCTTGCCAGAAAGAAAAGAAGTTGTACTTTTGCACCCCGCTTCGAGAAACACACCACGGTGTGAAAAAGAAGCGAAAATAATAAAAAGACACGTTCCTGGACATATTGAATTGACAGCCGTCCCGATTACTCGGGACATAAAAAATAAGAGTAATAGAATTGCAAGATTCGAATAAAACCGATAGTTAACTTGAGTCGCAATAATAAAAGAGAA
>NZ_AUDK01000019.1 GCF_000425425.1 Flavobacterium daejeonense DSM 17708
ACCCGAACTGACGTATGGGTATTCGTGTAATTCTTGTGTCGTCACTTCGAGTGTTTTATGTAGTGAAACGGAATAAAACGTATCGAGAAGGTTTTGTCACATAACGGTTCTCGATACTTCGAAACAATTTTCTGTTGCAAATTGTTTCTCAACCCGAACTGACACCCGAACTGACCTGTAGTAATAAACCAACGTATGTTTTTCTAACCCAGAACTCACAACTCAAAACCCACAACTGACAACTGACAACTAATAAAATAAGATTAATCTGTGATTTTATGGTTCTTTTGACATCACTAAATTTGGTGATTTTTTGGCGTAAAACTTTTTTGTTGTAAGTTTTTTGGTGTTGATTAGTAGTGGTTTAGGTTTTTTTTGTCGATGAATGGAATGTTTGTCACGTCCAACGGCTAAATATATAATGGTAATTCGACTTGAAGTAGTTATATTTGCACACGTAAAAAAAAGGATTCTGACTCGTTTTGTGTGGGTTGGAACCGCGAAGCGTTGGAGTAAATTCACTACAATTCCTGAAATGACCCTAATTTATGAGTTCAAATTCTAAAATAGCTGTAATAGGGCTGGGCTATGTCGGATTGCCATTGGCTCGTTTGTTTGCTACCCGATATGCAGTTGTTGGCTTTGATATCAATCAAAAAAGAATAGAAGCCCTGAACAATGGGGTTGATGACACTTTAGAAGTCGAAGAGTTGGTTTTACAATCGGTTTTGATTTCCAAGGAGGAAATACAAACAAGTAAAGGTTTGTATTGCAGTAATCAACTGGAGGATATTGCCGATTGTACTTATTATATTGTTACAGTTCCTACTCCTGTTGATAAGAATAACCGCCCCGATTTGACTCCGCTGTACAAAGCGAGTGAAACAGTCGGTAAGGGTTTAAAAAAAGGGGATATTGTTATTTATGAATCCACCGTTTATCCGGGAGTGACAGAAGAGGAATGTGTGCCGGTTTTGGAACGGGTTTCCGGTCTGAAATTTAATGTTGATTTTTTTGCCGGATATTCTCCGGAACGTATTAATCCCGGCGATAAAGAACATACGGTCGATAAAATTTTAAAAGTAACAGCCGGTTCTACTCCCGAAGTCGGACAAAAAGTAGATGCCTTATATCAATCGGTGATTACTGCCGGAACGCATCTGGCGCCTTCTATCAAAGTGGCTGAAGCGGCTAAAGTGATTGAAAATTCCCAACGGGACATCAATATTGCTTTTGTCAATGAATTAGCTAAAATATTTAGTTTAATGAGCATTGATACCAGTGCTGTACTGGCTGCTGCGGGAACCAAATGGAATTTTTTGCCCTTTAAGCCTGGATTGGTGGGAGGGCATTGCATAGGGGTTGATCCTTATTATTTGGCGCAAAAAGCACAGGAATTAGGCTATCATCCCGAAATTATTTTAGCCGGACGTCGTTTAAATGATAGTATGGGGGAGTATGTGGCGTCTCAGGTGGTGAAACTGATGATTAAGAAAGGGATTTCAGTCAATGGTGCTTCACTATTGATGTTAGGAATTACTTTTAAAGAAAACTGTCCGGATGTACGCAATACCAAAATCATAGACGTGATTAAAGCGTTACAGGAATATGGAATTACAATTACGCTTTGCGATCCATTAGCCAATCCGGAAGAAGTACAGCATGAATATGGACTGGAATGTAATTCTAAACCCATAGAAGGGAAAAAATATGATGCAATCGTACTAGGAGTGGCTCATGCTGAATTTTTAACCATGGATTTGTCAACATTGCAGAAAGAGAGCAGTGTTTTATATGATGTAAAAGGCGTTTTAGGAACAGCAGTTGATGGGAGGTTGTAGTTGAAATAACACACCCCTAACCCCTCTTAAGAGGGGAATTTGTCTCGTTTATACATTACGAATTCCCTCCTTGAGGAGAGCTCAATGTCATTAAGTTAAGCTTTTTGTCGTCACTTCGAGTGATTTTAAATAATAATGCGGTAGCTTTATTATTTAAAATTGTATCGAGAAGTCTTGTTTAAACTAGAGTTCTCGATACTGGCTTACGATTTTCTATCGCAAATTGTAAGCCAACCCGAACAGACGTATCCTTAACTTAATGACATTGAAGGAGAGCTAGGGAGGTGTAAGCTTGGAAATAAGATATGTAAAATGGATTTTTATATTAAGCACCAACAACAGAAAACTGACAACAGATCCCGATAGCTATCGGGACAGATAACTGATAACAGTTAATATGAATAAAAAACACAATATTATACACGTTATCCTTACCGGAGGGGTAGGTAGTCGTTTATGGCCATTGTCCCGAAAGAGCAGACCCAAACAATATTTAGAGATTTTTGACGGAAAATCTTTGTTTGAATTGACCGTAGATCGAAACCGTGATATTGCTGACAAAGTGATTGTGGTGGGTAATGTCGATAATTGCCATCTGAGTAGAAGAATTCTGGAAAAGACGAATACGGACTATTTTGATATTGTAGAAGCTACTCCCCGAAATACCGCAGCTGCGATTGCTTTTGCCGCTTTTGCTGCCGATCCGGAGGATATTTTGATTGTAACTCCAATGGATCATATTATTGAAGGTAAAGAACAATATGATATTGCAGTTGCAGATGCTATCTCAAAAGCGGAAGAAGGCAATATTGTTACTTTCGGAATTGTGCCTACTAAACCGGAAACCGGTTATGGTTATATTGAAGCTAAGGGTGAAAATGTGCTTTCTTTTAGAGAAAAGCCTAATTTAGTTACCGCAAAAGGTTTTTTAGCAAAGAAGAACTTTTTATGGAATAGTGGAATGTTTTGCTTTAAGGCGGGTGTATTGCTGGACGAATTGAAACACTTCCAGCCTAAGGTGTATAAAAGAGCTAAAAAAACCTGGGAACATAGCGAAAATGGGAAATTAGATTTAGGATTGTCATTAGACATTCCTTCCATCAGTGTGGATTATGCGGTGATGGAACGTTCTAAGAAGATAAAGGTGATTCACTCTCAGTTTTTATGGTCTGATTTAGGGTCTTTTGAATCGGTTTATGATTATTTGTTATCCAAAGGACATCCGGTGGATGAACATGGTAATATGGTGATAGGGGTTCAAAATTATACGGCTTTTATCGGTATGAAAAATACGATTTTAGTAGCCACTGAAAATGCCAATCTGGTTTTGCAAAAAGAATATTCGCAGGATGTGAAAGATTTATATAATGAATTGGAAAGTCAACATTCCGAATTATTAAATTAAGCTTTTGGGTGACATTGTTCTTTGATGATCAATTTTCTTGTTCCCGATACGATTTTATAATGAAAATCGAAGTGACGGATAATAAAGGTTAACTATTTGGTAAACGAGGCTTCTCGATACGTTTTACTCAGTTACACTGCGTAAAACACTCGAAGTGACGGAAACAGGACATCAGTTCATCACACCGTCAGTTCGGGTTGAGAACAGCTTTGCGACAGAAAAGTGGTTTGGAGTATCGTGAACTATTTGGTAAACGAGACTTCTCGATAATTTTTACTCCGTTACACTACGTAAAACACTCGAAGTGACGTTTTTTATATGAGAATGGTTCTCGATATAAATTTTAGAAAAAGCTGCTCGCATTTTCTGAAATTTTACCCGAACTGACGTTTTTGATAATTTTACTCAGCGGGTTAAAATAAAAAAATAAAAAAATAAAATGAAAAAAATACTGATTACCGGTGGTGCCGGATTTATCGGATCGCATGTGGTTCGACGTTTTGTGACCAAATATCCGGAATACCACATTTATAATTTAGATGCACTGACCTATGCAGGGAATCTGGAAAATATTAAGGATATTGAACATAGCGAGAATTATACTTTTGTCAAAGGGGATATTGTGGATGAAGCTTTCATTAACGAACTTTTTTCAATACATCATTTTGACGGGGTATTGCATTTAGCGGCGGAGTCTCATGTTGACCGCTCTATTGAAGATCCGTTGGCTTTTGTGAAAACCAATGTGATCGGGACGATGAATTTACTAAATGCCGCTAAAAATCAGTGGAAAGACAATTTTGAAGGCAAGCGCTTTTATCATATTAGTACCGATGAGGTTTATGGAAGTCTGGGTGCAGAGGGGCTTTTTACGGAAACAACTCCTTACGATCCTAATTCGCCTTATTCGGCTTCAAAGGCAAGTTCGGATCATTTTGTCAGAGCGTATGGAGAAACCTACGGACTGCCTTATGTGTTGACCAATTGTTCCAATAATTACGGTTCTTATCATTTTCCGGAAAAATTAATTCCGTTGTTTATTAATAATATTATCCATAATAAGCCGTTACCGGTTTACGGGGATGGTCATTATACCCGTGACTGGCTTTTTGTAGAGGATCATGCTATTGCGATTGATTTGGTTTTTCATGAAGGTAAAAATCACGAAACCTATAATATTGGTGGTTTTAACGAATGGAAGAATATCGATTTGGTTAAATTATTATGCCAGATTATGGATCAAAAATTGGGCAGGGCAGCAGGAACTTCTCAGCAGTTGATTACTTATGTCAAAGATCGTCCGGGACATGATTTGCGTTATGCCATTGATGCTTCTAAAATTAATAAAGAACTGGGATGGAAACCGTCAGTGACTTTTGAAGAAGGTTTGGAACGAACGATTAACTGGTATCTGGCGAATGAGGAATGGCTTAAAAATGTCACTTCCGGCGCCTATAAAGACTATTATAAAAAACAATATTCGTAAGAAAACACCAGCTCGAAATGTGATTTTATACAAAAAAAAAATTAGATAAAATGATGTTTTAAAGCCTGGGGACTTCTTGAAAATTGTAACCAAACCGTTTATTATTTACGAAAATGAAATGTCCTTAGCATCCGCAGTCGAGTGTCAAATATTTGAAGAATGCGTAAAAAGAAAAGTTGTTTGAGGACGAAGGACGAGTTCTTTTCTTTTAGCATTCGAAAATAAATTTGACCGACGAGGATGTGTAGACTTGATTTTTTTGTTTCTTTTTTGATCAAGCAAAAAAGAAAATTAAAATTTTTAAGAACAAATATTGCTTAGTTATAGAAAAACGTCAGTTCGGTTTTTTTTATAAAATAGCGGTAGCATTTTTATAAAAATGTATCGAGAACGATGGTTTACTATAGGCTTCCCGATACGCTTCGCTACTCGAAGTGACGTATATCGGGAACCGTTTTTAATAATTTCAGATCAACAGCATATAATTTTTTGAATTACTAATATCATCGAAAAACAATAAAGACAAATGAAAAACATAAAACTTGTTTTCGTATTCTTTTTTACACTTTTACTTTCATATCATTCTTATGCTCAGGATATACTAAAATCCAATGATTTGAGTACGGTAAAAGTAGCTAATTTATCGGATGCCGATATTGCTAAGATTAAAGCACAATTGCAAAGTAATAACATGACTATTGAGCAGGCAGAACCGATGGCTTTATCAAAAGGCATGAGCGCTGCTGAATTTGCTAAATTGAAGGAACGATTAAACAGTCTTTCCACAGGTTCCTTAAATAATAAGGCAGCCGGGAATACGACTGGAAAGACGAATAATTCGGGACGTATTTTAGACAAAATTGCCAATAACAAGGTAAAAGATTCTGTCAATGCGATGATATTTGGTTCGGAGTTGTTTGATAATCCAACCTTAAATTTTGAACCCGATTCGAATCTGGCTACTCCGGTCAACTATATCTTAGGCCCTGGTGATGAATTGCAGGTGAGTGTCTATGGGGTACAGGAATATAATGCCAGTATTCCTGTTAGCGCTGAAGGGAAAATTTCCATTCAATATGTGGGCGAAATTGCAGTTTCCGGTATGACCATAGAAGCAGCTACCCAAAAAATAAAGGCTGCGATTGCTCGGGTTTATAGTACAGTAGCTTCGGGACAGTCTCAGGTAAGTGTTAGTTTGAGTCGTATCCGAACGATTAGCATTACCATTGTAGGAGGAAAACAGCCGGGGAATTATGCCATTTCTTCATTGGCAACGGTATATAATGCCTTGCATTTGGCGGGAGGTCCGGGGAAAAACGGCAGCTACCGAAATATCGAATTAATTCGAAATAATAAGGTTTATAAGTATGTAGATATTTATCGTTTTTTGGTCAAAGGCGATCAGTCGGACAATGTGACTTTAAAGGAGAATGATGTGATTCGTATTCCGGTTTATACCCAAAGGGTTACGGTTACGGGAGAAGTAAAACGTCCGGGGATTTTTGAGATGAAAAAAGGAGAAACATTTTCCGATTTATTGCGTTTTGCTTCCGGCTTCAATGAATTTGCTTATACGGCTTCGGTGAATGTGACCCAAAAAACCGGAAAAGAGTTTAAGGTTAAGGATATTAGTGAAAAGGAATTTTCGTCTTACCAGCCACAGGCGGGAGATGTTTTCCGAATCACTAAGATTTTAAACCGATTTGAAAACCGAATTAAAATAGCCGGGGCAGTTTTCAGACCGGATTATTATTCCTACAGCGAAGGGATGCGGGTTTCCGATCTGATTCAAAGAGCGGAAGGTTTAAAAGAAGACGCTTATACTAAAAGAGCCCGAATTATTCGTTTAAAATCAGACTTAACAACTGAAATAGTCAATGTGGATTTAGCAGCAGCTTTATCGGGTGATGCGAATGCGGATATTGCGTTGAAAAGGGAAGATGAGGTAACCATTTATTCTGTTTTAGATTTCAGGGAAGAATATAAAGTAACGATTGATGGTGAGGTAAAAAATCCGGGAGAATACGAATATGTTGATAATTTAAGTCTGAACGATTTAATTGTACAGGTGGGCGGATTAACGGGTTCGGCTTCTAAGCGTGTGGAGATTGCCCGAATGATCAAGTCGGATGAAAGGAATGATAATGATCCGAAGCGTGTTGAATTGCTTGCATTAGAAATTACAGCCGATAACAATGAGCAGGTAAAGAATTTTGTGTTGAAACCTTTTGATGTGATCAACGTTCGAAGAATGGCGGTATATGAAAAACCGCAGATGATTAAAGTGAGTGGTGCGGTGGTTTATCCCGGAAAATATGTTTTAGCCAATAAAAAAGAATCCGTTTATAATGTGGTGATGCGTGCCGGAGGTTTGACCGCTGTGGCTAACATCGAAGGGATGAAAATTCTAAGGCCTATTAAGCAGGAACAAATTGATGATATTGAACGTATCGATTTGAATTTATCTCAAAATGACAGCCTAAAAGAAGGTATGACTAAAAAACTAAAAGAAGAGGTTAAATTTTCGGTTATTCCTTTGGACTGGGAAAAAATTGAAAAAGACAAAGCGCATTATTCTAATGTGACCTTATTCCCGGAAGATGAAATTGTGGTGAGCACTTTTAATGAAGGGGTAAAAGTGACCGGAAATGTATTATTGAATTCTGAGATTCCTTACAGAAAAAGTAAAGGATTAAACTATTATCTTAATGCGGTTGGAGGGGTTAACAGCAAAGGCTGGAAGAAAAGAGCCTATGTGATTTATCCTAACGGCAAGGCAGATGTAACCTCCTCTTTCTTATTCTTTAAATCTTATCCAAAAGTAACCCCGGATTCTCAGATTGTAGTACCTGAAAAGCCGGAAAGAAAGCGAATGAGTACCGGTGAATGGGTAAGTATTGGTAGTGTATTTAGCAGTTTGGCCTTGTTGATTATTACTGCTTTTAAATAAGTTGTGGGTTGTGAGTTATCGGTTCTCTGTTATCGGTTATGGGTTATTAGTTAACAGACAACAAAAAAAACGATAAAAAAATGAAGAGTTATAAAGATTTAGATATTTACAATTTGAGTTTGTCGTTATTTTATAGGATACACCGTGTTTCTTTGCAATTGCTTAAGTATGAATTGTATGAATTAGGTAGTCAGTTAAGAAGATCTTCAGATGCAGTAGCTACTAATATCGTTGAAGGGTATGGAAGAAAAAGATACAAACAGGATTTTATCAAGTTTTTGACTTATTCGCATGCCAGTAATTTAGAAACCTTATGTCATCTGGAAAAATTAGGGGTACTATATCCCGAATTGACAGCAGAATGGAAAGAATTGAAAACTGACTATGATATTCTAGGAGCTAAGTTGTTCTCCTTTTTAAAATATGTAGAAAATAATTGGAATAAATTTGAATAAACTGTTATTCGTTTTCGATTATGAGTTAACCGACAACCGACAACCGACAACCGACAACCGATCCCGATAGCTATCGGGACAGATAACAGATAACGGAAAACCGACAACTGAAAAATGAACGAACAAAACGACGAAATATCCTTAAAGGAATTAATTGAAAAAGGCAAAGAATGGTGGGATTATTTGCTTTCGAAATGGAAAGTGATTGTGCTGGCCGGAGTAATAGGAGCAGCTTTAGGACTGACGTATTCTTTTATTAAAAAACCGGTTTATACGGCTACACTTTCTTTTGCAATGGAAGATGAAAAAGGAGGTGGATTGGGTGGTGCATTAGGATTGGCATCGTCTTTTGGATTGGATTTAGGCGGTAGCGGTGGTGGAGCCTTTTCAGCTTCTAATTTAACAGAATTGTTCAAATCCCGTTCGATGGTGGAACAAACTCTGTTAAGTCCGGTAGTAGTAAACGATAAGACGATGTCGCTGGCGGAGATGTATATTCAAAATAAGGAATGGAGAGAGAAATGGGAGAAAAAACCGAAATTGGCTAAATTAGAATTCGTACCAAATGCCCGTAGGGAAGAATTTAGCAGAGTTCAGGATAGTGTTATGGGGAAGATCTATGAAAATTTATTGAAAGAGAGTCTTTCTGTAGTCCAAAAAGACAAAAAGATTTCCATCATTAACATTGATGTGGCTTCGGAAAATGAATTGTTTTCCAAATATTTTTGTGAGGCGCTGGCCAAAGAGGTATCCGATTTTTATGTGGAGACTAAAAGCAGGAAAGCCCGTGAAAACATGCTGATTTTAGAACGACAAACGGATTCTATTCGTCGCGAATTGAACGGTGCCATTACCGGAGTAGCGGTAGCCAATGATAATACCTTTAATTTGAATCCCGCATTGAACGTGCGTCGTACTCCTTCCGCCCGCAGACAGGTGGATGTACAGGCCAATACGGCAATATTGACCGAGTTGGTCAAACAGACTGAACTAGCCAAGGTCACTTTGCGTAAAGAAACCCCTTTGATTCAGGTGATTGATAGGCCTATTTTACCATTGGCAAAGGAAAAATTTGGAAAAGCCAAGGGAATAGTATTAGGAGGGATATTGGCAGGTTTTTTAACAGTATTGGTGTTGATTATTAGAAAAATTTTAAAATCAATTTTGAATTGATGAATACATATACTCTTAAAGTAATTGAAATAAAGAAAGAAACGGGAAATACGGTTACACTGTGTTTTAAACAACCGGGATTAAAAAAAATAAAATACCTGGCGGGGCAATATCTTACTTTAGTCTTTAAGATTAATGGCCGTAGGTATTTAAGACCTTATTCTTTTTCTTCTGCTCCTAAAGTAGATTCTTCTTTGGAAGTGACTATTAAAAGAGTGCCTAATGGGATAGTTTCTAATTATATTAATGATGAAGTAAAAGTTGGGGATGTTATCGAGGTTTTACCTCCTATGGGTGATTTTATATATCCCATAGTATCTAACATAAAAAATGTATTTCTTTGGGGTGTTGGAAGTGGTGTAACTCCATTATTTTCGTTGTTGAAATTTATTTTAAACGAAGAATCTTTGTCAGACACTCAAGTACATTTGATTTACGGAAATCATAATATTGAAAGTTCTATTTTTTGGGATGCTTTGCATATTTTGCAGCAGAAATATTCGGATAGATTGCAAATCACTCATTTTCATACCTGTTCTCAGCAAAAAGAAAATACTGCTATCAGTATTTTAGGCAGAATAGAGCCTCATCAAGTACTTAGAAATTATGAATCGGATAAGATCAAAGAGAGTTTGCATTACATTTGCGGACCATCTGATTTGAAAAATAATATTAAGACAGTTTTAGCAAAGTATGATTTGCCTAAAGAAAATGTATTGATAGAAGATTTTGAGTTGGTTAAAAATCCCAAAGATTTTGATGGTATTGAAACAAGGAAAGTTATCTTAAATTTTGAAAATAAAGAGACTGAATTGGAGGTTACAAAAGGGAAGAGCATTTTAGAGGCGGCTTTAGATGCTGCTATAGAATTGCCTTATTCCTGCCAAACAGGGAATTGCAGTACTTGTAAAGGGCAATTAAAAGGAGGTAAAGGTAAGATGATTGGAATACAAGAGCGAAAGGATCTTTTAGAAGATGAGTATTTACTTTGTTGTACTTATCCTTTAACAAATAATGTATATATAGAAATATAATATTTATGAAAGTAGTAATTTTTGCAGGAGGTTTCGGAACCCGACTCATGGAAGAAACCGAAGCGCGCCCCAAGCCAATGGTTGAAATTGGAGGGAAACCTATTTTATGGCACATATTAAAAATGTACGAGCAGCATGGTTATAATGAGTTCGTAATTTGCTTAGGATATAAAGCTACTTATATTAAAGAGTATTTTTATAATTATTATTTGCATAATTCAGATGTCACTATCGAATTGGCAAACAACAATATTAATGTACATTTTTCGGAAACTGAATCTTTTAAGGTTACTTTGATTGATACAGGATTACATACGAATACAGCTGGACGATTAAAGCGAGTCCAGAAGTACGTACAGAATGAAACGTTTATGTTGACGTATGGTGATGGTGTTGCGGATGTCGATTTTAAAGCCTTATTGAAATTTCATCTATCTCACGGGCGTTTGGCTACCTTAACTAGTGTTCAGATACCTGGACGTTTTGGAAATTTGGATATTAAAGAAGGAGGCTTCGTGGATAATTTTATCGAAAAACCAATAGGAGATGGAATGTGGATAAATGGCGGTTTTTTTGTGCTAGAGCCAGGTATTTTTAAATATTTGGAAGGCGATGTGACTGATGTACAATGGGAGAAGGGACCCTTGGCTGCTATTGCTCAAGATAGTCAATTGGCAGCCTATAAACACCACGGATTTTGGAAATGTATGGATGCATTACGTGACCGTCATGAATTAGAAGAATTATGGAGTTCAGGTAAAGCGAAGTGGAAGACTTGGTAAGGAAGTTTATGCGTTTAAAAGTTTAATTGTTCAAAAGTTATAAAAAAAATTAAAAGGTAATGTTCAATAAATTACAACAAACCTACCAAGGCAAAAAAGTGTTCCTAACCGGTCATACGGGTTTTAAAGGAGCTTGGATGTTAAAAACCTTGTCTCTTTTGGGAGCGGAAGTAAAAGGCTATGCTTTAGCACCTCAAACGGAAGATGATTTATATCATCTGATTGCAGGGGATACCCTTTGTACTTCGGTGATCGCTGATTTGCGTGATAAAAAGTGTTTGGAAGAAGCATTACTTTCGTTTCAACCCGATTTTGTCTTTCATTTAGCGGCACAGCCATTGGTGCGGTTGTCTTATGAAATTCCAGCCGAAACCTTTGAAGTAAATGCTATAGGGACAGCTAATGTTTTAGATGCTGTGCGTCTTCTTGACAAATCCTGTTCGGTAGTGTTAATTACAACGGATAAGGTGTATCATAACAATGAATGGCTTTATCCCTATAGAGAGAACGATCGATTAGGAGGCTATGATCCCTATAGTGCGAGTAAAGCTTGTACAGAATTGGTAATCGATTCGTATCGAAATTCTTTTTTCAATACAAAAAGATATACGACACACCAAAAAGCCATTGCAGTTGCCAGAGCGGGCAATGTAATAGGTGGTGGCGATTGGTCGCAAGATCGTTTGATACCCGATATTGCCAAAGCTTTTGCTCTAGAAAAACCAGTTGTAATACGTAATCCCAATTCGGTGCGACCTTGGCAACATGTTTTAGAACCGGTAATTGGATATTTATTGTTAGGCACCCATTTAGTTGTTTCGCCTGTTCAATATAGTCAAGCCTATAATTTTGGACCGCATTTATCAGATGCACTTCCTGTGGCCGAAATGCTCAAACTAGCGATTGCTAGTTGGGGAAAAGGGGAATATAGAGTAGAAAAAGTGGAAGGACAACCTCATGAAGCTGGATTGTTGAAATTGGATATTAGCAAAGCAATAAACGAATTAAAATGGCAACCTAAAATGAATGCCCAACAAGCGGTGAGTATGGCAATGGATTGGTATAGTGAATTTAACTCTAATAAAAATAACATTGACGATTTTACAACAGCACAGATAAACAGATTTTTGGATGAATAAAATTTTAATAACAGGGGCTACTGGTTTTTTAGGGAGTAAAATTTTAAAAAAATTAGTTGAAGATGATTATAATGTTGTTGCTTTAGTTCGAAAAACTTCAAACTTAAATAGGATTGAAAGTGTTAAAGGTGATTTCGATTTATTTTATTTTAATGAAAAATCAAATAATTTAAATGAGTTATTTCAAAATCACAAAATTGAAACAATTATTCATACTGCTACAGAATACGGTAGGAATGCAAAAACTTCGGAAGTTTTAAAGACAAATGTTATTTTTCCAATTCAATTGATAGAATTTGGTTTAGAAAGAGATCTTAAATTATTTATGAATTCAGACACTTTTTTTGGGAAGCCTGAACATTCGAATTCTTCTTATCTAAATCAGTATACAAATTCCAAAAAATATTTTTTAGATTATTTATTTTGTAAACGAGAAGGATTTAAGGCTGTTAATTTAAGATTAGAACATATCTTTGGAGAGTTTGATTCTGATAATAAATTTGTGACAGATGTTTTGCATAAGATGTTGAAATCAGAAAAGGAAGTTTTATTAACTGATGGATTGCAAAAAAGAGATTTTGTTTATGTCGAGGATGTTGTAAATGCATATTTAAAAGTACTAAATAATATTGAATTTATTGCTGAATGTTCCGAGTTTGAAGTAGGTAGGGGGGAATCCGTATCTGTTCGCCAATTTGTGGAATTAATAGCTGAGGAAACGAAATCAAAATCAAAATTGGTTTTTGGGGCAATTTCAAATAGAAAAGAGGAAATACATAATTCAATAGCAAATATTGAATCTTTATCTAAAATAGGTTGGAAGCCAAATTATGATTTGAAAACAGCGATTAGAAAAATGATAGAATTAGAATTAAGATAAATATAATTTTTAGAATATGTTAAAAAATATACAAGACACTTCACTACTAGATAGTTTGAAAGCTATAGCAAAGGCGAAAACGACTCAGGTAATCATCGCAGGAGAGAATTATATTCCCGTTACCGGAAAAGTGTTGGATGAAGAAGATGTATTAATGGGTGTAGATGCCACCTTAGACGGTTGGCTCACAGCAGGTCGTTTTGCCAATACATTTGAGGAAGATTTTGCCAAGTATTTTGGGGCGCACAGAGCTTTATTGGTAAATTCAGGTTCTTCAGCGAATTTGGTGGCATTTTATGCTTTAACTTCCCCTAAACTCGGAGATAGAGCAATTAAGCCTGGAGATGAGGTGATTACCGTAGCAGCAGGATTTCCTACAACAGTAAATCCAATTATCCAGTTTGGAGCGATTCCCGTATTTATTGATGTGGATATAGCCACGCATAATGTAAAGGCCGATATGATTGAGGCAGCAGTAAGCCCAAAAACCAAAGCGATAATGATTGCCCACTCTTTGGGGAATCCTTTTGATTTGGATGAGGTAATGCGAGTGGCTAAAAAATACAATCTTTGGGTAGTAGAGGATGATTGTGATTCACTGGGGGCTATGTATAAAGGACAAAAAACGGGAACTTTTGGTGATATTTCCACTTTTTCTTTTTACCCAGCACACCATATTACCATGGGTGAAGGCGGTGCGGTATTGATTAACAATCCTGTGTTGTCTAAATTAGCCGAAAGTTTCCGAGACTGGGGTCGTGATTGCTATTGCGAACCGGGAAAAGACGACACTTGTGGCTGTCGTTTCGGACAACAATTAGGAACTTTACCTTATGGATATGACCATAAATATACTTATTCTCATATTGGTTTTAACCTAAAAGTTACCGATATGCAAGCAGCTTTTGGGGTATCACAAATTAAAAAGATTGACAGTTTTGTACAACGCCGTAGAGAAAATTACGCTGCTTTGTATGAACGTATGAAAGAGTTTGAAGAAGTATTCATTCTTCCAGAACCTACTCCGAATTCGGACCCATCGTGGTTTGGATTTTTGTTGACTTTGCGAGAGGGCGATGCAGCCGACCGTCACATGCTGGTGCAACATCTTGAAGAGAAAAAAATTGGTACCCGTTTGTTGTTTGGTGGGAACTTGTTGCGTCAGCCTGCTTATGCGAATATAGAACATAGGGTCGTTGGTGATTTAACCAATACGGATACCATTATGAATCAATCGTTTTGGTTAGGCGTTTGGCCAGGATTGAATGAGTCGCATTATGATTATATTGCAAAAGTAATTAGAGATTATTTAAATTCTTAAGCTTTTAAGAGTTATTGGTTAGGTTTGATCTTAAAAAAGAATAATTGTAAATATTTTGATTTTGAGGATTTAAAAATGAAACAGTTAAAATTAATAATAGTGTAATACTCTTTAAAAAAAAATATTTTAGTGAAGTTAACAATACTTATACCAACTTATAATAGGGTTCGGTATCTTAAGAAAAACATTGAGATGTTAGATTATTATATAACTAACAACGAACTTGAAAATACGGTCAAAATACTAGTCTCAAATAATTTTTCAACAGATGAAACTCGAAAAACTCTTGAAATTTTGAAAAGTTCAATTAAGTCTGAACTAATTATTTATAATCAAAATTTAAATATTGGACTTGAGAAGAATGCATTGTTTGTTTTAGAAAAGTGTGAAACACCATTTGTAATGTATTTAGGTGACGATGATTATATTAAAGAAGAATATTTAGTTCAAGTCATAAAGTCAATTGAAGATGATAATAAAATAGGATGTATAATTCCCTCCTATATATCAGTAGATTATGAAGGCAATGAACTAATTCCTAGAGTTGGTAGGGATTTTGATTTGCCAACTAAATTATATTTAAAAGGGTTTAGTAATTGTCTTGAAAATTCAATACGAGGTCATCAACTTAGTGGATTAGTTCTAAAAAATGAAGGATTGTTTAGAATCTACAAAGAACAAAATGTTAATAATTTGTATCCATTTATTTATTTTACTAGTTATTGTTGTTTAAACTATTCAACTTTACATCTGACTTTTTCTCCCGTTTATGTTACTGCCGCTATTCAAAAAGATAAAGATTGGGGATATGGGAAGGATGGTTTGATCCCTCATATTTTTGATAATTATCAAAAAATAAAAGGGATATCCTACTATCAAAAATTTCTTTTACAAAAAAAAGTTATAGTAAGTCAGTCATGGCGCTATTTTATATATTTACAGCATGGGAAAATAAATTTTATAAGATCATTGTTTTTGATAATTATTTCGAAAAGAACTAATTGGATAACAAAGTTCTATTTGCCTGTTTTTGTTACAATGTTTTATTTCAATTCATTAGGAAGAAAGCTAAGAGTTAAAAGTAAAATTATTCCCAACTAACCTATGTCCATAAAAAAACAATTCATTTCCGGCGTTTTTTTTACTGCGTTGACTAAGTATCTCGGTATCATAGTAAGTTTGGTAATAACTGGGGTGCTTTCACGAATTTTAAGGCCTTCGGATTTTGGATTGATTGCGATTGTCTCTGTATTGATTACTTTTTTTAATTTGTTGGCAGAAATGGGCATTGGACCTGCTGTTGTTCAACGGCAGGATTTAAGTAAACGAGATTATCAGGAGCTGTTTTTTTTTACGATAGTAGTTGGAGTTGTTTTGTCTTTATTATTTATTATAGCGGCTCCATGTATTGCTTCATTTTATGAAGAGGACAGGCTTGTTTTGTTGTGTAGGTTGCTGGCTTTTGGGATTGTACTGAATTGTGTTAATATTATACCTAATGCTTTGTTGCTAAAAGAAAGGAAGTTCAAGTTTATCATGTACAGACAGCTTTTAGTACAGCTTTTATCTGGGGGTGTCGGTATCATTTGCGCTTTAAATGGTTTGGGAGTTTGGGCCTTGGTGATTTATACTTTGTGTTCGGGGCTTTTTGTATTTTGTTTTAATTACTTTAAAAATCCTTTGGGGATAAGTTTTTTTTCTAAGCAGACTTTACAGAAAATATCAAAATTTGCCACATATCAATTTTTGTTTGGTTTTATTAATTTTTTTTCAAGGAACGCTGATAATTTATTAATAGGTAAATATATTTCACCTTCAGCTTTAGGGTATTATGATAAATCGTATCGATTAATGATGATACCAATTGAGAATCTTACACATGTTTTTTCACCAGTAATACAGCCAGTTTTATACGAGTATCAAGATGATAAAGTAAAGATATTTAGTGTTTACTCTAAGTTGGTCAGTATCTTAGCATTGATAGGGTTTCCGTTATCCGTTTTTTTGCATTTTTCAGCAAGCGAATTGATTTTTATTGTATTTGGTAGTCAGTGGAAGGCTTCAGTTCCAGTTTTTGAAATTCTAGCTTTATCGGCAGGCATACAAATAGTATTGTCAAGTTCTGGTTCTATATTTCAGGTAGCCAATGATACCAAGCGATTGTTTGTTTCTGGATTTTTATCAGCCATTGTGATGGTGTCATCTATTCTGGTTGGGGTCTTAGTTTTTAAAGATTTAGAAAAATTAGCATGGATGCTGGTATTAGCATTTGCTTTTAATTTTTTTCAATGTTATTTTATATTAATAAAAAAAGTATTAGAACAATCACTTTCAGACTTTTTTAGGTTGCTTTATTGGCCTGTTTTTGTTGCTGTTTGCTTTTATATTACAGGATCAATGTTTGCACCTTATTTGATTCATTATAATTTGTGGATGTCTTTATTCTTGAAAATATTTATTGCAGTTGTGATTTGGGGTATTTTGGCAGGTCGGCAAATAATAGATGTTTATAGAGGGATGAGAGCTTAGTTGTTGGTTTTATTTTTTTAAATATTAAAAAGTATATATTTTTTATGGGTTGCGTAAAGAAAACAAACCTTAATTAATTTAAATACTGTTAATGAACGGTCTTTAGAAAAAAATGTAATTGATAACAATAAAGTTTTTTTATTAACTTAAAATCATTGTGTTTTTTATAGTTTTTTAAATAAAATTTAATACGGAAAGATAAAATTTTGAAAATAAATTGTATGACAAAATTCAGCATACTTATTGCAAACTATAATAATGGTCATTTTTTTAAAGACTGCTATGATAGTATTATTGCACAAACTTATACAAATTGGGAAGTTATAATTGTGGATGATGCCTCAACTGATAATTCGTTAGAATTAATAAAAACACAAATAGGGGATGATCCACGTTTTGTTTTGGTGCAAAACGATCAAAATGGTGGTTGTGGCTATACCAAAAAGCGTTGTGCAGAATTAGCAACTGGTGAACTTTGTGGTTTTCTGGATCCGGATGATGCTTTAATGCCAGAGGCAGTTCAAGTTATGGTAAAGGAGCATCAATTGGATATAAATGTGAGTATGGTATATTCAAATTATTATAGTTGTGATGAGAAGTTAAAACCAAAATATATTTATAAAGGGACATCTATAAGTGGTTTATCATGTTTAGAATTTGGGAATAGTATTACTCATTTTGTTAGTTTTAAAAGTAAAAATTATAAAGCATCTGAGGGAATAAATCCTGACTTGAGAAGGGCTGTAGATCAGGATTTATATTATAAATTAGAAGAACAGGGTGCCATAAAGTATCTTGATTCAATCACTTATAAATATAGGATTCACAAAGGAGGAATTTCAACAAATAATAATTCTGCAAAAGCATTTGCAAATCACATGTTTGTTATTTTTCTGGCTTGCAAAAGAAGAAATTTGAGATATGAAGATATAATACCTATTTATTACAAAAAATATTGCAATATTGAAAATGTATATTTTAAAACGGGTCTTTTTATATTAAAGCCTTTTAAGTTTGTACATAAAATAATTAAAAATCATTTGTTAACAAAATTAAGGGTTATAAAGGTTTAATTATTTAACTACTATTAATAATGAATGAATTATCTAAAGTTTCTATTATAGTTCCCTGTTATAATCAAGCGCATTTTTTAGCAGAAACACTTGAAAGTGTATTGCAACAAACTTATGGCAATTGGGAATGTATCATTATGAATGACGGATCTATAGACCATTCAGAAACGATTATTTTAGAAACCATTTCAGGAGATCATCGATTTCACTATTGTTTTCAAGAAAACAAAGGCGTTTGTACGGCTAGAAACAATGCTATACAACTGTCAAAAGGAGATTATATTTTGCCATTAGATGGCGATGATATTCTGTCTCCAGAATTTTTAGCCCGTACGGTTGCCGTATTAGATGCTCGACCAGAAATTAAAGTAGTGTATACAGATGTTCAGTTTTTTGGGAAGAAAAAAGGTTTGTATCAACTACCCTCGTATAGTTTAGGTGCTCTTTTAGGACAGAATTTAATGGTTTGTACTTCACTTTTTCGAAGAATTGATTATGATAAAACAATAGGATATAATCCAAATATGAAAGAAGGTTTAGAGGATTGGGATTTTTGGCTATCCTTGTTAGGGAAGAACGGTAACGCCTATAAGATTCCGGAAGCATTATTTTATTATCGGATACAATCCAAGTCACGAACTACAGGGATTGATTTAGAAAAGCAGCATCGCTTACGTAGGCAAATTTATGAAAACCACAAGGATTTATATTCTTCCCATTTTTTTGATCCTAAATTATCCTTTGAATATACTAATCTGTTACATTCTAAAGAGTATCGCTTTGGTTCTTTTTTATTAAAACCTTTACGGTTGTTAAAATCTTTGTTTTAAATGTCAGATCAATTCTTTATCGTTTTGGTATTGTACAAAATGAGTTTATCGGAATCTAAAACGATACAATCGTTAGGTAAATTCGTTTCTAATAATACACCACTATTAGTATTTGATAATAGTCCGACTCGTCAATATGAAGAAAGTGTATTTCAACATGAAAATTTTAAAATTCAGTATGTATTTGATGAATCTAACCCGGGATTGAGTAAAGCTTATAATTTTGCACTTCAAAAAGCAATTGAAAGAGGGGCGATCTGGATGTTACTGTTGGATCAGGATACCCATTTTACGGCGGATTATTATGACGAAGTAGTGCGCTTGTTACAAAAGCCAATTCCTAACCATGTTGCGGCTATTATGCCTCGTGTGCAATCACACGAGGGAGATAGTTTAATTTCGCCTACGCAAATGCATAGCGGCGCTATTTGTCGTCCTGTAAAAGTTGCTAGCGGTATTTCTAAACTTGCTGTTAGTGGTATTAATTCTGGTACTTTATTGCGAGTGAATTTTATCAATTCGATTAGTGGTTTTTCAGAGAAGTATTCTTTAGATATGTTAGACCATTGGTACTTTCGGATGATTTATAAAACAGCGCATGCGGTTTATATTATGAATAGTTGTATTTATCAGGAATTATCTGTTTTGGGGAATTATGAAGCTACTATTTCATTGAGTAGATATCAACAGATGTTGCGATCAGAATTTTTGTTTGTAAAAGAGGAAGGGATATTGAGTTTGCTTATTTTTAAATGCAGACTACTTTTTAGAATATTGAAGCAATTACGATTTACTAATTCAGGTTATTGGCAGGCTAGTTTACGGCAGCTTTTTACTTAATCACAATTGATTTTGATTGTCAAAATTTATTTAGGGTGTTAAAAAAAAAGAATATTATAGGGTTAGTTTTGCTCCTCTTTGTTGGGATACTGCTGTTTTATCGGTATGTCCAAATTGGAGTTGAATTAAATCAATTATATTGTTTTATAGGTTATTATATTTTTGCGATAGTGGTATTTGTATATTCCTATATACGATTTAATAATGCACTTAATCCTATTTCGATACTAATTCCCTTTATTTTTGAATTGTCTTACAGTTTTTTACAGTTTTCTGTTGATCAAAAAGGTTATTCTGTTAATACCTTTTTTGTAGTCAATTTATCTATTATTTTTTATCTTTTTTTTGCATCTATTGACTATTCGTATGTACCGATTGGCTTTCTTAAGTTAGATACTAAATTACGTTTATTATTGCTGCGTTTACTTTCAATATCTGCATTGATAACTTTTGTTTTAGAATGTTTTGTTTTTGGGTATATCCCAATATTGAATATTACTAGTGTAGATGTTTACAATGATACCAATGGGAAACTGATTCCTTTTCTACATTATTTTATTTTATTAAATGCGATACTTCCTAGTTGGTCCTACATTTTTTATAAAGAAAAAATAATTACTAAGCGAGAATTTTTTAGAATATCATTTTTGTCTCTTTTTATTTTATTGAATTATTTGAGTAAGCAATTGTATTTAATATGTGGGATTACTTTTTTTATGACTTACACTTTTTATAATAAAGTGTCCTTTAAAAAAATATTCCGAATTGTAGGCGTTGCTTTAGGTGTTTTTGTAGCATTAATATTTTTGCGAATTGATTCAGAAAGTACTTTTTCGGCAGCCGAACTTTATAGGGCGTATGCTGGTATTGAGAATGATGAATTAACTTTGTTAGAATCTTTTTTTGTTTTATACAGTTCAATCCGTTTTACCGTATTGGATGAGATGATTAATTTTAGTGATTCGATTCATTTTTTTGGTTTTGGAATCTATACGTTTCGTCCGATACTATCCCTTTTTTTGATAGAGAAAACGGGTTTAGTTCAAAGAATACCCGAATTGGATTCGGAGCTTAGGGTAGGAACCTTTTTAGCTGATCCGTACTTGGATTTTGGTTTTTTTGGAGTTATATTTTTAAATGCCTTCTACGGTTTTTTAGCTTTACGTTATTATAGACAATATCATAATAGACGACCTGAAGCAATTGTTAAATTTGCTATTATTGTGTTTTGTATTTTAATGGGGATGTTTGTTAATTATTTTGGTTCTATGTTGGTGTGGATTGGGCTGTTATTTAATAAAATTATGGTAGGCGGTTTGGTAAAAAATAATAATTTATGATTTCAGTTTGTATGGCCACCTATAATGGTGAGAAATATATTGAAGAGCAGTTAGCATCTATTTTAAATCAGTTGAGTATAGATGATGAAGTTATAATTTCAGATGATCATTCAACAGATAAAACACTTGAAATTATAAGAGAACTTAATGATTCTCGAATTAAAATATTTAATAATTTAGGAATTGGGGTTGTTCAAAATTTCGAAAATGCTATTAAGAATGCCTCAGGAGATTTAATTTTTTTATCTGATCAGGATGATATTTGGGAACCAAATAAGGTAAGAGTTTGTCTGGATGATTTTAGGATGGGATATGATTTAATTTTATCAGATTGCTCAATTTTTGAATCAACAACTGGTGAAATCATTGAAGAATCTTTTTTTAAGTTTAATGCTTCAAAAAAGGGTATTTCAAATAATATAATTAAAAATAGCTACATAGGTTGTTGTATGGCTTTTACTAATGAATTAAAACAAAAAGCGTTACCGTTTCCTAAAACAATCCCTATGCACGATAGCTGGATAGGTCTGATAGGAGAAATCTTTTTTAAAGTGAACTATAACAATTCAAAGTTAATCAGGTATAGAAGACATTTGGAAAATGTTTCTTTTACTGCAACAGGTAAAAGTAAATTTTCATTTCGGAAGAAGTTTGCATTTCGAGTTTTGTTAATTTATCATTTGTTACTAAGAAAAATAACAAGATTCTAAATTAAATTCAAATTGGAGATCAAAATAGCTCTACAAATATGAAACAAAAAAAAGAGTTTGTATACGATATTGTATGTAGTTTGGTGATTTATAAAAATGACAGAAAGCAACTTCTAGATGCAATTGATAGTTTTTTAAACACGGATTTAGAAGTTAAATTAGTTTTAATAGACAATTCACCGACTAATGATTTAGCCAATATTAAAATTGATTCCAGAGTGGAATACGTTCATAATCCATCTAATCCGGGTTATGGTACTTCCCATAATATTGGTATAAAGAAGTTTTCTGATATTTCTAAGTATCATCTTGTTTTAAATCCGGATATATATTATTCAAAAGGAGTAATTGAAGAAATTATTTCTTTTATGGAAAAAGATAAAACTATTGGGTTAGTTATGCCTAAAGTATTGTATCCTAATGGAAAAATTCAGTATCTTGCTAAATTATTGCCCAGTCCATTTGACTTTTTTACAAGAAGATTTTTGCCATTTAAAAAGTTGAAAAAAAGGATTTCGGATAAATTTGAATTGAAATTTAGTGGATATGATATTATAATGGATGTCCCTTATTTATCAGGATGTTTTATGGTCTTTAACACTGAAGTATTAAAAAAAATAAATGGGTTTGACGAAAAAATATTTATGCATATGGAAGATTTAGATATAACACGTAGATGTAATGAAGCTGGATTTAGAACAGTTTTTTTTCCGCATCAGTTTGTTTACCACGACCATCTATATAAAACTTTCTTAACTTTTTCTAATTTGAAAATGTATTTTTCATCTGCATTTTACTATTTTAATAAATGGGGATGGATTTTTGATAAAAATAGAAAAACAGTAAATAAATTTACAATTGAAAATATAATGCGGTTAAAAAAATAATTGCTTTCAAATTGAAAGGCAATAAGTTTTTTGAAAGCATTTTAGAGCTAAAGATAAATTCAAATTTTTGAAAATAAATTAAAAAAACTGACAAATAAACAATGGAATACATACTACTGGGAATTGTTTTAGTCATCATCATGTTGCTCTATTTTAAAGTAGCAGACCGATTTAATATTATTGACAAACCGAATCAAAGAAGCTCACATACCCAAATCACATTAAGAGGTGGTGGAATCATTTTTTGGTTTTCCGCCTTGTTGTATTATGTACAGCACCTTCAGGGTAATGCTCTTTTTTTTGTTGGGATTACTCTGGTGAGTCTGGTGAGTTTTTGGGATGATATTCAGAGTTTGTCCAATAAGATTCGTATTTCGATTCATTTTTTAGCCATTACACTGGTATTTTATGAGGCAGCTGTTTTTGAAACCCTGCCGTTTTTAGGTATTGCCGTAGCTTATGTGGTGGCTATCGGATTGATTAATGCGTATAATTTTATGGATGGAATTAACGGTATTACAGGACTTTATACGTTGGTGGTCATGGGAGCCTTGTGGTATGTTAATGAAAATATTCAATTTTTTGCCGATGCCGATTTTATGAAATATGCGATGATGGCCAGTTTGGTTTTTTTGTATTTCAATTACCGAAAAAAAGCCAAATGTTTTGCCGGCGATGTGGGAAGTATAGCCATTGCTTTTTGGATTATTTTTCTGCTGGTTAAATTGGTTTTAGCAACGAGTTCTATAGTATGGTTATTGTTTTTAGCGGTTTATGGAACGGATACGGTTTGTACCATTTTGCATCGTTTGTATTTGAAACAGAATATATTTGAAGCACATCGACTGCATCTGTATCAGGTATTAAGTAATGAGTATCAAATACAACACCGTTTGGTGGCTCTGTATTATGCTTTGGCACAAGTAATAGTTTCTATTGTGGTGGTGTTTTTTTATCATAAAGTTCAGGATATAGTGTTGTTTTTAATTGTTATTCCTCCTTTACTGTTGATTTATAGCTTAAAGTTTTATTTGTTAAAAAAAAGTGATGCTCAACCCGAACTGACGAGGAGATAAACTGACGCCTTGTTCCCGTCACTTCGAGTAGCGAAGCGTCCCGAATCTATCGGGACGGGAAGTCTTGTATGTAGAATAGTTCTCGGTTCTCGATACGATTTTTAAAGCGGATGATTTGAATTACTAACGAATATTATTTTGGCTTTAAAAATCACTCGAACTGACGAGTGTTCGAATATACGTACGTCACTTCGAGTTTTTTTTGGCTTTAAAGAATGTCTTTTGAGAAAGAATTACCTTAAGCCAAAAAAGTATCGAGAAGTTTTGTTTAAACCAGAGTTCTCGATACTTCAAACCAATTTTCTGTCGCAAATTGGTTTTCAACTCGAACTGACGGTGTGGTGAACTGACGTCCTGTTTCGTTACTTCGAGTAGCGAAGCATATCGAGAAGTTTGGTTTGCAGAATAGTTCTCGATACTTCGAACTCATTTTCTGTCACAAATGAGTTCTCAACCCGAACTGACGAGGAGATAAACTGACGCCCTGTTTCCGTCACTTCGAGTAGCGAACCATATCGAGAAGTATTGTTGGCAAAATGGTTTTGTAATTTGTAACTCAAAGTCTTCTTAGTTAGCACAGTCGTATTCCCCTCTTAAGAGGGGTTAGGGGTGTGTTTTTATTAAAAAGATATAGACGTCAGTAGTAGCGAAGCGTCCGAATCTATCGGGACTAAAAGTCTGGTTTGCAGAATAGTTCTCGATACTTTGAACCCATCCCGATAGCTATCGGGACAGATAACTCACAACCCACAACTAAATAAAAAATATGAATCCTAAAATAATTCAAGGCGGTAATTTTTCCGATCATCGAGGCAGTATTTCTTTTGTAAACGACTTTAGTTTCAAAGAAATCGAAAGGTTTTACATTATCAGTAATTCCGATAAAAATCCTGTTCGAGCCTGGCAGGGACACAAATTGGATGCGAAAAATTTTTATTGTTTAAGCGGAGCTTTCAAAATTCATTTTGTGAAAATTGACAACTGGGAAAATCCGTCACCAGATTTAGTAGTAGAAACGGTTGAGGTATCGGAATCAGATTCTAAAATAGTTCATATTCCGGCGGGTTATGCCAATGCCATTGAATCCTTAAAAAAGGATTCAAAATTAATATCCTTCTCTACTTTGCCATTAGCAAGGGTAAGTGAAGATGATGTTCGTTATCCATCGGATTATTGGAAGTTAAATGGCTAATAAGAGAATTTTTCTTTCGCTTTCTCAACAAAGTGGTTGGGAGCAGGAATATGTTCAGAAGGCTTTAGAAACGCATTGGATTACTTCAGGCGGACCCAATGTGGATGCCTTTGAAGAGGGGCTGGAAAACTATTTCGGGAGCGAAAAATTTGTTGCCGCTTTAAATTCGGGAACTTCGGCTATTCATTTGGCTTTAATACTATTAGGTGTAAAAGGAGGTGATGAGGTTATTTGTCAAAGTCTGACTTTTTCGGCTTCAGCCAACCCTATTTTGTATCAGGGCGCAACTCCTGTTTTTGTAGACAGCGAATCGGATACGGGGAACATTTGCCCGATAGCTTTAGCCGCAGCGATAGAAGACCGAATAGCTAAAGGAAAGAAGCCCAAAGCAATTATAGCGGTTCATCTTTACGGTATGCCTTACAAAGTTGAAGAAATCCATTCGATTGCTGTAAAACATGAAATTCCGGTTATTGAAGATGCTGCCGAAGCTTTAGGAAGCTCTTATAAAGGGAGACCATGCGGCACTTTGGGTACTTTAGGAGTTTTATCTTTTAATGGAAATAAACTGATTACCACTTCTGCCGGTGGTGCTTTGCTTTCGGATTCCAAAGTATTAAAAGAGAAAGCTATTTTTTATGCCACCCAATCCAGAGAAGCGACTGTTCATTATGAGCATCGTGAAATCGGTTATAATTACAGAATGAGTAATATTTGTGCCGGAATAGGTTTGGGACAGTTAACCGTTTTGGATGCAAATATTGCAAAAAGAAGGGAAAACCATTTGTTTTACAAAAGCCTTTTTGAGGCCATTGAGGCGGCTGAACTTTTTGAGGTTCCTCATGCTGATTTTATTTCCAATTATTGGTTGAACACTATTTTAGTTAAAACGAATACGGTGAAAAAGAGAAGCAGGGAAACTTTAAGACTGGCTTTTGAAAAAGCGAACATTGAAAGTCGTCCATTTTGGAAACCCATGCATTTGCAGCCTGTTTTTTCTGATTATCCCTATTATGGGAAGAAGGTAGCAGAGGATTTGTTTGAAAAAGGATTATGCCTGCCTTCGGGATCTCATCTGACGGAGGAGGATAAAAACAGAATTAAAGAAGTGATTGTTAATTTCTTTAAATGATAATTGGAACTAATATGTTGTTACGTCACTTCGAGTAGCGAAGCGTCCCGAATCTATCGGGACGGGAAGTCTTGTTTAAACTTGAGTTCTCGATACGATTTTTAAAGCGGATGATTTGAATTACTAACGAATATTATTTCAGATTTAAAAATCACTCGAACTGACGAGGAGATAAATTGATGTCTAGTTTCGTCACTTCGAGTAGCGAAGCGTCCCGAATCTATCGGGACGAGAAGTTTGGTTTGCAGAATAGTTCTCGATACTTCGAACTCATTTTCTGTCGCAAATGAGTTCTCAACCCGAACTGACGGTGTGGTGAACTGACGTTTTGTTACGTCACTTCGAGTAGCGAATTGTATCAAGAAGTCTTGTTGACAAAATGGTTTTGTAATTTGTAACTCAGAGTCTTCTTAGTTAGCACAGTCGTATTCCCCTCTTAAGAGGGGTTAGGGGTGTGTTTTTACTAAAAAGATATAGACGTCAGTAGTAGTGAAGCGTCCCGAATCTATCGGGACGGGAAGCTTTGTTTAAACTTGAGTTCTCGATACGATTTTTAAAGCGGATGATTTGAATTACTAAATATTATTTCAGCTTTAAAAATCACTCGAACTGACGTGGAGATAAATTGACGCCCTGTTTCCGTCACTTCGAGTGAATTTTCAGAAAATGCGAATAGCTTTTCAGAATCCCGAAGTTTCGGGAGTATCGAGAAGCCTTGTTGGCAAAATGGTTCTCGATACTTCGAACCCATTTCCTGTCGCAAATGAGTTCTCAACTCGAACTGACGTTCTGTTTTCGTCACTTCGAGTGAATTTTCAGAAAATGCGAATAGCTTTTCAGAATCCCGAAGTTTCGGGAGTATCGAGAAGTCTGGTTTAAAAGAGCTTTCTCGAAACCAATGATTTAAAATAAAATATTAATATGAAAATAGAAGAAACATTTATAAAAGATTTAGTAATTGTAGAGCCAACAGTATTTGGAGACGAAAGAGGTTATTTTTTTGAGTCCTACAGTAAAGTTAAATTTGAAGCTTTAGGAATCGATATTGATTTTGTGCAGGACAACCAGTCTTTTTCAAAAAAAGGAACTTTGAGAGGATTACATTATCAAAATCCACCTTTTGCACAAACCAAATTAGTTCGGGTACTGGAAGGAGAAATTATTGATGTGGCGGTTGATTTACGAAAATATTCTCCTACTTTTGGAAAATCATTCAGCATTTTGTTATCTGCTGAAAATAAAAAACAATTATTAGTCCCTCAGGGATTTGCTCATGGTTTTTCAGTAATTAGTGAAACAGCTTCGGTTATGTACAAATGCGATCAGTTTTATAATAAGGCTTCCGAAGGAGGAATTCGTTATGATGATCCCTCATTAAATATCGATTGGGGAATGGATTTGAAGGAGGCTATTGTCTCTGAAAAAGATCAGATTTTACCGTTTATTGAAAATTGTAATAGTCTGTTTTGAGTTGTCAGTTATCAGTTGTGGGTTGTGGGTTGTGGGTTGTGTCCTTTGACTCTTCGTCGAGCTCAGGGCAGGCTTAGCTTAGGATGACGGTGAGTTATTGGTTTTTTGTTATCCGAGCATAATTTGTAACTAATTAAGAAAGTCTTCCTTAAAAATCTTTAAAAATTTCGATTATGACACAACATCAGACTTTACAGTTGTTTGAAAATAAAAAGATACGTACCCTTTGGGATGCTAACCAAGAGAAATGGTATTTTTCCATAATAGATGTGATAGAAGTATTGACGGGAAGTACAATTCCTAAGCGGTATTGGTCGGATCTTAAAAAGAAGCTTTCTAAGGAGGGAAGTCAGTTGTACGAGAATATCGTACAACTGAAAATGCAGTCCAGTGATGGGAAATATTATAAAACGGATGTTGCTGATACAGAACAACTTTTTAGATTAATACAATCCATTCCCTCACCTAAAGCAGAGCCTTTTAAAAATTGGTTGGCGCAAATAGCTTCGGAACGTCTTGATGAAATACAAGACCCCGAGCTGACTATCGATAGGGCGTTGGAGCAGTATTTACAATTAGGATATTCTCAAAATTGGATTAATCAGCGACTAAAAAGTATTGAGATTCGAAAAGAGTTAACGGATGAATGGAAAAGTAAAGGATTGAAAGAGGGTATGCAATTTGCAACACTGACTGATATTATTTCTAAAGCCTGGTCAGGTAAAACGACTAAAGAATATAAGGTTTTGAAAGGGTTGAAGAAAGAAAATCTTCGAGATAACATGACAAATACTGAATTAATTCTAAATATGTTGGCTGAAGCTTCTACTAAAGATATTTCTCAGGCCGTGAATCCTGAAAGTTTTGAAGAAAGTAAGGAAGTTGCCCAGCAAGGAGGTAATGTAGCCAAAGTTGCTTTACAAGAATTGGAATCGAAAACAGGAAAGAAAGTGGTTTCAGAATTGAATGCCAAAAAGATTTTGAATGCCAAGCATAAACGGCAAGAGTAGTTTGTCGAATGGGAGTATGTAGTGAAGGGCGTTTTAGTCATCGGTTGTGAGTGCCAATAGCTATTGGGATGAGTTGTGGGTTGTGTCCTTCGACCCTTCGTTGAGCTCAGGACAGGCTTAGCTCAGGGTGACGGTGAGTAGTGAGTTATGATAGGAATACAAACGTTCTGATTCTTTTTTGGCTCCCTTTAGTCCCGAAGTTTCGGGAGGGAAAATAAAAAATATAGTTCTAAGTAATGATAATATTCGCAATAATTCGTAAAATTAGATTAAAAAATAGATGAGTAAAATATTAGTAACAGGAGCCAATGGACAATTAGGTTCAGAGTTGAGAGTCCTATCGAAGGACACTTCTTTTGAATGGGTTTTTACCGATTGGCAGGAATTGGATTTGTGTGATTTGGACAATTTAGCAGCCGCTATTTCGAAAATAAATCCGCAAATTATTATTAACTGTGCGGCACATACTGCCGTTGATAAGGCCGAGTCCGAATATGAACTATCCGATGTTTTAAATCACAAAGCAGTTGCCGTTATGGCACAGTGGAGCGCTGCAAACCATTGTAAGCTAATTCATATTTCCACCGATTATGTGTTTGATGGCAATTCGGCAGTGGCTTTGACAGAAGAGGCTCCAACAGCACCCATAAATGTGTATGGAGTGACGAAGTTGGCGGGTGAAAAAGCCTGTGTGCAACACAATCCGGATGCGATTATCATTCGCACATCCTGGGTGTATTCCAGTTTTGGAAATAACTTTGTGAAAACCATGTCGCGCCTGATGCAGGAAAGGGACAGCCTGAATGTCGTGAACGACCAGATAGGCAGTCCAACCTATGCCGCCGATTTGGCGCAGGCCATCCTCACCATTATTAATCATCCAAAATGGCAATCTGGGATTTACCATTTTTCGAATGAAGGAGAGATTAGTTGGTACGAATTTGCAAAAGCTATTCAGGAAATAGGCCGTTTTGATTGTGCCGTTTCCGGTATTCCAACTTCGGCATATCCTACACCCGCTAAGCGTCCGGCTTATTCTTTATTGGATAAAACGAAGATTAAACAGGTTTACGATGTGGCAGTACCAAATTATAAAGAAAGTTTACAAAAATGTATGGAATTATTACGAATTAAAATGAATTAAAACGAATTAAAACGAATTAAAACGAATTATACTAATGGACGCAGCCAATAAAATACTTTATAAAGAAGGAAACAATGTAATAATGTTGTGAGTTGTGAGTTGTGAGTTGTCGGTTTCTTTAACTGATAACTGATAACTGATAACTGATAACTGATAACTGAAAAAAAATGAAAGGAATTATACTAGCCGGAGGTTCCGGAACACGTTTACACCCATTAACCTTAGCGGTAAGTAAGCAATTAATGCCGGTTTATGATAAACCCATGATTTATTATCCATTATCTACCCTGATGATGGCGGGAATCAACGAAATATTAATTATTTCCACGCCTCATGATTTGCCTCATTTCAAAAAATTGTTGGGTGACGGAAGTGAAATAGGATGCCAATTTAGTTATGCCGAACAGCCTGTTCCTAACGGATTGGCTCAGGCTTTTGTGATTGGAGAGGAATTTATTGGAAAAGATAGTGTCGCCTTGGTTTTGGGAGATAACATTTTTTTCGGAGCCCACATGCAGGAGTTGTTGCAATCGAACAGAAATCCGGATGGAGGAGTGGTTTTTGCCTATCACGTTTCCGATCCGGAACGTTATGGGGTAGTGGAATTTGATAGAGCATTAAAAGCCATTTCGATTGAAGAAAAACCTTTGGAACCGAAGTCCAATTATGCCGTGCCGGGCTTGTATTTTTACGACAATTCGGTGGTGGAAATTGCTAAAAACATTCAGCCAAGTGCCAGAGGAGAGTATGAAATTACCGATATCAATAAGGCTTACCTTGAAAAAGGCAAACTGAATGTAGGCATCCTAAGCCGGGGAACGGCCTGGCTGGATACCGGGACTTTTAACAGTTTAATGCAGGCTGGACAATTTGTTCAGGTTTTGGAGGAGCGTCAGGGGTTAAAAGTAGGCTGTATCGAAGAAATTGCCTGGAGACAGGGATTTATTAGTAGTCAGCAATTGAAAGATCTGGCCGAACCTTTGAAAAAATCGGGTTATGGAGAGTATTTGTTGGGATTGTTGAAACATAAGTTGTAAAGATATTAGGATAATAAGACACTCTGAAATGTTATTTTACTTTTAGAGTCACATTATATTGTCGATTTGATAAAATTTTTTGATTGTTAGAAGTTTCTTCCTGAGTAATGTTTTTTTTACAGTTTTTATGTCTTATTTTTGGGGTCTGAATTAAAGAGGGGTATTTTGAGAAATAGTAGTAACAGAGGGAGAGATGATAAAAGAATTAAGGTTTCTTTATCTAGGGAAAATTTGATTAGGAGTATTCATAATCTGAGTTATTTGCCCCGCTGGATTGTGGTTGGGATTGATTTGACTGTACTTGTAGCTAGTTTTTTCTTTACAAAGCTAATTATCAATGGTGTTGGTTTGCAATTTATTGTTTTTAATTATAAAGCTATATACATCTCTTTTATTTTAGTAATTAATCTTTTTTCTTTTTGGATTTTTCGCACCTATTCCGGGATTATCCGCCATTCTTCTTATACGGATGCGATTAAGTTATTATTTTCTCAGGTTTCTGTTTTAGTATTTTTTGTCAGTTTAAATTTTGTTTACGAATATTTTAACGGCTACAAAATTTACCTGAATACCGCCCTGTTTATTAACATGGTCATTTCTTTTTGTGGCTTGTTTTTGTATCGCGTGGTAGTGAAACAGGTTTTCGAACAGTTTTTTTCTGAAAGAAATGATATTAAATTACCGCGAACACTGATTTACGGAACGGATGCCAATGCTTTGGCGGTAGCTAATGCACTGAAATTAGAGGTGCCGAGTCGTTTTAAGATTGTGGGTTTTGTGGACAGAAACAGCCAGAATTCCTCCAAGCGAATGATGGATTTACCTATTTTAATTCAAAAGAAAAAGCTGCCCACACTGATGCGTTCCGTTGGGGCGGAAAGTGTTATTATTGCGGATAAGAGTTTGTCTAAAGAAGATCGATTGGTTATCGTAGAACAATGTCTGGAATTTAATTTCAAAGTCTATATTGTGCCGTTGATTACCGATTGGGAAAACCAAAAAGAGATTTCTCAAAAGGTAAAAAGCATCCAGATTGAGGATTTGTTAGAAAGAAAACCTATTGTTTTAGACGGAAAATCCATTTCCAAGCAGTTAAAAGATAAAACGGTATTGATTACCGGTGCTGCCGGTTCTATTGGTAGTGAAATTGTCCGACAGGTGTTGCAATTTAAACCCAAAAGAATCATTGCAGTCGATCAGGCCGAAACGCCTTTGCATCATTTAAGTCTGGAGTTGAAAAACACGGATACCGAAGCAGTTATCTTAACCATCGTAGCCGATATCCGTAACAGAGATGCAATAAACATCCTTTTCAAAGAATACCTGCCGGAAGTGGTGTATCATGCTGCGGCCTATAAGCATGTACCTTTGATGGAAGAAAATCCTTCTCAGGCGATTTTGACCAATGTCGAAGGAACTAAAAATCTGGCTGATTTGGCCTGTGAATATAAGGTAAGAAGCTTTGTAATGGTGTCAACAGACAAAGCTGTTAACCCGAGTAATGTAATGGGAGCCAGTAAACGTATTGCTGAAAAATACGTGCAGTCGTTGCAATTGAAATACAATAGCAATAACGAGAAAAAAAGCACCAAATTCATTACGACCCGTTTTGGAAATGTATTAGGATCTAATGGATCCGTTGTTCCTTTATTTACCCGACAAATTGCCGAAGGAGGTCCTATAACCATTACCCATCCGGATATCATTCGTTATTTTATGACCATTCCAGAAGCCTGCCAACTCGTTTTGGAAGCAGGTGCAATGGGAAAAGGAGGCGAGATTTATATTTTCGATATGGGCAAACCGGTAAAAATTATCGATTTGGCTCGTAAAATGATTAAACTGGCCGGTTTTATTCCGGATGAGGATATTAAAATTAAGATTGTAGGCTTACGTCCGGGAGAAAAATTATACGAAGAATTATTGAACGATACCGCTAAAACTATTCCTACCCACCATCATAAAATCATGATTGCTCAGGAAGTACAGGAAGAGTTTGAAATTTTGCATGACGAAATTGAAACCCTCATCACTATTGCCAACTTCCATAAAAAAGACGCTATCGTATCCAAAATGAAAAAAATCGTCCCGGAATTCAAGAGTATGAACTCTACGTTTGAAGTATTAGACAAATAATTTTTTACAGTTTATATCATTAAGTAGTTAAGGGAATTAAGGATTCTTAGGTAGCAAAAAAAAAAAAAATGAACCAGTGAGTTGAGTCCCGATAGCTATCGGGATGAGTTATACGACAGGGTGTAAATCTGATGTCCTCAATTACCACCAAACACATTCCCCTCTTTCAGAGGGGTAGGGGTGTGTAAAAACTAGCAGTAAAGCTATCCGTAACGATTATAAAAAATAATTTGTGTAATCTGCGGTAAAAAAAACTTATGTGACTTATGTGGGTTTTAAAATTTAACCGCAAAGATTCACTAAGCTTTCCGCAAAGCCCACAAAGGGAATAAATTAATCCGCAACGATTATAAAAAATAATTAGCGAATTTGCGGTTTAAAAAAACAAAACAGTTTACGTAGCTCTAAAAAACTGATTATTCCCGATAACCTCCTTTAACGGATTCAAATCCTTCAGTTTTACCTTGTCATCAAAAGCAGCAATATGCCTGTCATGATGCACATCACTCCCCACAAAATCATACAGCCCCTTTTGTAGCAGACTTTCGGCAATCTTAGCAATATTTTCCCCGTAATAACCCGTCACCGCCAGTAAATTCAATTGGAACAAACAACCCGCTTTTTTAAGCCTGTCATATTCAGCGGTATTTTTATGGTAAAACAGATAACGCTCCGGATGCGCCAAAACAGGAGTATAACCCGCTACCTTCAAATCAAACAGTGTAGAATACAACTGAATCGGTGCATTGCTATACGATATTTCCACCAGCACGTAATTGTCCTTCAGAGTCAGTAACGGTTGGGTTTGAAACAGTCGTACAAACTGCTCGTCCATCATGTACTCGGCAGCAGCCTTAAACGGAGTACTAAACCCTTTTTCTGCAAGTGCTTTAACCGTGTGGTTTTGGTTAGCAATAATTTGCTCATGCGTATTCTCCCAAAAATGCTGAATAATATGCGGAGTACAAATAAATTCACTGACCCCAAAGCTTAGCAAAGCTTTAGTCAGTTGCAGCGTATCAGCAAAAGTCTTAGCACCATCGTCAATCCCGGGCAGTAAATGCGAATGAATATCAATATGGTTATCCGGAATCAAATCCTTCAAAACCGATTTGGATTTTAAAAAACTAAACATGCTGCAAATATAGGGAAAAGAGTTGTGGGTTGTTCGTTGTCCGTTGTCAGTTATCCCTTATACGTTATGGGTTGTGAGTCCCGATAGCTATCGGGACGAGAAGTCTTGCTTGCAATGTCCTTTTCAATTACCACAATCATATTCCCCTCTTCCAGAGGGGCTAGGGGTGTGTAAAAAAACAAGAGTATAAAATTTTCGGTTTTCCCCAACCCTAAAGGGAGCCGAAAATTCAGAACGTTCTTTATTAATAACAACGTCCTATTTCTTTTTCCCATCCTTTAGGGATGGGGAAGGAAAAAGAAAAAACAAAAACCCCCCAGTTTTTTTCCACCCTTTAGGGCGGGGAAAGAAAAAAACTTTAGGGGTAGGAGAAAGAAAAGAAATGAAATGAAATGAAAAGTTTGTTCTCTATCGATATCAACAACTCATCCCGATAGCTATCGGGACTCACAACCCAGAACTCACAACCCACAACCCTTTTTTAGGTTAATAATCGAAAATAATTGCGTAGTCTCACAATCCCTTAGTATATTTACTCCTAAGGAAACAGATTATTCGGATTCATGAATCAAACGAACAAACAGCAACCGGACTGGTTATTTGAGATAACGCCTAAAAACAAATTCTTTTCATTGAATTTAAAAGAAGTGTGGCGTTACCGCGATTTACTCAGTCTTTTTGTAAAAAGAGACATCGTTACGGTGTATAAGCAAACCGTTTTAGGGCCACTTTGGTATTTAATTCAGCCCTTATTTACCTCCATAACGTTTACGATTGTGTTCAATAATCTGGCAGGAATTAGTACCGGAGTCGTGCCCCCTTTTCTGTTCAATTTGGCCAGTATTACGGTGTGGAATTACTTCACCGCCTGTTTCACCGGAACATCCAATACCTTTGTGTCCAATGCCGGAATTTTTGGGAAAGTCTATTTTCCCCGAATCATAGCCCCGTTGACCACGGTAATTTCCAATTTGCTGAAATTTGGCATCCAACTCTTTATCTTTTTTGTTTTTTATGCTTATTTTTATTGGAAAGGAGCACCTTTACATTTTAATTGGGCGACCCCTTTTTTCCCGTTTACCGTTATTGTAATGGGAGTTTTAGGCTTAGGACTCGGAATGATTATTTCGTCGATGGTCACTAAATACAGGGATTTAAGTTATTTGATTGGTTTTGGAGTACAATTGTTGATGTACATTTCGGCGGTCATTTACCCGATGGCATTAATTGAAGAAAAAATCCCCGAATACGCCTGGATCATTCAGTATAATCCCCTGGCTTATATTGTCGAAACCAGCCGTTATATGTTGTTAGGAATAGGTGAATTGCCCTTAGGCGGAATGCTATATACCCTGATTTTTACATTTTGTATATTTATATTTGGAGTATTATTGTTTAACCGAACAGAGAAAAGTTTTATTGATACGGTGTAATTTAGTGAGTAGTGAGAAGTGAGTAGTGAGAAGTGAGAAGTGAGTAGTGAGAAGTGAGTAGTGAATAGTGAGAAGTGAATAGTGAGAAGTGAATAGTGAGAAGTGAATAGTGAGAAGTGAATAGATAATTATTACATTTTTTATTAACTATTTACAACTCACCACTCATGACTCACCATTTACTATTAAAAAAAAGATATGGATCATAAAGATTTAGATGTTTGGAAGAAAAGTATGGATTTGGTTGAATCTGTTTATAAATTGACGCAACAATTTCCAGAAGCTGAAAAGTTTGGGCTAATCAGTCAAATGAGAAGATCGGCTGTTTCAATTCCGTCAAATATTGCAGAAGGAACTGCTAGAAAGGGAGATAAAGAATTGTTACAATTTCTTTATATTGCAATTGGTTCTGTTGCTGAACTGGAAACACAATATTTGATTGCTATTCGGTTAGGATTTATATCAAATCATACTCTTGTGGAACAGCAATTGACAGAAGTAAAGAAACTATTGTTAGGATTTAAAAATTACATAGATAGAAAGAAGTGAAAAGTGAGAAGTGAAAAGTGAGAAGTGAAAAGTGAGAAGTGAAAAGTGAAAAGTGAGAAGAAGTATTATCACTCACCACTCACCATTCACCACTCATCATTCACCACTCACCACTCACCATTCACCATTCACCATTCACCATTCACCACTCACCATTCACCACTCACCATTCACCATTCACCATTCACCATTCACCATTCACCACTCACTACTCACTACTCAGCACTCACCATTCACTACTCACCATGAAAGAAATCATCATCAAAGCCGAAAACATCTCCAAGCAGTACCGACTCGGAAAGGTAGGCACCGGAACCATAAAGCACGACCTCAACCGTTGGTGGCACAGTCTCATCGGTAAGGAAGATCCCTATTTAAAAATTGGGGAAGCCAATGACCGTTCCGTTAAAGGAGAGAGTGATTACGTTTGGGCATTGCAGGATATTAATTTCGAAATAGCCAAAGGAGAGGTGGTGGGTATTATTGGGAAAAACGGAGCAGGGAAATCCACGTTGTTAAAGATTTTGTCACGGGTGACTTCGCCTACTACCGGCAGTGTGAAATTTGGAGGGCGTGTGGCTTCCTTACTCGAAGTAGGAACAGGATTTAATGGTGAAATGACCGGTCGTGAGAATATTTTCCTGAACGGAGCCATTTTAGGGATGACCAAAAAAGAAATCGCGTCTAAGTTGGATGAAATTATCGAATTCTCCGGCTGTGAACGCTATATTGATACTCCGGTAAAGCGATACAGCAGCGGAATGTATGTGCGCCTGGCCTTTGCCGTAGCCGCTTTCCTCGAACCTGAAATATTAATAGTTGATGAAGTCTTAGCCGTAGGAGATGCTGAATTCCAGAAAAAAGCCATTGGCAAGATGCAGGATATTTCTAAAGGCGAAGGTAGAACAGTCTTGTTTGTAAGTCATAATATGGCAGCGGTAAAGAGTTTGTGTACCAGAGGGATTGTATTGGAGCATGGGAAAGTGGCGTTTGAGGGGGGGATTGATGAGGCTTTAAATAGATACCTATCTTCAAAATTTACCCAAATGGTTTGGAAAGGAATCGATGGAGATGAAACTTTATCTTTAATGTCAGTTTCAATTAATAATTTTTCAAGGGATTCAAATTTAAAGACTTCAGATTCCTTGCAAATTTTGTTACAATTTAAGTTGGGTATTGTTCTTAATGATATTGTGCTAGGTTTTTCAGTATTATCGGGTATTGCAAATCCTTTAGTAGGTGTTTTATATAATGATTATAATGATTATACAGTTATTAATCCTGGAGAGTATGAAGTTTCCTTTATAATACCGCCTTATAGTTTGGCGTCAGGTGATTATGAAATTGAATTTAACCTTTCGATACATAATGTTAAGAAATTTACAACCCAAAAATCTAATCTGACATTTAATCTTCTGGCGGATTCAGAAGTAGGTAATAAATTTTTTCTTCAAAATCATCCCAATTATAATTCAGTTGTCAGACCGAACTGGTTTGAGTACTTAAAAAAAAATAGGTAAATTATGGTGTTTAAACTTTTAAAGAATGCTATAAAAAGATTTTTGATTGCAGTAAATCAGAAAGTATTTTACACTGATTTTCAGAAGGAAATGCTTAAAGCAAAAAAAACAGTTTCAGAGGGAGTGATTTCTCTTTTTGGAAAACAATTTTATTATCATCATGGGATTGCTTTTTATGTTACTTATCAAGAGATTTTTGTAAAAGGTATTTACAATTTTAAAACAGATAGTAAAAAACCGGTGATTTTAGATTGTGGGGCAAATATGGGATTAAGTGTGTTATTCTTCTCAAGAAATTTTCCAAATGCTGAAATTTTTGCTTTTGAACCGGATAAAAAAGTTTTGAGTTATTTGGAAAAAAACATAGCTTCTCAAAATCTTAAAAATGTCCATTTAATCCAAAAAGGAGTTTGGTCATCAGAAACTATTTTAAAATTTTATACTGATAGTGGAATGGGAGGAAGGTTAGCTATGAAATATAATAATCAAATCCCTGAATTTGTTCCTACGATTAGATTACGAGATTATTTGGAACGTCCGATCACTTTTTTAAAAATGGATATTGAGGGGGCGGAATATGAAGTTTTAAATGATATTGAAGATAGATTAACTAATATTGAAAATGTTTTTTTAGAATATCATAGTATTTTTGACGAAGAACAACATTTAGATGAAATATTGGCAATTTTCAAGCGTAATGGTTTTCGTTATCATTTAAGTCAGTCTTTTTCAAGAAATCGCCCATTTATAGATAAGAATATTGGATGTGAAAAATATGATATGGCTATTAATATTTATGCTTACAAAAGCTAAAAAGAAATATGATTTCAATTATAATATGTTGTAGGAAAAAAAAAATAGATTTTGAATTAGAATTAAATATTCAAATGACTATTGGATGTGAGTACGAGTTAATAGTTATTGATAACTCAGAAAACAAATATTCTATATTTGAAGCTTATAATTTAGGAATTGAACAAAGTAAAGGAGAATATTTGTGCTTTATTCATGATGACATATTATTTCATACTCAGGATTGGGGAAATGTAATCAGTAATATTTTTGCGTCAGATGCATATATAGGATTGATAGGGATTGCAGGTGCCAAAATGAAAACAAAGATGCCTTCAGCCTGGTGGGATTGCCCTAAAGAATATAAAATGCTAAATATTATTCAGCATCTTAATTCAAATATAGTAGAACATCAACAAATAGGGTGGAGAGAGAATACGATTGAAGAGGTTGTTGTAATTGACGGAGTTTTTATGGTAGCCAAAAAATTATCTTTTTTAAGATTTAACGAAAAAATGTTTGGTTTTCATAATTACGATATGAATCTTTCATTGGAATGTTTGATTAATAATTATAAAATTGTTGTTACAAAGGAAATTTTGATAGAACATTTTTCACTAGGGACTTTAAATGAATCTTGGTACACTTCAACAATTAAATTTAGAAAACTATATAGAAGGTATTTGCCTTTAAAAATAGATAGTTTGAATTCCGGAGTTTTAAAATTTGCGGAAATTCAAAATGGAATGTGTTTTACAATGGGCTTATTAGCTTTAGGTAATAAAAAAGAATCTCTAAAATATTGGTTGCAACTATTATTACTTAAACCATATTCTAAATTTCATTTTAAATTTTTAAAAAGATTGATTCAATAATGCTAGCCATAATTATCCCATATTACAAACTTACTTTTTTTGAAGATACCTTAGCTTCGTTAGCTACTCAAACGGATAAAAGATTTAAAGTTTACATTGGGGATGATGCCAGTCCGGAGAATCCAACAGCATTAATAGACAAATACCGGGGAAAATTTGATTTTAAATATCATCGGTTTGATGAAAATTTAGGAGGGGTATCATTGACTAAACAATGGGAGCGTTGTATTGAGCTGTCAGGGGATGAGGAATGGTTAATGATTTTGGGAGATGATGATGTGTTAGGTAAAAATGTGGTAGAGGAATTTTATAAAACTTTTCTAATTGCTGGAAATAAAGTAAATTTATTTAGGTTTAATTTAAGGGTTATAGATGAAAAAAACGCTTTGTTACACGTGAATGAGGCCTTACAAGAGATTGACTCCTCTTATGATTTGTTGGAAAAAATATTTTTGCTGAAAGAAATTATTACAATGAGCGAGTTTGTTTTTACGAGAAAAATTTATGAGCAAAATAATGGGATAGTAGCATTTCCGTTGGCTTGGTTTTCAGATTATGCCACTTGGTTGTTATATGGTAAAAAAACAGGGATATTCAATATAAATAATGCTTCCGTTTATTGGAGACTAAGTAAAGTCAATATCTCGTCAAAATCAACAGATATAAAAGAAATTGAATTGAAAGTTACTAGTTTATTTTTATTTAATTCTTTTTTGAAAGATAATTTAAATATTGATAAAGAAGAGTTAAATAAATACCAATTTAACTATCTGTTGAATCAATTGAATGTCATTAAATTCTTTTCAGCTTTAAGGTTAATACTTGTCGTAATGATTCGTTTAAGAAAAAAAGACATTATAATTGTATTATATAAATATATAGGCAGAAAAGTGAGTAGAAAAATATTTAACTGATTATGAAGGTGTTAGTTCCACATCAAAAAGACCAAAATATATACCTTGATGAGATTATTAAATATTCTGAAAGTGAATTCGTGTTTGGAAACTTTAAGGATTTTAATTCTTCTTTTGATATCGTAAATATTCAGTTTCCCGAAGCGATTTTTGATTGGAAAGTTCCAACTCAAACAGAATTAAATGAATTAGAATCTCAGATTAGAATCTGGAAAATGAGTTCTAAAATTGTTTATACGATGAATGATTTTAAAAAGCACTATGATAAAAAAGAAAATTTTGATAATTTGTTTTCATTAATTCATAAAAATGCAGATGCTGTAATTCACTTAGGGAATTACTCGATGCAACATTGTCAGAAAATGTTTTCTGAAGATTGTATTCATACAATAATTCATCATCCTCTATATAGTAGTTTACTGGAAAGTGGAAAAAGAGAAAATATAGAGGAAATATATAAAATTGATTTGGAAAATAAATTTGTCGTTTCCGTAATCGGGGGCATCAGGTCTAAGGAGGAAATGAAACTAATATTTAAGATATTCAAAAAAATTCCCGTAAAGAATAAATTTTTAGTAGTGCCCAGAATGTTTCAATTTCTTGAAATTCCTGATTATATTCCTTATCGATTTAGGAAAAAGTATCGAAAGTTAATGGAAAGTCTATATTGTTTGTCATTATCTAAAAAGCAGTATTATTTTAATTCTCTTTTTTTAGATTATTCCTATTTAATAAATTTAGTTGACAGAAGTTCTGTAATAATTATTCCCAGAGTAAGGAATTTGAATTCAGGTAATTTGTTTCTGGGGTTGACATTCGATAAACCAATGGTTATACCAGGAATAGGAAATTTGACAGAAGAGGCAGATAATTTTGGGTTACCTGTTTTTGATATAATAAACAATTCATACGAAGACGTAATTAATAAAGTCTTAGAATTAGAGCATAATTCGTATTTTCAAACAAAACAATTTCAAGATAAAAAAAAAGAGTATCAACCCGAGAAAATAGCTATGAAATATGATAGTTTCTTTAAGTCTTTAATATTTTAGAAAATGAATCCTCTGGTTTCTATTATCATTCCCACCTACAATCGCGCCCATCTTATTGGTGAAACGCTAGATTCTGTTATGGCACAAACCTATCAAAATTGGGAATGTATTATTGTGGATGATGGTAGTGAAGATGACACTCTTGCAGTTTTAGAAAGGTATTTAATTGCCGATACCCGATTTCAGTTTCATTATCGTCCAATAGATAGAATTAAGGGAGCAAATAGCTGCCGGAATTATGGATTTGAGTTAAGCAAGGGAGAATATATAAAATGGTTTGATAGTGATGATATAATGTTTTCTGATTGTTTGGAGAAACAAATTGAAAATAGTCACACTTTTGATGTTTCGGTTTGTCAGGTTGTAAAATATGATTTTGAAAATCAAAAAATACTGGGAATGACACAAATTAATTCCGATCAATTGATTTTGGATTATCTTTTAGGGAAAATTACTTTCTACATTATCTCACCGTTATGGAAAAAAGAGTTTGTTAAAAGACAAAAAGGATTATTTGATGAATCTATTTCTAATTTAGACGATTGGGATTTTAATTTAAGAATGCTATATGAAAATCCTGTAATTAAATTTATAAATGAAGGATTAATATATTATCGTATTCATAATGAATCTCTATCTCAGGAATTAGGAAAATTGAATAGAAAAGAAATAGCATCTGAATTAAAAGCAAGAGATAAGCATATAAAATTATTAGAAAGAAATAACGATGTTATTAATTCTAATGCGTTACAAAATTTTACTAAAAATAGGGTTAAGTATTTTTTGAGAGAGGCGTTGGTAAGAAAAGATGCTAATGATTTGTTTCTTTGCAAAGAATTATTCAAAAGACAAATAAAATTGTTTGATTTTATAGATTTATTTAAATCTGTATTTGCAGTTACAACATTTAAAATTTTTGGCAAAGGTTATAAATATTTATAAAATGAAAATCCTTTTTGTTTCCATGCCTTCCGTTCACGTAATCCGATGGATAGAAAATTTAAAAGACACTAATCATGAATTGTATTGGTTTGATGTGTTAGATAGTGGGCGATTGGATACTTTAGAGAGGGTACATCAATTTACAACTTGGAGAAAAAGGAAATTTCCGTATATAAAAGGAGAATACCGTTTACAAAAAATATTTCCAAACATGTATGAAAAAGTGAAGTCTTTTTTAGAAGTGACAGCCAATGAAGCATTAGAACAAATCATTTTAGACATTCAGCCCGATGTAGTACATAGTTTTGAATTGCATAGTTGTTCCTATCCTATTTTGAAAACGATGCAAAAATTTCCAAAATTGAAATGGTTGTATTCCTGTTGGGGGAATGATTTGTTTTATTACAGGCAATATAAAACACACTTAAAAAGAATACAGCAGGTTTTAGCTCGTGTTAATTTTTTACATACCGATTGTATGCGTGATTTTGAAATTGCCAAAAAATTAGGTTTCAAAGGTCAGTTTTTAGGTGTTATCCCGGGAGGTACAGGATATAAAATAAAGGAGTTAGATGTTTATAAATTAGACATTACAGAGCGGAAAATTATTTTAGTAAAAGGCTATGAACATAAATTCGGCAGAGGGCTAAATGTTATTAAAGCTTTACAGTTATTAGATAAGGAGTTAGAGAAATATAAAGTTATAGTATTTGGAGCGCATCAAAAAGTTATAGATTATATAACATCCAATCGGCTAGATTTTACTTTTTTTGACAGACATGGACTTTCGCATAAAGAATTAATGCAATTAATGGGGAAATCTTTAGTGTATATAGGAAATAGTATTTCAGATGGTATGCCTAATACAATGTTAGAAGCTGTTGTAATGGGAGCTTTTCCAATACAATCCAATCCAGGAGGTGCTTCCGAAGAGATTATTGTACAGGGCAGGAATGGCTATTTAATTGCTAATCCGGAATCGGTTTCAGAAATAAAAGAAATACTCCTAAAAGCATTATCTGAAAAAAGTAACTTTGTAAAGGCAGCCGAAATAAATCAACAGCTGGCTCAGGAGCGATTGGATTATGCAGTCAATCAATTGAGGGTAATCGAAATGTATAATACAATTCTAAAATGCGGGTAGGTTTTAATCCAAATAAAAACAAACAGTTGGAATCTAATGATTTTTATCATCAGGTTATTATACCCGTATATATCCCTAATCAGGAAGGTTATTTTAAAGATAGTTTTACAATTTTACAATTATGTTTGGAGTCTTTATTTAAAACAGTTCATGACAAAACTTTTATTACCATTGTCAATAACGGAAGTTGTTTTGAAGTTTCTAATTATTTGGGTGAGTTGTATCAAAGCAGGAAAATTCAGGAACTTATCAATACTAAAAATATTGGGAGAATTAATGCTATCTTAAAAGCTGTTGCAGGACACAATTTTACTGTTGTCACTGCTTCTGATGCAGATGTTCTGTTTTTAGAAAAATGGCAGGAGGCTGCTTATGAGGTTTTTAAACATTTTCCTAAAACAGGTGCAGTGTGTACGACCCCTTCTTCAAAATCGTATAAAACTTATACGGCAAATATTTTTTTTGATTGTTTTTTTTTTAAAAGATTACGTTTTACAGCAGTGCAAAATTCTACGGCTTTAAGAGCATTTGCACATAGTATTGAAAATCCTTTGTTTTATAATGAAGTTCATTTAGCAAATTATTTAACTATTTCGAGTAATGATTTTAAAGCAGTTGTGGGAGCCGGTCACTTTGTAATAACATATAAAGCATCTCTATTTTATTCTTTACCTGAAAAATCTACGGAATATGTATTAGGAGGAAATAGTAATTATTTATTAGATACAATGGTTATAAAAAAAGGTTTTTGGCGTTTATCTACGGCTGATAATTATACCTATCACATGGGCAATGTTGCTGAGGCTTGGATGTTTGAGGAAGTTACTAAGTTAAAACAAGCTGTCAAAACAATAGATTTTCAATTAAAAGAGAGACCTTCAGAGACTAAATGGGGCTATTATATTAAGAGTAAAATTTTTGGTAAGTTTATCTTGAACAAAAAAATAATGAAATGTTTTTTACGTTGGAAAGGACTTTCAAAAAGAGAAGCAGAAAAGTATTTAACATGATGGATAAAATTAACATAGCCTATTTAATTACTGCTTACCATAATTATGGGCATCTTGAAAAATTAATAAGAGCTCTTCAGGATACTAATGTGTATTTTTATATACATATTGATAAAAATTCAGAAATGCCAACAAATTTAAATCAGTTTACAAATATTAAATTTATAAAAAGACATAAAGTTTGGTGGGCTGGCTGGTCGCATCAAAAGGCAATATTTAATTTAATGGCTGCTGCGGTTAAAGATAATTATGATTATTATGCTTTACTGAGTGGTAGTGATTATCCGATTAGGTCTAATGAATTCTTGTATAATAAGTTACAACAAGGAGGAGAATTCATTAGCATTAAAGAAGGATTTCCATCTGATTTAAAAAGAGGGTGGATAACTAATTTTTATTTTGATCTGTTTTATAGACGAAAGCCAAATAAACCCATTTGGATTAAAATTTTATTACGCTTAGAGAAAAAGATTAGTTTATACTTTCCCAAAAAAAACTTTCCGTTTAAAAAAGTTTTTTTTGGTCCTACATGGTGGATTTTAACCCATTCAACCGTTCGGTATATTTTAGATTTTTTAAATTCAAATCGGCATTACGAGCGTTTTTTTAAAAATTCATTTTGTTGTGAAGAAATTTTAATACCAACCATAATTGGTAATTCAGGAATTACAAATATAAAAGGGAATTTGACTTATGTGGATTGGTCTGTACATCCGGGACCTGCATTTGTATCTAAAAAGCATTTGGCTATTTTTGAAAATGATTTTGTTCAAAATGAATACGGGGATAATGTTGCTTTTTTTGCCAGAAAATTTGATAAAGAAAGTGAAGCCCTATTAGATTTTATTGATTTAAATTTTAGAGCATAAACTATGATAACCATACTTTTTATTTACCGGAATAAAGACTTAATAAGGGTAAAAAACAGTTTGTTAAGCTTGGAAAATCAAACAGTAAAAAAGTTTAAGATACTTTTTGTAGATTATGGTTCACAATCGGTTTACAGTCTTGCTTTAAAAGAACTTTTGAAGCAATTTTCAGCTATTCACTATCATTATTCTTATGTTGAAAACCAGCCATGGTCACGTGCTAAGGCTATTAATGTGGGCTTACAATTAATTAAGACCCCCTATGTTTTTGTGGCAGATATAGATATGATTTTTAGAGAAAATTTTATCGAAAAGCTTTATGATTTGGCAAAAGTTAATTTATCGACTTATTTTAAGGTTGGGTTTTTAAGTAAAGAAACCAAAGTGTTTTCTGGAAATTTTGATACTATTCCTGTAGCTTTTTCAAGTGGAGTTGGAGCTCAGGGTTTGTCTCTTTTCTGTATGGAAGCTTTACATAAAATAAATGGATTTGATGAATTCTATCATTTTTGGGGTGCTGAAGACACCGATATTCATGTTCGCTTACAAAATGTGGGCTGTGAAGTATCATTTTATGATGCTGAAATTGTATTGCTGCATCAATGGCATTCCAGTTACCGAAGCAGTGAGCGTAAAAAATTAACGACTGATTTGCAACTCTCAGGAGTGGTGCAGTTGAATCATCAACATCTAAAAGATACCATCGCTCAAAAAAGAACGAAAGTAAATGATGATGAGTGGGGTGTTTCTATTTCAAAGAAGCAATATGAAGCATTGCAAAAACCTGACAGGCAAATAATAATAACAAATCGGAAACCGGAAATCGATCATTTTTTATTTTATACTCTAAAACAAAAAACACCGCTGATTACAGAATATCTATTTCAATTGGATATAGAAGAGGGGACTTTAAAACAAAAAATAAAAAAAATACTCCGTAAAAAGGTTCCGCAATACTATACTCTTAAAGAAATTAATGACTTTATTTTAGTACATTTAATTAGTAATCCGGCACTAAAAAACTACCGCTATCAGGTTGCTCCTGATATGAAAAGTATATCTTTGATTCTTTAAAAATTGTAATTCATGACCAAAGTAATCCTTATATCGCAAGTTCCGCTACCGTATGAAAAAATAGGGAGTTGGACTACTCTTTATAAAAATTACTTACAACAAGATCATCAAATAGATTTTATAGTTTGTGAACAACCGGAATACCAATTTCCAGATGTAAATTACAGTCTTGTAGCAACAGATTTTTTGACAAAAGTTCAAAAAAAGATAGCTAAAAATCCTTATATAGGTTACTTTAAAGCCTTAGCAAAAATCATAAAACCAGGTGAAAAGTATATTATTCAGATAGTAGATAATTTCGGAATTGTAAAACCTTTACAGGATTTCCTGTTTTCTAAAAAATGGAGAGAGCATTGTTATTTGCAGTTTTTCTATCATGGTTTTCCGCCTTTTTATGGCAATTTTGAAAGTCGTTATTTTTTTGAAACCATTGACGAAATGGTATTGTTAACTTTTGATTCTTATTGGGTACACAAAGAACAGTACACGGTTTTGCCTACTCACTTTTCGGTTTTACATAACGGCATTGATACACAAAAGTTTTATAAGGTAAGTAGCATCGAAAAAGCAGTGTTGAAAGAGAAATTTGGAGTCAAAGATAAAACAGTTTTTATATGGTGCTCTCAGGATCGTCCTAAAAAAGGCTTGCATATTATATTGGACGCCTGGAAAAAAGTACATGTACAGAATCCAAATACGGTATTATGGGTAATTGGTTGTGAACCTAAAAAACCCGCAAAAGCTGTTGAATACTTAGGGAGAATTCCAAATGAAGAATTAGCTCAATATTATCAAACGGCGGATTGTTATTTATTTCCAACTTTATGGCATGAAGGTTTTGGTTTAAGTCTCATTGAAGCCTTGCATTGTGGTTGTTATTGTATTGCTTCGGCTTTAGGAGGTGTCCCGGAAGTGTTACAGTATGGTAAATTGGGTAAGTTAATAGAAAAACCTCATTTTGTCGAAGAATGGGAAAAGGCTGTAACTAATTTTTTAGAAAGGGAAATTGTAATTCCTGATGCTCCAAAAGATTTATATACAGCTGAAAATTGGAGCAATGACATGAATAAAATCATTGAAAATGCTAAAAGCAGATTAAAATAAATGAAAACCATCGCCATCATTCCTGCCCGGGGCGGTTCCAAACGCTTAGCCGGAAAAAATACGCTGCTTTTAGGAGGTATTCCTTTGTTAGTGCATTCTATTCAATATGCTCAGGCAAACCAGGAAATCATTGATGCCATTTATGTTTCCACGGATCATGTAGAAATTAAAAAAATAGCCCTTCAATACGGTGCTAAAGTTATCGATCGTCCGGAACATTTGAGCGGGGATTTGGAGCCTACTGTTTCAGCTCTAAAACATGTACTTCAATCTGTAAAAGATGAAGTTGAAAACGTGATTATATTACAACCTACCAATCCACTTCGACCTACCAATTTACTAAGAGAAGCTTTTGAAGAGTATCAAAAGGAAAATTACGACAGCCTCTTTACAGTTTCCCGAAACTATCAGAAATTCGGAAAAATAGCCAACAATAAATTTATTCCTTTTAATTATACCATTGGGCAGAGAAGCCAGGATTTAGAACCACTCTATTTTGAAAACGGATTGCTATATATTACTAAGGCCGCAGCCATCATGGAAAATAAAATCATAACCGAAAATGCCTTCCCTTTGCTGGTAAATCATATTTTTGCCAATATCGATATCGACATGCAGGAGGATTTAGACTACGCCGAATACCTGTACAGTAGCAATGGCAATGACAATGACAATGACAATAGCAATGGCAATAACAATAGCAATGGCAATAACAATAGCAATGGCAATGACAATAGCAATGGCAATGACAATAGCAATGGCAATGACAATAACAATAGCAATAGCAATGGCAATAACAATAGCAATAGCAATAGCAATGACAATAACAATAGCAATAGCAATAGCAATAGCAATGGCAATAAAAATAGCAATGACAATAACGGACAACCGATAACCCACAACCCAAAATGAACCCATACATAGAAATTGCAGGAAGAAAAATAGGCCTCGATTATCCGCCATTAGTGATTGCCGAAATCGGTATCAATCATGAAGGTTCTTTGCAAGTCGCCAAAGAAATGGTGGATGCAGCATACAGAGCAGGTGTTGAGGTGGTCAAACATCAAACGCATATTGTTGAGGACGAAATGAGCGGAGCTGCCAAAAAAGTAATTCCCGGTAATGCCGATATTTCCATTTATGAAATCATGGAACGTTGTTCGCTCAATGAAGTAGAGGAATTAGAATTGAAAAACTATGTGGAAAGCAGAGGCATGATTTTTATATCGACCCCCTTTTCGCGTGCCGCTGCTGACAGATTAGAGCAATTTAATGTGCCGGCTTATAAAATTGGTTCCGGCGAATGCAATAATTATCCCTTACTGGAGCATATTGCTTCTTTTGGCAAGCCGGTAATTTTGAGTACCGGAATGAACACCATTGAAAGTGTACAAAAAGCAGTGGCCATTTTTGATAAATACAATGTTCCTGTAGCCTTGTTGCATACGACCAATTTGTACCCAACACCAATTCATTTAGTGCGTTTGGGAGCTATGACACAATTACATGAAGCTTTTCCGAACAAGGTTTTTGGATTATCTGATCATACCTTAAACAATAATGCCTGTTTAGGAGCGGTAGCCTTGGGAGCAAGCATTCTGGAACGTCACTTTACAGATCACATGCATCGTACAGGACCGGATATTATTTGCAGTATGGATGAAAAAACAACATCAGAATTAATTATTGCCTCTAATGAAATCTGGCAAATGCGCGGTGGAACCAAAGAACCCGCCAAAGAAGAGCAGGTAACTATCGATTTCGCTTTTGCTACAGTGTGTACAATAGCAGCAATCAAAAAAGGGGAAAAACTATCCAAAGAAAATATCTGGGTCAAACGCCCCGGAACCGGAAAGATTCTCGCAGAACATTTTAATGATTTAATTGGAAAAACAGCAACCAGAGATATTGAAAATGATGAACAGCTTTGTTTGGAGGATGTTTGTTGAGTAGGTGTCGGCAGCTCTCGATCTGACAAAGTTGATAATTTTTTGAGAGTCAAATCGTGTGTCAGGTCGAGCGCAGTCGAGACCCCTATATAAAAGAGTTGTCATATTTGTTCTCGCAATAAGTTAATTTTGCTTACTCGATTATAATTGAACTGTCAAATCGAGCGGAGTCGAGATTTAAAATGAATACAGATGAAATTTTATTTTGTATATATATTGAAGTGCAAGGACGAATCTTTATATGTCGGAATCACATCTGATCTTGAAAGAAGAATAATGGAACACAATGCGGGGAAATATCCGGAGGCTTATACACATTCTCGAAGACCAGTTGAGTTAGTTTTTTATCAGGACTTTACAGATCCCAATCAAGCCATTACTTTTGAGAAGAGAATAAAAAAATGGAGTCGAGCCAAAAAACAATGTTTAATAGATGAGAATTTTGATAAATTACAGAGTTTGGCTGAATGTAGAAATGCCACACATCATAAATACAAGCCAGATGAAGAATAAAATGCGTCTCGACTGCGCTCGACGTCCAAATGTTGATAATTTATTAGATAAGAAATAAAGGCGTCTCGACTGCGCTCGACGTGACAGAGCATTAGTTCTAATTTAAACATATTTTTTTTGAGAGTCAAATCGGGTGTCAGGTCGAGCACAGTCGAGACCCCTATTTAAAAAGAAAACTTTAATAATTGAAATAGTTTTTAAGAGTTAATTTTGCTTTATCGAGCGCAGTCGAGCTGTCAAATCGAGCGCAGTCGAGATTCTTAAAAATCAAATTACCCAAGGAAACCCATACGAATGAAAAAAATAGTATTTCTTACCGGAACCCGTGCTGATTTTGGAAAAATAAAATCCTTAATTACTATTTTGGAGCAAAACCCTGAATTTGAAGTTCATGTTTTTGTAACCGGTATGCACCTGCAAGAGGAATACGGCTATACACTAATAGAGATTGAACGTTGTAAATTTAATAACATACATACGTTTGTAAATTATACTCACGAAACCACGATGGATTTAACACTAGCTAAAACCATTGAAGGTTTTTCGGCCTATTGCAAAGCCATTCAGCCCAATATGGTTGTGGTACATGGCGATCGGGTAGAAACATTAGCAGGAGCCATAGTAGGTTCCTTAAATAATATTTTAGTAGCCCATATTGAAGGTGGCGAAATTTCGGGTACGGTGGACGAATTAATTCGGCATAGCGTTAGTAAACTAAGTCATATTCATTTTGTATCAAATAATCAGGCAGCAAAGCGATTGATACAAATGGGAGAAATACAGGAAGCTGTATTTATCATCGGTTCTCCGGATATTGATAGTATGTTTTCCAATCAGTTACCGGATTTGCCAACTGTCAAAACCTATTACAATATAGATTTTGAGGAATATGCTGTGGTAATGTTTCATCCGGTTACCACAGAGATTATGGAAATGCACCAATATGCACAAACCTTTGTGAAGGTACTGTTAGAAGACCATCAAAATTATGTGGTGATTTATCCAAACAATGATTTAGGAAGCCGTTGTATTAGGGATGCTTATAAGGAATTAAAAACCAATCAGCGATTTAGAGTTTTTCCGTCCTTACGCTTTGAATATTTTTTAACCCTTCTGAAAAACGCCTGTTTTATTATAGGAAACAGCAGTGCCGGAATCAGAGAAGCTCCTTATTATGGTATCCCAATTATCAATATCGGTACAAGACAGCAAAACAGAGCTGTTCATGCTGATATTATCCATGCCGATTATACCGAAAAGAGTATCAAAGAAGCTTTAGCTCAAGTGCAATCCAGTAGAGTAAAAGTGACCAATAGTGATTTCGGACAGGGAAATAGTGATCAATTATTTTTAGAATGTCTTCAAAAATCGGATATTTGGAAGCTTAATCATCAAAAACAATTTAGAGATAGTTAATGGCGAACCAAAAAGTATTGATTCTCCTGCCGGACGGAATAGGGCTTCGAAATTTTGCTTACACTGATTTCTATAAATTGGGTAAGGAAAAAGGCTTCTCTATAATTTATTGGAACAATACCCCTTTTAACTTATCCGATTTAGGATTCCCGGAAATTAAAATTAATAAGGCAAAAGCAAGTCCGTTAGCAGATATATTTAAAAATGCCCGAAAACATATTGAACTGAATTTAAATATTCGGAAAGGAAATGATGAGGTGTACAACAGCTATCGGTTTCCCTTTACTTATAAAACACTTAAATCAGCGGTTAAAAATGTGGCAACTCAGTTTTTAATTGCGACACATACTTCTGATAGCGGTTTAGAGCGGATTCGTGAAAATTTAAAAGAAAAGGAACGTAAAACGCATTATTTTCAAGAGTGTTTAGAAACCCTGAAAAGAGAAAAACCGGCTATTGTTTTATGTACGAATCAACGTCCCATTTTGGCCGTAGCTCCATTGTTGGCAGCACAGGAATTAGGGATTCCCACCGCTACTTTTATTTTTTCCTGGGATAATTTACCCAAGGCAACAATGGTTGTGGAGACCGATTATTATATGGTTTGGAGTAATTATATGAAAAAAGAGCTGTTGTATTATTATCCCTATATTAAAGAAAGTCAGATTTTGGTTACCGGAACCCCTCAGTTTGAGAGTCATTTTAATACCCATAAAATAGTTTCTAAAGAGCAATTTTTTGAATGGCATCAATTGAATTCTCAAAAAAAATACATTTGTTACTCAGGAGATGATGTTACAACTTGTCCTGATGATCCACAGTATTTAGATGATGTCGCAGCAGCAGTACGACTATTAAATCAGGAAGGGGCAGCCTTAGGAATTATATTCAGAAGATGTCCAGTTGATTTTTCGAATCGTTTTGATAATGTTTTGCAAAAGAATAAAGACATAATCACGCCGATAGCCCCCAAGTGGGAATTAATAGGCGAAGGCTGGAATACGGTTTTGCCTACTCAGGAAGATTTAGATTTACAACTCAATACAATCTTTCATTCCGAAATGGTTATAAATTTAGGATCATCTATGGTATTCGATTATGCCGTTCATAAAAAAAGTTGCGCTTTTATAAATTATGATGTAAGCAATAAAAAAAATCCATCCTGGTCAGTATCAAAAATATACAACTATGTTCATTTTCGTTCAATGCCTGATAAAAAAAGTGTGATTTGGTTGAGTTCGGCTGATGAAATAGCAGCTAAAATTAAATCAGGATTAGAAAAATCAGGGGAGATTGTTGCAAATGCTCAAAGATGGTTCCAAATCATAGCCGGTGAAAATCCCACCCAAGCCTCAGAAAAAATATGGGATGCCATTGATAAGATAGTTAATGAAATTTAATTTAAAATAATGTTTGCTTCTGTGTCATCCTGAGCTTGTCGAAGGATTAAATCTCACATCTCACATCTCACAACTCACAACTCACCATTCACTACTAAAATGTTCTTCAACTCCCTAACTTTTGCCATATTCCTCCCAATAGTTTTTGTGCTATACTGGTTTGTGTTCAATAAAAACAAAACTACGCAGAATACGCTGTTGATTATTGCCAGCTATTATTTCTATTCCTGTTGGGACTGGCGGTTTTTGTTTTTGTTGGTTTTTTCCACCTTTTTGGATTATTACACCGGAATCCGGATTGAAAAAAGTCAGAAGGAAAGCGGACGCAAATTCTGGTTTTGGCTCAGTATCGGAGTCAATCTGGGATTTCTGGGCATGTTCAAATACTATAATTTTTTCACGACTTCTTTTGCAGAATTAGCCAATGGTTTCGGATTGAAAACTTCACCATTCTTATTGGATGTAGTGTTACCTGTGGGGATTTCTTTTTATACTTTCCATGGATTGTCCTATGTAATTGATATTTATTACAAAAGAATCAAAGCCGAATACAACTTTGTCGATTATTCACTTTTTGTGAGTTATTTTCCGCTGTTGGTCGCCGGACCTATCGAACGAGCCACGCATTTATTGCCGGAAATAAAAGAAAAAAGAAGCTTTAACTTCGAACAGGCCAAGGCCGGAATCTACCAAATGCTATGGGGATTAGTCAAAAAAGTCGTAATTGCCGACACCTGTGCCACCTATGCCAATGCCATTTTCGACCATTATCCGTCGATGAATTCCGGCTCACTCATTTTGGGAGCCGTTTATTTTGCGTTCCAAATTTACGGAGACTTCTCCGGCTATTCCGATATGGCTTTGGGGATGTCTAAATTATTCGGATTAGAGTTGTTGCGAAATTTCAACTATCCCTATTTCTCCAGAGACATTGCCGAATTCTGGCGTCGTTGGCACATTTCTCTTTCTTCCTGGTTTCGTGATTATTTGTACATTCCCCTCGGAGGCAGCAAAGGCGGAATGTGGATGAAAATTCGAAATACCTTTATCATCTTTTTGGTAAGCGGATTTTGGCATGGCGCCAATTGGACCTATGTTGTTTGGGGATTTATCAATGCTTTGTATTTCCTGCCCTTGTTATTGCGAAAGTCCAATCGTAATAATATCGATACGGTAGTTTTAGACAAAAGTTGGAATTCCGTAAAAGTAGTAGCCAACATCCTGCTCACTTTTGCGCTGAGCTGCCTGGCCTGGGTATTTTTCAGAGCCAGTACCATTACCGATGCTTTTTTATATTTGAAAAAAATGTTCACCAACGGAGTTTTTGCCTCCCAATATTTAGCTAACGAACGCTACAATTACGAATTACTATTGATGCTATTGGCTTTTGTAGCCGTCGAATGGAACCATCGCACTAAAGAAGAACCCATTTCCGGCAAATACCAAACTGTAAAATTAGCACTTTGCCTAACGTCAATTATAGCTCTAGGGACTTATTCTGATTATAAGGAATTTATTTATTTTCAGTTTTAATGGTTTTAATTTTCGTTTTCCCCAACCCTAAAGGGAGCCGGAAATTCAAAGCGTTCATGATTAATAATAAAGTCCTAATTTCTTTTCCCCTTTAGGGCTGGGGTAGAAAAGAAATTATTATATAATTTTAAAATATATTCTTATGGCAAAAAATAAAAATCTATCCGATAATATGTGGAAAGGGGCATCTCCAGAGATTTTTTCAAACGCAAAGAAGTTAAGAGAAAATCAAACGGAAGCAGAAGAAAAGTTGTGGTTAGCTGTAAAAGATAATCAGATTGAAGGATATAAATTTCGAAGACAACATCCGCTTAGTATTTATGTAGTTGATTTTTATTGCCATGCTTTAAAATTAGTAATTGAAATAGACGGAGGCTATCACTTGGATGAAGAACAACAAATCTTGGATAAAAAAAGAACAGCAGATATTGAATTTCAGGGATTAAAAGTAATCCGGTTTACTAATGAAGAGATACTATTAAATTTACCAAATGTTGTTGAAAAAATTAAAACCTATATAAAATAAAAACGTCCCATTTCTTTTTTCCACCCTTTAGGGCGGGGAAAGAAAAAAGAAATTAATGATTTGTTTTTTAGAAAGGAGTTAAAAGAGCCAAATTTTCGTTTTCCCCAACCCTAAAGGGAGCCGGAAATTCAAAAGCGTTCATGATTAATAATAAAGTCCTAATTTCTTTTCCCCTTTAGGGCGGGGAAAGAAAAAAGAAATTAATGATTTGTTTTTTAGAAAGGAGTTAAAAGAGCCAAATTTTCGTTTTCCCCAACCCTAAAGGGAGCCGGAAATTCAAAGCGTTCATGATTAATAATAAAGTCCTAATTTCTTTTCCCCTTTAGGGGCAGGGGCAGAAAAGAAATGAAAAAGTTCTGCTTTTTTCCCACCCTTTAGGGCGGGGAAAGAAAAAAATAAACAATTACAACCAAATGAAACAATTCATACTTTTTACAATTAAAACCATAATCATCATCCTGCTTTTAGCAGTACTGCTGGACTATGCCTATACCACCGTATATGCACATTCCAATAACCGAAACAAAATAGAGGATGTCTATAATTCCAAAAACCGAAATTATGACGTCGTAATTTTGGGCTCTTCCCGTGCCAACAACCATTTTGTTTCCGAAATGTTCGAACAAAAAGGCCTGAAAACCTTCAACTACGGTATCAGTGGCGGACATTTATTCGAAGCCGATTTACTGCTGAAACTAATGATGGAACGCCATTACAAAATCAAAACGGTCATTTTGGAAGCCGATTTAAATTTGTCTAATGAAAAACGTTCCGAAACGGTGGCGGCTAATTTTTTACCCTATATACACCGTTCTGAAATTATAAAAGAGCATTTTTCCAAAGAACCCGATTTTAATAGCCTGTATTATATCCCTTTTTATCGCTATGTTAATTTTGATGAATTAATCGGTTTCAGAGAATTTTATAAGACATTAAGCAACCAATCAACCAATGTTTTGGATAAAGGAGGATTTCATGCCCTGAAACAAAATAAAAAAGGGAGGATGAAAAATGATATTAGTACTCTAAAACCCTTAAAAAATAAATATTACGAAGATATAAAAGCAATTTGCGTAGCCAATAAAATTAACTTTATTGCGGTAATGACACCTATGTGTGAAAACACCAAAGGCATAGACTATTTCGAAAAAGTAAAAAAAGCCTACCCTGAAATCCACAATTATGAAAAGGTAGTAACAGCAGATAAATATTTTTCGTCTTGTGGACACATGAACGCCAATGGCGCTAAAATATTTACAGCCAGAATCCTTCAGGATTTTTTCTCCAACTAGTCCAAAAGATGATACTTTATCTTCATTTTTAAAGCATACTCTCTCATTTTACTCAAACGCATTCCCCTCTTCCAGAGAGGCTGAGTGTGTGTAAAAAACGAGAAGCAAAGCACAAAAAAAAACTCAAATACAACTATACGTATTCCCCTCTTCCAGAGGGGTTAGGGGTGTGTGAAAGACGGAAGGGAATCACAAATTTCTCAATTATCCTTAGATAAAACCGACAACTGTCAACCCACAACCCACAACTCACAACTCACAACTGAAAAGGGACTAGGGGTGTGTAGCAATCATCATAAGGTATCCCAAACCACCTCAATTACCACCACACAAAACCCACAACTTACAACTTACAACTGATAATCGACAACCCACAACTCAATATAATTATTAAATTACAACGAAGTTTCATATCATTGCATAAAGAAACCATCACATGCACATCGCTTTTTTAACACCCGAATATCCTCATGCTAAAATAGCTCACGCAGCCGGAATAGGTACCAGTATTAAAAATCTGGTTATGGCTTTGGTGGAAAAAGGACTGAAGGTTACCGTATTGGTTTATGGGCAAAAAGAAAATCAAATTATAGCGGAGAACGGATCAACAATCCATTTGATTAAAAATCAAAAATACAGCATCTTAGGCTGGTATAGGCATCGCAAACATATTGAGAAATATTGTAAGGCAGTAATTGAAAAAGAGAAAATTGAGATACTGGAAGCCCCTGATTGGACTGGAATTACGGCTTTTATGAAATTCAAAATTCCGTTGGTTATTCGCTTTCACGGCAGCGATACCTATTTTTGTCATTTGGAGCAAAGAAAACAAAAAGGAAAGAATTTCTTTTTTGAAAAGCTGGCTGTTTCAAATGCAACAGCTTTCATTGCACCTACGGCCTTTGCAGGAGCATTATCAAAAAAATTATTCAAGATTAAAAAGAAGCAAATAAAGACCATTCATTACGGACTGGATTTAGCTTTGTTTCAAAATCTCGAACCGGAACAATTGGAAACAGGATTATTACTTTATACCGGAACCCTCATTCGGAAAAAAGGAGTTTTAGAACTTCCGGCTATTTTCAATAAAGTTCGAACAGCGTTTCCTAATGCCAGATTACTTTTAATAGGAGGTGATGCACCCGATATAAAAACCAATTCCAATTCTACATGGGAATTGATGAAGAGTCAATTTACCCCGGAAGATTTGAAAAAAGTAAGTTATTTGGGTAAAATACCTTATGGCCAAATGCAGGAATACATTCAAAAAGCCCATGTTTGTGTGTTTCCCACCTTTGCAGAAACCTTGGGAATGGTCACTATTGAAGCCATGGCGATGCAGAAAGCAGTAGTAAATTCCAATATCGGCTGGGCTCAGGAACTAATAATTGATGGAGAAAGTGGTTTTTTAATCCATCCGGCCAACCATAATTTATTTACAGAAAGGATTTTACAATTACTCGAAAACAATGCCCTGACTCAGGAGATGGGACAACTTGCCCGATTAAGAGTAGAAAAGCATTTTAATATCGATACAATTGTTCAGCAAAATATACAGTTTTACAAAGAAGTAGGAAGCAGAAATCTAGACAAGCGGCTTGAATAAACTAATTATCTATCAACTATTACGATTAATAGAAAATAACCCGTTGACTAAAATTAGTTTTTGAGGATAATTTTTCGTCACGTCGAGTGATTCCGTTATTGGATGGGATTGTATCGAGAAGTTTTATTCCGTTTCACTATACAAAAAAAACACCCGAATTGATATTTTTAATAATTTCACCCAACGGCTTAGAGAATAATTAGTGTTAATCTGCGTAATTTGCGGTTAAAAAAAAAAGAGTAGTTTGATTATAATCTACCATAAAAACAATAAAGTTGTTAAAGTAATAAGAGATGAAGAAAACTTGTTTTTCTCTTCTCATACGATTGCTGGTACAATAAATAACTTAGCAGAATTATATCCGCAGGATTGGCTAATTTGGTGCGACCTGGATTTAAAACCCTATTTGAATCTTTCAAAATTCAAATCCATTTTCCATCATCATAAAATCATGACTTCTTTCGGTCAAAGTCATATTCCGGTTGCTATTGGTTATGTCGAAGAATCCCCTTTTGTCAAAATTAATAAAATGGTTGCTTACCCAACCTGGCTCATGAGTGCTGAGGCAGGCGGAGTACATGCTTCCGTTTTAAAAACTATTGGAAGTAAAATAAAAACAGACACAAGTTTTGATTATTTTATCAATTCGCTAGCCAAATTAGGAATGCCGGCCGGACTTTTTTGTTATTCGGATCCCCGTTTGCTCACCAATCCTGTACCCAAAATACAAAAGGGAGAAAGTACAAATCACTACATTTTATTCCGTTTTGTGAGTCAGCATTATAAAAAAAGATGGCTGTTGTTATTGTTTGTAAATCTGATGCTGTTTGAAAAACGTTTTCCTGTCATTCCGTTTTTATATGGTTGTTTTTTTCAAAGCAGAAAAAAGACTGCATTGAATTTAGAAGATATTCCGGTACAATCTGCTTTGGAACCCATTTTAGATAAAACGATAGATGTCATTATCCCGACCATTGGGAGAAAACAGTATTTATATGATGTGTTAAAGGATTTAGCCAATCAAACGCATTTGCCTAAAAGAGTAATTATAGTAGAGCAAAATCCTTTGCCTGATAGTCTTTCCGAATTGGATTACCTAACAAATCAAAGTTGGCCTTTTACAATTAAACATATTTTTACTCATCAGGCAGGAGCTTGCAATGCACGGAATTTGGCTTTGAATGAAGTAGAAAGCGAATGGGTGTTTATGGCTGATGATGATATCCGCTTGCACATAGACTTTTTTAATGAGGCTTTTGATAGGATTAAAAAGTTGGGAATTGGTCAGATTACTTTTGGATGTTATGCTGTTAATTATGTTCAAAAAGAAAAGAAAGAAGGAATTTTTCAATGGTCGTCTTTTGGCTCAGGATGTAGTATCGTTAAAAAGCAAAGTATAGATGCAATAAAATATAATTTACATTTTGAGTTTGGATATGGTGAAGATGCTGATTTTGGAATGCAACTGCGTAATAAGGGACTTGATGTTGTATTTAGTTCAAGACCGGAAATAACTCATCTTAAAGCAGTTGTGGGAGGCTTTCGAACCATCCTGAAAAAACCATGGGATGACGATATTGTACAGCCTAAACCTTCGCCAACAGTGATGTTGTTCAAGATAAAGCATTATACAAAACAACAACTTTTAGGATACAAAATAGTATTGTTTTTAAAATACTATAAAATTCAAAAAATAAAAAATCCTATTTTGTATTATAAAAACTTTCAAAAACAATGGAAGCAAAGTGTTTTTTGGGCGAATAAGTTAAAGTGAAAACAAAATTATAAAATAAACCCTAACTCCCTCAATTACCACTAAACGCATTCCCATCTTCCAGAGGGGCTAGGGGTGTGTAAAAACAAGAGGCAAAGCACAAAAATCTTCAATTACCACTACACAAAAACCTACAACTGTCAACTGTCAACTCACAACTGAAAAGGGGCTAGAGGTGTGTAACAATCATAATAAAAAAATAAAACGCACTCAATTACCACTAAACAAAACTGACAACCCACAACTTATTAAACCCAAACACTACTCCCGAATAAAAAAATCTTTGTAATATTGGTTTTAATTAAAAATAGAAACAAAACAATGAATTTCAGCTTAATTGTTTGCACCTATATGCGTCCGAAACCCTTATTGCGATTGTTGCAATCGGTTCAGGAACAAACACGCTATCCGGATGAAATTCTGATCATAGACGGTTCGGTGAATCAGGAAACGCAAACAGCATTAAGTCAAAAATCATTTCAAAATCTAAAGTATATTTTAGTTTCCGATGAAAACAGAGGTTTAACCAGACAACGTAATTTGGGTATTTCCAAAGTTGCTGAAACTTCTGAAATTGTCTTTTTTCTGGATGATGATACCGTTTTGGAAAAGAATTATTTTGAAGAAATAATTAAAACTTACCAAAAACATCCGGAAGCTTTGGCTGTGGGAGGTTATATTAAAAATGAAATTAAATGGGAACAGCTAGGAGAGAATTATAAATTAAAACCAACGGAATTTTATTTTGACGGTTGGAAAAGAAAAGACAGTTCCCGTTTTCTGATGCGTAAAAAGCTGGGTTTGGATGCAGATACACCACCTGGTTTTTCGCCTTTATTTTCTCATGGTCGAAGTGTGAGTTTTTTACCACAAACTAATAAAATATATAAGGTGGAAATGTTGATGGGGGGAGTTTCCTCCTTCAAAAAATCAATATTTAACAGTATTCGATTTTCGACATATTTTGAAGGTTATGGTTTGTATGAAGACGCTGATTTTTCATTGCGATTGGCTAAAAAAGGAAAATTGTATTTGAATACAGCAGCTCAATTATCACATTACCACGAACCTTCCGGCAGACCCAATCACTACCGTTATGGAAAAATGGTAGTACGAAATGGCTGGTATGTTTGGAGAGTAAAAAATCCCAATCCACAACTAAAAGATAAATTAAAATGGCATTCTATTACATTATTGTTAACAGCTATCCGATTTTCAAATACATTTACAACAACAAATAAAAAAGCGGCTTTCACAGAGTCTTTAGGGCGTTTTTTGGGTTGGATAGAACTTTTGTTTAATAAACCGGGAAATTAGACAATGAATCATAGACTAAAAACAAGTGTTTTTAAAATATTAGATGGGCTTCCAGATCGGTTGGGGTATTTTATTTATCATCAATTGCAGGATTTGATTGCTAAGCTCAGTATTGAGGATAAGATCAAATCTACAGAGGCTTCTTATCGTTTGATGAAAAAAATATTTGACCAACAGCAAATTTCCTTAGAGAATAAAATTATTGTTGAGGTAGGATCCGGATGGGCACCCATTTTACCCTATTTGTTTGTTCATGATGCTGCGGTAAAAAAAGTCTTAACTTATGATATCAATAAGCATTACAAGAAAAAAAGTATCAAAGAATTAAACAAAATTTTTGAAGAGAAGTATAATAATCAGTTTGGTGATTTGTCAGGGAACTCTAATTTAAATGAAAAAGTAAATTATTTTCCTTATACCAATGTGGCTGAAGGAGAATTAAAAGATACAGATATTATCATCTCTCGTTTTGTTTTAGAACACCTAAGTCCAAAGGATATAAAAAAGATGCATCAGTCATTTGAAAATAAATTAAAAAGCGGCAGCTATATTTTACACCTGATTTCACCAGGGGACCATAGAGCTTATAGTGATAAAAGCATTTCTTTATATGATTTTTTGAAATACAGTCAACAGGAATGGGATGCGATACAAACAAAGTTTGATTATCATAATCGTTTAAGATTACCTCAGTATTTAGAAATATTACAGCAAAACTTTGAGATGATACATCTTGAATATACTTCTTGCGTTCCGGAAAGCTTAGAATACCAAAAATTTAAAAAAATAAATGTTCATGAAGATTTTAAGAGATTTTCATTCGAAGAGCAAACTGCCGGAAGTATTAATGTTTTATTAAAAAAAAAGATAGCCTTTTTATAGTCTTCTTGGAGAGAATTGAGTATGAGTACAAAAATAAATACACGCAATTACCCCCAAACGCATTCCTCTCTCTAAAATCGAATATTCAACGATTCCAAATAAAAATATAAACTAGAGTTAGAGAATTTAAGGATGTGTTACAATCATAAAAGAAAGCAGAATTCACTCGATTAGCAGATACACATTCCCCTCTTTCAGAGGGGTTAGGGGTGTGTAGCAATTGTAATATGAATCCAAAATGCATTCAATTACCCCTAAACAAAACTGACAACCCACAACCTACAACTCATAACTGAAAAGGGCTAGGAGTGTGTAAAAAGCATGAAACAGAGTACAATTTTTCTCAATTATTACTAAACAAAACTAACAACCCACAACTCAACTCTTATATGTACTACAATAATAGCTTATGGTTATTCTCAGTTAATAAAAAAAACTTATATGACTTATATGTTTTAAAAAACAGCTAATTTATCCACAACCCACAACCCACAATCCACAACCGAAAACAACCCATAACTTTTATACCTATATTTGCTTACAAAGAAAGCAGCAAAATGAAGTTTTTAATCATTACCCATGTCGTCCATAGCCAAAGGAATCAAAAGTACTTTGCTTACGAACCATATGTGCGCGAAATGAATTTATGGTTGAAAAATGTAGAGGAAGTAATGGTGATAGCTCCAATTGCTAATCATACGTCAACAGCAATCGATAGTGCTTATGAACATCAAAATATTGATTTCAAACCGGTAGCGGCTTTGAGTTTGACAACTTTGAAGAATACGCTCATTACATTGTTTGAAATTCCCGGTATTTTGTACCAAATTTACAAAGCCATGCAACAGGCCGATCATATCCATTTGCGTTGCCCGGGAAATATGGGTTTGTTAGCTTGTATATTGCAAATTTTTTTTCCTTCCACAACCAAGACCGCAAAGTATGCGGGCAATTGGGATTCTAAAAGTAAACAACCATGGAGTTATCGCCTGCAAAAATGGATTTTATCCAATACTTTTTTGACCCGAAATATAAAAGTGTTGGTTTATGGTGAATGGGATAATCAATCGGCTAATATTCAGTCTTTTTTTACCGCCAGTTATTCCGAACGAGAAGAAAAAACAACAGTAAAGACCATTGGTTCAAATGAAAACATACGACTGCTTTTTGTAGGAAGTTTGGTTGAAGGCAAAAATCCGTTGTATGCTATCCGGCTTTTGGAACAATTAAAACAGACAAATCTTAATGTTCAATTAGATGTTTTTGGAGACGGACCTTTAAGACGGACTTTGCAAAATTATATTGAAAAGCACACTCTTAGTGAATGTGTTTTTTTGCATGGCAATCAAAATCAGGAAGTATTGAAAAAAGCCTATCAGAAGAGCCATTTTGTTATCTTAGCCTCTAAGAGCGAGGGCTGGCCCAAAGCCATTGCCGAAGGAATGTTTTGGGGGTGTGTTCCTATTGCTACTGCGGTTTCCTGCGTACCTGAAATGCTGGATTACGGACATCGCGGAATTTTGTTACAAATGGATACAGAGAAAGATACCGATACAATCGCAACGTTAATAAATAATCCTGACCAGTTTGAAAAGAGAAGTAAAGAAGCTATTAATTGGTCCAGAAAATATACCTTAGAATATTTTGAAACCGAAATAAAAAAGCTGCTGCAAAAATGAGAATACTACAACTAATTGATTCCTTAGAAGCAGGCGGAGCCGAACGCATGGCAGTTAATTACGCCAATATGTTGTCGGAAGAAGGGACTTTTTCAGCATTGGTTGCTACCCGAAAAGAGGGAATTTTAAAAGCAAAAATAGCACCTAAAGTGGATTATTTGTTTTTAAATAAAAAAAGAACCCTCGATTTTAGTGCCATTTTCAAGTTGCGGAAATTCATAAAACAACACCGTATTCAGTGTGTTCAGGCGCATGGTTCTTCTTTCTTCTTGGCCATTTTGGTCAAATGCAGCTATCCCAAACTAAAAATTATCTGGCACGATCATTATGGGAATAGTGATTTTCTAATACAGCGGCCTAAAGCAGTCTTGCAATGTCTCAGTTTTCTTTTTGATGGCATTATTTCAGTAAACGAAAAGTTGCAAAAGTGGGCTTTGGATTATTTGCATTGTAAAAACAGCGTTTATTTGTCTAATTTTGTTTGTGATGAAAGAGAAGAAGCGCTGCAATCAGACTGTAAATTACAAGGGATTTCCGGAAAGCGGATTGTGTGTCTGGCAAATTTAAGACCACAGAAAAACCATTCTTTCTTGTTGGAATTAGCTTCTTTGTTGAAAGAATCTCATCCTAATTGGAGTTTTCATTTGGTTGGTAAAGATTTTAAGGATGCTTATTCCGTACAGTTAAAGAAGGAAATCAAAGAACGTCAATTGGAAAATCAGGTCTTTTTGTATGATTCCTGTTCGGATGTGGACGGGGTTTTAAAACAGACGGAGATAGGGATACTCACTTCAAAATCGGAAGGATTGCCATTGGCAGTTTTGGAATATGCCTGGCATAAAAAAGCAGTGGTTTTGACCAATGTTGGTCAATTACAAACAGTAGTTGATACAGGAGAAAATGGTTTTTTAGTATCGCCGGATGAGGTGGTTCTTTTTCATAAACAATTAATCCAATTGATAAACCAACCGGAACTTAGAGCCTCTTTTGCTGAAAAACTTCATCAGAAAGTGGAAAAACAGTTTTCGGCAGCTGCGGTAATAAAAGCATATAGTCATTGGGTAAGCACAACAATTATAAATGAATAAGTCTGAAATCAATTATATCAATTTAATATTCCTGCATGTCGGGATAGCATTTGCTATTTTTTTTATTCCTTTTTTGTCTAAAATTTACGCCTTGCTGATTGCTGTTTTAGGAGGTTATTATATTATATCGAAAAACAACCAAAACAATGAAGTGCTTTATGTGTCGGCTTATCTGGTTGGGGCAGAGGTTTTTTTAAGAATGACCGGCGGTAATCTGAACAATGAGTATGTCAAGACTGTAGTTTCTTTACTAATGTTATTGGGTTTTGTACTGAGCGGTTTTTCTAAAAACAGCATTGTTTATTGGTTTTACTTCTTATTCCTGATTCCCGGAATGCTGGTTACTATGAGCAGTCAGGATCTCGATTTGGAAATTCGAAAAGCAATCACCTTTAATATTTCCGGACCGGTTTGTCTGGGACTGAGTGCTTTGTATTGTTACCAGAGAAGAGTAAGTTTCAGTCAGTTGCAAAATATAGTTGTGCTCTTAGGATTACCTGTTGTTGCTACTCTGGTTTATCTGTTGCTGTACAATCCCTCTGTGCGGGAAGTGGTAACCGGAACCCAGTCTAATTTTGCTACTTCAGGAGGCTATGGACCTAATCAGGTGGCTACAGTTTTAGGGCTGGGAATGTTTGTTTTTTTTGCTCAGATGTTTTTTATGTCTAAATCCAAAAGAATGTTACTGCTGAATGGCTTTCTTTTTGTTGTAGCGGCTTATCGTGCTATTGTTACTTTTTCCAGAGGAGGGGTAATTACCGGTTTTGCAATGATTGTTTTATTGCTTTTAGCGGCTTATCTGTTCAGTAACAGCTCCGGAAAAAGAAAAGTACAATGGATTATGATTTTTAGTAGTTTGCTGGCTTTGGGAATTTGGAGTTATTCGGTAGTGCAAACCAGTGGTTTAATTACCAAACGATATGCTAATCAGAATGCAGCCGGACGTGTAAAAGCGGATCGTTTAGGAGGACGCGAACAGATAATGGGAACTGAAATAGCTCTTTTTCAGGAAAATCCTCTGTTGGGAGCGGGAATCGGTATGGGAAAATCTTATCGCGAGCAAATGCTGGGACAGGAGGTGGCTTCGCATAATGAAATTACACGTTTATTAGCCGAACATGGTCTGTTTGGAGTATTGATGTTGTTGATTTTAGTACTCACTCCGCTGATGCTCTTTTTGGTTCAGTATCAAAATATCTATTTTTTTCCCTTTTATGTCTTTTGGCTGTTAACAATTAATCATGCCGCGATGCGAATTGCTGCTCCGGCTTTTGTGTACGCGCTTACGTTACTCACAGTTCATTTTTCGGCAACTGAAATGCCAAAAGAGGGTGTTTCAACAGAAATTTAATCCTTTTAAAGGATAAATTTTATCAATTGGGAATAGTTTATCAACTTGCTTCCGAATTCGATTTTTCAATTTAGAAATCGTAATATCGTTTTTAAACAGCCCTCCAATGACAACCGATAAAATTCATTTTGAACTCTCCGAAAGAAAAATGATGCTGCATTTTGTGGATGTTGTTTGTGTGCTCTTGGCTCTCAATGTTACCGGGAATTTCTTCAGATTGGAATATTTAACATTGGCAGTGTCTAACGGAGTGCATCTGTTGCTTTTATTGGTCTATTTAAAATTAATAGGAGCCGTTTTCGAATTTTACAATCTTCAGGTCGCCAGTACCGAATTTCAGTTAATCCGAAGCACCATTTTAACGGTTACTACTACTACTGTTGCTTATTTTTTAACCCCTGTTTATTCGCCTCCGTTGCCGGCTAACCGCTTGCAGATTTTGGCCTTTTTTACAGTTATCTTTCTGTCGCTTATTTTATGGAGGTTGTTTTATGTACGTTTTCTGGCCTCTAAAAGATTTTATCAAAATGCCTTGTTGATTTGTGATGCCGAGCAAGTAGAAGACTTGGTTTCAGGAATAGAATCCATTGATCCGCATTATAAAATTGTGGCTTTTGTAAGTGATTGTGCCAAAGTAGCCCAATCGGTTCGTTTAAAACCAGGTATTGAATGTGTAAATGCAGGAGAATTAATGCGCTATGTGAATGCCAAACAAATTACTGAAATTGTAGTAGGCACACAAAATCCGGAAAGCATCACTACCGAATTGTACCAGCAATTATTAAAATTACTGGAATCCGGAAGACTTATCAGAGAATATTCGCAGGTGTATGAGTCTAAAACCCAGCGAATTCCTGTGCAATATATCGGGCGTGATTTTTATCGGTTTTTCCCTTTTAGTCGCAGTAATCAAAACCGTTTGTATTTGTCCATAATCCGAATTTTTGAAATAATTCTTTGTTTCGTCGGTTTGCTTCTTACTGTATTACTGATTCCTTTTGTGTTTGTTATGAATAGTTTTGCGAACAAAGGATCTTTGTTTTATACACAGGAACGAATAGGGAAAGACGGAGTGGTTTTTAATATTTTGAAATTCCGAACCATGTTGGAAAATTCGGAAGCAGATCAAGCTGTTTTTGCAGCTCCTGATGATACCCGGGTTACGGCCTTTGGACGCTTTATGCGCAAAACCAGAATGGACGAATTTCCTCAGTTTGTTAATATTCTAAAAGGGGACATGGCAGTAATCGGCCCCCGTCCCGAAAGACCTTTTGTGGTTAAAGAAATTGCCGAAAGAATGCCTTTTTATGAAACCCGTCATATCATTAAGCCCGGACTTACCGGCTGGGCGCAGGTAAATTATTCTTATGGAGAAAGTCTGGAAGACAGTCTGATTAAACTCCAATACGATTTGTATTATATCAAACACCGAAGTTTTTACCTCGATTTTAATATTGCCTTAAAAACCATAACCACCATTTTATTTTACCGCGGACAGTAGCTTTTTAAATAATAATCGGAATTGTTTTTTTGTTTTTGAGTGCTATTTGAATTAAGAAATACACCGAAGTGACTATTAAAGGCAAAACGATTAATAAATGGGCTTTGTTGAATAGGAACACCAGATAAATCAGTAGTGAAAAGAGGTTGAATAAAGCTAATCGGTACGTCCATAATTTGTTCTGTTTACTGTAAAAGAATACTAAAATTAATAAGGCCGGATTGAATAACAGTACGTTGTAATTGTTGGCTAATTCTAAATGATTGGAATAAAATCCCATAAAAAGGAAAAATAATCCAAGTATTCCCATTAAGATAAAATAAGCAAGATGTATTCCTTTTTTATTCCAGATTATCAAAAGTGCCAGAAAAATTAAATAGGAATACATATTGTTCCACCAGGAGCTTGGATGCGATTCTTCAAAGTGTAAAAGTGTTTCATTTTCAGAGGCCAGAGGCTGGTTTTTATACTGAATCAGTTTTAAGCTTTTTTTCAATTCTAATGGCAAAAAGAGTTTTGTGCCTAATTGATCTACTTTAGAACCAAAGATGATGCTGGTACCCAGTTTTTCATAAAAATGATGGTCAAAATAAGGATATAAAATACTTCTGTAGCTTAAATTAGTGTCTGTTTTTTTAGTAATTACGGTACTTCCTAAAGTTTTATTGATGATAGCTACAACCATCGAAGTACAGTTTTTGTCAATAAATTTATAAGTATAATGACTGTCACCGGAAGCCAGTGATGTATTTAAATTTTCAAAAAGCTTTTGTTTTAATGCTAAGGGGATATTTAATTCCTGCTCATCAACCGAACGGTTTTCATAAGTGTACTGACTGATAAAATCAGTAAAAGGGTGCACCACTGCAAAATACTGTAAATCCCCTTTGGCAAACTTAGGAACGAAATTAGGGGTGTTAAAATCAAAAGCGCCGTAATTGTAAACAGCATCTACAAAATTAGCTTCGTCTTTAATTCGGATGGCGGTATGTCCAAAAAGAGAATAGGATTCATTCCCCAGTCCGCAAGTGATTACGCTAACGGTAGCCTCTTTGGATAATTGGATATTTTGTGCCCAAAAAGCATTAGAAAAACTAAGAAAGAATAGCAGAAATATGTTGTTTTTCAAAGTGAAACGATTTGTCATAGTGATTGTTTTTTACTTTTTAACTTAAACCCGTTGGGTGAAATTACTAAAAACGTCAGTTCGAGTGTTTTTTGTATAGTGAAACGGAACAAAAAATGTATCGAGAACCATTTTTAATGAAATTTTTCTTGTTCTCGATACGATTTTCTTCCCGAGGCTTCGGGAGAAAATCACTCGAACTGACGAAAAATTATAATCAAAAATTAATTTCACCCAACGGATTTTTAACTTAAGTTAGTCTGAAATATTGTAAATATAAACAGGTCCTAAATACCTCTTAAGAGGGAAATCTGTCAGGATTTTACAGTCCGAATTCCCTCCTTGAGGAGGGTAGGGAGGTGTAAGTTGTGTGAAAATAGGTCAATTGTTTAAAATGATTTCTCGTAACTTTCATTCTTTTTTCAAAAATATCATTTTTTAGCGAGCTTATTTCTTTTCGGATTTAAATATTCTTTGTGAAATTTCTGTTGATAATCTGTTTCAGAGAAAGTGTTTGCTTGGATTAATTGTATTAAATTTGCGTACTATCCTTTTAAAATAAACAGCAATGAATATCAAAAAACACGTTCCTAACAGTATTACATTACTTAATCTTTTTTGTGGTTGTATAGCGTTGGTTTTTGTGAGTAATCAGGATTTTGAAATTGCTTTTTTCTTTGTGGCTTTAGGGATTTTCTTTGATTTTTTTGATGGTTTCTTTGCGCGAATGTTCAAGGTTACCGGTGAATTAGGATTACAATTGGATTCACTGGCCGATATGGTAACCAGCGGTGTTGTTCCGGGTTATGTGATGTATTATTTGTTGTTAAACAGTCAGCACGAAATCTGCGATTGCATGTTTTTTCCCTTTTTAGGTTTTATCATTACAATGGGTTCCTGTTATCGTTTGGCTTTTTTTAATATCGATACCCGTCAGTCAGAATCATTTATTGGTTTGCCTACTCCGGCAAATTCCCTGTTTATGTTAAGTTTGCCTTTGGTGCTTAAATATTCGGATTCCTTGTTTATTTTAGAATTATTGACTAATCAATGGGTTTTGTTGCTGATTACGGCTTTTAGTGCTTTTATTTTAAATGCCGAAATTCCTTTGTTTTCTTTAAAAATTAAGAAGTTTACTTTGAAAGATAATTGGCTGCAAATTGCTTTTATCACCCTGTCTGTTTTATTGGTATTGTTTTTTCAATATGCGGGTGTTCCTTTGGTGATTATCAGTTATGTGTTGTTGTCGGTATTGAATAATAGGGTTTCTCTGGATGGCAAAACAAAATAACCGACGAAGAACCACTCCTTCCCGAAAGTCTAAAAAGAAAACTTCGGTACTACAAAAAAAGGTAATTCAGTTCCTGACAGTAGCCTTACTGTTGTTGATTGGCTTCGGAATTATTTATCATTATCGAAATGGTTTGGCCTATTATTTTAGTTTTAAAACCAATAAGACTCTGGATAAGGCAGCGAAGGAAAAACGACTTTCGGATGTTCGTAATTATCAGGTTTTAGAAAAGAACGAATCCAAAGCCATTGGTATTGATGTTTCGGAATATCAGGATGAAATCGATTGGGATGAGGTGAAAACCTTGGATGATGATTATCAATTGTCTTTTGTTTTTATTCGCGCCACTGTTGGCAACGACCGATTAGACAAACGATTTGAGGAAAATTGGCTTCAGGCCAAAGAAAACAAGCTGATTCGCGGTGCTTATCATTATTATCGTCCTAATGAAAATTCGTTGGAACAGGCTGAGCTTTTTATCAAAACGGTTCGTTTGGAAAAAGGCGATTTGCCACCCGTTTTGGATATTGAACGTTTACCGGAAAATCAGTCTATGGAACGATTGAAATTAGGATTAAGACGTTGGCTGACTAAAATAGAAGCGCATTATAAAGTAAAACCGATTATTTACACCGGAGAACGTTATTATGATGATTTTCTCAAAAAAGAATTCTCCGATTATTTATTTTGGATTGCCAATTATAATTTTTACCGTGAAAAAATGGAAGAAGATTGGTTGTTTTGGCAATTTACCGAAAAAGCCTCTGTTTCAGGAATAAAAGGCAATGTAGATGTCAATATCTTTAATGGTGATTTAGAGCAATTGCAGTTTATTACAAAAGAATAAATTATTTTTTTCTTAGTATTGTAAATGTAACTAATAGAAAAAAAAGTAACATCCCGATAAAAAATAATACTGATTTTCTGTTGGCAAAATTAACAGTCCAACCCATCCATTCTTTTTTCTTAGGAGGGAAAATGCGTTTGTCCCTTTGGGTTGTAATAAAACATTCCCCAGATCCAGTTTTTAGGGTCGTTAGACCATTGATCTAAAGTTTCTTTACTAGGTTTTTTATCCTGGTTCATTTGTTTTACTTTCTAAAATCTGCCAGCTGCTTTCTGAAATCTAGAACTCTAACTTCTTCTTTCTTAATTCAAAATTTTGTCCCAGATACACTCTTCTTACCATTTCGTCTTCAACTAGTTCTTCCGGTTTCCCGGCTTTTAGAATTCCGCCTTCAAACATCAGGTAGGTTTTGTCAGTAATCGCCAGTGTTTCCTGAACATTGTGGTCGGTAATCAGGATTCCGATATTTTTGTTTTTTAACTGCGCAACAATTCGTTGGATATCCTCAACAGCAACCGGGTCAACTCCTGCAAATGGTTCGTCTAACAGAATGAATTTTGGATCCGTTGCCAAACAGCGTGCAATTTCAGTACGACGACGTTCTCCTCCGGATAATAAATCCCCGCGGTTGGTTCGGATGTGTTCCAAGCTGAATTCGGCAATCAGACTTTCCATTTTGGCAATTTGGGCTTCTTTGGAAAGTTTGGTCAATTGCAAAACACTTAAAATGTTGTCTTCAATGCTTAATTTTCTAAAAACCGAAGCTTCCTGAGCCAGATAACCAATTCCCTGTTGTGCTCTTTTGTACATCGGGAAATGCGTAATGTCAGTATCATCAAGATGGATGTTTCCGGCATTAGGTTTTACCAATCCCACAATCATATAAAAAGAAGTGGTTTTACCGGCTCCGTTTGGTCCAAGTAAACCTACAATTTCCCCTTGGTTCACTTCTACCGAAATGCCTTTTACAACACTTCTTCCTTTGTATGTTTTTACTAAATTATCGGCTCTTAAAATCATCTTGTGTTGGTTTTTTGACTCACTGTATAGCTGTTTCTTCGACAAATTAACGAATAACCCAATAAACAAATAGCGATATTAACAATTAATTATTCTTTTCTTTTTTAGAAACAAAAACAGAAATGAAAATACTGGCTTCATAGATTAACAGCATTGGTATGGCTACAATGGTTTGGCTTACTACGTCTGGCGGAGTTACAATAGCAGCTACAATCAAAACGATTATGATGGCGTATTTTCTGTATTTTCTTAAGAAATCAGGAGTTACTAATCCTAATTTGCTTAAGAAATAAATAATTATTGGTAATTCAAAAAATAATCCGCTGGCAATCATCGAGGTTTTTACCATTCCCATATAGGAATCCAGGGTGAATTGATTGATTACTGTTGGACTAATGGTGAAAGTAGCCACGAAATTAACCGACATTGGGATAACCACAAAATACCCAAAAACAACTCCTAAAAAGAATAATAACGATGAAAAAAAGATGAAAATTTTAGCATTCTTTTTTTCGTTATTATAAAGTGCCGGACTGATAAATTTCCAAATTTCCCATAAAATATAAGGGAAAGCGAGGATAAAACCAAAAAGGATACACATCCAGATGAAAACATTGACCTGACCTTCCATTTCGGTATTTTGAATGATAAAAGGCATTTCGGTAATGCAAATGCTGTCGGCAAAACCTAGGCTGTGTGATAATTCACAGAAATAAACATAGGTAAAAAAACTTGGTCTTGTTGGGCCAAAAATAACCGTGTCAAATAAATAATCGCTAATCAAATAAGCAAAAAATGACATGATAAGTATAGCAACAGTACTTCGGACTAATAACCATCTTAAATCTTCCAGATGGTCTAAAAACGACATTTCGTTTATATTTTTTTTTGCCATTATAGGATTCCTTCTTTTAGTATATCGTGTAGGTGTAAAACGCCTTTATATACTCCGTTGTCAATTACAATAAGTTGGGTTATGGAATGGTTTTCCAAAATTTGCAAAGCGTCAATAGCCATTGTTTCTGATGAAGTCGATTTTGGGTTTCGACTCATGATGTCTTTAGCGGTCAAATCGGTAAAGCTGTCTCTGTCGTTCAGCATTCTACGAATGTCTCCATCGGTAATGATTCCTGTTACGGTGTCATTTTCAATTACGGCAGTAACACCGAGTCTTTTTTCGGAAATTTCGAAAATAACTTTTTTTACCGGAGTGTCCGGAGTTACTATTGGTTTTTGATTGTGTTCGATTAAATCTTTTACTTTTAGCAGTAATTTTTTTCCTAAAGCACCTCCCGGGTGGTATTTGGCAAAATCTTCCGGTTTGAAATCGCGCATTTCCATTAAACAAACTGCCAGAGCATCGCCCATAACCAATTGGGCTGTGGTGCTGTTAGTAGGTGCCAAATTTATGGGGCAGGCTTCCATATCAACAGTAGTGTTTAGAACGAAATCGGAACCTTTTGCGAGAGCCGAATTACTGTTGCCGCTGATTCCAATGAGCGGATTTCCGTCTCTTTTTAATAACGGAATGAGTGCTTTGATTTCGGGACTGTTTCCGCTTTTAGAAATGCAAATAATCACATCGTTTTTCTGAATCATTCCTAAATCGCCGTGAATGGCTTCGGCAGCATGCAAAAACATGGACGGAGTTCCTGTGGAGTTAAAAGTAGCTACCATTTTTTGACCGATAATAGCGCTTTTTCCAATGCCGGTAACGACTAAGCGACCTTTTGATTGAAAGATTATTTCTACAGCTTTTGAAAAACTTTCATCTAAGTAATCGATTAATTTTACAATTGCTTCACTTTCAGATAGAATCGTTTTTTTGGCAATGGCCAATATATTTTCTTTGGATGTCAAAACAGAATGTTTAAAATTTGTGTGTGAAAAAGAAATTTGTATCTTTATGTGATGCAAATTTATACAAAATACCAGATAATAAAGAATGAATTCAAACGAAATTGATATCCATAAAGAATTAAAGAAATATTTCGGCTTTAGTCAATTTAAAGGGTTACAGGAGCAGGTGGTGACAAGCCTTCTCAAAAAACAAAATACTTTTGTTATCATGCCCACAGGTGGAGGGAAATCGTTGTGTTATCAGCTGCCTGCTTTAATTCAGGAAGGAACTGCAGTAGTAGTTTCTCCATTAATTGCCTTAATGAAAAATCAGGTTGATGCAATAAGGAGTTTGTCTTCAGAGAATGGCATCGCCCATGTTTTAAATTCTTCACTTACCAAAACGGAAATTGCTCAGGTAAAAAAAGATATTACTTCCGGATTAACTAAATTATTGTATGTTGCTCCCGAGTCTTTAACAAAAGAAGAAAATGTGACTTTTTTAAAAAGTGTCCCTATTTCTTTTGTGGCTATTGACGAAGCACACTGTATCTCGGAATGGGGGCATGATTTCAGACCCGAATACCGAAATCTGAAAAATATTATCAAACAAATCGGGGATGTGCCGGTGATTGGACTTACAGCGACGGCTACTCCAAAAGTTCAGGAGGATATTTTGAAAAATTTGGATATGGCCAATGCGGTTACGTTTAAAGCGTCTTTTAACCGTCCTAATTTGTTTTATGAAGTACGTACTAAAACCAAGAATGTTGAATCAGATATTATTCGTTTTATTCGTCAGCATAAAGGAAAATCAGGTGTTATTTATTGTCTGAGCCGTAAAAAGGTAGAAGCAATTGCCGAGGTTTTGAAAGTAAACGGAATCAGTGCGGTTCCGTATCATGCCGGATTGGATGCTAAAACCAGAGCCAAACATCAGGATATGTTTTTGATGGAAGATGTAGAAGTGGTGGTGGCAACCATTGCTTTTGGAATGGGAATTGATAAACCTGATGTGCGTTTTGTAATTCACCATGATATTCCAAAATCTCTGGAAAGTTATTATCAGGAAACCGGTCGTGCCGGCCGTGATGGAGGTGAAGGACATTGCTTGGCTTATTATTCCTATAAAGACGTAGAAAAATTAGAGAAATTCATGTCGGGAAAACCAGTTGCCGAACAGGAAATAGGTTTTGCCTTGTTGCAGGAAGTGGTGGCTTATGCCGAAACTTCGATGTCCAGAAGAAAATTTTTACTCCATTATTTTGGTGAAGAATTTGACAGCGAAACCGGAGAAGGGGCCGATATGGACGACAATGTGAAAAATCCTAAAACCAAAGTAGAAGCCAAAAATGAAGTGGTAAAACTTTTAGAAGTTGTTCGGGATACGAAACATTTATACAAGTCCAAAGAAATTGTTTTTACTTTAATAGGTCGTGTAAACGCTGTAATTAAAGCACATCGTACGGATTCACAATCTTTTTTTGGTTGTGGTGCCGAACATGACGAAAAATATTGGATGGCTTTGTTGAGGCAAATTTTGGTTGAAGGCTATTTGTCAAAAGATATTGAAACTTATGGTATTGTAAAAATCACTCAAAAAGGATTGGATTTTATTGCGAATCCCACTTCTTTTATGATGTCTGAAGATCATGAATATACCGATGCTGACGATGAAACAGTGGTAGCTGCTTCTAAGTCCGGAGGAACTGCCGATGAAGCATTGATGGAAATGCTGCGCGATTTGCGTAAAAAAGTTGCTAAGAAATTAGGTGTTCCTCCGTTTGTGGTTTTTCAGGAACCTTCTTTAGAAGATATGGCTTTGAAATATCCGGTTACTTTGGCGGAATTAACTAATATTCATGGTGTTGGAGAAGGAAAAGCTAAGAAATATGGAGCGGAATTTGTAGCTTTAATCAGTCGTTATGTTGAGGATAATGATATTATCCGACCGGATGATTTGGTGGTGAAATCCACGGGAACCAATTCGGCGAATAAATTGTATATTATTCAAAATATTGACAGAAAGCTGCCTTTGGATGATATAGCTAAAGCAAAAGGTATGACGATGGATGCTTTGATTAAAGAGATGGAGCAGATTGTGTATTCCGGAACCAAGCTCAATATCAAATATTGGATTGACGATATGCTGGACGAAGATCAGCAGGAAGAAATTCATGATTATTTCATGGAATCAGCCACAGATAAAATTGAAGAAGCTTTAAAAGAATTTGATGGCGATTACGATATTGATGAGTTACGATTGATGCGTATTAAATTCATCAGCGAAGTAGCGAATTAGATTTTAGATTGCAGACTTTAGATTTCAGATTGATTCCTTTTAAAGTGTTAATCTGAATTTTTTTTTGCCTTCTGTCTTCTTCTTTCTGAGTTCAGCCTTCTAAAAAAAATCTGAGCTCTATTCGGTAAAAAGTTCTCCGCGATGAGGTTTTAATACATCTCTTATCTGAATCATGTTTTCATCCGTGACAACCATAAAAGCAATGGCGTACATTTCGTCATAAATTTCAAATCCCGTGATGTTTAACGGAAGTTTTTCTATAATGATGTATTCTTTTAAATGAATTTCGTGATGTTCGGCGGTTTTGGCGGAAGCAGGTCCGCGAAAATCCCAAATCAATTTTATTTTTCTGGACATTTTTTTAAAGTTGTAAAGATTTTGAGTAGCAAAGGTACAAAGTCTCTTTTGAAAATGAATAATCTGCTTATGAGTTTGGATGTTCCTAATGCTTCGGGAGTGAACCGTCTTGGAATGTCATTTCAAAATAGTATTTTTGCAGCTTCTTTTCCATTGAAAGAAAAGCCAATTATTATAAAAATACCATGCCCAAAGAACTTTTACTTCAGGTAAGTCCGGAAATTGCTGCCAATGAATCTTTGTTGAGAGATTATTTGTCCAAACAAATAAAAGTAGCTGTTTCCGAAATTCAATATGTCGTTATTTTGAAGCGCTCTATTGACGCTCGTCAAAAAGCGATTAAAATCAATTTGAAAGTTCTTATTTATTTGCAAGGTGAAACTTTTCAGGAGCAGATTTCTCAACTTCCGGATTATCCTAATGTTTCGAATGAGCAGGAGATAATTGTAGTAGGAGCAGGGCCTGCGGGGCTTTTTGCTGCTTTGCAGTTGATTGATTTAGGGTTGAAGCCTATAGTAATTGAAAGAGGGAAAGAGGTAAGAGGTCGTCGCCGTGATTTGAAAGCGATTAATCGGGATCATATTGTAAATGAGGATTCTAATTATTGTTTTGGGGAAGGAGGTGCCGGAACTTATTCGGATGGAAAATTATATACCCGTTCTAAAAAACGTGGCGATGTGAACCGAATATTGGAATTATTGGTAGCTTTTGGTGCTACTCCGGATATTTTGGTAGAAGCACATCCGCATATTGGAACCAATAAATTACCTAAAATTATCGAAGACATTCGTGAAAAAATTAAAGAATGTGGTGGTCAGGTTTTGTTTGAAACCCGGGTGACGGATATTTTGGTAAAGAATAATGAAGTGGAAGGAGTTGTAACTCAAAACGGTGACAAAATTTTAGCTAACAAACTGATTTTGGCTACCGGACATTCAGCCAGAGATATTTTTGAATTATTAGATCGAAAAAAAATACTGATTGAAGCCAAACCTTTTGCATTGGGTGTTCGTGCCGAGCATCCGCAGACGTTAATTGACAGTATTCAATATAGTTGCGATTTTAGAGGCGAATTGCTGCCGCCTGCACCTTACAGTATAGTGAAACAGGTAGGAGGAAGAGGAATGTATTCGTTTTGTATGTGTCCCGGAGGAGTTATTGCACCTTGCGCCACCAGTCCGGGAGAAGTGGTTACCAATGGTTGGTCACCGTCTAAAAGAGATCAGGCAACGGCTAATTCCGGAATTGTTGTCGAATTGAAATTAGAAGATTTTAAGCCTTTTGCGAAGTTTGGAGCTTTGGCAGGAATGGAATTCCAAAAAAGTATCGAGCAAAAAGCCTGGCATTTGGCTGGGAAAACACAGCAGGTTCCGGCTCAAAAAATGATTGATTTTACGCAGGCTAAAGTTTCTAAAGAAATTCCGAAAACTTCTTATGTTCCGGGGACTGCTTCGGTAGAACTGGGGCAGGTTTTTCCAGGTTTTTTAACGCAAATTATGCGTCAGGGATTTACGGAATTTGGAAAGTCGATGAAAGGTTATCTCACTAATGAAGCAATTTTGCATGCGCCGGAATCCCGAACTTCTTCGCCGGTGCGTATTCCAAGAGACGGAATTACATTAGAGCATTTGCAAATAAAAGGTTTGTATCCTTGCGGTGAAGGAGCCGGTTATGCGGGAGGAATTATTTCAGCGGCGATTGATGGTGAAAAATGTGCTTTGAAAATTGGTGAAGCTTTAAATAAAAAACCTCGAATTGTAACTTAATTCGAGGTTCTGCATTTTAGACACGAATTACACTTATTTACACTAATGTTTAGTTTTAATGTAACGAATCAGTGATATTAGGTATAAAGTTCGTGTAATTTATAAGTTTATGAATCTGTGCTAATTTGTGAAATTTGTGTCAGTTTTCTATTTTGAAGAGTAGTTGTTACTTCTTTTTCAAATGGTTTTTAAAAACCTTTTCAAATTTTTCCAATTTGGGTTGGATGACCAGTCGGCAATACGGTTTATTTTTATTGTATTCATAATAATCCTGATGGTAATCTTCGGCTTCATAGAAGTTTTTAAAAGGTTCAATTTTTGTAACTATCGGACTGTTATAAACTTTGTTTTTATTTAATTCGTTAATGATTTCCTGAGCTGTTTTTCGTTGGGATTCATTACTGTAAAAAATAACCGAACGGTATTGAGTGCCTACATCGGCTCCCTGACGATTTAAAGTAGTAGGGTCGTGAACGGTAAAAAATACTTTCAGGATTTCATCCAGATTAGTTTTCGTTTTATCATAAGTAATTTGTACCACTTCGACGTGACCGGTTTTTCCGGTGCAAACCGCTTCGTAACTCGGATTTTTTACTGTTCCTCCGGAAAATCCGGAAACTACTGTTTTTACTCCGTCCAAATTTTCAAAAATGGCTTCAATACACCAGTAGCAGCCCCCTCCTAATGTTATGGTTTCGAGATTAGAATTTGCTGCCGGTTTTTTTTGGCTGAAAGCACTTAGTGAGATTAGTAAAATAATTAAAAATGACTTTTTCATGTGGATTTGATTGAGTGGTTTATTGGTTATCCGGAACAAAATCAAGTGCAATGGAATTCATGCAATATCTTTTTCCGGTAGGAGGAGGACCGTCGTCAAAAAGATGGCCTAAATGCCCGCCACATCTGCCGCAAAGTGCTTCAATTCGTTCCATATTATAAGAGAAATCGTTTTTAAAAACGATGCTTTTTTTGTTTTCCTGTTCAAAGAAACTTGGCCAGCCGCAACTGCTGGAAAATTTAGCTGTAGAACGGAATAATTTATTGCCACAGGCAGCGCAATAATAGGTTCCTTTTTCATCGGTATTCCAATATTTTCCGGTAAAAGCTCTTTCGGTTTCAGCTTCGCGCATGACTAAATAAACGTCTTCGGGAAGTACTTTTTTCCATTCGGCGTCCGTTAAATTAAGTTTGGTGGTGTCGGTATTGGAATAATAAGGATTTCCCGGTTTGTTGATTTGGTTGTTCGTAATGACAGCTTTCTCTTCCGGTAATTTTTTGTTTTGTCCGCAGGCGGTAACAATGAAAAACGATAAGAAAAAGAATACATTAATAAGGGTGTTCGTTTTCATAATTATGTTTTTGTTTTTGAAGTTTAGTGTTAATGCAAAGATAACGAGCAAATTGGCTAAATATGATGTGAACTTTGTAATTTAACGGCTATTTAGGTGTTGTTTAACGTTTGATTATCATATACGTTTAAGATTGTCGTTTGGTTTTTGGTTTAGTTTATTAATTCGAAAGAGAACGTTAAAGGCTGTTTGTTTCCTTATCTTTTTTGTATTTTTGTCTGGCTATAAAAGAATATGACAGAAGAAAACGTAATACTGGTTAATGAAAAAGATGAGCCAATTGGGTTAATGCCAAAATTAGAAGCTCATGAAAAAGCGGTATTACACCGTGCCTTTTCGGTTTTTATTTTAAATGAAAAGAATCAATTGATGTTGCAACAACGGGCACATCATAAATACCATTCTCCATTGTTGTGGACTAATACCTGCTGCAGTCATCAGCGGGAAGGTGAAAGCAATCTTCAGGCCGGAAACCGAAGGCTGATGGAAGAAATGGGGTTTCAGGCCGAATTAAAAGAATTGTTTCATTTTATTTACAAGGCTCCGTTTGATAATGGGTTAACCGAGCATGAACTGGATCATGTGATGATTGGGTATTACAATGAAAATCCGGTAATTAATCCTGAGGAGGTGGAAGCCTGGAAATGGATGGATATTGAGGCTGTAAAAGAAGATATTTCGGTTCATCCGGAGCTTTATACAGTTTGGTTTAAGATTATTTTTGAAGAATTTTATCATTATCTGGAAGAACATAAAGTTTAAAAATTGGTTTTAAAACAGGATTATGAAAGTAACTATTAGTAGAAAAGCCCATTTTAATGCTGCTCATCGTTTGTATCGAAAAGACTGGACGTTTGAGCAAAATGATGCTGTATTTGGAAAATGCAATAATCCTAATTTTCATGGTCATAACTATGAGTTGGTGGTGAGTGTTACCGGAGCTGTTAATCCGGAAACCGGTTTTGTGATGGATGCTAAAATTTTGGCGGATATTATCAAAATAGAAATAGAAGATGCTTTTGACCATAAAAACCTGAATTTGGATGTCGCCGAATTTGAGAATCTGAATCCAACTGCCGAAAATATTGCTGTTGTAATTTGGAATAAAATCAGAAAAAGAATTGAATCTAAATTTGAATTAGAAGTTGTTCTTTATGAAACTCCCCGAAATTTTGTAACCTACAAAGGATTGTGATGGCTTTAAAAGAAGGAGATTGCATTCCGGATTTTACAGCTAAAGATGCTGAGGGAAACTTGTTTGACAGTCGGTCAGTTATTGGTCAAAAAACAGCAATTATTTATTTTTACCCTAAAGATGATACACCTCAATGTACCGCTCAGGCTTGCGGTTTTCGGGATAATTATTCTGAATTTTTAAATTTAGATGTTGCCGTAATTGGAATTTCTTCGGATGATGTGGCTTCACATCGTAATTTTTCTCAAAAATATAATTTGCCTTTTATTTTATTGTCGGATGCAGATCAGTCTGTTAGAAAACTATTTGGTGTGCCTTCCGGATTTTTTGGGTTATTGCCGGGGAGAGTTACTTATTTAGTTGATAAAGCCGGAGTGATTCAAATGGTATTTGAAAGTATGAACGGGATGAAGCATGTTCGTAAAATGTTAGAGAAAATGGTAAAATAGTCTATAAGATTGAATAAAAAGTACTTGTTTTTAAAGACTTGGGTGCTTTATATTTGACTTTGAAAATAAAAACACTACACTAAAAATAAATTTAAAAATGAAGAATGTCTATCCGTTACAGTTTGTACCCATTTTGAAAGAGCGAATCTGGGGAGGAGAAAAATTAAAAACGGTTTTAAATAAGTCGATTGAATCGGTTACTACCGGAGAAAGTTGGGAGTTGTCTGCGGTTGAAGGTGATGTAAGCGTGGTAGCTAACGGAGCATTGAAAGGGCGCACTTTAATGCAATTGATTGATGAATCACCTAATGAAATTTTAGGGACTGCGGTTTATCAAAAATTTGGAAAACAATTCCCGTTATTGTTTAAATATTTAGATGCACGCGAAGATTTGTCGATTCAGGTGCATCCTAATGATGAATTAGCAAAGGAGCGTCATAATTCTTTTGGGAAAACCGAAATGTGGTACATTATGCAGGCTGATGCAGATGCACGCATTATTGTTGGATTTAAAGAAAAATCAAATGCGGAAGAATATGTTTCGAATCTAAAAAATAAAAGGTTGCTTTCTATTCTTGATGCTGTAAAAGTAAAATCGGGGGATGTTTTCTTTTTGGAAACCGGAACTGTTCATGCAATTGGTGCCGGATTAGTTGTGGCTGAAATTCAGCAAACTTCGGATATTACCTATCGAATTTATGATTTTGACCGGGTAGATGCACAAGGAAACGAAAGAGAATTACATATTGATCAGGCTTTAGATGCGATTAATTACGATAAAGTTGACACTTATAGGCAATATGCCAAAGAAGTCAATCAATCCAATTCGGTTGTGGATTGTCCTTATTTTACAACTAATTTTATTCCATTGGATGGAGAAATTAATGTGAGTAAAAACGGGGAGACTTTTACGGTTTATATGTGTGTTGAAGGGGTGTTTGAAATAGCATATAATCAAGTGAAATACAGTTGTAAAAAAGGGGATACGGTATTGATTCCGGCTGCAATCGACTCTTTTGTGCTAAACGGAAAAGCTTCTGTTTTAGAAATTTACATTTCATAGTGACTAATAAAAAGTTTATACGTATTTTTGCAAACGCAAATTAAAATTAAATAAAATGGCAAACGTTAAGAATTTAAAGAAAGACATCAACTACGTTTTAGGGGATATTATTGAGGCAATTTACTTGTTTGAACTTTCAACTTCAGGTAAACCTACAGAAGAAACGAATAATTTGATTGATGAAGCTATTGCTGCTTTTGATAATTTAATCGCAAAAGTGAATGCTAAGAATGTAGAAAATAAAAAAGCACACTTCAAGCAAATTAATGCGGAATTGGAACAAACTGCAAATCAATTGATTGCTAAAATCAACGAATTGTAGTCGGTAAAAAGCGAAAAAAAGTGCAAATTTCCTTTGGAGAATTAAAATTCAGCTGTATATTTGCACCCGTAATAATGACGCCGATGTAGCTCAGCTGGCTAGAGCAGCTGATTTGTAATCAGCAGGTCGTGGGTTCGAGTCCCTCTATCGGCTCAAAAAACCATCTAAATTTTAGGTGGTTTTTTATTGAGATTTCAATAAAACATTATTACAAAAAAATGCCGATGTAGCTCAGCTGGCTAGAGCAGCTGATTTGTAATCAGCAGGTCGTGGGTTCGAGTCCCTCTATCGGCTCAGGAAAAACCATCTAACATTGTTAGGTGGTTTTTTTGTTTTTGGGCTGTTTTGGATTTTTTAGAACAAAAAAAACCGCTAAAAAAGCGGTATGTTGTTGAGAGCTATGTTGAAATTATATTTTCACCGGTTTTTCGGCAGTAAAAATAAAATAAAAACCAATCAAAATAAATGGAATACTTAGCCATTGTCCTGTAGAAAGAAGTCCTAAGGCACTTTCAAATCCGCCCTGACTTTCTTTAACTGATTCGACTACTATTCGAACAGAGAATAATAAAACCAGGAATAATCCAAATAAGAAGCCTGATTTTTTTCTGGCTTCGGTTTTCCAGTATAAGTAAAACAAAATAGCAAATACAAAAATATAGCAAAAGGCTTCGTATAGCTGTGTTGGGTGTTTTACCGGAACCTGTGCCAGTAAATTGGCAAATTTAGGATTGGTTGCAATTGCGGTATAAGCTTCTTTCGGATTAGGGATTTGTGTCAGATTTACAGCGTCGGATTTGCTGTAGTAATCATGAATAAATTTGATTCCGAAAGCAGAAGAGGTTTCTTTTCCAACGATTTCAGAATTGAAAAAATTCCCTAATCTGACAAAGATAGCGCCACAGGCAACGGCAAGAACAATGCGGTCTAAAATCCACAACAAAGGTTTTTTCAGAATGTTTTTGCTGTAAAAATACATCGCAACAATAATGGATATTGCTGCTCCGTGACTTGCTAATCCCTGATAGCCTGTAAATTCAAATTTAGGGGTGAATCGGAAAGGTAATATGATTTCAGATAAGTGGTTTCGGAAATATTCCCAATCGTAAAAGAAAACATGTCCCAATCGGGCGCCAATCAGTGTGGCAAGAACACTCCATACAAATAAGGAGTCCAGTTTTTCTAGGGATTCATTTTCGCGTTCGAAAACGTTTTTCATAATATACCAACCCAATCCAAATGCAATCACAAACATTAAGCTGTAATATCTAATTACAAAAAAACCTAAATCAATACCTTCGGATGGATTCCATACGATGTTTAAAGCCTGTGTCATGTAATTTTGTTTTTTTATGAATTGTAAAATTAAATATTTAAAGTAAAATGAGTACTAATGAAAGGTTAATGTTTGTGATAATCCTTTTTTTTAGGGACCGGATCGTAACCGCTTTTCCCCCAGGGATGACAGCTGAAGATTCTCTTTATTCCCAAAAATCCGCCATAAAATAAACCGTGTGTTTTTAAGGCTTCAATCATGTAGGCCGAGCAACTTGGAGTAAATCGACAAGTTGCCGGAGTCAGTGGTGAAATCACTAATTGGTAAATTCGAACCAATATTATGAATGGAAATATGATGATTTTTGAAAACATTTTTATATTTTTAGAATTCACAAAAGAAAAATATTTTCAATCTTCTTTTTTAAATTAGATGCTGAAAGTAGTCCCTTCTTTGCTGTCTTTTAATTGGATACCTAACGCAAGTAGTTGGTCTCTGATGTGGTCAGACATAGCGAAATCTTTATCCGCACGTGCTTTGTTGCGCATGTCAATCAGCATGTTAATGGTGCCTTCCAGTTTGTTGTTACTGCTGTCTGCAGCTTTTTGGTTTTCCAAACCTAAAACATCAAACACGAAAGAATGCATTGCCGATGTAAGTGTTTCTAAATCGGCAGCGGTGATGCTTTCTTTGTTGTCTTTTAATAAATTGATATAACGAACACTTTCAAATAAATGAGCGATTAAAATAGGGGTATTGAAGTCGTCATTCATAGCATCATAGCAAAGTTGTTTCCAGTTTGCAATATTTAAAGTGCTGTTTGTACTAGTTTTGATTTGTTTTAAAGTATCGATAGCTTCCATTAATCTTTTGTATCCTTTTTCGGCAGCGACAATGGCTTCGTCCGAAAAATCTAAAATGCTTCTGTAGTGCGCCTGTAACATGAAGAAACGAGCTACTGAAGCCGGGAAAGCTTTGCTTAAAATATTATTGTCACCTGTCAGGATTTCTCTGGGTAAAATATTGTTTCCGGTAGATTTGGCCATTTTTTTACCGTTTAAAGTAAGCATGTTGGCGTGCATCCAGTAATTTACCGGAGATTGCCCGGTGCAGGCCTCGTTTTGGGCAATTTCACATTCGTGATGCGGGAATTTTAAATCCATTCCGCCTCCGTGAATGTCAAAATGATTTCCCAGATATTTAGTGCTCATGGCGGTACATTCCAAATGCCAGCCAGGGAAGCCGTCGCTCCAGGGCGAAGGCCAACGCATAATGTGTTCTGGTTCGGCTTTTTTCCAAAGTGCAAAATCCTGTGGGTTTCTTTTGTCGGATTGTCCGTCTAAATCACGGGTATTAGCCAGCATGTCTTCGATATTACGACCACTAAGTTTTCCGTAATTGTTAGTTTCATTGAATTTTACCACATCAAAATAAACCGAACCATTCGTTTCGTAACCAATTCCGACATCAATAATCTTTTTGATGATTTCAATTTGCTCAATAATATGACCTGTTGCAGTAGGTTCGATACTTGGAGGCAAAAAATTAAACGCTTTCAGAATTTCGTGAAAGTCAACTGTATAACGTTGAACCACTTCCATAGGCTCTAATTGCTCTAGGCGTGCTTTTTTGGCAATTTTGTCTTCTCCTTCGTCCACATCATCTACTATGTGTCCTACGTCTGTAATGTTTCTAACATATCTCACTTTGTAGCCCAGATGAAGTAAATATCTAAAAATTACGTCAAATGACATGAAAGTTCTTAGGTTACCAAGATGTACATTACTGTAAACTGTAGGTCCGCAAACATACATTCCAATGCTACCTTCGTTTATAGGTACGAATGTTTCCTTTTCTCCTGAAAGTGAATTGTATATTTTTAGTGTTTGAGTATTGTATGAGGACATAAAGGGTGTTGTTTAATCGTTTAATTGTTGATTCGTTTATTTGCTTAATGAAGTGAATAAATGATTCAATTTTGTTCTTGTGAAATATAGTATTTCTTTAAGCTATTGATCTGATTACAAATTTTTTCTAAATTTTCTCTGCAATGAAGGTATTCTTCTTCTGTGATGTAATTAAGATCTTTTGATATTATCAGGTGATTTAATGTTTCTGTTGCAGAAGAATACGAAATCGTGAGAAAATATGCTTTGTCTTTATTGGTATTCCTCGAAGTTCCTTCGGCTATATTTGTTGCGATAGATGCTGCACTTCTTTTTATTTGAGAGGTGATACCATATATCTCACTTGATGGAAAATTAGTAGTCAATTTATAAATTGTCAAAATTAATTCTCTTGAATTTTGCCAAACATCAAGTTTTTCAAATGAAAACATGTACATATTTAATTCGATTTAACGATTAAACATACTGCAATTCAACATTAAATTAGAATTTAGTCTCTAATTTGATATAATCTAAAAATTCTCTTCGACATTGCGCTTCTTTGAATTTTCCTCCAAATTCAGAAGTTACCGTGCTGCTTTCGATATCGCTAACCCCTCTTGAATTTACACAAAGGTGTTTGGCGTCAATAACACAGGCAACATCTTCTGTACCTAAAGCTCTCTGTAATTCCTGAACAATTTGCATAGTAAGACGCTCCTGTACCTGAGGTCTTTTAGAAAAATATTCTACAATACGGTTCATTTTAGATAAACCAATTACAGTGCCGTTAGAGATGTAAGCAACATGCGCTCTACCGATAATTGGTAATAAATGGTGTTCGCAGGTTGAATAAACAATGATGTTTTTTTCAACAAGCATTTCACCGTATTTGTAACTGTTGTTAAAAGTAGAGGCTTTTGGTTTTCTGGATGGATTTAAACCACCAAAAATTTCTTTAACAAACATTTTGGCAACTCTGTTAGGAGTACCTTTTAAGCTGTCGTCAGTTAAGTCCATTCCTAAAGTTACCAGAATGTTTTCGACATCTTTTTTTATTTTTTCAATTTTTTCGTCATCCGAAATAGCAAAAGCATCTTCTCTCATCGGATTCTTTGCACTTGTACTGATGTGGTTGTCTCCTATTTCGTCGTGCGTTTCTTCGTTGTGTATCATTAAATACTACTATTATAGTGGGTGTTATTTTTAAAGGCTGTAAAGATAATTAATAAAAATCAAAGATTTTCTATCGGTTTGGATAAAAAAATAAGCTGTTTTATGGGGTAATTGTGGTATTCTTTTAAATAACAAAGACAATAACTTTAGAAGCGGTTATTGTCTTTGTTTGTATTTTTAAAAATTACTTTTATCGGGCATTATAAGTAGCTATGGCGTCTTTTAAAATATGAACTGCTCTGGTTAGGTCTTCTTTATTAAGCACATAAGCAATACGTACCTGTTTTAGTCCCATTCCCGGAGTGGAGTAAAATCCGGCTGCCGGAGCTACCATAACGGTTTCGCCATTCAAATTGTAACTTTCTAAAAGCCATTGAGCAAAAGTTTCGGTGTTATCGACCGGAAGTTCGGCAATGCAATAAAAAGCAGCTTTTGGAGGCGTTACTTTTACACCTTCAATTTTGTGTAATTCGTCAATTAAAGTATCTCTTCTGTCTTTGTATTCTTTAATAACTTCGTCAAAATAACTTTGCGGAGTGTCAATAGCAGCTTCACAGGCAATTTGCTCTATTGTTGGCGGACATAAACGCGCCTGAGCGAATTTCATTGCCGTAGCAATTACTTGTTTGTTTTTAGTAACCATACAACCAATTCGGGCGCCGCACATACTGTAGCGTTTGGAAACCGAATCTATCATAATTACATTTTGTTCCAAACCAGGTAAGTTCATTACCGAATAATGGCGGTCTTTTTCGTCATAGATGAATTCGCGGTACACTTCATCGGCAATCAGGAATAAATCGTGTTTTTTAACCAATGCTCCTAATTGTTGGATTTCGGATTCCGAATATAAATTTCCGGTTGGGTTACTTGGATTACAAATTAATATTGCCTTGGTTTTTGGTGTGATTAATTTTTCGAAAGCTTCGATAGAAGGCAGGGTAAAACCGCCCTCAAAATCGGAGTTTACAGGAATAACAGTGGCACTGGATTCTTCGGAAAAAGCATGGTAATTGGCATAAAAAGGCTCGGGAATGATAACTTCATCTCCCGGATCCATAATGCTTCCCATTGCAAATAATAAGGCTTCAGAGCCTCCGGTTGTAATCATGATGTCCGAAAAATCAACTCTTACATTTTGATTGGTATAAAACTGAGCTAATTTTTTTCGGTAACTTTCATAACCCGCCGAAGGACCGTATTCAATAATATCCATTTGGATGTTTTTGATGGCTTGCATGGCTATTTCCGGACTTTTAATATCCGGTTGACCTATATTTAAGTGATATACTTTCAGGCCTTTTTTGTTAGCTATGTCAGCAAATGGAGCCAATTTTCGAATTGGCGATTCAGGCATTTTTCGTCCTCTTATTGAAATCTCAGGCATGGTACTAAAAATTTGGTGCAAATTTGCAATTTTTTTTTTGAACTGACCTATTGATAGATTTACAATTTGAAATTTTAGTTGCTAAAAAAGAAGGATTTTTGTTAACTTTATGAAAACTGCAATTCATGAAAAAAATTATCCTGTTTTTTTTTCTCTTTGGTTTTGCAACTCCGGTGTTTTCACAACAGGGGTTTGAATTTATTAAAAATAACAGCAGCAGGATAACAATTCCCTTTCAGCTTATTAATAATCTGGTTTTTATTCCGGTTCAGGTTAACGGGGTTGAACTTCTTTTTTTGTTAGATTCCGGAGTTCAGGAAACAATTTTGTTTGGTTTTGAAGATGTTAAAGAACTCAATTTGAATCATGTTGAAAAAATAAGTATTCAGGGACTGGGAGGTAATGAGGCGGTTGAAGGACTTAAATCCTCCGGAAATGTATTGCATATTGATAAAATGCAGGCCGAAAATTATTTGTTGTATCTGATTTTAGATCCTTCGTTTAACTTGTCAAATTATGTAGGGGTTACCGTTAACGGAATTATTGGTTCGGCTGCTTTTCGGAATCATTTGGTGGCGATTGATTATGACAAGAAAAAAGTTTCCTTTTATCAGTCGGATTCCAAGTATGTGAAGAAAATTCGAAAAAAGTACAGCAGTATTCCGCTTTCGATAGAACAGGGAAAACCTTATGTTAATTCGATTGTGAAAATCAAAGAGGAAGAAGTTCCTGCCAAACTTTTAGTCGATTCCGGAAATAGTGATGCAGTGTGGCTTTTTGACCAACTTTCCAAGAAAATTGAAGTTCCCGAAAAGTATTTTGATGATTATTTGGGGCAGGGACTCAGCGGAGCTGTTGAAGGGAAAAGAGCCCGGATTGATGCATTTAAAATTGCAAATTTCCAATTTCGTTCGCCAATAGTTGCTTTTCCTAATATTCATTCTTTGAAAAATATCAGTTTGCAGCCCAATCGGTTGGGGTCGTTGGGAGGTGAAATTTTAAAACGATTCACGGTGGTTTTTGATTACAAGGGCGAAAAAATGTATTTGAAGAAAAACAAAATGTACAGAAAATCTTTTACTTATAATAAGAGTGGAATTGAAATATGGCATAGCGGAGTGCAACTGGTGAAACAATTGGTGGTAATTCCGGATAATTCCATCGTTTTGCATGCTGAAGATGTTAAGGGAGATAATACCAGAGGGAATAATTTGGGATATAAAATTAAAATGTCGTTGAAACCGGTTTATGAAATTGGGTATGTCAGGGCTAATTCGACTGCGGCTCAAAGTGGTTTGAAAACCGGAGATGTTTTGGTTTCAATCGACGGAAAAGAATGCTACAATTATTCGTTGGAAGAAATTAATGCGTTGTTGTGGTCAGAAAATGAAGTTTGGGTTGTTTTAAGGATTCTGCGGGAAGGACAACCGATGGATTTTAAATTTCAATTGAAGAATGTTTTATAAAAAAAATGCTTCCGGTAATTCAGGAAGCATTTTTATTAGGTTTTATAAAGAGACCACTTCTCCTTTTATTTTTAGAGGAATTCGTCCTTCGTCGTAGTTGATGGCGTTGGATTCTACCGTAATTGTTTTTCTAATTGGTCCGGGAGTCATGTTGTATTTAATGTCTATTTTGCTGGATTTTCCCGGTTGTACCGTTTCGTTTTGTTTGGATAAAATGGTACAGCTCGTTGTGGATTGAACGGAATAAATAATCAACGGGGCATCGCCGGTATTGGTGTATTCAAAAGAGCGAATACCGTTGTCGCTGTTCTTATTTATTACTCCGTAATCAATAGTGTTATTTTTGGCTTTAAATTCTATTTTAGCTCCCTTCTGGGCAAATCCAATGCTGCCAAAAAATAAGATTGCTATAAATGTGGTTATTTTTTTCATTTGAATTGGTATTATAAAGTAAATATACTTTGTTTTAATTAGTACACAAATTTTTATTTCCCTTTTTATAGTGTACTTTATTATTTACTTTTGTTCCCAAATTTAAATTACAAAAATCACACCAATTTTTTTTGGGTTTATTTGTTTAACTGTTTAATCGTTTAACTGAAAGATTCAAAAAACGATTAACAAAGAACAAATAACGATTAAACAAATTAACGATTAAACAAACCTAGTAAATGGCAATTCCCGCACAATTTGACGCTAAAACAATAGAGCAAAAATGGTATAATTACTGGATGGAAAACAATTATTTTCACTCAGAACCGGATCACAGAACACCTTATACGATTGTTATTCCTCCTCCCAATGTAACAGGAGTTTTGCACATGGGGCACATGTTGAATAATACCATTCAGGATGTTTTAATCCGCAGAGCCCGTTTAAAAGGTTTTAACGCTTGTTGGGTTCCGGGAACGGATCATGCTTCTATTGCTACCGAAGCTAAGGTTGTGGCGAAATTAAAAGCGGAAGGAATCAATAAAAATGATTTATCTCGTGAGGAGTTTTTAAAACACGCCTGGGAATGGACCGATAAATACGGAGGTACAATTTTAGAGCAACTTAAAAAATTGGGAGCTTCCTGCGACTGGGAGCGTACTAAGTTTACGATGGATCCTGATATGTCAGCTTCTGTAATACGTTCTTTTGTTGATTTATACAATAAAGGTCTTATCTATCGTGGTTACCGAATGGTAAACTGGGATCCGGAAGCTAAAACTACTTTGTCTGACGAGGAAGTTATTTATGAAGAGCAAAACGGGAAATTATTTTTCTTAAAATATAAAATCGAAGGCAGCGAAGATTTTTTAACTGTTGCCACAACGCGTCCGGAAACTATTTTTGGTGATACTGCTATTTGTATCAATCCAAATGATGAGCGTTTCACGCATTTGAAAGGTAAAAAAGCGATTGTTCCAATTTGCGGTCGTGTGATTCCAATTATTGAAGATGAATATGTAGATGTGGAATTCGGAACCGGATGTCTGAAAGTGACGCCTGCGCACGACATGAACGATAAAACTCTAGGTGAAAAACACAACCTGGAAATCGTTGATATTTTTAATGAAGATGCTACTTTGAATAGTTTTGGTTTGCATTACCAAGGCAAAGACCGTTTTGTGGTTCGTGCTGAAATTGCCAAAGAATTAGAGGCAATCGGTGACTTGGCTAAAACTGAAATTCACCTCAATAAAGTTGGAACTTCTGAAAGAACTAAGGCTGTTATTGAGCCAAGATTATCCGATCAATGGTTTTTGAAAATGGACGAATTGGTTAAACCGGCTATCAAAGCGGTTTTAGAAGACGGAGATATTAAATTACATCCATCTCGTTTCAATAATACCTATGCGCATTGGTTGAATAATATCCGTGATTGGAACATTTCCCGTCAGTTATGGTGGGGTCAGCAAATTCCGGCTTATTATTATGGTGACGGAAAAGAAGATTTTGTGGTTGCCGAAACTATCGAAGAAGCTTTGGCTTTAGCCAAAGAAAAAACTTCTAACTCTCAACTTCAAACTTCCGACTTAAAACAAGATGCGGATGCCTTAGATACCTGGTTTTCATCATGGTTGTGGCCAATGTCGGTTTTTGGTGGAATTATGAATCCGGAAAGTGAAGACTTTAAATATTATTATCCAACCAATGATTTGGTTACTGGTCCGGATATTTTGTTTTTCTGGGTAGCCAGAATGATTATTGCGGGTTATGAATATGCAGGAGACAAACCATTTACTAATGTATATTTGACTGGTTTGGTTCGCGATAAACAACGTCGAAAAATGTCTAAATCCTTAGGGAATTCACCGGATCCTTTGGATTTGATTGATAAGTTTGGTGCCGATGGAGTACGTGTAGGATTATTGTTGAGTGCTTCGGCAGGAAACGATATCATGTTTGATGAAGAATTGTGTAATCAGGGGAAAGGATTTTCGAATAAAATTTGGAATGCTTTCAAATTGATTAAAGGTTGGGAAGTTTCAGAAACGATTGTTCAGCCTGAATCATCCAAAGTGGCTATCGAATGGTATGAGGCTAAATTGCAACAAACCTTAGTGGAAATTGAAGACAATTTTGATAAATATAGAATTTCTGATGCTTTAATGGCTATTTATAAATTGGTTTGGGATGATTTCTGTTCCTGGTTCCTGGAAATGATTAAGCCGGGGTACCAACAGCCAATTGATAAGTTGACTTTTGATAAAGCCATTGAAATGTTAGAAAATAATTTGAAATTATTGCATCCTTTCATGCCTTTCCTGACCGAAGAAATTTGGCAACATATTGAAGAAAGAACCCCGGAGCAGGCTTTGATTGTTTCGACCTGGCCGGAAATGAAAGCTTTTGATGCTCAGTTAATTGCTGATTTTGAAAATACAATAGAAGTAATTTCAGGAATCAGAACGATTCGTAAGGATAAAAATATTTCGTTTAAAGATGCTATTGATCTGAAAGCAATTAATAATGAAAATGTTTCTACCTATTTTGATTCTATTATTTCGAAATTAGGTAATGTTACTGCTTTTGAATATGTTACTGAAAAAGTGGACGGAGCTTTGTCTTTCCGTGTAAAATCTAACGAATATTTTATTCCAATTACCGGAAATGTGGATATTGAAGCGGAGATCAAAAAACTGGAAGAAGAATTGAAATATACACAAGGTTTCTTGAAATCAGTTCAGTCTAAATTGTCTAACGAGAAATTTGTGGGCGGTGCTCCGGAAAAAGTGATTACTATGGAGCGCAAAAAAGAAGCTGATGCTTTGGCAAAAATTGCTACCATTGAACAAAGTTTAGTTGCCCTGAAATAATTTTTAAGCATACATAATTGATTAAAAGCCAGGATGATTGCGTTCATTCTGGCTTGTTTTTTTTTGTAAGTATAAACATTTCTTTTAATTTGTTTTATCTTTTTTTCTTACAATGAATTGCATTTCATCGATAAAAATAACAGATTAGCTGTTTTAAGTTTTTTTTAACATTTGGTTTTCTTAATGTTAATTTAATTCCAATTAACTTTGATAATCAGATTCTTAGAAAAAGCTTTTTCGTCTGAAAAAAAGCGTCTTTTGGATTTTGATTGTATAGCCGTTAAGTCCCTCAAACTTCCCCTTTCATTAACCTATTGTTTGGTTTTGTTTTAAAATTAATGTGATTAATAAATGCTTGGTTCGTTAAAACTCCAAACAGTTTATTTTTTACAATGTAATGATAGTAGGTTCCTTCATGAAATATTGTGAAGATTGTTTTTACAGCTTTTCTTCCCCAGTCTGAAAAAGCATGCTTGTAACCATTTCTTTTTTTAAGTAATTAAAAACTGTTGTTTAATAGTTTTTGGTTCGTAAAGATAGCTCAGAAGGTATCTTTATACAGAAGTTTACATTGTGGTATTTTACCATGATGGATTTTGTAATTGTTTTTTTCTTTCGAATATATTTCCCCAAATTTTTTCTTTTTGGATAATTTATGAAATAAAATTACGCTTCTTCCGGTAAATAACTGTTTCCAGGTATTGGAACAGATGTTATTCTTTTTTGAAAAGGATTGCATTATTTCTTTGTTATTAATTCCGTTTTTTAGTATTACCGCGGCAATTTTGTGGATTAAATTTATTCCAATTTGAGCAATGTTTGAATGCGTAACAAGTTGGTATTTAGTTTTTAGTTGGTTTTTTAATTTGTTGCGTTTTGCTAAAGGTTGAAAGGGGAATAATAATCACAAAGCTATTTTTTAAGAAGTTTTCACTTAAAACTTTAATAGTAAGTTAAATTTTAAGGTTATGAAAAGCATTATTCTTTCCAATTTTCATCCGATTCAGGTTGGTGAATTATTTGAGCAGGACAAGCTCAATCAGTACACCAAGTTTTTATATTATCATTTTCAAAATATTCCGATAGTGGAAAATACAGGAAATTTAGAAGAGAAAACGGAGGAATCTGTCGGTTTTGATTATATATCCGATCAGGTGGATAAGTATTCGGTTTCTTCTGAAAGTATAAATAAAAGACAAATTATCATTTTTGAAGGAGTCAGAAAATTTATTGAAAACATCATGAATGTTCGCTCTCCTTTGGATTATCATTTTCCGGATGGATTTGAAGTAAAAGAAGGAAAATCTTTTGGACCTAAAATAGAAGTTAGGATGGAGTGGTTTAAAACTAAAATGGGCTATGTTTTCGATCAGTTTTATTTAAAAACGGCTACTCCGCCTGAAAATTTAATTCATGTTACCTGTTCGGGTTATTCTTCGCCCAGTGTGGCACAGGAAGCGGTTATTGAACGCAATTGGAATAATGTACAGGTTACCCATTCTTATCACATGGGATGTTACGGAGCCTTTCCGGCAATACGAACAGCCCGAAGTCTTATAGCTGCCAGTTCAGAAAATGGCAGAGCCGACGTGGTGCATACCGAATTGTTGTCGGCACATTTGAATCTAACGGAATTTTCTCCGGCTAATACTATGATTTGTTCACTCTTTGCCGATGGATTTATAGGCTACTCTTTGTATGAAGAAAATGCTTTTATGGCTGATCACTCAGTTTTGGAGAAAAAAGGGCTGCGCATTTTAGCCTCACATGAGGTGATTATTCCGGATTCCTTAGAAGATATGTCCTGGGATTTAGGAGAATATAATTTTTTGATGACGCTGTCTAAAAGAGTTCCGGTTTTTATTAGAAAAAACATTAAAGAATTTTTGACGACGCTTTGTGATAAATGTGGTGTGAATCTGGATGAAGAGAAAGCGCAGATGTATTTTGCCATTCATCCCGGAGGACCTAAAATTATTGATTATGTGGTAAATGAGCTCGGGATTTCCGACAATCAGGCCCGATGGTCTTATGCTGTGTTGCGCAATCATGGCAATATGTCTTCGGCTACTATACCCTATATTTTAGATGCTATTATCAATGATGTTACTATAGTGTCAGGAACTAAGGTAATTGCGATGGCTTTTGGTCCCGGTTTGACAGCGACGTCTTTATTATTTGAGAAATTATAAGTTATTTTTATTGAAATAAAGTTTTACACTTCACGGCTAGTTTTTATTGAAAATCAGGATTGATTTCATCAATTTGATTTTTTCAGATGGCGAACTTCATTATTAAATGAAGAAAATTATCTAACGGTTATCTCCCCCAAGTTTGATAACTATTTAAAACCTGACTTTTGTGGGTTTCATTTTCCAGAAGCAACATCTAATGTTGTGGTATTTTGCATTGCTAATAAGGAAATTCTTTGGTTGTAAATGCAATTGCTGTTGCGACACATTTCCTTCCCCAAATCTTGGGAATATTGTGATTTTCCTACTTCGATAATTGTATTTCGATGTGTTTGATAATGCCTGACATTTTAGACCATCGGAGCGGTTGTATTTAATTTTTTTATATGAAAGAGGTTTACTTCAATGACTATTTGAAGCTGTTTTTTATGATAGTTTTCCCTCAAATCTTTTATATACCTATTTAATATATTTTATGACATAAAAATACTATTATCATGAAAAAAAATATTTTTTATACGATGCGGGGTGCGCCAGTCTGTTGGCGTACTTTGTTAGATGGTTGGCATCAGACATTTATTTTTTGTCTGCTGTTTGGACTGATTTTATTTACTGGAAATCTTACAAATGCTCAAAATATCAAAGGGATTGTACCTGTACAGTATCCTATTAGTGGTTCCGGGGTTGATGGAGATGCCTGGGCACATGAGCCTATAAGTACTATTTATGAGAATGTAGGGGATTTGTTTGATAGACAGTTTGGTAATCCTATGTATCCTGGGGATGTGGTAAACAATGGGGTCCTTGATTTTTCGAATGGGTCACTTCTTTATCCGGGGTTTACTTTCTTTTTACAAGATCGCTATGTTGATGATTTAACCATTTTTACTTCATCCAATAAAATAAATGATAATCCAAATACCTATACCTGGGGACCGGGATCTTCACCTAACAAAAATGAGATTCAAAATGCCGGAGCTCATTTTTCTTATGGTAGTCCCTCTGTGACCGGAGGAGTAAGTGTTGATGGATTGACTTTTGTAAATGGAACGAGTAGACAAGGTGTTTCAACTGATTTATGGTGTCTGTTTGCAGGTGACCGCCAGGTTACCAATGGAAGCAGCTATATTGATTTTGAGTTTTTACAAAAACCCTTAACTATAACCGGAGCTACATTTGGACCGGTAGATCCTAATACAGGTATAGCACCAATTACCGGTGGTAGTGGAGCTTTTTCCAGTTTGGGTACTGATGGAGGACGTACTGTTGGCGATATATTAATCACTATTGAGTTTACTCAGGGTGGTGGTGACGCAACAGTTGTAATTCGAGTTTGGAAAGCAAAAGCCGGAGGCGGATTTGAGTATGTCGTAGTGCCTAATGATACTTTTCCTGGGAATATTTTCTGTACGAATAATAGTGTAACAACCACAGTACCTTTTGATGCTTATGGTGTTACTCCGGGAACTTATGCACCAAATCAATGGGCTGAAGGAGCAATTAACTTAACAGAAGTATTTAAAAATACAAGTCCTAATGATCCTTGTTTTAATATTAGTACTCTGTTTATTAGAACTCGTTCTTCAGGGAATTCGGCTCAGTCTGAGTTAAAAGATTTCCCAGGAGCCCCTATTCAATTGAATTTGAATTTGATTCCAATCGCGAATGCAGGAGCTGATTTTACCAAAACCTGTACTTCTAATCCAACAGGTAAAATGATTGGAGAAACTCCGGAAGCAGGATTTACTTATTCCTGGTCACCAACAACTGGTTTGAGTGATTCTAATATTGCTAATCCAATTGCTAATCCAACGGTAAATACAACTTATACAGTAACTAAAACTAAAACAGGTACAGTATGTAGTAATATGGATAGTGTGGATGTAACGGTTGATGTTGTTCCGCCAAATGCAGCAGCAGGAGATGATAAAGTACTGAATTGTACTGTAACTTCGATTGCCTTAAGTGGATCTTCTTCAACAGCAGGAGTTACTTTTGCCTGGGTTGCCAGCAATGGCGGACACATTGTTTCCGGTGCAAATACAGCAACACCAACAGTTGACATGGCTGGGACTTACACTTTAACCGTTACTGATCCGGCTAATGGCTGTACCGCTACCGATGTTGCTTTAGTGACTCTAAATAATACAGCACCAAATGCTAATGCAGGGGCAGATAAAGAGTTGACCTGTACTGTAACTTCGATTGCCTTAAGTGGATCTTCATCAACAGCAGGAGTTAC